>CBDTUA010000027.1:0-43189 GCA_965363735.1 uncultured Sulfitobacter sp. | reverse complement strand
AGGGACGTTGATTTAGGCAGATGTTCAATGATCTGGTCAACGTTAAACGCCGGCAGGAAAATCATCTGGCCACCTGCAAGCAACGTGATGTTCGACGCCACGAACAGACCATGCGTGTGAAAGATCGGCAGGGCATGCAGCAACACGTCGTCGTGGGTGAATTGCCATTCGGCCACCAAAGTCTGCGCGTTCGACAGCAGGTTGCCTTGGGTCAGCATTGCCCCTTTGGACCGACCCGTAGTGCCTGATGTGTACAGAAATGCGGCCAGATCATCCAACGACCGGTCGACGGTTGGAAAGCTATCTGGCATGCCTGCGGCCACATCGGCAAATGTGCCTGACCCGTCTGCGTTCATCGTCGCCAGCTTAGCGCCACATGCCTTGACCACAGGGACCATCCCAGCGTGCTTGGCCTGATCGCATAAAACTAAACGTGCCCCGCTGTTTTCAACGAAATATGACACCTCTTCGGGGGTGTAGGCGGTGTTTAGCGGCAGAAAAATAACACCAGCCTGCGCACAAGCTGCATAGACGGCCAATGCTTGCGGCGATTTGGCGATTTGAACGGCCAGACGGTCACCTGGGACAAGGCCAAACTTGGTTAGCGCACCTGCGTATTGCGCGGCCATGTGCAGGAATTTCGCATAGGTGATCTTTTGGCCGTCTGGCAGGTGCAAAAAGATCTGCGTCTTGCCAGCGTGTTTACCAAAAAGACTATCAAAAAGCGGATTAGCCATCTTTCAAATTCCTATGCTTCAGACACTATACTGGCGCTTAGCGCGCGGACGTCTGCGGATGCAACTACCGTTTTTTCGCTGACAAACTGTTCGTGGTTCTTTGATATCTGCGACAGATCGTAGAGATAATTCACCATCGTGCCGTTCGATTGCTTCATCCCGTTTTCTGAGACATCCGCGCCAGTGTGAACAGCGTGCACCATGGCACCATTGCCCAGATGGAACCGTGCAACCGGGTCAAGGGCGCTGCCATCGGGACGCTTTGCCTCAAGCAGGTAATGGGCGGCGATAGCATTTTCAGGGGCATCCTCACGGATCGCGCCTTTGGTGGCGGTCCGCCACTTGTTCAGACCCGGGATTGGCGACAAAGTCACGAAAGTTTTGAGCCCTGGCAGATCACGCGCCAAATCGGCCGCGACTTGCTTGATCAGGGAATTGCCAAATGAAATCCCCGCAAGTCCATCCTGACAATTTGAAATCGAATAGAACACGGCGGTGTCCGCGTCTTCGGCGTTGATTGCAGTACGTCCATCTGCCAGCAAATCTTGCACGGAACTCGGGGTGCCCTTGGTCAGCGCCACTTCGACGAAAATCAGCGGTTCATCTTGCATGGCGGGGTGAAAGAACCCGAAACATTGCCGGTCTGCTGGCTGCACCCTAAGCCGGAGGTCATCCCAGCTGTCGATGGCATGCACCGCCTCGTAGGCGATGATCTTTTCCAGAATCTCGGCGGGGCTGGACCAGTTGATCGGGCGCAGCACCAGAAAGCCGCGGTTGAACCACGAGGCAAACAAATGTTGAAAATCCACGTCTAGCGGTTCCAACAGCGGGTGGTCTCGCAGCAAAGCCAGTAAATCCATGCGCATAGCCACCAGTTGCCCAGTCCCACCGGAAACCTGATTTAACCTGCGCATCAATTCCTGCCGCCGGGGTTCACAAGCACTGGCAAAGGCGCGGTAGCTTTTCTTGGATGGGGACTGGCTATAGGTCTTTAGCGTGTCGATGACCCTTTGCGCGTCAATCTCAAGTCCTTGGGTCATAAACTTGAAAAACTGCAATTTTTCAGTGTCGTCCATTGCACCATAGCGGTCTAGAATTAGACGCGCCAATGTGCTGCCAGACACTTCGCCGTGGCTGCTCAACAGCTTCAGGCACAAATCGATGGTTGAATGACCTTCGGCCTCGGCCGAGATGGCCTTGCGATAACTTCGATCAAACACCGATGCGAAAAGGCCCGCGATAAAGCTCATACTGCGATTCCCATCACCGCATCAGGCAGCCATGTGGCAAGCCCCGGAAAGATGCACAGCAAAATGATCGCCAGCACCATACAGGCCACAAAGGGCAAGGACCCCATCAAAATTGTCTTGAGCGAGATGTCAGGCGCTATTCCGTTGATCACATACAAGTTCAGCCCCACCGGAGGCGAGATCAGTCCGATTTCCATGTTGATCGTCAGCACCACCGCAAACCAGATCGGATCAAAACCTGCCGTTGTGATGATCGGTAACAAGATTGGTGCCGCCATCAAAATAACGGCAACGGGTGGCAAAAAGAAACCTGCAATCAGCAAAAACACATTCACGAACCCCATCAGCACCCAAGGATTCACATCCAAGGTCCCGATCCAGTTTGCGATGGATTGCGTGATATAAAGGCTGGAAAGCATATATGAAAACACGCCTGCCGCCGCGATGATGAACAGGATCATCACGCTTTCCTTAGTGCTGTCGCGCAGGACAACCCACAGGTCACGCGGGTTCCACAGTTTGTAGATTACCATCGCGATTAGCAGACACAAAAGTGCGCCCACTGCGGCGGTTTCAGACGGCGTCGCGACACCGCCATACATTGCGTAAAGCACACCCAGAATGATAAACAGGAACGGCAAAACCCGCGGCAGGATTTCGAACTTTTCCTTCCACGTATAGCTGCCTGTCGCAAGCAATTCACGGTTCCCCGATTTCCACGTGGAATAAAGCGACCATGCCATGAACAGCGTGACCAACAGTATGCCGGGTATCACACCCGCCAAGAACAGACGCCCGATCGAGGTTTCGGTGGCAATGCCATAGACGATCATTGTAACCGAGGGTGGGATCAGAATGCCCAAGGTTCCCCCCGCTGCAATCGACCCTGCCGCCACCCCGTCCGGATAGCCGCGTTTGCGCATTTCAGGGATGCCCATCTTACCAATCGCCGCGCAGGTGGCAGGGCTGGACCCGGACATCGCCGCGAACAGCGCACAGGCCCCAAGGTTTGAAATCACCAGCCCGCCGGGCACACGGGTCAACCACCGCTCCAGCGCCTCGTACAGGTCGGCCCCTGCCCGTGTGGATGCAATCGACGATCCCATGATGATGAACATCGGGATGGACAAAAGCGCAAAGTTGTCAAGCTTGCCGAACAGGATTTCTGGCAGCAATTCAAGCGACCGCATCCCGTCAAAGATCATCAAAAATCCAGTCGACACTATCAGCAGGCCAAGGGCCACAGACACACCCGAGAAGAGAACGATAATCGTGCTAAAGGCGACAAATGCACCAAGTGTGAGCGGATCCACTAGCTGTCCTCCAAGCCGAAGGGCTTATCAATTTTTAGGATGACTGCGGTCAGGTCAGCAATCAGTTGCAACAAAAACAGCGCAAAACCGATGGGCAGCGCGGCGTAGGGTATCCACAGGCGGACCCCCCAAATGGTGTCGGATTTCCAGTTGCGTTCAAACGCGAGGTGCCAAAATTCATAGCCATACCACAGCATGATAGCGACCATTACGGTGGACAGCGACAAGGTGAAAATCGCCATGATATACCGCGCGCGCGGCCCCAGCGAGAGCGGGATCAAATCGACATTCACATGCCCGCGCAGGCGCTGCACATAGGGCAGACCCACCAGCGTTGATCCGATTGCCAGATAAATCACCGCTTCGGTTTGCCAGACGGTTGATCCGTTCAAAACGAAACGAATAAAAATCATCTGGCAGGTAATGCCGACCGCCGCGACGATCATTGCCGCCGAGCACCATCCTGCAACCGTTGAAAGAGCAGCCACAACACGCAAGAACAGATTGTCACCTGTTTGCGCAGTGACGGCCGAGCTTTGGCCCGCCATACCACCATCCTTAGAAATTTGAGGAAATCATCTGTGCAAGGGAGGCCACAAAAGTGCAGCCTCCCTTGATTGGATTATTCGACAGACAACGCCATATCGAGCAGCGATTGGCCGTCTGGCACGTCCTCTACGAACGCTTTGTAGGACGTTTCCTGTGCCAGAGCGCGCCATGCCTCAAAATCTGCCGGCGTCATCTGCGCGATTTCCACGCCTGCATCACGGAAAACCTGCTCTGACGCAGCATCCTGCTTCTTCGCTTCTTCCAGATAGAAAGCCTGCGCTTTGGCGGAAGAATCCAGCAATGCTTTTTGTTGGTCTGCGGTTAGGCCGTCGAACTTGGATTTGTTCATCAAAAGCGGCTGATACATGAACCACAATGCCACCTCGCCCGCTGGGGTATAACACGCCACCTGTTCGTAAATCCGGTAGGACACGAAAGACGACGACGATGTGTTTGCAGCAGTCAGAACGCCGGTTTGCATGGCGTTATAAATCTCGGACGACGCCATCGACGCAATCGACGCGCCTGCCCCGGCCAGCATTTGCTCAAACGCCTTGCCGGCCGCGCGGGTTTGCAAGCCTTTCACGTCTTCCGGCTTGGTGATGCATTTATCTTTTCCGACAAATCCACCAGCCAGATATCCGTGAACCAGAACCATGACATCGTCATCGGCCATTTTCTCTTCTAGCGCGGCCATGAAGGGCGACGCGCTTAGGCGGGCTGCGTGATCGTGGTTCTTCACCAGACCGGGCATCAAAGTCAGGTTAAATGCAGGCTGTTGGCCCCCGGCATAGCTAAGCGGTAGAACAGTCATGTCCAATTGCCCACGGCTTAGGGGGCGGTACTGTTCGCGTGGTTTGAACAGGGACTTTGATCCGAAAATCTGGATCTCCAAATCCACATCAGCTGCCTTGACGCCGTCCGCAACGATTTGTGCTACCTGATGGCGGACATCTTTGTTGGACCACTGATGCGACAGGCGCAGGGTTTCGGCATAGGCGGCAGAGCCCAGCGTAAAGCAGGCAAGCGTTGCCGCTGCCTTGAGTGCAGTCAATTTCATAATTTCCTCCCAGAATGTGACCAAGGTCAAAAGCCCCGGTTCTACAAAACCATGCTTTCCATGTTCTGCATTCCAAGTCAAACTTCTTGTATACAATATTTCAAAGATTGCATTATTTGCGACCTACTGCTAAATAGCAGGTATGGAAAATAGACGCGCAGACAAGATCGCCGAGACGTTAGAACAGCTTGTCTTTGCAGGCAAATACCGCGACGGCGAACGTCTGGACGAGGTGAAACTAGCCGAACATTTTTGTGTATCACGCACCCCCGTACGCGAGGCGCTTCAAGTACTTGTGGCCGCCGGAATTGCGGAACAAATCCCCCGTCGTGGTGTTTTCGTGCGCCAACCCGGCCCGGTCGAGTTGATGGAGATGTTCGAGATGATGGCCGAATTAGAAGCATCTTGCGGACGGTTGGCCGCGTCCAGAATTTCAGAGCACGGTTTACAACAATTGGCCGAGGCGAACGACCGGTGCCAAGAGGCGATCGACCAGAATGACCACGTGCAATACTATGCCGAGAATGAAAAATTCCATCAAATCATCTATCGTGGGTCAGCGAACGGGTATCTGGAGAAACAAGCGTTGCGTTTGCAGAACAAGCTAAGGGCCTACCGCAAAATGCAACTGCGGTTTCGCGGACGCATGGGGCAGTCCATGGCTGAACACCGCGAGATCGTGAGCGCGCTTCAGGCGGAAGATGCAGAAAAAGTAGCGACTGTTTTGCGCAATCACGTGGCCGTCCAAGGCGAGAAATTCCACCAGCTGATGGCAAATTTCAACAGCTAGAGGGCGGCCTGCTCGCCCTTGTACGTTTGCAGATCAAAGTAGATCCGTTGGCGTATCACCTCGGAAAAATGCATCTAGATTATCCAGCGCTTTGAACCCCATCGCGTCGCGCGTCTTGACCGTGGCGCTGCCGACATGGGGCATCATCATGATGTTCTCATGCTCCGCAAATGCCGGATTGCCGCCGGGTTCAGTGACAAAACAATCCAGCCCCGCAGCACCAATATGGCCGGTTTCAACGGCCTCCAGCAACGCTGCTTCATCAATCAGATTTCCCCGTGCGGTGTTCACGATCACACAGCCCGCTGGCAGTTGCGCAAGACGCTCGGCGTTCATCAACCCGGTCGTCTCGGGCGTGGCGGGACAATGCAGCGTCAGGAAGTCGGACACCGCCAAAAGATCGGCAAGGTTTTCGTGATAGGTCGCACCGCCCTCGTCCTCGGGCGTCAGACGACTGCGATTGTGATAGTGGATTTCCATATCAAAACCGTGTGCTTTGCGGGCAAAGGCGCGGCCAACGCCGCCCATGCCAATAATACCAAGACGTGCGCCGGTGACCTGCTTACCCACCAGAAACGCCGGTGACCAGGAATCCCAGGCCCCGGACCGCACAGTGCGATCCCCTTCGACTGCATGACGTGCAGCCCCGAGCATCAGCATCATCGCCAGCTCTGCCGTGGCATCTGACAGCACGCCGGGTGTGTTGGTGACCGCGATCCCTTTGGCACGAAGCGCGGGCAGATCACAGTGATCAACCCCCACCGAATGGTTCGCTACAATTTTTAGCCGTGGATCCAGACGGGCCACAACATCCGCGCTGAAATGCTCTGAATGGCACGGGATGATCCCGTCGACCTTGGCGCTCATCGCGATGATGTCATCGGCGCTGCCCGGTGCATCTAAAGGATCCCAGATCACCTCGTAATCACGGCGGGCGCGGTCCAATGTGGCAGCCGAAAGGGTGCGCGTGATCCAGATCACCGGCTTTGACATTCGACTAGTCCCGCTTGTTTTTACTTGAGGTGGCAAAGTCATAGGCCACGAACCCAAGGGTCACGACAATGATGATCACCAGGTCCGGGCTGGGGACATTGAATGCCAATATCAGTAGAAACACGGCAAGTGTGGTGAATGCGAAAAGAGCGAGTATGCGGTTCATGTCATTTCATTCCTTATTGTGTTGCGCCATCAGCCCAGTCGAAAAGCCATTGCGCTGTGCGCATCAGTCGCGCGTCATTGCCACGTTCCCCGACAAGCTGGACGCCCATAGGCAGGCCCTCTTGCGAGGTGAGCAGCGGTAGGCTGATGCAAGGTGTGCCGCAAAAGGTCCAAAGACCATTGAAGATCGGATCGCCTGTCGTCTCAAGCCCTAGGGGGGCTGGCCCCGTTGCAGACGGGCAAATCAAAGCATCGCAGCGCGTTAGCAATTCGCCCAAGGCGGCGTTTAGAACCTTTGGCATGTCACACGCCGACTGGTAATCGCGCGCAAGAACCCCGTTCCCCTCCTCTATTGCATCGCGCGTCGCCTGCCCCAGCTTATCACCCATGTCGCGGGCGTAAGGATAATAGTGATAGGCCATTTCAGCGAAATTGATCAGCTTGCGTTGTTCCGCGGCGGTTTGAAAAATCGACGGAAGGGGCAATTCAAACGCTTGATCGCCAAGCGCTTCGATCAATTCGTTGAAGGCCTCCTTCAACTGTGGCTCAGCGTTTTCTTCCCAGCCTGGTGGGCGCACAAAACCAAACACCGGTGCCAACGGCGGTTTCGATGTTGCGGCAGCAAGCAGTGCAGGTGTGGGCGCAAGCGTGGTGGCAGCGTCTTCGATATCATGGCCGAACAGTACCTCGGCGAGCAATGCGGCCCCGGCGGGATCGCTGGCAAAAACACCGATCGTGTCCAACGTGGGCGACTGGGTCAGCAGCCCACGCCGCGGGATCGTGCCGAATGTCGGCTTGTATCCGGTTACGCCGCAAAAGGATGCAGGCCGGATCACAGACCCACCCGTTTGCGTGCCAATGGCCAAGGGCACCATGCCATCAGCCACAGCAGCAGCAGACCCTTGCGATGAGCCGCCCGGCGTATGGGCCAAATTATGCGGGTTGGCTGTTTTACCCGGATGCATAAAGGCAAGTTCGGTCGTGACCGTCTTGCCCATGATGATCGCGCCCTCTTTCTTAAGCCGTTCGACGATAAAGGCGTCGCGCAGCGGAACCCGTCCAGCGTCGCCAGCACAGCCGTTTTCGGTGGGTATGCGCAGGGTGTCTATGACGTCTTTTAACCCCACTGGAAGTCCGTGCAGACGGCCAAGTGGCAGCCCTGCCCGTCGTTGCGCATCCAGCGTCTTGGCCTGCGCCCGAACGAATTCTGCATCGAACCATGCCCATGCTCCGACCTCGGCCTCGCGGGCCTCGATCCGGGCGATATAGCTTTCCACAAGGACGCTGGCATCCAGCGCACCCGATGCCAAGCGATCCCGCAGCAGCGTCACGCTGGGTGACGCCACTGTGCGGTCAGCCTGTGCTGCACTATTTGCCATAGAACATTTCCGGCAGATAGAACACGATCGACGGGAAGACATACATCAGCACCATCGACAGGATCACACAGAACAGAAACGGCATCACGCCCGCGAAAATCTGCGTCAACCGAAGTTCGGGCGGCGCGATCCCTTTGAGGTAATAGGCCGACATGGCCATGGGGGGCGTCAGAAAACTGGTTTGTAAATTAAGTGCAACCAATATCCCAAAGAACAGCGGGTCGATCTCGAACACCGCCAAAAGCGGCAAAAAGATCGGCACGAAGATGATGATGATCTCTGACCACTCCAGCGGCCATCCCAGCAAAAAGATAATCAGCTGGGCAAGGATCAAGAACTGGATGGGTGTCAGGTCCAAGCCTTGGACAAACTCGGAAATCACATGCTCGCCGCCAAGATACGAGAACACCGCCGAGAACGTGTAAGAACCCACGAACAGCCAGCACACCATCGCGGTCGTGCGCACTGTCAGATAGACGCTTTCGCGCATCCGCTGCCATGTCATTGCCCGATAGATAAAGGCAAGGAATATACCGCCCAATGCGCCGATTGATGCCGCTTCGGTCGGGGTGGCAAGGCCAAATAGAATGGACCCGAGTACCGCAAAGATCAGGAAGGCGAGCGGAACAAATGACGTTATGATCATCCACACCAGTTTGCCCATCGGAATGTCCGGCACTTCGTCATCCGTCGGTTTTGGCGCTGACGACGGCTGGATCAGGGCCCTGCCCACGATATAGACCAGATACAGGCCCACTAGCGTCAGCCCCGGCAAAAGCGCCGCAGCGTATAGCCGCACGATCGATACGTTGGTGGCCGCAGCATAGACGATCAGCATGATCGACGGCGGGATCAAGATACCAAGTGTACCGCCCGCGCAGATGATGCCCGCCGCAAAGGACGGATCATAGCGCGCTTTGAGCATTGCTGGCAGCGCCAGTAGGCCCATCAAGGTCACAACCGCCCCCACAATCCCCGTGGCTGTGGCGAACAACGCGCAGGTGATCAGCGCCGCAACACCCATCGACCCCGGAACATTTTTGGACGCGACGTTCAAGGTAGTGAACAGACGGTCAACGATATTGGACCGTTCAACGATATAGCCCATGAACAAGAACAACGGCACAGCGGTCAGAACTTCGTTCGACATCACCGTAAAGGTCTGGTTCACAAATAAATCGAATATTCGATTATTATAAAACCCCTCGACCCAGGTCGACCATTGGTCCCACGGCCCCGCAGTTTCTTCTAATCGGTCAAAGCTGCGCCACATCCGGCGCGCATCGAAATAGGCGTAATAGCCAAAGCCGATGCCCATCGCCATTAGCGTGAATGCAATCGGAAAGCCTAGGAAAACAAAGATGATGAACAAGCCCAGCATCATCAGGGCAATTTGCGGATCGGTCATGTAATATGGTCTTTCTCGGCCTTATTGGCTTCTTGCATCAAAAGGTCTTCGGTTTCGAAAACGTCTTCGTCTGCTTCAACCCAATAGTTGTCTCTGATTGCGATGATGCAGCGGCATACTTGCGCGATTCCCTGAACGAACAGCAAAATCCCTGCCGCAACGATGACCGCTTTGAACTGGTAGATCGGAACTCCCGCCGGACTGTTGACCGACACTTCGCCGTATTGCCATGATCGGGCAGCATATTTCCAACCTGCAAGGATCAGCGCGATAACGCCGGGAAAGAAGAATATGATGTACAAGACAATGTCGATTTTGCCTTGGGTCTTGGGCTGCAAAAGCCGGTAAAGGAAATCGCCCCGCACATGCCCACCGCGCGACAGCGTATAGGCACCGCCCATCATGAACAGTGTTCCGTACATGATAAATGATACATCCAGCGCCCATGCGGTCGGGTTGTTCATCACGTAGCGAACGAAAACTTCGTAGCCCGTACCAAGCGACATCAACAAAATGAGCCAGGCAAAAGATTTGCCAAACCAAGCGGAGAGGTTATCGGCGAACCGAATAATAGATAACATGATACTCCCTTACCTCGCATAAAAACCCCGGCATAAATAATGCCGAGGTTCGTTTCACTACTCTGACCTAATCGATCAAAGTTTGATCTTGCCGGGGAAGTAGTGCTCGTAAGCCAACCCGTAATCAGGCGCGTTCATCAGCTCGTAGTAAGAAACACGGCTAACCCAATCGCGCTGGCTGTCCAGACACTTCTTCATGAACGGATCTGTTTCCAGTTCTGGAATCAGTTCGTCCCATGCCTGAAGTTGCGCATCGAGGATTTCCTTGGAGGTGCGGCGCACGTTAACGCCCGCATCATTCTGCAAGAATTGCAGATCCGCAGAATACCGGTTCATCGCTTTGGCTGTGTTTGCCGTCGACACCGCTTCTACACCGTATTTCAAGATGGCCTGAAGGTCCGGATCAAGATCTTCCAAGAAGGTCTTGGAGAACAGGAATTCAAAGCTTTCGGAAGCCTGATGATATGAGGACAGATAATAGTTCTTGGCAACGTCCTGCGCGCCGAAATCTTTGTCCGACGACGGGTTGTTGAATTCGAACGCGTCAATCACGCCACGTTCCATCGCAGGCACGATTTCACCACCAGGCAGCTGCGCAACCGACATGCCGAGCTTGGCCATCAAGTCAGCGGCAAGGCCAACTGTGCGGTACTTAAAGCCCTGCAGGTCGGCAACGGTGTTCACTTCTTCTTTGAACCAGCCAAAGGGCTGCGCGAACATCGGGAAACCCATGTAGCCGACAACGTCCAGACCCATAATATCTTGGGTCAATTCGTTGTACAGCGCCTGGCCGCCACCTTCGTAGAACCACGACAGCATGGTTGTTGCAGAACCGCCGAAAACGGGGCCGGTCCCGAACAAGGACGCCGCTTTGTTTTTACCGTACCAGTAAACGGGCACCGAGTGTGCGGCATCGATAAGACCGTCGTTCACAGCATCCAGAACTTGGAACGCGGCTACCACAGCACCAGCTGGCAGCACGTCTACTTTGAGACGACCACCCGACATTTCCTCGACGCGCGATGCATAGTCGCGGGCAAAGTCCTGCCAGATGTTGGCATCGTTCCAAGATGTCTGCATCTTGATCACCATCGGTGCTTGCGCAAGAACAGCTGGTGCGGCCAGCATGCTACCTGCAGCAGCGCCACCGGCAACGGCGGATTTCGTCAGAAATGAACGCCGGTTGAGGTTTTTATTTTCCGTCATAATTTTCTCCTCCCAGAGTGATCGCTTTCAAACTTTCGCAACGTGCGGCGTTTAAGACGACCCGAGGTCAGACGTTAAGGCATTCATCATCGCTATCAAGAATGTTTGCGCAAACATTGCAGATCAGTGCACATGGATACGAAAAATCGGGGCGCAGACTGCAATCTGCGCCCCGATGAAACGGCAATCTGACGATGTCAGCCTGGTATATGTTTCGAATTAACCAAAATCGCCTGACGAATTGTCAGAATCAGTCCCCACCGATTTCCTTTGGCTAATTTGTAGCTGCCTTGGAGCCTGCCTTGTCCAGCGGGCCCCAAAACCTGAATTTACCCGAGAAGCAGTTTGGCTTCGTACTTCTTGAGGGTTGCACGCGCCGTCCGGTAGCCCTTCATGCCGACTTCCGTCTCAAGCTCGGGGAAGAGCGCGAGGATTTCGTCACGCTGCTCTGACCCAAGACCGTCGATGGTATAGTCGCCAGGATAGAAGCTTTCCGTCCACGTACCATCCGACAGCACAACTTCGTGACGCTCGAACATAAAGTGGATGTAGCTAGTCTGGGAAACGTCTACATGACTGATCCCGTCCTTACCGACAAAGTGCTTGGCCGCAGCCAGAACTTCGGGCTCGTCAAAATACATCGACGCGCCTTTGTCCGCGATCAACATCCGGTGGTTCGGGGACACCATCATGTCACGCTCTGGCATGTTGTGACCCAAAGACCCTGCCTTGATCAGAACCGGCTTAAGTTCAGGACGTGCGATAAAGTCCTTTTGCGTCAGTGTCTTTTGACCGACCCATGCGATTTCCTGCAGGCCGTTGTCGCGGGTAATGACCCGATCGCCCGGTTGCAAATCTTCGACACGACGTTGGCCTTTTGCCGTCGCGATCAACGTACCCGGCGTAAAGCAAGGGACGATGCTTTCGATGTTGGTAAAGTCCAGACGACCGGTTTCATTGCCCAAATTATCGGTAAAGACGATTGTGCCGTCCTGACCGTCGTTGCGGCTGTCCCCGTCAATGTCGTCGCCAACATCTGTGTCGGGACGCAGGTTCTCAAGGCGATAACCACCACCGTTCAATGAACCTGTCAGGTCGATTACGTCATAGTCGCTTGGGTCCGTACCGGTACCGCCGTCGATGGTATCGCCACCGTTGACATCAAGGAAAGTGTCCTCTCCGTCATCGCCGCGCATACTGTCATTGCCAGCGCCGCCGCGAATGATGTCGTTGTCACCGCCGCCGATGATGGTGTCATCGCCGTCACCACCAATCAGTTCGTCGTTGCCAAAGCCACCCAGCAGACTGTCGTTGCCAGCCCCACCGGAAACGGTGTCGTTATCCTCGCCGCCGTCGATGGTATCGTTACCTTCGCCACCAAACAGCAGATCGTCACCGCGTACACCGCTGATGCTGTCGTCACCGTCACCACCGTCTACAGTATCGTTGTCGCCAGCTGCAAAGATCGTGTCGTTGCCGGCACCACCCAAAATGCTGTCTTCGCCGAAGCCGCCTGCGATAGAGTCGTCGCCGTCACCGCCGTCGATGGTGTCGTTGCCTTGGCCACCGTCGATCGTGTCGTTGCCCGCACCGCCCAGGACGCTGTCATTGTCATTGCCCGCAAGGATGGTGTCATTTCCTTCGCCGCCGTCAATGATGTCATCGCCCTGTGCACCGATGATCGTATCATTGCCCTGACCACCCAAGATAGTGTCATTGCCCTGACCGCCATCCAGGCTGTCGTCGTCGATGCCGCCGTCGATATAGTCGTTATCGGCCCCACCAAAGATGGTGTCGTCATCGTCTTCACCGTACAGAACGTCGTCGCCGGCACCGCCTTCGATCAAGTCCTTGCCGTTGTTTGGCTGTGGATCAAGCGCGTCAATAATGTCGCCAGCGACGCCCGCGATGGTTTCAGGACCGAAGCCGCCCCAGATCGTATCGTTGCCTTCGCCGCCGCGCAGCGTGTCGGAGCCATGGCTGCCGATGATGCTGTCATTGCCGTCGCCACCTTCTACGAGGTCATCATCAATGCCGGCGTTGATTGAATCGTCGCCTGTGCCGCCGAAGATCGTGTCAGAGTCGTCACCGGTGCGGATCGTATCGTTACCCGAACCACCATCAACAAAGTCACGGCCATCGTCCTGGTTCGGGTCGCCCGTTCCAAAGAACGGATTCGGGATCGTCGCACCGGTCAGCGGGTTCGTGATGAACTGCTGATCGTTCGCATAATCCGAGAACGTATCCACACCGGCAACGATTGAGTCATTGCCATCATTGCCAAAGATGCTGTCTGCGCCCTGAATATCGGTGATGGTATCGTCACCTTCGCCGCCCATGATGGTGTCGTTGTCGATCCCACCTTCGATCACATCGTCGCCGATGCCACCATCGATAAGGTCAGCATCGTCGCCGCCGTCGATTGTGTCGTTACCGGCACCACCGTTAATCGTGTCTTTGTTGTCGTTCGGGTTCGGGTCCTGATCAAAGGGTGTCGAGATTAACGGCAGATCGGCATCCGGAACACCAGTAATACCCGGGGTGTCGCCCGTGATGCTGTCATTGCCATCACCACCGTCCAGACTGTCGTTGCCGCTATTGCCTGCAAGCGTGTCGTCACCAGCGCCACCAACAACGACGTCATTCCCGCCGCCAGTGCTGACATTATCACCGCCGTCAGATCCGGTCACGGTGTCGTCGCCGCCGCCAAGTTCCAGCTTTTCAATCTCTTCAAAGGACGTTGTGTCGGTGCCATCGGTAATTGTACCGGTTTCCGGCGCGGTGAACACAACGTTCAGATCATCATTGATGTCGGTGCTGTCGATGGTATCGCCATCGGTTTCACCAGTTTCGCCGCCAACAATCACATCGTTGTCCAGACCGTCGGTCAGCACAAATGTATCATCACCGGAGCCGCCGTCGACAGTGTCGTCGCCGTTACCGCTGTTGATCGTGTCGTCGCCGCCATTGCCAAAGATCGTGTCGTTATCACCATCGGTGCCATCAATTTGATCGCCTTGTGCATCTGTATAGCCGGGGTTCATGACCTCGCCAGTGTTCAGACCGTCAACCGGGCCGACATAGGGATCGCCAAGGATGGTTTCGATTTCGGTAAAGGTGAACGATCCTGTCGGGTTGCCTGCGCTGTCGAACAGATTAACCGTACCATTTTGGCCATTGCCGTTGCTGTCGGGGGTCAAATCCGTCAAGCGGAAATTCAGGCCGCTCAGGTCCAGCGTGTCTGTATCTGTGTTGATCAATCCGTCAGGGTCAAAACCGCCTGCGCCACCGTCAACGATATCGCCAGCTGAGCCGCCAATGATTGTATCCTGATCCGCACCACCACTGATGTTGTCCACACCGCCGCCACCGGTCAGCATGTCGCGACCATCGCCACCGATCAACGTGTCGTTATCGGCACCGCCGTCAATCGTATCATTGCCAGCACCGCCATCAATGAAATCGTCGCCTTCGTCGCCCATAAGGGAGTCATTGCCAAAGCCGGCATCGCCACCGACAGGGGGCGCAACGGGGGCGTCAAAATAGACATCCGTAATGTTGATCCCGGCGTCATTGCCAGCAGACAAGGATTGAACCTTGGTATGGGTGATTTCGAGATAGTCAACCGGACCTGCAATGTTAACCAAAGCGGAGTGGGACGGATCGGTGTCTGCGCCATTGCCACCGCCGCTCAGCAACGTCTCATTGCCGCCAATACCGTCCAGGTTTTGCGCTGTAATCCCGCTACCTGTCGACACGTCAATCGGGGTGCGAAGACCATCCGGTCCAACCGCGACGATCACGACCTTCGACGCGTTGTCGATGTCGTTGATGCGGAAGCTGACGTTGGTCACATCCGCCGAGAAATCAAGCTTGTAGGTCGCGCGTTCGCCATCTTCGTTGGCAAGCGATGCGAGTGAGCTATTCGGGTTGATCGCCTCGGCCGTACCGGTTGTGACCGAGTGGACCTTTTGTGCGTCTGTCGAGAACGTCGTCTCGGGTGTCTTGGACGTGTTGGTGACCGAGAATGCGACGGTTACGTTGCCGGTATCCTGGGTGAACCCGCCAGATAGGTTGTCGTTGTTATCAACGGCAGTGTTGTCACTTGGATCGGGGGCCTTATCCCATTCAAAGCTTTCGCGCACGGTTTCGCCAGTTGGCGGTGTTGGGCCAGAACCGTTGTTGTCACCATAGATGGTGTCGTTGCCGGTGCCGCCCGAAACCGTATCGTCGCCACTGTTGCCTTCGATATAATCGTCGCCGGTGCCACCGTTGATGGAATCGTCCCCACCTTCACCAAAGATGGTGTCATTGCCAGCATCACCCATAATCACATCATCGCCACCGACGGCATATGCACCGGTGCCCGCGACAGGCGCGTCAAAATACATGTCGGTGATGCGGATACCGGAGTTGTCGTCGCCATCCTGCGTATGTTCGACCACAATCTTGTCGACTGGGCCCGCAACCGTCACCTGAAGGTTGTAATACTTGGTGTCGGGATCATTATATCCGCCATTGCTGTCAGCAGTCTCGGCACCGTTCACCCCATCGGTGTCGAGTAGGGTCAGCTTGTCGCCGCCCGTCAACTGAACGGGGATTTCAACGCCGTTTTTGTCATAAGCCGTCACTTTGACAATACCGTCACCATCAATGTCGTTGATGTTGAACTGCACGTTCGACACAGATTCCGAGTATACCCATTCGAATTCGCCACGACCGGTTTGACCGTTTGTCTGTGACTTCAGGCCGCTGTCTGTGTCTATCGTCTCTGTGCCGCTGTCGATCCCATTGACGTTCAGCTGGTCGGTGTTCAGCCTTGAATCGTGTGTGTTTTCATCCGCCGTGCGGGTATACGTAACCGAAACATTGCCAGTATCCTGTACGAATGAGGAATCGACTTCAGCTTCGGTCTGGCGGTCCCATTCAAAACTTTCACGAACAGTTTCGGTCGGCCCGGCTTTTGTCCCGTTGTCACCATAAATTATGTCGGCACCCTCGCCACCATTAATGGTGTCGTTGCCAGCATAGCCGATGATCGTATCGTTAATGCCATCAGCACCGTCAATGATGTCACACTGCTCATCGGTGTAACCGATGTTCATGACGTCATCGCCATCGGTACCATCCACGATCCCGTCGCCACCAAGATAGATATCCAGTTGGGCATTGGTTTGTTCAATGGTCATAACATGGGGCTGACCGTCAGCGCCCGTGTAATTTACCGTGGTCGATCCATCCGGGTTGGTATCGTATGAATCCACACCTTCAAGCAGGATGGTGTCATCTGCACCCGCATAGTCGAGCTTCAACAGGAAGTCGTCGTCGAAAGTAGCAAGGTCGAACCGCATCGTATCTGGATCACCGGCGTATTTACCGATGTACTTCAGCTCGAGTTCGGTCAGGGGCGCACCGTCAGGGTCACCGGTGAAGGTGATATACTCAGCGTCATTCTTATCGGCCCCACCTCCGACGATCTCTGTGACCTTAAGGGTGACCTTGCCGGAATTGTCCAAAAGCGAATCTTGAATGGTGAAATCGGTTGCACCGACGGGTGCATCTGCGGGCAATTTAGACATGAGCAGGTCTACCTTTAATAACGGTATTTAAACTTGTAACTTCCAGCATGGCTTGGAAGTTCGATTTAGGTGTCACGTTACATGCGACGATATCTGGGTCTGTAACTAGGCTGGCGGCCGGTTGAGCCAAGAAATATTCAACAATTCCGTCGATCCTGCCGATCGGTGCCATCTGCGGAACCAAAGCAAGATGCGCTGCCTCGGCTGCACATCCTGACGGGAAAGATTGGCCTATTGGTTTGCCTCTAAGAATTGTCATATCTGTTGTCTCCAATATCTGCCTAAGCGCGCTAGAACTGTGCTGTCCGCCTCAAATCTATGATGGGCCCGTCGACCGGGCAAAGCTGGTCAGTTCAGGTTGCGCCTTGCGCCGCCTTTAATTTCGTGACGCGAACGTGGGTAAGTCCCAAGGCCGTTTGCGAAGGGAAGCACCACGTTAATTGGGATCAAACGTGCGAACAGTCGGGCAGCAATTGTGCCTTGGTAGAAATTTTTGGGGAAAATCTGTAAAAACGCATTGCCGGTGCCAAGCGGCTTTGAAAATGATGTGTCTGCAGATGCGTTGACGGTCCGGGCTTTCGCTCCGGAAGATACGATCGGAGATTTCAGCATCCCCACTCTCTCAGATCTATTCATCTTCTTCTCCTTCTCCGCCAAACAAGCGGGCTGCACGAATGCAGTAAACACGTTGGACCCAAGGCGCACTCCAACGGTCAAATGACGACGCGCAGAGATCCTCTGTCCTTCCGAAGGGAAGACAAGTCGCGAGCGACTTAACACGGCACATAAATTAATGTGCCTATGTAGTATTCGGTAGCTTGGCAGCATAGCGAACACATTCATCCCGTACGTAAAAGTACGCGTTCAATGCGGTCGCCCCCGTGACCTTTAGACTTCGCCCCCCAGTGGGCCTATTCTTATTATCTGTGCTGTCATGCTGCGGGAAGGCGAAAATCGTGACTAAGTTAAAGTGAACGAAACTCCATAGATTTATTTGGAGTGTATTGAGAACCAACAAACAACCGTCACGTGTTTACTGTTTCAACATATGATGCTGGAAGCTTGATCGCACGACGAAAACTCCAATGTTTAAAGGTAATTCAGCAAGAACATATTAAGCTTGTCTGGTGACTGTTTCTGATTTGGCAACAAAGGATCACAATACGGTGCACGCCCAATTTCTGCCTTTTTTCTGCAAGCATTTTTGGGATTTATGGAACTAATGCCTAAAATCTGGCACTGTTTGTTCACAATCTGGACACCTAACGCCTTATTTCGGACGAATCAATGTTCACAATGTTTCGAAAGCCGGTCTTTGTCCCAATGATGCAGCCAACATGGCCCGCAGCGCCTGCACGGGACAAAACGGCGCTAGATTAGCCCGAAGTCTCAGCATCCAGTGACCGCCCTATGATCTCTTTCATGATCTCGGATGTCCCGCCGTAAATCCTCTCTACGCGGGCATCCACATAGGCTTGGGCGATGGGGTATTCCTCCATATAGCCGTAGCCGCCAAACAGCTGCAGGCATTGATCCACGACGCGTCCCAACAGTTCTGAATGGTACAATTTGCCCGCCGACGCCTGCACGGCATCCAGATTGCTATCAATCCGCAGTTGTATCAGGGCATCGCAAAAGGCACGCCCTGCCATCAAATCGGCCTTGATCGCGGCCAATGCGAAACGCGTATTCTGGAAATCCAGTATCCGTTTCCCAAAGGCTTTCCGTTCTTTGACATAGGCAACGGTGAGGTCAAAAATGCCCTCGGCGCGGGCCTGACATTGAACGGAAATCAGCAGACGTTCCTGCGCCAGTTCCTGCATTAGATAGCTAAAGCCCTTGTTCTCTTGTCCGATCAGGTTCTCGGCTGGCACGAACACATCCTCAAAGAACAATTCCGCCGTGTCGTTTCCGTGCTGCCCGATCTTGCGCAGGTTACGCCCCCTGCTGAACCCTTCCATATCTCGTTCAATGGCGAAAAGAGAGATCCCTTTGGCCCCCTTTTCGGGATCGGTAATGCAAGCTGTCACCACAACATCAGCGTTTTGCCCGTTAGTGATAAAGGTCTTTTGCCCGTTGATCTTCCACCCGTTGCCATGGGGTTCGGCTCGGGTTTTGATGGCGGCCAGATCGCTGCCTGTCCCCGGCTCCGTCATCGCAACGGCCCCGATTATTTCCCCTGTCACCATCTTGGGCAGGATCCGTGATTTCAAGTCATCACTGCCGTGGTTGTTAATGTAGGGCGTCACTATCAGCGAATGCAGCGAAAAGCCCGGCCCCGTGGCCCCGATACGGCCCAGCTCTTCGCAGACGATCACATCAAACAAGATGCCTTGGCCAATGCCGCCATATCCCTCGGCAAGCCAGGCATTCAGCATCCCAAGCGCTCCAGCCTCTTGCCAATGCGCTTTCGGGACACGCAGGTTTTCGCTCCACTCAGCAAGGCGGGGTTTTACTTTTTCCTCGCAATAGCGACGGACCATCTTGCGGAACTGATCATGCTCGTCGGTGAACAAAGTGCGGGGAAAAATCGTCATTCTCGACCTCCATTGGAACTGGCCGCAAGTGCCCCGCCGCCAAAGCGGTCCGTTGGCGCTAATGCGGTAACTTTCGCAGCTTGCGACAGTCAGTCATCGCGGGTCAACCGCTCTCGCCGCTATCCGCGAGGCTTTGCGCGTGACGTAAAGACGGTTCACGAACGCCACCAGGAACACAGCCGTCAGGATCAGGACGATCGTCGGGGCCGGTGCACTGTCGATGAAAAAGCTAAGGTAGGTTCCCGCGAACATTGACAGCGTGCAAACCGCAACCGACACAACCAGCATCGGGCCAAAGCTTCGCACCAACAGGAACGCAATCGCGCCCGGTGTCACCAGCAACGCCACAGCAAGGATCAGCCCTGTCGCGGTCAGCGTGGCCACGATGGTCAACGACAACACCGCAAGCAAGCCATAGTGCAAAAAATCGGTTCGCAAGCCGCTTGCCTGCGCTTGGGCAGGATCAAACGCATGCAACAACAGGTCCTTCCATTTCAGCACCATAAACGCCGTCACAAAGACCGAGATGAGGCCCGCCGTCCATAAATCCTGCGGTCCCACCCCCAACATGTTGCCAAACAGGATGTGATCCAGATGCTGGTTCGTCGAGATCGAGGTGTACATAATGATGCCAACACCAAACATGCCCGAGAATACTACCCCCATGACAGTGTCCTGTTTGATCCGGCTGTTATGGCTTAGGTAACCCGTCAGCAGCGCACAGGACATGCCCGCCGCAAAGGCCCCTATGATCAGCGGGATGCCCGTGATCCATGCCAGAACCACCCCTGGAAGCACCGCATGGCTAACGGCGTCGCCCATCAGCGCCCAGCCTTTGAGCACCAGAAAACACGACAACAATGCCGCGGGCGGGGCGACGAGTAAGATGATCCAGAATGCGTTTTGCATGAATGGGAACTGAAACGGAAACAGCAGTGTCTCGATCATGACGGGACCTCCTCTCGCAAGGACCGCAACGCTTGGGCCGCTTTGCGCCGCGCGGCTAGCACGCCGTGTTTCGGCGCGAATACAAAGGCCAGTAGGAAGATCGCGGTTTGCAACGTAACAATCACGCCGCCCGTGGCACCGTCCAGAAAATAGCTGGCATAGGCTCCTAAAAACCCTGTCAGCGTGCCGATAATTACCGACACAATGATCAGCCGCGGAAATCGGTCGCATAGCAAATAGGCCGTGGCACCGGGCGTCACGACCATTGCAATGACCAAAAACGCGCCAACGGTCATCATTGCGGCCACAACGGCGGCGGACAGCAACATAAAGAATATTGCCTTTAATAGGTCCGGTTTTAACCCGATGGAGCGCGCATGGTTTTCGTCAAAGAACGTGACCATCAGGTCTTTCCATTTTAACAGCAAGACGGTTAGGCAAACCACACCGATGATCGCCAACTGAATGGTATCAGACGGGGCGATGGCCAAAATATTGCCCATGATAATAGTCTGGATACTGACCGACATTGGCGACAACGACACCATGAACAGCCCCAACCCAAAGAACGACGTAAAGATGATCCCGATAATCACGTCGATCTTAAGCCCCGATCGCCCCGAAAGAAACAGCATCGCCGCCGCCGCCAAACCGCCCGCCAGAAACGCGCCAAGCGCAAAGGGCAGGCCCAGCATATAAGCCCCTGCCACACCCGGCACGACCGAGTGGCTGAGCGCGTCGCCGATCAGCGACCAGCCTTTCAACATTAAATAACATGACAGAAACGCACAAACGCCGCCTACCATGGCCGACACCCACATGGCGTTGAACATATAGCCGTAGCCGAACGGCTCTAGCAGCAGCTCGATCATGAGTCGCCCTCGTCCTTTGCACGTGCCTCTCCGTAGTGAACAAAGGGGCGTTCGTCGTCGGTGATGATCCGCAGCTCGCGGCCGTCATCGTCATCATGCAAGTCGCTGCCGCCAAGGGTAAATTGGCGTAGAACACCGCCAAACGCCAGTTCGAGGTTGTCATGGGTGAAGATCGTTTCGGTCGGACCGTAAGCAAGCACCGTGCCTTTAACCAACACGGTTCGATCGCAAAATTCGGGTACGGAGCCAAGGTTATGGGTCGATACCAGCATCACACGACCTTCGTCGCGCAATTCGCGCAGCAGGGCCACGATCTGGTCCTCTGTCTTGACGTCAACGCCGGTAAAGGGTTCGTCGAGCAAGATCACTCGCCCGTCTTGCGCCAAGGCACGGGCCAAAAACACGCGCTTGCGTTGACCGCCGGACAGCTCACCAATCTGGCGGTCGCGGAACTCGGTCATATTTACGCGGCGCAATGCCTCGTCCACGGCGGCATGATCTGCGGCTTTGGGCCGGCGCAGAAAGCCCATGTGCCCATAGCGCCCCATCATCACCACATCTTGCACCAGCACTGGAAAGGCCCAGTCGACCTCTTCGGATTGGGGCACGTAGGCCACGAGATTTTCGCGCAGGGCCTCGCGAACTGTTTTTCCCAGCAACTTGATCTCGCCTGCGGCGGCCGGGACGAACCCCATGATGGCCTTGAACAAGGTAGATTTCCCTGAACCGTTCACGCCCACCAACGCTGTGATCGTACCGCGTGGGATCTCGAAACTCGCGTCGTACAGCGCGGTATGACCGTTGCGATACGTGACCGTCACGTTTTGCGCGGAGATACCACTGTCATGGGGGGCAAAATGCTCAGCTTCGTGGTGAATTTCTACGCTTTTCATGTCTCTTTTCCGATCACTTCAAGTTTTCAGACAACCCGTCCGCGATGGTCTGAGATGTCACCCGTAATAAATCCAGATAGCTGGGCACCGGGCCTTCAGCGGTGCTGAGACTATCAACATACAAGACGCCACCAAAGGCTGCACCGGTTTCACGCGCGATCTGTTTAGCGGGTGATGTATTGACGGTGCTCTCGCAGAAAACCACAGGAATTTCACTTGCGCGGACTTCGTCGATAACCTTGCGCACCTGTTGCGGTGTACCGGTCTGGTCCGCGTTCATCGGCCAAAGATACAGCTCTTTCATGCCAAAATCGCGCGCAAGATAGCTGAATGCCCCTTCGCAGGTCACCAACCACCGCTTGTCTTCAGGGATCTCGGCAATCCGGTCGCGCAACGGGTTGATGGTTTCGCGGATTTCGCCCTTATATCGCTCTGCATTGGCCTTGTAGGTTTCTGCATTGGCGGGATCATGTTGCACAAAGGCGGCCGCTATATTGTCCACATAAATCAGCGCATTATCCAAACCCATCCAGGCGTGCGGGTTCGGCTGGCCCTCGTAATCGCCGGTCGAAATCGAAATGGGATCAATGCCATCGGTCAGTGTCACAGAGGGGATATCGCCAAGGTTTGACAAGAACTGTTCGAACCATAGCTCAAGGTTTAGACCATTCCACAAAATCAAGTCGGCACCGACCGCCCCGACAATATCACGCGGGGTCGGTGCATAGCCGTGAATTTCGGCACCTGGCTTGGTAATTGATACCACCTCGGCGGCGTCCCCTGCCACCTGTTGGGCCATATCCGCCAACACGGTAAAGGTTGTCACCACCTTGAAATCAGCCGCCCACACGGGGGCAGCTGTCATCATGACTGTCGCGGCAACTGTCGCTAACAAAGATTTTTTCACCAAAGCCTCCGTACCCGAAATGGGATCGCCTACATGTAAATGCGAATTATTCGCAGATGTCAAACATGCGAATGAGAATAGGTCGCAAAAACTTGCAGACAAGGCCGGAGTTGCATAAAGTCAGGGTAACACAAGGATGGTGACTGCTTTGGAAAATGACCTCGACTACAGGCAACTGCTGCGCGACGCTGGGTTGCGCGTCACACCGCAACGCGCATCAATTGTTACGATCCTTTCTGAAACCGACGACCACCCCAACGTCGAGGACCTGTACGAAAAGGCCCGCGCGTTGGATGATACAGTGTCGGTCGCAACCGTGTACCGGACCATGTCGGTATTGGAAAATGCTGGTCTGGTGCGCAAGCTGGTGATGGACGACGCCCCTGCCCGCTATGAAATGATGCCCCATACGGACCACGATCATCTGGTGGACATCGACAGCGGTGACCTGATCGAAATTCCCGGTACGGAAATCGCCGAACTGATGGGGCGCGTTGCAGCCGAACTGGGGTATCAGATCCTGAGCCATCACACGGTCATCCGCGCGCGCAAAACCTAAAGACGTTTTATTTGGGGGGTTCATCCACTAAGGATCGGACCATTGTTGCTGCGCCTGCAGCGACGCTGCGCAAGATAAGATCATTGGGGATGTCTCGGTTCAGCCAATCGCGCATCGGCCCAAAGGCGGATAGAAAAACCATCAAGTTCGCCACGATATCAAGGCGGCGGTCTTCGGCATCAATCCCCAACCGCAGGCTGAGCTGGTCGGCGAGGTCCTTCATCGCGGCATATTCACGGGCGTGCAGCGCTTGGCGATCTTCGGGCTGCATGTGCGGCACACAGCGATAAGCCAGCAATGTTCCTTTGCGTTTATGCGCCCAGCTTTCGCGGAAATACTGTTCAATAGCTTCTTCAAGCGACACAGATTGATCTTGCAAGATCACCGACAGGGTTGGCACGTCTTCGCGAAACCAAAGCTGATTCAACAGACGCCGCAGGATGTCATTTTTGTTGGCGATGTAATCATAGATGCTTGCCTGATTGACACCTGACCGTGCGCAAATATCGCGCACCGTTGTCGCGGCAAAACCCTTTTCCAAAAACAGTTCGAGCGCAGCATCGCAAATCTGTTCGCGACGGCTTTGGATCAAATCCTGATTTTGAACACTGTTGATATCCGCCTCGGTCAGCATCTGCGTGCGCAGGGTACGAAGACGTTCTGGGTACACGGTCGCGGGCGTCGTTTCGGGCATCAAGGCTTCCTTCTTTCAAAGAAACCTAACTACTTTCGATATGTGAAACAATAAGGAAGGTTCCAGCAAGAGGACAATGCAAAACCCGCCAATGCTGGGCAAAGGCGGGTCTAGCTGATGTTCATTTCGAAGGGCCGATGATTACTCGTCGACGCTAATCGCTACAAAGCGCGGGTCACCGGCGCGGCGGATTAGAAGCAGCAAGGACTTGCGCCCCGCATCCCGGGCCTCGGTCACACGGTCTTCTAGGTCAGCAATCGCGGCGATGCTTTGCTGTCCGGCCTCGGTGATTATATCACCTTTGCGAAGGCCCTTTTCAAACGCTTCTGACATTTCGTCGACTTCCAAAACGGCCAAACCGTTGGTGGCCTCATCCGCGTCGAATTCCTCGCGCATATCATCGGTCAGCGGTGTGACAGTAAGACCCAAAATTGATACCGTTTCTGGGCCTTCGGGGTCCACACCGTCTTCGGGGTCAGCCTCTGGCGTGCTTTCACCTTCGGCATCTTCGCGCCGGCCAAGGATTACCTTCAACGTTTGGGATTTCCCATCGCGCAGCACGGTAACGCGCACGGCAGCCCCGACGGCGCTGTTGCCAACCTGACGGACCAGGCCGCGGGTGTCTTCGACTTCGACGCCGGCAAAGCTCATGATCACGTCACCGGTTTTCAGCCCGGCATCTTTGGCAGGGCCATCTGGCACGTCGGTTATCAATGCACCAGTCACCGTGGCCAAGCCCATCGCGTCTGCAACATCTTGGGTCACATCCTGAATGCGCACACCCAACCAGCCGCGGCGGGTTTCGCCAAATTCCTTGAGCTGGTCAACAACACGGGTCACGACGTTGGATGCCATCGAAAAGCCAATCCCGATAGATCCACCATTTGGCGACAGGATTGCTGTATTCACACCAATCACCGCTCCATCCATGTTGAACAGCGGCCCGCCCGAATTGCCCCGGTTGATCGCAGCATCGGTCTGAATGTAGTCGTCATAGGTGCCCGAGAGCGCCCGATTGCGCGCCGAGACGATACCGGCCGAGACCGAAAACCCCTGCCCCAACGGGTTGCCCATCGCGATCACCCAATCGCCAACGCGTGCGGCATTGCTGTCGCCAAATGTGACAAAGGGCAAAGCACCCGGCGCTTCGACTTTCAGCAGCGCGATGTCGGTGTTGGGATCAGTGCCGATCACCTTGGCAACCAGTTCCTCGCCCGAGAAGAATTCAATGGTGATTTCGTCAGCGCCCGCGATCACGTGGTTGTTAGTGACAACATAACCGTCTTCGGAAATCACGAACCCCGACCCAAGCGCGGATGACTTGCGCGGTGCAGGCGGGGACTGACCGTCGTTATTTCGGTCCTGGAAGTCGCGAAAGAAATCTTCGAAAGGGGATCCCTCGGGCACGATGCCACGCGGACCGGTACGCCCCTCGACCACGGTCGATGTCGTGATATTAACCACAGACGGGCTGATCTTTTCGGCCAACGGGGCCAGACTTTCGGGTTTTGCATAGGCGATGACGGTCTGCATCAGAACAAATGCAAGGGCTAGCATGCCCATCATAAGCCATTTCAGCTGGGGCGACGGGGCGACTGATTTCGACACGGATACGGCCTTCGGCTGCATTCATTATCTCCTGAACAAAGGGCGGGGCCAAGAAACCCCTAATTTTCTGACACCAGAGTGCATCCGCAGTGTCAGTGCTGCAAGCCGAAAGATGGGATCAATCACGCGCAAGTCAACAGGCGTACCGCTTTAGATAGCCCTCATGCGGGAAAGTTAGGGGCCAAAATGCAAAAAGGGCCAGCGCAATGGCCGGCCCTTCTTAATCTTGGATCGCTGCGCGGGTTTAGTTCGATTCACCCTCGACCGAGCGGCTGCCCTGATCCGAACGCAGGTAGTTAAAGAACTCGCTGTCCGGTGACATCACCATGGTCGAATTTTTTCCCTGCAACGCCTCTTCGTAAGCACTCAGAGAACGATAGAATTCAAAGAACTCCGCATCCTTGGAGTAGGCCTCAGCAAAGATTTTGTTGCGTGCGGCATCTGCTTCACCTTCGGTGATGCGGGCATCACGACGGGCTTCCGACAGGATTTCCTCGTAGGTACGATCCGCAAGGGCCGTTACACGCTGCGCGGCTTCGCGGCCACGGGCGCGTTCATCGGTTGCTTCACGGGCACGTTCCGCAATCATCCTCTGCAATGTCGCATCAAAGTTCTGCTCTGGCAGGTTGGTTTGACGCAAACGCACGTCAACCACATCAAGACCCAAAGCCTGCGCACGTGCATCAGACCGTTCGCGGATCTGATCCATCAACGCCGACCGTTCGGGCGACAGGATGGTGTTCGATGTGACACCTTGCGAACCCAGAACCGCACGGATCTGACCATCAAGGATACCGTTCAGCTGGATCTCAGCCTGACGTTCCCCATCGGTGCCCAACGCTTGGCGGAACTGACGGACGTCCACAATGCGATAAAGTACGAACGCATCGACTTCCAGACGACGGTCATCGGCTGGCGTGACTTCGATCATGGGGGTTTCAAGCGACAAGATACGGTCGTCATAGCGCACGACCTCGTCCAACAGCGGGATTTTAAAGCCGATGCCAGCGTTTTCACGCACCTGTTTGATTTGGCCAAAGCGCAGTACCAGCGCCTTTTCACGTTCATCAACGATAAAAATCGAGGACAATAAAGCGATCACCGCAATCACGATAACCGGGATAATAATATTTGCCTTACGCATCAGTTTGACCCCCGGTTCGAGTTACGCAATTCGTTGAGTGGCAGGTATGGCACAACGCCTTGCCCCCCCCCATCTGTGTTGTTTTCAAGAATGATCTTGTCCACGTCGGCAAGGATTTTCTCCATGGTTTCAAGGTACAGGCGCTTGCGTGTCACTTCTGGTGCTGCCGAGTATTCTTTCAAAACAGCCTCAAAACGGCTCGCCTCACCGACAGCATCGTTCACAACCCGCGCACGGTAGCCTTCGGCGGCTTCCAGCAACTGTGCAGATTGACCGCGTGCTTGGGCGGTGCGCTGGTTAGCATAGGCATCGGCCTGACGTTCAACCCGGTCGCGTTCTTGCTCGGCGGCCTGAACGTCGCGGAAGGCGTCGATTACGGATTCCTGCGTCACCCGACCGTCTGCATCTGTTACAGTCACTGTCTGCCTTGGCGGGTCCACCTTGTTAAAGTTGACGCGGATGATGTTGATGCCGGTCTTGCGGTTGTCCAATGTGGTTTGGATCAGCTCGCGGGCTGTTGCTTCGATTGTGGCACGGTCACGGTTCAGGATCGGTGCCAGTTCGGATTGCGCAATGATTTCACGCATGGCTGATTCCGAAATTGCACGGACAGACGCGGTTGGATCACGCAGCGAGAATTTGAATTCCTGCGCGTTCTTTACGTTCCAGACCACCTGAAAATCGATGTCGACAATGTTTTCGTCCGTTGTCAGCATCAGACCTTCGTTATCGCCACCCGCACGCCCAGCGCCGATCGTTTCGGCACGGTTGGTTGTAACGTCGAATACTTCGGCAGTCACAAACGGCCACGGCGCAAAGTTTAGACCTTCGGTGCCAATGCCCGAAAATTCTCCAAGGAAAAGCTCAATCGACTGCTGTTCAGGGCGCACCGTGTAAAAGCTGGCCATGCCCCAAAGAACAACGGCCGCCAATGCACCCAGACCGATCGTGCCGCGTGTCAGACGAGGGCCGTTGCCGCCGCCGCTTCCACCGCCAGAACCGTTGGTTCCACGGCTACCGCCTTTGCCGCCCATCAAGACGCGCAATTGTTCCTGACCCTTTTTGACCAACTCATCAATTTCGGGAATTTGGGGCTTGTCACCACCGGGACCACGGCCCCCACCAGTTGGTCGGTTGCCATTTGGCTTGTTCTGGTCACCGCCAGAATCCCCGCCGCCTGAGTTTCCTCCGCCGCCCCAAGGGCCGCCTGTATTTCCAGCCATAAAATCTTCCCTGTTACGACCGCAAACGCGGTCTCGTCTTATTTAAACTTGGGCATAGCAGCCCGTATTTCAAGCAGTGCGCGTTGGTGTTCGCATGGTCACCAGTTCTTCGGACATGGTCGGATGTACCGCACACGTCGCATCAAACTGTTCTTTTGTCAGCCCCGCTTTGACCGCGATGCCTACCAGTTGGATAAGTTCGCCTGCATTTGGCGCGACGATGTGGCACCCCAGAACAACGCGAGTGTTCTGACACACGATCAGTTTCATCATCACACGTTGGTTCTGTTCCGCAAAAGCCGTTTGCATGGGGCGGAACGATGTTGCGTAAATCTCGACAGGGCCTGCGTCGCGGGCATCTTCTTCGCTTAGGCCTACGGTGCCCATTTCGGGCTGCGTAAAGATCGCCGACGGGATCAGGTCGTGATCCACTGGTGTCGGGTTCCCGGCAAAGACGGTTTGGACAAATGCCATGCCTTCGCGGATCGCGACGGGTGTCAGGTTCACGCGGCTGGTTACGTCGCCAATAGCATAAATCGAAGGCACGCCAGTTTGGCTATACTCGTCAACTTTGATTTCTTGCCCGCGACCAAGACTAACGCCGACCTCTTCTAGACCCATGTCCTTGGTCATCGGGGTTCGGCCTGTGGCGAACAGTACCATATCGAATACTTTTTCACCGCCATTGGTGGACTTTACCCAGATCGGGCCTTGTGTCCCTTGACGAGCGGCCGCGTTATAGCGGTTCAGTTCGCCTGCTTGCTCAACCGTGGCCCCCATGGCGGCGTCTGAATTGCTTGGGGTGCTGCCTTCTTCATGGTCGTTTTCAAGCGCCATTTCAACGATGTTGGTGCCGGTGTGAATGTCGATGCCGTTTTCACGCATCGATTCAGCGACCAGACCACGAGCCTCATCGTCAAAGCCGCGCAGGATTTGCGCACCACGGTAATACTGTGTGACCTCGACACCAAGCCCCTGCAAGATACAGGCGAATTCGCAAGCGATATAGCCGCCACCAATGATCAGGATCGATTTAGGCAGTTTATCGAGGTGGAAAATATCATCCGAAACAATGCCCAGATCGGCATTTGGTAAATCGGGCCGCACAGGTCGGCCACCTGTTGCGACCAGAATATGTTTGGCTGTTCTCACCTCTCCGGTGGACAGTTCCACCGTGTGCGCATCCTTGATCGTGGCCCGGGCGTCAAAGGTTTCAACGCCGGAACTTGCCAGCAGTTTGCGGTACACGCTTTCAAGACGGTCAAGCTCAGCATGCAGGCGCTTGCGGAAGGAATGCCAGTCGAAGGTACCGGGCTTGATGTCCCAACCATAGGCCTGTGCCTCATCTGCTAATCCGGAATAGCCCGATGCGAACACCGTCAGCTTTTTCGGCACGCAGCCCCGGATTACGCAGGTCCCGCCATAGCGGTCTTCTTCGGCCAAGCCGACCTTTGTCCCATGTTCACTGGCAGCAACACGCGCAGCACGCACACCGCCAGAGCCACCACCGATCACAAATAGATCAAAATCAAAGTCACTCATTGGTCGGGACCTTTTTAATATTAGTCGTTCAAGTCGGAAAACAGATTGTCCGTCTCGACGAAATCAATGCGATCACGGTCGACCGTTCCTTCGTTGATGTCGCGTACTTCGACGCGGCCATCGCCAAAGCCGATCACCACTGCATCACAGATATCAATGAACAGTCCGTTTTCAACAACGCCCGGCATCTGATTGATGACCAGCGACAATTGGCGCGCATTGCCGATCCGGTTAAGGTGCAAATCCATGATATAATTGCCCTCGTCGGTGATAAAGGGAATGTCGCCGTTCATCCGCAAGGTCGACGTGCGCCCTAACACATCCATTGATATCAGCGTTTCCTCGACCAAGGCTTGGGTCGTTTGCCAGCCAAAGGGGATCACCTCGATGGGCAACGGAAATGCGCCAAGGGTTTCGACCTCTTTGCCGATATCGGCAATTACCACCATCTGATCGGATGCGGTCGCGACGATCTTTTCTTGCAGCAAGGCACCGCCGCCGCCTTTGATCAGGTTCAGTTCCCCGTCAAATTCATCTGCACCATCAATGGTCAGGTCCAGCCATTTCGCCTCGTCCAAGCTAATGACTTCAATGCCCACTTCGCGGGCAAGCTGCGCCGTACGTGAAGACGTCGGCACACCTTTGATCCGCAGACCATCATCGCGCACCATTTCGCCAAGACAGCGCACCAGCCATGCAGCGGTTGACCCAGTGCCCAGCCCCACGCGCATGCCGTCCTCGACAAATTGCGCGGCGCGTTTGGCGGCTACAAATTTCGCCTTGTCAATTGGTGACAGTTCTCCGGCCATAATAGCGACTCCTGATTTATCGCTGCCCTTATAGACTCTGACGGCGATGGGTGCGACCCCTCAAAACCCGCTAAACTGACGTAGCTTTGTCACTTTTGACGCAAGCCCGTCAAACAAGCACAGGCTGTAACTGGATAACGCCAAAGATAGGGCTATGTCCTACGCAACAAGTTGCCTTTGAAAGAGTACCAGATGTTACAGATGTCCAGCCCCCCCATCGCGCAGGTCGTGGACGTTACCAGCGTTACCCTGGCAGGTCTGGGAACCGCCTTACCACCTCACAAATTACCTCAGGCTATGGCACAAGACTATGCCCGCGCGCTATTAGGTCCGCGCTATACGCACTTTGAACGGCTTGCCCCCGCGTTCGAGAATGCTGGTGTTGATATGCGGCATCTGGTGCAACCGGTCGCGTGGTATGAACAGGACCACAACTGGGCCGAACGCGGTGCCGCCTATATGCAAGCCGGCACGCAAATGTTCATCGATGCGGCAAACGCTGCGCTTGCTGATGCACAGTGCACAGCGGCCCAGGTGGACGTGATCGTTACCGTGTCTTCCACAGGCATCGCGACCCCTACGCTTGAGGCACAAGCGTTCAAGGCGATGGGGTTTCGTACGGACGTACAGCGTGTGCCGGTATTCGGTCTGGGTTGCGCAGGCGGCGTGACGGGGCTTTCGCTGGCGCGCAGGCTTGCGGCATCGCACCACGGCCAAACCGTGCTGATGGTCGCCGCCGAGGCCTGTTCACTTTCTTTCAGAACGGACCGGCTGCAAAAGGCTGACATCATTGCAACCGTCTTGTTCGGCGATGGTGCCGCTGCGGCGGTGCTGCGATCGGGCAGTGCTGCGGTGGCGGGTAAGGTCACGCTGGGCGACGGCCAAGAGCACATCTGGCCCGATACCTTGGGCATTATGGGTTGGGATGTTGATGAGAACGGTCTTGGCGTCGTGTTTGACCGCTCTATCCCGAGTTTTGTACAAGATAACTTCCGCGAAGCTGTGTTGGCGATGCTTGATCGCGCCGGTCTGCCGCTTGAGGCGATTGACCGATTTGTCTGTCATCCCGGCGGGGCAAAGGTGCTTGAGGCAATTGAAAGCACGATGAACCTGCCCCGCGGCAGCTTGGACGCCGAACGCGAAACCTTGCGTGCAGCGGGCAATATGTCGGCCCCGACAGCGCTCTTCGTGCTGGACCGCGTGCTAAAATCCGGCCAAAGTGGGCAAATGGCATTATGCGCCCTTGGACCCGGCTTTACCGCATCAATGTTGCCGCTTACGGTGGCACCATGACACTTGGCACATTCCTCTTCCTCGCCTTTATCGTTGTTCAACGGTTGGGCGAGCTTGTCATCGCAAAACGCAACACCGCAGCCTTGCTGGCGCGCGGGGCGCACGAGGTTGGTGCCGCCCATTATCCTGTGATGGTCGCGCTACATAGCGCGTGGGTATTGTGCTTGCTGATCTTTGGCTACTCCCAAGAAATCCACCTTGGCTGGCTGGCGCTTTATGCGGTCTTGCAGGTTTTTCGGGTCTGGATTCTTGGCACCTTGGGCCGCCGCTGGACCACGCGGATTATTGTTATCGACGAACCCCTTGTGGCCAAAGGGCCGTTTCGGTTTATTCCGCACCCGAATTACACCCTTGTCGTGTTCGAGATTTTCGTGGCCCCGATGGTGCTGGGTCTGGTCTGGGTTGCGCTTCTGTTCAGCCTGCTAAATGCCGCGATGCTGTACCACCGTATCGGCGTCGAAGACGGTGCACTGCGGCCAAACTAGACGCGTTTTCTGACTGCGCCTTCTGCAATGCGCGTGGAAATGTCGTTTTCAATCGCTCTGACTGCCTGCAATCGGCTAACACACCAGTATGAACAGCTATATCCTTCACTATGCGCCGGACAACGCTTCGCTTATCATTAGGTTGGCGCTTGAGGCCTTGGGCCAGCCCTATCGCACCGTCTTGGTTGACCGGGCCACGTCGGCGCAAACCTCGCCAGCCTATCTGGCGCTAAACCCGCATGGCTTGATCCCTGTGTTGGAATGCCCCGATGGCGCTATCTTTGAAACCGGGGCAATTCTGCTTTGGTTGACAGACAGGCATGGCGAACTAGGACCAAAGGCTCACAGCCCCAAACGCGCGGATTTCCTTAAGTGGTTGTTTTTCATATCGAACACCGTTCATCCTGCGCTGCGTATGACGTTCTATCCGCAAAAATACGTAGGGCCTGACCCTAGCCATCAGGCAGCCTTGCGATCCACAATGCAAGCAGCCCTCGCGCGTCATCTGAAATCGCTGGATGCACGGGCGGCCAACGGGCCTTTCGACATGGCAATCCAATTTTATCTTGCGGCATTGCTGCGATGGTGCGTGCTGTATCCTTTGCAAAAGGAAAAGAACTGGTTCAAACTGGATGATCTGCCGCACCTCAAGGCGATGTGCCTGTCACTTGAAACCCTGCCCTGTACGGCCGCCGCTCAAAAAGCCGAAGGCCTTGGCCCCACGCCATTTTCGGCCCCTCATTATGCCACCCCACCCCAAGGAAGTGCCACCTAATGTTTCTCTCTGTCTTCGATATGTTCAAAGTGGGCATTGGTCCGTCATCCTCCCACACAATGGGGCCGATGGTTGCGGCTGCACGGTTCTTGGACCTAATGCGCGCGTCGCCGTTCAAATTCGCCGGCCTGCGCGCTTCGCTACACGGCAGCCTTGCCTTTACCGGCGTGGGTCACGCCACAGACCGCGCAACGATCCTTGGGCTCGCGGGCTTTACCCCCCATGAATATGACCACGCAAAGGCCGAGGCTGTCTTGGCCGACATTCAACAGACCAATCAGATCACCCTGCCCGATCTTGGCGTGCTGATGTTCAATCCCAAGACAGATATGATCTTCGACTATGATCTGAAACTGGCTGGCCACGCCAATGGGATGATGTTGATGGCAACCGACGCTCAAGGCGACGTGACCTTGCGCGAGACCTATTATTCCATCGGCGGCGGATTTGTGATGACCGAAGCCGAACTGGCCGCAGGCAAGGACACGGATGAAGGCGCGCCTGTGCCCTACCCGTTTAAATCCGCCGCCGAGATGCTTGAGATGGCAAAGGCGTCGGGCAAAACCATTGCAGGCATGAAACGTGCGAACGAGGAATCACGCGGCGGCGCGGAGCATCTGCGTGACGGGACAAAGCGGCTGTGGCAGGTCATGAACGACTGCATCAACCGTGGGTTAGAAACCGGCGGCATCCTGCCCGGGGGGCTGAATGTCAAACGTCGCGCCAAAGGCATACATGATGCACTGCTGGCCGAACGCGGGCTGAACCAGCAAGCACCCCACACGATCAACGACTGGATGAGCGTCTATGCCATGGCGGTAAACGAGGAAAACGCCGCTGGGGGTCAGGTTGTCACAGCGCCCACCAACGGGGCCGCCGGCGTGATGCCTGCGACCCTGCGTTATTATCTTGATCACGTCCCCGGCGCGTCCGAGGCGCATATCGAAGACTTCTTGCTTACGGCGGCGGCGATTGGCGGGCTGGTGAAATATAACGCCTCGATCTCGGGTGCCGAAGCCGGGTGTCAGGCCGAAGTCGGGTCAGCTGCTGCGATGTCCGCTGCGGCGTTATGCGCCGTGATGGGCGGCACCCCCGAACAAATCGAAAACGCTGCCGAAATCGCGTTAGAGCACCACCTTGGCATGACATGCGACCCGATCCGCGGCTTGGTGCAAGTGCCGTGCATAGAACGCAACGGCCTTGGCGCGATCAAGGCGGTTTCAGCGGCATCGCTTGCTTTGCGCGGTGACGGAACACATCTGGTGCCGCTGGATGCCTGCATTGAAACCATGCGGCAGACCGGTGCCGACATGTCCGAAAAATACAAGGAAACCTCGCTTGGGGGATTGGCCGTCAACGTACCCAACTGTTAATCTGACGCAGCGGCACCGCGCAAAGCGGCGCTTGACCCCGCCGCTCCTTTGCAAGACTCTGACGTCTGTCAGGAAACGTCGGGAGGGACATTATGGAACTGGAACAGGCAATGCTGGGCCGCCGCAGCATCAGGGGTTTTACCAAGGACCCTGTATCCCGCGAGCTGCTGGAAGAGATCATTGATCTGGCCAACCGCGCGCCGTCGTCGATGAACACCCAACCATGGCATCTCCACGTCCTGACAGGCCAACCACTTGAGAATGTCCGCGAAGGGAATTCCACCCGCATGTTGCAAGGCGTGCCGCCGGTACGCGAAATCAGCGATCACGGGGCCTATGCGGGCGTGCACCGCGAACGGCAGGTTGATATCGCCAAACAACTTTTCGCTGCCATGGGAATTGAGCGCGAAGACAAAGAGCGCCGCCAAGATTGGGTAATGCGTGGGTTTCGCCAATTCGACGCGCCTGTGTCCATCGTCGTTTGCTTTGACAAGTCGCTGGATGACAACGGCACAATCGCGCATTTTGATCTGGGCGCTGTGACCTATGGCTTGGTGCTTGCCGCCTGGAGCAAAGGCTTGGGGTCCGTCATCAATGGCCAGGGGATCATGCAGTCGCCCGTGGTACGCGAGCATGCGCAAATCCCAGACGATCAGGTGATCATGACCTGCGTGGCGCTTGGTTGGCCGGACGAAAGCTTTTCCGCGAATGACGTAAAGTCGGTGCGCCGCCCTGTCGAGGCTGTCGCACGGTTCGTAGGGTTTGACCGCTGAAATTGGCCATCAACCTGATTAACTTTCTGCGCTAAATTTCCGGGTGGATTGGCACCTGCCACCGCCCGGAAAACCTATACTTTGCAAGTAAATAGCTCTGGAATTTCATGCAGTGCACCAGAATTAATTAATGTGAATTAACCTCTAACAGGCAGTTAATGCGTTGGTGGGCGGCGCGAGTTTTCTTAACTTTTGCGACCTGAAAATTCCTATTTACCCTTGGCTTCGATGGGGGAATATACATCTGTCCCAATGCTTTGCACCGCCCTCTTATTCCACCACATTAGAATTTACGAAGATGAACGCGCGGCGACCTCGTACCCGCGCTCTTCGGGCTCATCATCGATCAATTCCTGTGGAAACCCATCGGCGAGTATTTTCAGGCCCGTTGCGTCCTCAAGGCGCTCGATGATCCGGTCAGATTGCGCGCGCTCACCATAGCGCTTCTGTCCATCCGTCATGATGTCGATGATCAGTGGAGACACTTCCAACGGAACCGAAAAGTCATCAGCAAGCTTTTGAAAAAGCCCGATATCTTTTTGGATCAGGTCCATGGTGAAATTCACGTCCCGCGACCCTGACAGGATCAGTTGGCTTTCAGTCTCGTGAACAAAGGACGTCCCGGAAGACATTGAAATCGCCTGATAAGTTGTAGCCAAATCCATACCTGCGGCTTTCATTACTGTCATCGCCTCGCACACCGAAATCAGATTCACGGTTGCTAGGTAATTCGTCATCACCTTGAGAACCGATGCCGTACCAAGATCACCTGTATGCAACACCCGCCGCCCCATTAGCGTTAGCAGTGGCAAGATGCGGTCAAACGTCGGCCGGTCACAGGCTGCGAATATGCTGATGTTGCCAGTATCGGCGCGGTGACAGCCGCCCGAGACAGGACAATCAACCGCAGCGCCGCCTGCCTCGATCACCGCGGCCCCAAGACGCTTGATCTCGGCAGCATCAGTCGTCGACATCTCCATCCAGATCTTTCCGGGGCCGACGTGCGGAATCATTTCAGCCATCACAGCCGCCGATGCCGCAGGACTGGGCAGGCAGGTGATCACCACATCGCAGGTCTGCATTAGACTGGCGGGGGATGTTCCATCAGTGGCCCCTGCTACCACCTTGGCCGCCACGAAATCGGCATTCAGATCATGCACATATAGATCGACACCATTGCGCAGTAAGCTGCCAGACAACTTGCCGCCCACATTGCCCAAACCTACAAATCCAACCTTCATGCGCCTGCTCCCAATTAAAGTTAATGATAGATGAACCGTCGTAACCACGACCGGTCGCGTCTGTTTGCGACACCTACCCCGTTGACTGCGCAAAGGTGCGGATTTGCACAGAATTGGTTCGTGCGTATGATATTGCGGGATCACGCGCACGTTCCTATCTTTGTTCCAACCCATGATAGGAGAGCGACAATGTCCCTCAGACCCACACTTGAGACCCGCGCTGCAGTTCCCACCCTAGAAGGCGCTGGCGTAAAATTGCACCGTGCCTTCGGCTTTCAGGACCCAAGCGAATTGGACCCGTTTTTGCTGTTTGACGATTTTCGCAATGAACACCCGCAGGATTTTGAGCGGGGTTTTCCGTGGCATCCGCATCGCGGGATTGAAACCATTACCTATGTTCTGGCCGGTACGGTGGATCACGGCGACTCGCTGGGCAATGTCGGTACGCTGGGCGCAGGCGATGTACAGTGGATGACCGCAGGGTCGGGTATTCTGCATCAGGAAATGCCGCACGGCAATGCGCATGGCCAGATGCACGGGTTTCAGCTTTGGGGCAACTTGCCGTCCTCGCAAAAGATGACGGCGCCGCGCTATCAGGATGTCACCGCCAAGGATATTCCAGTGATCACAGATGACGATGGTACCATCGTCAAAGTCATTACTGGTGAATTCTGGGGCAAAACCGGCCCGGTGGATGGCATTGCCGCTGATCCGCAGTATCTGGATATATTCGTGCCCGCCGGTGTCAAAAAGACCTTTGCGATCGACACCTACCGTCGTGCTTTTGCATATATCTTTGAGGGGGCCGCTGCCTTTGCGGACGCGTCCAAGCCCTCTGGTGTACTACTTGAAAAAGAGATTGCCGGAGAAGAGGTGAACATCCGCGATCTAAGCGGGGACCGGACGCTGATCCGATTTGGCACAGGCGACGAAGTTACGTTGCAAGCAGGGCCTGAAGGGGTGCGGTTTTTGCTGATCTCGGGTGCTCCGATTGACGAACCGGTCGCGTGGCACGGGCCGATCGTGATGAACACGCAGGCTGAGCTGCGTCAGGCGATGCGTGACTTGAACAATGGCACGTTCATCAAAGCTGCCCATTAAATCAACGAGGCATGGGCAGTACTGCCCTGCCCCGACATCACCGATTTACGCACCATATCCCAGTATTGCGCGATGACCTGATCCAGCGACAACCGACCGCCGGTACGGAACCACGTATTCACGCCCGTCAGCATCGCGATCACCGCAAGGGTCGCAATCTTGGTATCGGCAATGGCGAAATCGCCCGTGTCGGCACCGCTTTGCAAAATCCCCTCAAGACGGTCTTCGTACCTACGGCGCAACGCCTCGACCGTGCTGAAATTCTCGGGTGTCAGGTTGCGCAATTCCATGTAGGAAATGAAAACCTCATCCGGGCGGTCTGCGTGAAACCGGATGTGGAATTCCACGAAATCGCGTAGTCGGTCGATGGGCGCAAGCGTGATGTCGTCCGCTGATGCGTCCAGAAGTTCTTCCATATGGGTGCAAAGCAGGTTGAAAAGCAGCGTTTGTTTGTCGGGGGTGTAGTTATAGAGCGCCCCTGCCTGCACGCCCACCTCGCTGGCAAGAGCACGCATGGACACGGCCGCATACCCACTTTTGGCGAACAGACGCAGCGCTGCTTCGCGGATCTTGGGTCCGGTGATGTCTGAATGTGATCCGGTCGTGCGTGCCATGACCAAACGCTAATTGAACAACCGTTCAAAGGCAAACCCCGCTTGCACGAAAAGCGTTGCTGGTGCATGAATCGATCCCATGAATAATCGCGCCCTTTCCGGCCTTTGCGCCCTTGCCTTGTTGCTGCCTGCGGCCTGCACGCAGTTTCCGGCCCTCGATAGCCGTGCAACGCCTGAAATGCAGGCCGCCGATTATCCCGCGCTTGTGCCTGTTGACCCACTTTTAGCCCAAGCAACAGCCGGCCAGGTGAACACTACCCAGACCGAACTGGTTCTGGATGCGCGTGTTGCCAGATTACAGGCACGTGCAGCCGGGTTGCGCGGCTCTGTTTTAACTGGAGCCGAAAAGCAGCGGTTGGCCGAGGGCTTGAGATAAGCAATTTTGCAATTGGTTGCGTTGCACGCAGGGTTTGAACCCGATACATCGCGGCCATATAATAATTTTGTCGCGCCCGCGCACCATCTTAAAGGAACTGCACATGTCACAGCCGCTTCAGTCTGGGCCACTTCGTCTTGGAATTGCTGGATTGGGAACGGTGGGTGTGGGCGTCGTGCGCATCATCCGCAAACAGGCGGATCTGCTTGAGGCACGCACAGGACGCGCGATCACCATTTCGGCCGTTTCGGCCCGCAGTAAGGACAAAGATCGCGGTGTCAACCTTTCGGGCTACGCATGGGAGGACGATCCTGTCGCCTTGGCCAAGCGTGATGATGTCGATGTGTTCGTCGAATTGATCGGTGGCGACGAAGGTCCAGCCAAAGACGCAACCGAGGCTGCGCTGGCGGCAGGCAAGGATGTCGTGACCGCGAACAAGGCGATGCTGGCCATTCACGGACAAGCATTGGCCGAACAGGCCGAGGCGGCTGGCCGCCATATCCGCTATGAGGCGGCGGTCGCGGGGGGCATTCCGGTGATCAAGGTCTTGAACGAGGCGTTGGCCGGAAACCAGATTACCCGTGTGATGGGCGTTATGAACGGATCGTGCAACTATATCCTGACACGCATGGAAGACGCGGGCCTGCCCTATGCGGACGTATTCGCCGAGGCTGACGGGCTTGGCTATCTTGAGGCTGATCCAGCATTGGATGTGGGTGGCATTGACGCGGCGCATAAGCTGGCGATTCTGTCATCGATCGCATTTGGGTCACGCGTCGATTTCAACGGCATTGATCTTGAGGGCATCGAACGGGTCAGCATCGAAGACATCCGTGCTGCCGCAGGGATGGGATACAAGATCAAATTGCTGGGTGTCGCGCAGATGACCGGTCGCGGGCTTGAACAGCGCATGCAGCCTTGCCTCGTGCCTGATTCATCGCCTTTGGGGCAGCTTTCTGGCGGCACAAACATGATCGTGCTCGAGGGCGACGCCGTTGGCCAGATCGTGCTACGCGGCCCCGGTGCGGGCGAAGGTCCGACTGCCAGCGCTGTCCTGTCTGACATTTGCGATCTTGCCCGTGGTTGGCAGGGACCGGTGTTCGGTCAAAAGGCCAGCACGCTGACGGATGCCACATCTGCCACGTCACAGGCCCCGGCAGCGTTCTATCTGCGCATGGGGTTGCTGGATAAACCCGGTGCATTGGCCAAAGTCGCGACCGTTTTGGGCGAAGCAGGTATCAGCATTGACCGCATGCGCCAAACCGAACACCATACCGAACACGCACCAGTTTTGATCGTAACGCATAAAACTACCCGCAAGGCGCTTGATGATGCGTTGACCGCGATGGCGGGCACAGGCGTTCTGGCCAGTGATCCCGTTGCTCTGCGGATCGAAGACCTTTGACGCCATTTCAAGCAATTTGATTCTAAAAAAGGAACGCTAATATGACCTCTTCTGCTGAATTCAAAGACCGCATGTTGTCACTGGGCCTTGCCCGCGTATCCGAAGCTGCTGCATTGGCGTCGGCCAAGCTGATTGGACGCGGCGACGAAAAAGCAGCGGATCAGGCGGCCGTGAACGCCATGCGCGAACAGCTGAATCTGCTTGAGATTGCGGGTGTCGTGGTCATCGGCGAAGGCGAACGCGACGAAGCGCCGATGTTGTACATTGGCGAGGAAGTCGGCACCGGCAATGGCCCCGGTGTTGATATTGCGCTGGACCCGTTGGAAGGCACCACGCTGACCGCGAAAGACATGCCAAACGCGCTGACCGTCATTGCAATGGGCCCGCGCGGATCCATGCTGCACGCGCCGGATGTGTATATGGATAAGCTGGCCATTGGGCCGGGCTATGCGACAGACGTCGTCACATTGGACATGTCTCCGGTTGAGCGCGTGCAAGCCCTTGCCGCGGCCAAAGGCTGCGCCCCGCAGGATATCACCATGTGTATCCTTGAACGCCCCCGCCATGAGGAAATGATTGGTCAGGTCCGTGAAACCGGTGCGGCGATCCGGTTGATCACCGATGGCGATGTGGCGGGCGTGATGCATTGCGCCGAACCCGGCACAGGTATCGACATCTATATGGGATCGGGCGGTGCACCCGAGGGCGTGCTGGCCGCAGCCGCCTTGAAATGCATGGGCGGGCAGATGTATGGCCGCCTGTTGTTCCGCAACGATGATGAACGTGGCCGTGCCGACAACGCCGGGATCACCGATCTTGACCGCATTTATTCGCGCGATGAGATGGTTACCCAAGACGTGATCTTTGCCGCGACGGGCGTTACTGGCGGCACGCTGCTGCCCGGCGTAAAGCGCGAGCCGGGCTGGCTGACAACCGAAACGCTGATCATGCGGTCGAAATCCGGCTCGGTGCGGCGGATCAATTATCGCACGCCGGTAAACCAGCACTAAGCATACCAGGCGCGGGGACCCCTGCGTGGATAATGGATTAAAACTGAACGAGGGATGCATGAGCTTTTTAGGTGTTGATGCGTCCTTGACCGGGCGCAAATGGGTCGGACCCGGTGTCGAAATTGAACGCGCCACCGAGGTTTTGCTGCAGCAAACCGCTATGCCGCAAGCCTTGTGTCAGGTGCTGGCCCGTCGAGGCGTCAGCGCTGCCGACGCCGAACAGTTCCTTGCCCCGTCCTTGCGCGAATTGCTGCCCGACCCCCGATCGTTGCGAGACATGGAAAAGGCTGCGGCGCGATTTTTGGCCGCAGTCAAAGCCCGCCAACGCATCGCCGTGTTTGCCGACTATGATGTGGACGGTGGCAGTTCCGCCGCCCTATTGCTGGTCTGGCTGCGCGACATGGGCTGTCAGGCGACGCTATATGTGCCTGACCGTATCGATGAAGGGTATGGCCCCAATGACGAAGCCATGGCCGCACTGGCAGCCAAGCATGACCTGATTATCTGCGTCGACTGTGGAACGCTGTCCCACGGGCCGATTGCGGCGGCTGTGGGCGCTGACGTCATTGTTTTGGATCACCACCTAGGCGGCGAAACCTTGCCGGATGCTGTCGCTGTCGTGAACCCCAACCGGCAGGACGAAGACGGCGCGCTGGCCCATCTTTGCGCCGCTGGCGTCGTCTTCTTGATGCTGGTCGAGGCCGGCCGCCAATTGCGCGAGGCTGGCACAGGCGGGCCTGATCTGATGACGTTGCTTGATCTGGTCGCCCTTGCCACTGTCGCCGACGTGGCCCCGCTGATCGGTGTAAACCGCGCCTTTGTCCGTCAGGGCTTGCGCGTGATGGCGCGGCGCGAACGCGTCGGCTTGGCCGCCCTTGCCGATATTGCACGCATGGACACCGCCCCTGCCTCCTATCATCTGGGGTTTCTTCTGGGCCCACGTATTAACGCGGGCGGGCGCATCGGGCAGGCCGACTTGGGCGCACGTCTGCTGTCTACCAACGACCCCCACGAGGCCGCTGCACTGGCTGAACGGCTCGATACTTTGAATACTGAACGTCGCGACGTCGAGAACGCCGTGCGTGCCGTCGCACTGGATCAGGCCGAGGCACGCGGCTTTGACGCGCCGCTGGTCTGGGCATCGGGCGCGGGCTGGCATCCGGGCGTGGTGGGAATCGTTGCCTCGCGCCTCAAGGAAGCGTCAAACCGTCCGTCGGTCGTGATAGGGTTCGAGAATGGCATAGGCAAAGGATCTGGACGGTCGGTATCGGGCATTGATTTGGGCGCGCCGATCCAACGGCTGGCCGCCGAAGGGTTGCTGATCAAGGGCGGTGGCCACAAGATGGCCGCTGGACTGACATTGGCCGAAGACAAGCTGGACGCCGCCATGGCACGGTTGGCCGAATTGTTGGAAAAACAGGGTGCCCATCTGGCCGGTGCCGCCGACCTGCGCCTTGACGGGATGCTAATGCCCGCCGCCGCCACGGTCGAACTGGCCGAATTGATCGAACAGGCTGGCCCTTTTGGTGCCGGTGCCCCTGCCCCGCGTTATGTGTTTGCGGATATGCAGATTCGGTTCGCCAAACGCGTCGGCGAAAGCCACCTGAAAATCAGCTTTGGCGACGGCGGGGGTGGTGCTGGCGTCAAGCTTGATGCTATCGCCTTTGGCGCATTCGATGGCCCCCTTGGCCCAGCGCTTGAGAACCACGGTGGCGCACGATTTCACCTAGCGGGCCGGTTGGACATCAATAGCTGGCGCGGACGTCAATCGGTACAACTTCGTCTGGAAGATGCGGCCCCCGCGTAAAAGTTTTTCGAATTATGGCAATTTCCACTTGCGCCCTTTCGCGCGATTGCCTAATGAACCGCTCACAAGCTAAGTGGCCCGTTCGTCTATCGGTTAGGACGTCAGGTTTTCAACCTGAAAAGAGGGGTTCGACTCCCCTACGGGCTGCCACTTGTTTCCCAACTTGCTGAGTTTCGTCGGTTTCCCAGTA
>CBDTUA010000026.1:0-46774 GCA_965363735.1 uncultured Sulfitobacter sp. | reverse complement strand
CAAACTACAAATCGCAGCTTACGTCAGTGTCCGATGTTCGGGGGGTAGCTCACAGGGCCGCAAACCACATTGGACCAAAGCTTGTCGTTTCGAAACCTGCATCCAAGCGGTACAAAAGGCAACTGTCTTACACTAATGGCAACGGTAGACTAATTTTTAAAAACAATCATTTAAGTTTGTAGAACCCCACACGAAGCGATATCAAAATACGATGATATTTCCTAAAGTGATCATATTCGATTTGGACGGGACCCTGATCCACAGCGCGCCTGATCTGCATGCTGCAGCAAATGTTGTGCTCAATGTCCTTGGACGAGAGGCCCTCGACCTGCCCACCATCATCTCCTTTATCGGAAACGGCGTTGAAAAACTCGTTGAGCGCAGCCTTGACGCGACGGGCGGATACGACGCCCCGCTTCGCGAGACAGCGCTTGATCTGTTTTTGAAAAGCTACAACCAGAACATGACTACGCTGACACGGCCCTACCCCGGTGTTTTATCCGCACTGCGGACATTTCAGGGCGCAGGTATTCCGATGGGTATCTGCACAAATAAACCAACCGAGCCTGCGCGCGAAATCTGTGACCGCCTTGACTTGACCCAGTTCTTTCACGTGATCGCGGGAGCAGAGGATGGGCAACCCAAAAAGCCGGACCAGGCCCCTTTGCTTAACTGCATCAAAGACATGTCCAGCCATCCATCAGAGACATTATACGTCGGCGATAGCACAATCGACTATTTTACGGCGCGCAATGCGGACGTGCCATTCCGGCTGTTCTCTGACGGGTACCTGAACGCCCCCCTGCCCGACCTGCCAGAGGCAGACCGATTTGCGGATTGGGCAGCCCACGGTATCCAGACCGGCTGACATTTCGGCTGCAAAACGAACATTAACGCGCTTGCAATATATTCGTTTCCGGTTAGCCTCGCTCATCTGGGAGGATATTTACATGAAACTAATGAATTCACTTTTGTCCAGTGCAACCTTGGCTTTTGCGCTTTCGCTGGCTGGTCCAGCTGCTGCACAAGACTGCCCGCATGGTGATCTGGACAAGCGTTTTTGCGACGTGGACGGCGACCTGATTGCTGACACACCGACCGATCCAGCGGATCAGGTTGACCCTGACACGCTCATCTTTGCGTACACACCGGTGGAAGACCCTGCCGTGTACAAAGAGGCATGGTCCGATTTTCTGACCCATCTTGAAAAAGAAACCGGCAAAAAAGTTATCTTCTTCCCGGTACAAAGCAACGCAGCCCAAATTGAGGCGATGCGTTCGGGACGTCTGCATATTGCGGGCTTCAATACCGGATCAAACCCGTTGGCGGTAAATTGTGCGGGCTTTAACCCCTTTACGATTATGGCGTCCAAGGATGGCAATTTCGGCTACGAGATGGAAATCATCACCTACCCCGGCTCTGGCATCGAAAAAGTCGAGGACATCAAAGGCAAGCAACTGGCCTTTACTTCGCCCACCTCAAATTCGGGCTTCAAAGCGCCAAGCGCAATTTTGAAGGGTGACTTTGATATGCTGCCCGATCGCGACTTTGAGCCAGTGTATTCCGGCAAGCACGACAATTCCATTCTTGGTGTGGCCAACAAAGACTACGCGGCCGCGTCGATTGCCAATTCGGTTAAAGCGCGGATGTTAAGCCGTGATGTGATCACCGAAGATCAGGTCATAACCATCTATAAATCGCAAACCTTTCCGACCACAGGATTTGGCACAGCCCATAACCTGACGCCCGAGTTAAAAGAGAAGATCCGCAACGCGTTCTTCAACTTTGAATGGGAAGGCACGTCGCTTCAGGCAGAATTCGAAAAATCTAACGAAGGCCAGTTCCTTCCGATGACATACAAGGAATTCTGGGAAGTGATCCGCAAGATCGATACTGCAAATGGCGTGAGCTACGCCTGCGAGTAACGGCTGAATTGGCGGGCTTTCTGGCCCGCCTTTTCCAACAATAACATTTGAGGCGGGGGTGCTTTCATGCTGCGGCTTGAGAAGCTTGTTAAGACATATAAAACGGGCGATCAGGCCCTCAAGTCGGTTGATCTGGTTGTTCCAGAAGGTCAGGTGCTGGCGTTAATCGGCCCGTCGGGTGCTGGTAAATCCACCCTAATCCGCTGCATTAACCGTCTGGTCGAGCCAAGCTCTGGCAAGGTCTATCTAGGCGATGTTGAACTGACGGGTTTGTCTTCTGGCAACCTTCGTCGTGAACGCCGGCGCATGGGGATGATCTTTCAGGAATACGCCTTGGTCGAACGCCTGAGCGTGATGGAGAACGTCCTGTCGGGTCGTCTAGGCTATGTCGGATTTTGGCGCAGCTTTTTGCGTCGTTTTCCACAATCTGACGTCGACGAAGCGTTCCGCCTGCTGGACCGTGTCGGCCTAGCCCATATGGCAGACAAACGCGCGGATGAGCTGTCAGGCGGGCAACGCCAGCGTGTCGGAATTTGCCGCGCACTTATTCAGAACCCCGCGCTGCTGCTGGTGGATGAACCCACAGCATCGCTTGATCCCAAGACATCGCGTCAGATCATGCGCCTGATCTGCGAGCTGTGCAAAGAAAGAGGCTTGGCCGCGATCATCAACATCCATGATGTTGCCTTGGCGCAGATGTTTGTGCAGCGCGTCATCGGATTGCGGGTTGGGGCCGTCGAATTTGATGGCCCACCTGAGGGGCTTACACCTGACGTCCTCACCACGATTTATGGCGAGGAAGACTGGGAAGCGACCATCGACGCGGTCGATGAGGATGACATCGAGGCCGCCGAATGAGCGAACTTGATATCCTGATCGGCAAGCCGTGGCGCAAGCCGTCGTTCGTCAAGCGGCCGTGGCTTCGGTGGGTCCTGATGCTGGGCTTTCTGGCCTATCTGATTGCGGCCTACATGACGGTCGAGGTCAACTGGTCCCGCGTGTACGAAGGGCTTGAGCGCGGTAAGAAATTTGTTCTGGCCTTTACCAGTCCGGATTTCACCACACGGTCCACAGACATTTACGAAGGCATGGTGGAAAGTATCATCATGACCATCGCGTCGTCTGTGGTGGGCATCGCCATATCGATCCCGATTGCTTTAGGGGCCGCGCGCAATATCGCGCCGCTGCCCGTCTATCTGATCTGCCGGTCGATCATCGCCGTCAGCCGCGCCTTGCAAGAAATCATCGTGGCGATCCTGCTGGTTGCAATCTTTGGCTTTGGCCCCTTGGCCGGTTTCCTGACGCTTAGTTTTGCTACCATCGGGTTCTTGTCAAAGCTCTTGGCAGAAGACATCGAAAGCATGGACAAAGTGCAAGCAGAGGCGATCAAGGCATCGGGTGCCAAATGGACGCAATGGATCAATTACGGGGTGCAGCCGCAGGTGATGCCGCGGCTGATCGGGCTCAGCATCTACCGGCTTGATATCAACTTTCGCGAAAGCGCGATCCTTGGTCTGGTTGGCGCGGGCGGTATCGGTGCCACGCTGAACACCGCATTTGATCGATATGAATATGACACCGCTGCGGCAATCTTGCTGATCATCATTCTAATCGTAATGGCCTTGGAATATCTGTCCGGCGTGATCAGGGCGAGGGTTCAATAATGCCAGTGCAAGACTTGAAAGGCCAAAAGATCTGGCAACGCCGCACGGGCCGAGAAAGCCTTGGCCACTGGGTGATGTGGCTGATCGGTATTGCGATCTTTGCCTATTGCTGGCAACAAATTTCGGCCTCGACCACGTGGTTTTTCGTTTGGGATGCACCGCGCATTGCCGATGACATCTGGACCCGCGCAACGCCACCCCGTTGGGAATACATCACCCAGTTGGGCAAGCCGATCTGGGACACGCTTAACATTGCCACCCTAGGCACAATCTTTTCACTGATCCTTGCGGTGCCGGTCGCCTTTTTGGCGGCACAGAATACAACACCGTCGCGCCTCTTCATCCGTCCCATTGCGCTGCTGATCATCGTCTCGACCCGTTCGATCAACTCGTTGATCTGGGCGCTGCTGCTGATCGCTATCATCGGACCGGGTGTTTTCGCCGGGGTGATCGCAATTGCCATCCGGTCCATCGGATTCTGCGCCAAGTTGCTTTATGAAGCGATCGAAGAGATCGACCAGACGCAGGTCGAAGCGATCACGGCCACGGGTGCATCCCGCTGGCAGGTCATGGCTTACGGGATTGTTCCGCAGATACTTCCTGCCTTTGCTGGCATCGCCGTGTTCCGTTGGGATATTAACATTCGCGAATCTACTGTACTGGGCTTGGTGGGTGCGGGCGGCATCGGTCTGCAGCTGTCGTCATCGCTGAACGTGCTGGCATGGCCGCAGGTTTCGTTGATCTTGCTGGTCATTCTGGCGGCTGTTGTCATCTCGGAATGGGTCTCTGCCAAAGTTCGGGGCGCAATCATTTGAACGTCACGCAAGCCTTTGACAGTTATGAGCGCGTGCGCCACCGCCTACCCACAACCACCTCGGGAGGGGCTTGCGAAAGGCTAGCGAACCTTGATGCGCTTGCCGATCAGATGGACGTATTCCTGCTGGATGCTTTTGGCGTTCTCAATATCGGTGACACTGCGATTGAGGGCGTGCCCGAGCGTGTGGCAAACCTTCAAAAAACAGGCAAACGGGTGATGATCGTGTCAAACGCGGCGGGCTTCCCCCACGCCAACCTGATGGAGAAATACAAGCGCCTTGGCTATCATTTTGCGCCCGAGGATGTCATCACCAGCCGCAAAGCGACGCTTCATGCTTTGCACAATGCACCGCCTCTTAAGTGGGGTTTGATGGCGACCGAAAGCCTGGGACGCGGGGACATCGAGGCCTTCGACATGACCTATCTGGCCGAAGATGCTGCCGCCTACGATAACGTCGATGCGTTTGTGCTGCTGGGGAGTGCCGTATGGACAGAAACGCGGCAAACGCTGCTCGAAGCCTCGCTTAGGGCGCACCCCCGCCCCGTATATGTCGGAAACCCCGATATCGTGGCCCCTCGTGAAAGCGGCTTTTCGATTGAACCGGGGCACTATGCGCACCGGTTGGCGGATCAGACCGGGATCACGCTGCAATTTTTTGGTAAACCGTTTGGCAACATCTTTGATCTGGCCTTTGCGCAACTTGGCACCGTTGCGCGAGACCGTATCGTCATGGTCGGAGACAGCCTTCACACGGATATTCTGGGGGGTCAGGCGGCAGGGTTGAAAACAGCATTGATTGCCGATTACGGGTTCTTTTCAGGAAGTGATTTTGATGGCCCGATCTCAGCATCAGGCATTCAGCCGGATTATATATTAAACCGCCCCTGACCGGATGCTACCAACGAACCTTTTCATGGCTAATGTCGACGCCGCGTTTGTGCGAAGGATCCTTTCCAAATCGAATGCATTCATAGATCATGACGGTCAGACCGACGAACTCGGGGATCGTCATGAAGTCGCGAACGACGCTTCGTTTTGCCTTCCCGTGACGCTAGCTGTCCCCCCTGCCCGGCTGGACCGAAAAGCTGCGTCACTTGGTCGTTTGCGCGTCCTGTCGTGAATACTGAATACATCTGAGCATGCTGTCCGAAGTTGCCGGAAAACTTCAAATCTTGACGAAGGGGACGGTTCTCCGACTTCACGCGGCCTCGAGGTATGCACGTTGGACATTCCCCTTACGAAGTCACCAAAATTAAGCTACAGTGATATCTGGAGCGTCCCACGGGTCTGTCCGGCTTAAAATATGGATATTTCACATCGAACGGTCTTTATTTTCTTTCATTTGGAAGTACTCCAAGCGGGATCAATTGATCTTGCTGACTGTCACGCTGACATTATTCCCGCTGTTGTTCCTGACGCTTGAACTGCCCAAACGCATTATCAACGATGCAATCGGTGCATCCTCCAACAATATCAGTTTCTTTGGTATTACCGTAAGCCAGATAACCTTTCTGATGATTTTGTGCGCGATTTTCCTGGTGTCAGTCTTGGCCCATGGCATGATGAAAATGCACATAAACACCATGAAGGGTGTGCTGGCTGAACGGCTTCTGCGCCGTCTGCGCTATACACTGATCGCCCGCATTTTGCGCTTTCCAGCACCCTATTTTGAACGCACCAGTCAGGGTGAACTGGTGTCGATGGTCACGTCCGAATCTGAACCCATGGGCGGGCTGATGGGCGATGCCGTTGCACAACCCGTGTTGCAAGCCGGGCAAATGCTGACGATCCTAGTGTTTCTGTTTATGCAAAGCTTTGCTTTTGGCATTGCGGCCTGCGCGCTCATTCCGTTCCAGGCATGGTTAATCCCAAGACTGCAAAAACAGATTAATCTTTTAAACAAGAAACGAGTAATCCAGATCCGTGCGCTGGCGGCTGAGATTGGCGAAGGGGCGGCAGGTGCCCGCACTTTGCGCATCAATGGCGGCTGGCGGTACCGACTTGCGTTAATTTCTGAACGTCTGGGCCGTTTATATGCGATCCGGTTCGAAATATTTCAAAAGAAGTTCTTTATGAAGTTTATAAACAACTTCATCGGACAACTGACACCGTTCTTCTTCTACTCCATCGGTGGCTATCTGGCGATCAACGGGCAGATTTCCATTGGTGCACTTGTCGCCGCACTTGCCGCGTACAAAGACCTGTCGAGCCCGTGGAAAGAGCTGCTAGACTACTATAACCAATCCCAAGACATGGCTCTGCGTTGGGAAACAATCACCGAACGGTTTGCCCCGCATGGCATGATTGAACCCGAACTGTTTACCTCGGATCCTGGTGAAATTCCGTCACTGATTGGCGAAGTCAGCTTAAGTAACATCTGTGTTGAAGACGCAGACGGAATTGTCGTGCTGAAAGACATCAACGTGACATTCAACCCACGTAGTACCGTTGCTATAACCGCCCCCAACGACGAAGACCGCCGTGCCTTTGCCGATGTCCTGACGCGCGAAGTGATACCCTCATCAGGATCAATCAACCTTGCAGGCCTGCCGCTCTCAGATTTGCACCAAGCTACGATTGCCAAACGCGTGGGATATGCCACCTCGCGACCAGTGATGTTTTTGGGCAGCTTCAGTGACAATGTGGTCCTGCCGCTCCGCTCGCGGCCCCATAGCGACGATCCGTTGGCACCCTCGGCCCTGGAAAGCGCGAAAGCGGGCAATAGTACAGATATCTCGGATGCCGTTTGGTTTGATTTGGAGGATCTTCAGATAGAACACGAGGGGCAGTTGCGCATTTGGTGGCTGGCGCTGATCAAGGGGATGCACATTGACAAGGCGCTATTCTCACGCGGTCTGGACCAACGCTTTGACGCCGAAGCGAACCCCGATCTGGCCGCCGCATTGGTGGATTTGCGTCAGAGCGTTAGCGAAAAACTGAAAACCGCCACGCTGGATGAATATGTGAATGTCTTTGACAAAGACAGCTTCAACCCTGCTTTGTCTGTTGCCGAAAACCTGATCTTCGCTACGCCAAAAACCCGTATTACTCCTGCCCTTTTGAAAGGCCAGACCGCCTTTATCGACTTGCTGACCACTCTAAATATTGAACATTATCTACTACAACTTGCCGTCGATACGGTCGATATTTTGCGCCAGACTTTTGGCGTCGATGGGTCTGATCATCCACTTTTCCGCAAGCTTGGGCTTGATATCGCGACCTACGAGGCCGCAGTAGCCCTTCACGTAAAACAACTTGATGGCAAAGCACTTAGTCTGGCGGACAAGGCGTCCTTGCTGGCCGTCATCTTTGCTATCTCGGTTGAGAAACTAGGCTCTGCCTTACCAGACGAGATCATTAACAGGGTGCTGGATATACGCCGCGCCCATTCAGCAGATTTACAACAAAGCTTGTCTGATTTAATGAGCCCGATTGCTATTGATGCCCCCGTCGCTGGCTTAACAGTTCTGGAAAACATACTGTTTGGCAAGATCACTGAAGCCTCCGGTGGCCAAGCTGATGCCTTGCGAAGCGTCGCAGTGGATGCACTTTATGCTGCAGAACTTGAGGGGCTAGTCTTGGATTTGATCTTTGACATCCCGCTTGCGCTAGGCGGGACCAACTTGCCAGCGCTCTTGACAGAAACGCTGGCCATCAGCCGCGCCACAATCAAGCGCCCCCACGTGCTGATCCTAGACGACGTATTGTCCAATTTCGAGGCACCCATACGTGCAAATCTACACAAACGTCTGCGTAGCCTGCTCCCTGAGACGACAATCATCTGTCTTCAGCCAAGCTTTGAAGACGTCAGGGGATTTGACGCACAATATGTACTGCAACAGGGGCGTATTTCTACGATCGGCAGCGACGTTGCCACCAAAGAAGATGATACGGTCAGCGCAGATCTAGCTCGCAAACTGCGCGCGTTAGAACAGACGGACTTGTTTTCGGGTCTTGAACGAAAACAACTGCGCTTGCTGGCCTTTAGTGCGCGCTGGCATACCACCAAGGCGGGTGATTATGTGTTTCACAAAGACGATGGCCCAACAAGCGGGGCCTTTCTGATCACCGAAGGCACGGCAGACTTGCTCTTGCCCGGCCCAGGTGATGATGACGATTTGCTGATTACAACTTCTGGTCCAGGTAAACTGGTGGGAGAATTGGGCCTGATCCGCCATGAACCTCGCGCGCTCGACATGCGGGCGGCTACCGATCTGACGTGCCTGCGCATCGGTGCAGAGGAATTCTTGGATGTTGTCGGCCATGACGCCCGCACGGCATACAAATTGCTACAGGTGGTCGCGGGATATGTGTCTTAATCCCGCCGGCTGAACTCCACCAGCGGGTGCAATCAAAGGAATGCGAACCAGCCACTTTTCTCCAGTAACCCAAAGCGCCTCAGCAAAAGCGGCCGCACGGTCCTACAAGATTTTACTATTTCCGCTTTTGAGCATGCTCATCATGTTGACGTTGATGAAGCTGGCTTTTGCGCAGACGCAGTTCCCAAATTTTGTTTGCCAGAATTTGCACCGGTCGCATGGGGGCTAGGGGTCACTGTGGTTGTTGATTAAGAAGGATCCCAGCAACTGGACTGCTTGGTTTCATCATGGATGGGCTGATGCTGGCAGTACGCCGATAAATATTGACCGCTCCATTTAGAGGTTCTCTAAAATGCTATTGGCGGCCTTCGATCCGCAATCTGTTGGACATGCGGAGTTCCCCGCGAGCGGTTTGCCAGATTGATGAATCGTGCAATTTCTGTTATCCTTGGCACTAAGTATCCTGCGCTTTTCGGAGGATGTTCACGTGCGGAGACGCCAAAACTCAATACTTCTGAGCATGCTAGCCCTGTTGGGAATTCTATTCCTATCGGGATGTAAGTTGACGTCCGAAGAGCCGCTTTTGGACAGCACGCAAAGCAGCCCGTTATTCGGCCAAGAATTCCTAGCCTCATTTTATGATGCCAAAGGACGCCCTGCGATAGTGGAGCCTGAAATGCTTCTGTATGCCTTCCGGTTTAAGGATGGCTTCTACATATCCCCGCTTGATCATCAGACTGGTCGATTGATCAGCTTTCATGCGTTGGGTGACATAAGCGATGTGTGGATCACGCAATGGAAAGACGGCAAAGACAGCGAGATTGAATACCTTATCAGCCGCAGAGAAGGCGGCCGAATTGGCTTTCGGTCTATCGATATAGACGATGCGTTATTGCAATCGGCCAAGGCCCGAGGGATCAAGCTGACGGATAGTAATTCAAACGGGTTCTCGGTTCAAACGCGCAAGGACCTGATCGAAATGGTCGAGCTTTACGCAAAAGCCCACGAGACAGAACTTTCAAACATGGAACATTTCGACGCCCTCTTTCATGTGGCAAACAGCCAAGAATCTGCGGACAAGTTGTTGCAGGATGTCATTACGGCAAATTGTCTTGCGCGCGCAGGCCATCCTCTAGACATGGCGGTCCAGAAACTTGCACCCGAATATTCAAACGGTGTCGAATTTGCCAAGATTGACCAAAAAATCGCGGGGAAATTTTGCGAGGCTGCGACACAACTGGAATCTCCGACAGCTTCCGCGCGCTTTGCTATGGCCCGTATCCTTACCGTCCAAGAAAGGTATGGTGCCTCTATGCCGATTATCAGGGAGCTTATGGAGGAGTCCTTTGGACCTGCATTCATTGCCGAGGCAGATTTGTATGAACGGGGCCTTGGCCGCACAAAGGACCCAAAAAAGGCTGTTGAGACTATCCGCCGTGCTGCTGCGGCAGGCCTTCCCGCCGCACAATACCAGCTAGCTATTTTGACCCAATTGGATCGTATCGAAAGTTCTAACGCTGATGCTCTCGCTCTTTATCTCAGCGCCCTTGAGGGTGGACTTATACCCGCAGCTGCTCGTGCCGGGGCGCTTCTTCAGAACGGGAAAGGCATCCGGCACGATCCAGTTCGCGCTTACGCACTGTTTTCCGAAGGTGCCGAAGCTGGAGATTTTTTGGCTATGCCCCAACAGGCCCATGCCCTTGCAACTGGAATTGGCGTGACGAAGAACCAAAAAAAGGCACTCGAAATAAACCGCGTCTTGGCGAAGCGCGGGTATGCTTGGGGCCAATATTCAGCCGGTTATATGCTTGCACGGGGCCAAGGTGAAGCTGTGGATTATCGCGCGGCACTTGGCCTGCTGAAAAAAGCGATGGATGCAGATGTAGACCAAGCGCGCGCTTAATATGGATACATGCTCTATCATGGGCTGGGAATAACCGCTGACCGTCAGAAAGCCCTCAGCATGCTCAGCGAGGCAGCCCAAAAGGGCAACAAGTTTCAACCGGAGGTCTTCAAAGGCTATCTATTATTCTCATGGAACGACTTTAATAGCTTTAAAGCAATGTTGGGTTTTTCAGTAAATGCGGGCGAAGAAAAGACTTCGCCGCTAAGCTGGGAAAAACTCGGTTCACGCTGAAGGTCTGAGATATCTACTGATCGAAAACCCATCGACCAGTTGCCAAAGTTCCGCTCTTCTATTTCGCGCTCCCGAAGCAATGTGACGTCTATGTGACGTGTGTCCTTTTGAATTCTTTCAAAAGTCCGAGCCACATTTTCATTATCACCTTCAAGGACTTGCATGAAACTGCCATCCTTGTAGAGCAACATCCCGGTGATACCGTCCTGCACATTCAGTACGCGACAGTGATCAAGTAATTCCCTTAGCTCCAAGTCACTCATCAAGTGGCTTGCAGAGCTTGTGTAGATCAGGAATTTCATCAGGCGAATTTCCTCGCAGTACTTGAGGCAGACTAGCACCCAGTGTATTTCATATTAGGAATGACCTGCATTTTAGCAACTTAAAATATTCATCAGATCCTTCATCCGAACACCTTAGCTTCGTTGTCGGCGGCCCGAGATAAGGCGAGTTTCTTGCAATGGATCTTCAGAAATATCCTTTCCTGATTCATTTGCCAGCTTGGCCTTATAGCCATCCAGATCGCTCGCATTCTGCGGATCTTGGCAGCAAATATCCGGCCAAAACTGCGCCACCATAACCGAGCAAATTTTCAGCTGATTTCGATCCTACGTTTGCGCATCGGACCTTCAATGCTCCCCAAACTAAGTAGAAACCAATCATGCCTCACCATCGCGACACGCTTGATCTCTGGGGACGTCTTGAAACCTCGGCTATGCAAAGATGCTTCGATCAAGTTCAGCCACGAAACCGCTATCCCAGCTTCAAGTCGGTTTGCTTTGACACGGCTCTTCGTTTTGCCACTTCGCATAGTTTCTACTTTATCAATAGATCTATCAGCCGCCTGACCATCCCTAGGCTGCTGCTCAATATTAACTGTATGGATTCACTGGATGGCGCTTGTTTGAAAACTCGGGCCTTTACCGATGATGTCAGAGCGAGCATGATGCAGTCACATTATTTTCCTCATTAAGGAATAATCCGATGGCTCGTATTATCTTCGCCCTTTTAGTTTCATTGCCGATGTTTGTTTCGTTTTTCGCCCATAAGGTAACCGCACAGGAGAGTTTGACTGTCCTTGCCGACGAAGGCCAGCGGCTTGCTTCGCTGTTGCGGGCCGGTCGCGGGGTAATCTCCAGCAACCAAAATCTAATCAATGACCCATCAATCGGTGACAAAGGTTTGGACAGTTCGACCTTTATGAAAGCCGTTGAAGAACAATACATGGATCTGAACGGGGTTCTCCCGCTTGAAGGTGATCTTAGCGATGAGCAAAGACAACTAACGGAGGCGCAGTTGGCATCCATGTCTGAAATCATCGATGAAAATCAGGAATTGATTAATACCGAAGGCATGGGATTTAAGGGCTTAATCCCTGCGATTTTCGCAAGGTTGGTGAACGAGCGCTTCTTTGAGAAGCAAGGTGCCTTGGCCAAGGTAAAAGTGACAGCCCCGCTTCACCTTGTTCGTAATCGCAAAGCACGACCCGATGACTGGGAGGCCGCGGTTCTAACGGAGAAGTTTGACAGCCCAGATTGGACAAAGGGCACGGCATTCTACGAGGAATTGACCGCCGACGGCGAAACCGTCTTTCGTATGCTTCTCCCAGAATATTACAGTGAATCTTGCTTGTCCTGCCATGGCGGACCGAAGGGCGAAATGGACGTAACAGGATTTCCCAAAGAGGGCGGTGCTACGGGTGATCTAGCGGGCGCAATCAGCATTACCCTCAAAAGATGACCGGCACCCCACGAAATGATCTGTTTGCAAGCCTAAAGCGCAACAGCATTACGTTAAAAATCGGCTCACTCTCGGCTGCACTGCTTGGGGCATTGGTGCTGAGCACGTCCGTGATGGTTTGGGATTTGTGGCAAAACCAAAAACGGGTTGCTGAGTCGACCGAGCGGTTTCGTTTCCTTGAGCATGCTGCCGAAGCGGACAGAGACTTTGGCGAAATGCGGTACTGGTTGACGGATTTGTCTGTCAGTCTGTTGACCTTGTCAGAGCGTCGCGCCCAAACTGCACGAGAGAATCTTGAGATCCAATTAGACAAAGTTGAAACGTTCGCGCCAGAGGCCGCAGAGCAGATCAGGCGGGGTGTCGAAAGCTATGCCATTGCGGCCCTGCAAGCCGCGGATGCGTATACCGAAGACCGGCGCGTTATCGGAAATACACTGTCCGCCCAAGCGCGTTTAGGCAGTGATATTGTCGATGCTGCGTTGAAGAAACTTGTGATGGATCTAGCGACGGAGGCAGCTGCCAGCGAACAGGCCGCACAAGATGCGGCGCGGAATTCAGTGATGCGCGCGGTCGCCGCGTGCATCTTTATTCTGATTTCGGGCACCGTTCTGACTTGGCGCGTGCTGCGTTCAATCCTGACCCCGCTTAGCGGGATCAACCGCGCAATTTCGGAACTGAATGCAGGCGCGAAAGAGGTTGATCTGCCGCCCGAAGGCGTGGATGAGTTGGGGCGAATGTCGAGTGCTGTCCGCGCTTTGCAGGACAGCCAGAATTACCGCAGACAGTTGGAAGTTGAGGCTGAGAACCAGCGGATGACGATCCTTACGGCGATTGAAACTATCCCTGACGGCTTTGCGCTGTTTGATGAAAACGACAATCTTGTGATGACAAATGAGCGTTATCGCAAAATGTTTTCAGACATCTTGCCTTTGCTCAAACCCGGAACCCCGTATCACGATATCCTCAAAGGGCAGGCCGCCGCCTATCCTGAAATTATCGGCGACGAAACGCCCGAGCAATGGACGCAAGCCAGATTGCGCAACCTCCAAAAATCAAGCATCCGACGAAGCGAAGTACGCATAGGTGGGGCTTGGGTGCATGTTACCAAAAGCAAAACGCCCGGTGGTGGGACGGTTGCTGTGTACAGCGACATTTCAAACCTCATTGAAAAGCAGGCAGAACTTGAGATTGCCCGCGAGGGGGCTGACACCGCAAACGAAGCCAAAAGTCGGTTTCTTGCATCCATGAGCCATGAACTGCGCACGCCGCTGAACGCGATCATCGGATACAGCGAGATGTTGATCGACGATGCCCAAGATGCTGGAGATGACACAAACATAGCGGATTTGGAGCGGATCAAGAGTTCCGGTCAAAACCTCTTGGCGCTGATTAATGACATCCTCGATCTGTCGAAGATCGAAGCTGGTAAGATGGAAGTTTACACCGAACGTTTTGCCATTGCCCCCCTTATTGAAGATGTAGCCGCCACAATTCGGCCAATCATAGATAAGAACGCCAATACATTGATCACAAAGATCAACACGTCCATCACAGACATGGAAACCGACAAAACGAAGCTGCGCCAAAACCTCTTTAACTTGCTCTCCAACGCCGCCAAATTCACCAAAGGTGGCAAAATCGAACTGACCGTCGATGAGACGGACGATGCAATCAATTTCACGATCCGTGACGATGGGATCGGCATGACGGCCGAACAAAAGGACCGTCTATTCCAAGCGTTCATGCAGGCTGACAGCTCAACAACGCGCAACTATGGCGGCACCGGACTTGGTCTTGCTATCGTAAAGCAGTTCACCGAAATGGTTGGCGGCGCAGTTGATGTCGTGTCTGAGCCGGGCAAGGGTTCCGCATTTACTCTCAGTTATCCAAAACAGATTCCGGTCCAAAATGATGATGTGCCAACACATGAAAAATTTGGAATGGACGGGCGCATACTGGTGATCGATGACGATCCTACAGCAAGAAAGGCCATGACGGACCTTCTTGAAGCAGAGGGTTACAAATCGATCGTGGCCCCGGACGCACACTCGGGATTAAAGCTTGCCGCGAAATACCGCCCCGACGCAATCATACTTGATATTATTATGCCCGGTCAGGACGGGTGGTTCGTCTTGAATGCCCTCAAAGCAGATCCGGAACTGTGCGAGATACCAGTCATTCTGGCCACCGTTCTGGGCGACCGCGATATGGGTCTTGCCTTTGGCGCAGTTGATCACCTGACAAAACCGATCGATCCGCAACGACTGGTCGACACGTTGAGCGCTTATGCAAGCGGCTCGGACCGGGAAGCGTTGGTTGTAGATGATGACCCTGCCAGCCGCGCGCTCTTCCGCCGCATTCTGGTTCGGGAGGGCTGGACCGTGCGAGAAGCATCAGACGGCGTTCGAGCCCTAGCGCAGTTGGAGATCAAGCTTCCCACCATAATGGTGCTTGATTTGATGATGCCAAATCTTGATGGCTTTGAGACACTGCGCGCTGTGCGAAAAAGCGAAACATTCCAGGCATTACCTGTTATAATTGCAACGTCTAAGGACCTGACTCGGGATGAAATAGATTGGCTGCAATCCAACGCCCGCGATGTAGTGATCAAGGGACAGACTGGTCGCAGTGATCTTATGGCCGCAATTCGGCGCACCCTCTCAAGCGCGGACGAAAAAGGACGGTTACAACAATGACGAAGATCTTAATCGTAGAAGACAACGACATGAACCTCGACATGCTGTCGCGCCGGTTGGTTCGAAAAGGTTATGAAATTGTCACGGCCCGCGATGGGAAGGCCGGCATAGAACAGGCCGACGCTGAAATGCCTGATATCATCTTGATGGATATGAGCCTCCCCGTACTTGACGGTTGGCAGGCCACACGGGCGATCAAGGGTAAAGCATCGACATCGACAATTCCGGTGATTGCCCTAACCGCACATGCGATGGATACAGACCGTAAAAATGCAATGGACGCTGGTTGTGATGCGTTTCACACCAAACCAATTGACCTTGTTGCATTGGTTGATCAGATCAAACAGCTCATTCTAGGATAAAGGAAATGAAAAAGGAAGTGCAGACAAACCAACAGGCGCTTTCGGCTAGATTAATACAACGGCTTGCAGGACCGGCCGAAACGATACTCGGCTTCCAAACCCTGATCGTTGGAGCGCTAAAAAGGGACGCAGCTTCCGAAAGCCTTGATGATGCACGCACGATACTTGCGGCCGCTCATTCACTCGAAGAGATGATCAAAAGGCTGCTGTCCCCCGAAGGGCAAAAGACAGTTGAGCATCTTGACGATGCAACCCTTCGGCACGAGCTTCGCACACCGATAAATGCCATCCTGGGGTATTCAGAGTTGATGCTTGAGGAAGCTGCGGGCCAGTTTGATCCGACAATCGAAAACGATATTCGCATCGTCATGAAAGAATGTGGACGGGTTCTGGAGCAGCTTGATGGGCTTGTCGATTTTTCTCGCGGGGATATTGATGCCGTCGGCGTTGAGACCGATGACGCCGATATCGCAGCGTCGCTTGCCCACACTTTGTCCCATACGGCTGCCCCCTCTAACATTCTTGCGGGCCGGATACTGGTGATTGACGACATAGAGGCGAACCGCGAATTAATGCGGCGCGTTCTGACAAACAGGGGACATATTGCGACTACCGCGGCCTCGGCCCGCGAGGCGCTTGATCTTTTGGAAACCAACGACTTTGAGGTCGCGCTTGTTGACATTTTGATGCCGGATATGAACGGGATCGACCTTCTTGCGCTGCTCAAAGAAAACCCGCGCTGGCGAAATATGGCCGTGGTGATGGTGACAGGGCTCAAGGACATCCAAGCGGTCGTCAAATGTATCTCTGCCGGGGCAGAAGACTATTTACAAAAGCCGGTTGACCCGGTGTTGCTATTTGCCCGTGTCGAAAGCTGTCTGGAAAAAGTGCGTTGGAATGAGCGGGAGCGCAAATTCCTCGCTCAGATCGAATTTGAAAAGTCACGGGCGGATACCCTCTTGCTTTCAATGCTGCCTGAAAAGGTCATCAAACGTTTGGCCGCAGGTGAAAAGGTTATTGCTGATAGATTTGACAATACGACGATCATCTTTGCGGACATCGTTGATTTCACACCAATGGTTGCACGCACTGATCCGGTCAAGCTGGTCAGCTTATTGCACGATTTGTTCTCTGCATTCGACACCTTGGCAGATCAATACGGGATCGAAAAAATCAAAACTCTCGGGGACGCGTATATGGCCGTTGCCGGCGTCCCGGAGCCGCAACACGATCACGCAGATCGCGCATTGGAATTTGCACGTAGCCTTATCAAGGTCATGTCAAAAGATTTCGGCGCAGGAATGCCACTCGAGATACGTATCGGCTTGAATTCAGGTCCAGTGATTGGTGGGCTTATCGGACAAAAAAGGTTTGTCTACGATGTTTGGGGTGAAACCGTAAACCTTGCTAGTAGATTAGAGAATTCCGGCGATTCCGGACGCATCCAAATTTCGCATTCAACGCTAAATGCCCTGTCTATAAAACCAGCGGATGCCACGGCTAGGGTCAAAAAGATCAAAGGTGTCGGAGAGATCGAGACATTTACCCTAGATTGACTAGCCGAGCCGCATTTTTGTCTGTAGTTGGAACTTGGGTGTCTTAGCCGCAACTCATGTTGCGTCTCTCAGCTACCCTCGCCAATTCACATTTCAATAGTTTGATCGCTGCGGCCTGATCCGACCTCCTGCTTTTACATAAGACGGCGTCGGAAACTGCATCTTCCTAGTGTACAGCGATTGAGAGCTGAACCCCAGTGGATCAGAAACCTTGCTGACCGCCTCACCACGCTCAACGAACTGCGCTGCAGTGTCCCGCCTAAGCTCATCCGTAAACCACATCCCCCTACTCACTTACTTCTTTCCATGGTTCCGAAATCAGCACGCAAAGCGCTTGAAAATCTGAAGCCATCGAACCTCTACAGCCTCAGAGCAGTTCATTTTCAAAGTTGATTTTTCGACGATAAAGTATCAGCCTCGCCAGTGAGGAGTAATGTACATGTTTGGCAAAACCGCGCCAAAGACCGGACGCCTATCTGATGGCCTGTATCACGACATCCTAACGGGCATACTGATGGGCGATTACCCGCCAAAAAGCACGTTGCCAACCGAGAGCCGGCTTGCTCAGGATTACGGCATATCGCGCACCATCGTTCGCTCAGCGCTTGAGTCGCTAAAAGTCCAAGGGTTGGTTCAATCGCGTCAGGGTTCAGGAACGATTGTTGCGAATTTTGATCCAAGCGCGGTGGCAATGCTAAGCCGCAATGGGCAGTTACCCCTACTAGAGGATTGCTATGCATGTCGCTTGGCGATTGAGCCCGAGATAGCGGCCATTGTCGCGCAAAACCTATCGCGTGATGCGCGCGATTTCCTTGAAGACCAGCGCGCTATTTTAAAGGGCGATGAGGGTGGCAGTGAATACGAACGCTCGGCGCGGGATGCGCATTTTCACATCCGGCTGGCTGAATTATCCGGCAATGCCTTCTTTTCCCAGATCATGAATACGCTTCGTCCGCATATGTTGTTTGCGATGAATGTCACGAAAACGCTAGCCACGTGCAGTCAGAATCAGAACGTCAATCTTTCGGAGCAAGAGCATCTTGCGCTAATCGATGCACTTTTGGACGAGAATGCCGAGGCCACAAGATGCGCGATGATCCGACACCTTGAATTGGGCGCCAAACGAATGTTCAGAGATAGAGCCACCGAGGATGTTAAGGCCTAGAAATCGCGAAATATTTCTCGCTTTGGCCGGGTTCATTCACAGGCGTCATCGCTGGGAAATTCGAGGTGGCAAAGGCAGCCATGTTAGAATTTGTCTCTAAAAACAAATAGGCTCCTCCGTTTAGATTGATAAGGTAGTGTTTAATAAAAAAATGAAACTGCACCAAGGGAGAGAGAAAAATGTCTGTGAATAAGTCTTTGATGATAGGTCTTGCTATGACGGCCGGTCTGACTCTGGGGGCTGTCACCCCTACGCTGGCTGCCGATATCATGCTGGAACCGTATGTGACTGGCCTAAACGCGCCGCTGGCAATGGTTCAGCCTGCGGGCGATGACCGCAAGTTCGTGATCGAGCAATTCGGCAAGGTCCGGATGATTGATGCCGACGGGAACCTCTCCCCGCAACCATTCTTGGATATCCGAAACAAGATCATCACCCAGTTCCACGACTTTGACGAGCGCGGGTTGCTTGGATTGGCGTTCCATCCTGATTTTGCCCAGAACGGCAAATTTTATGTCGCATATTCGACGAACATCAACACACAGGGTGACCTAGGCCAGATGTTCTGGTGGGATCATACGAACGTGGTTGAGGAATATACGGTTTCGGCAGACGATCCAAACATGGCCAACCCGAATTCTGGCCGTATAATTCACTCTTTGAACTGGCCACAGTTCAACCACAACGGCCACTGGATCGGCTTTGGCCCAGACGGCATGCTGTATATTTCAACAGGTGATGGCGGATATGCCAACGACTGGGGCATCGGCCACAACGTGACCGAAGGCAACGGCCAAGATCTAAGCAGCGAACACGGCAAGATGCTGCGCGTCGACGTGAACGGCACCGATGGCGACAATAATTACGCCATCCCTGCGGACAATCCGTTCGTAGACAATGACGAAGCCGCACCTGAGATCTTTGCTTATGGCCTTCGTAACCCATGGCGCTGTTCCTTCGACATGGAGGATGGCCGGTTGTTCTGCGGCGACGTACAACAAAACAGCTTTGAGGAGCAGGACATCATTGTCGCGGGCGGCAACTATGGCTGGCGCGTCAAGGAAGGAACCCATTGCTTTAACTACGCAGAGCCGGACAATCACCCGGAAACCTGTGAAAGCGCCGACATGGTCGATCCGATCCTCGAGTACAAGAACTGCACTGCCCAACCTGATGGTTGCGCCGGCATTTCGAACACCGGCGGATACGTCTATCGTGGCGAAAATGCGGATTGGAAGGGCAAGTATATCCATGGCGACTGGTCCAAGAGCTTTGCCGAAATGGACGGTCAGATATTCATCGGCACAGAAGCGGATGACGGCACATGGTCGATGGAAGTCGCCAATGTGACCAACATGGACGGCAAAATACCGTACATTCTAGCCTTTGCCCAAGATGCCGCTGGTGAGGTTTACGCGCTAACATCGATCACCACCGGTCCGAATGGTACGATGGACACGATCTATCACATCAAACCGGCCAACTGAGCGGATTGATCTAAAACGCGACGTCGCAAGCATTTTGCCTGCGGCGTCTTCTCATGAATAAAGCCGGATGCGCTCCAAACTTGAAACAAACAGGTATCACCATGATGAAATCCATGTCGCTCTTCGCAGCGATTTTTATGTTTGCCACGGCCGGTGCCGGATCAGCGCAAGACGCTGAAGCTGGCAAGGCCGTATTCAAGAAATGTGTGGCCTGCCATCAGATCGGACCCGATGCCAAGAACAAGGTTGGCCCTGTTCTTACGGATGTTGTTGGACGGGCTGCTGGTTCGATTCAAGATTTCAAATATGGTAAAAGCCTGCTTGCAGCAGGTGAAATGGGCCTTGTGTGGTCCGAAGAGACGCTAGCGGCCTATTTGGAAAACCCCACGAATTACCTTCAGACATATCTGGACGATCCAAAAGCACGTTCCAGCATGTCCTTTAAGCTGAAAAAAGAAGAGGATCGGCTTAACGTCGCCGCATATCTGGCAACCGTCGGGTCAGGTGAGACTGCCGCAGCAGAACCTGACACCGCCGTAGAGACACGCACGGTCGAAGAAGTAATCGCAGACCAAGTCTTTACCGACGAGTTCATGAATGATCCCGCAAACTTTGCCGCAGGTAAGGAGCTGTGGTTCGCTCAGTGCACCCATTGCCATGGCTTCAAAGCCTATCCAGGAAAAGCGCCCAAGCTAAAGCCTGCAAAGTACAAACCCGAGTTTGTTTTCAAACGCATTTACAAGGGTTTCAAGAAGATGCCCGCGTGGAATGATGTTTATACGATTGATGAAATCCGTCAGATCGTTGTGTATGTCAAAGGGCAAGGTTTCGCGCCTTAACTCTTCGTTTCCATGGCCCGTCGGTTCAAGATCGGTCGCACCGCGAACCAAAGTAACAGCGGTGCGACGGCACAGACCACGAGGGTCAGTACCACGTTTTCAGCACCCTGATGGCCAACAAACGCGAACGCGAACCCCAGCGGCACTGCGCCACAAATTAAAGCCCCCAAGTATCGGATAAAGCGCATTCCGGTCAGTCCAGCGAGAAATGAAACCGTCTCTGGCAGAATTGGCAGCCACCGCGATCCCGCCACCAGCCATCCTCCCCAGCGGTCAAACAGGCTACGCGCCCGGGCAAACCCTTCAATGCCGGCCAGCCGCTCTGCTGTGTTCGGGCCGATCATCCGGCAAATTCCATAGCCCAACAGCCCTGCACAAACCGATCCGACGGCCGCAATCATTCCCCCTATCCATGGCCCGTAAATAATACCCAAGGCGCTCATCACTGCCGTGGAGGGCACTGGCAAAACGATGTCAGAGATGATCAGCCCAATGCCGACTGCCCAAGCCCATCCGCCAAAGCTCTGCATCCATCCGGCCGCCCCAAGTCGAGATATATCCGCTTCGATCTGCCCTCCCCAAATAAGGAACGGCACCAGGCTGAGCGCGATCAAAGCAACAACAATAAGCAGCAAACGCCCCATGTTATTCTATTATCATCTGACCTGCGCGGAGTGTGCCGGGTGCTTCGATCTTTGGCTCGCGCCCACCGCGCAGGATAGAATTGCCTTCGAACAACGTGCGTTGGTCAATTGGGGATGGGTTCAGCCAGTCATCCTCGTGCATCTGACCTGACTGTCCGTAAGCATCCAAAGCATTCTGATAGCAGACTTTGCGCACGGTCTCTTCGGGGATGCCGCTTTGCAAGGCCAAGCTCGCGGTTTTTGCCACGCCAAGGCAGTCCGAAATGCCCCAATCACACGCGCTGTCCACGATAATACGTTCGCTGCCATATTGCTTGAGCAGCTCAACCATCCGGACATTCCCCATCTTGGTAGAGGGATAGATTGAAAAGCCAGCCCAATAGCCACGCTGAAGTGTCTCGGCCACGGTTTCCTCGTTGTTGTGGTCGATTATTACCATTGAGGGATCAACGCCCATTTCCTCGCACACGTCCATTGATCGGGACGTGCCGCGCTTTTTGTCGCGGTGCGGTGTATGTACCATGACCGGCAGGTTCAGTTCTTTCGCCAATGCCAATTGGAGGCGGAAGTACTTATCTTCAAGCGGGGTCTGCTCATCATAGCCGATCTCACCGATCGCTACGACACCCTCCTTAAGTGCGAACCGGGGCAGCCATTCCATCACGCCCTCGGCCAACTCCTCGTTGTTGGCTTCCTTTGAGTTCAGCCCAACGGTGCAGTAGTGCCGGATGCCAAACTGGCTGGCCCGGAACCGTTCCCAGCCCACAATGGTGGACAGATAATCGACATAGGTCCCGACAAAAGTCCTTGGCTGTCCAACCCAGAAAGCGGGCTCGATCATTGCGACAACCCCTGAGGCAGCCATTGCTTCGTAATCATCGGTAGTGCGGCTGATCATATGTGCATGCGGATCAATAAGCATCATGACAAGGCCTCCTCGGTTAAGTGTCCGTCGCGGATTGCCGTGGCAAGCTGCGCTGCAATCGCCGGATCATTTCTGAAAGGTTTAACTGATATCCACAACTCGCCCGTCACAGGACGGTTAGCGGCCCAGCGTTCTTGCGCATAGTCCACTAGTATGCGGGCAAGTTCGGGGTTGGCGCGATCCTCAAGACCCAAGATCGGCGACAGGGTGCTGCCGACGAACAGCGCCTTGAGGATCATGTGGTTCCAGCGGTGTTCATCAAAGTGATCGCGGGGATAGGGGTTATTATGCGCAATTGCCTCAAACACCGCGCGGATGTTTGAACGCAGCCCCTCGCCCACCTCGAAATCCAGCGTCTCGGGTTCAGGATAAAGCGGAAGGCCTCGATAGAGTGCGATCATCTCGGATACATCCGACGTACGCCTGAGGTCTTTGAAACGATCCGCAAACGACCGATTTCCAGCGGCCGTCAGCAAGGCCAAAACCCTCGCCGCGCCATCAATGCTCCAGCCGGCGGGGTTCCAGCCGGGGTGCGCCGCGTCTGCGGCTTTCAAGTCATCGTCCGTAAGGGCCAGATCGGCCTTCCCAAGTTTGCGCGGGGCGAACCCCATAAAGATATAGAGGTCCCTTTCAGGCGCGTTGTCCGCAATTGCATCAAGCGAAGTCGTGATCCAATCCCTTTGGTCTGGGGCTTGTGCAAATATCCAATGTTTCAGCAATCCTGCCGGAGTATTCGTCACGTTATTCCTCCCAATTTCCACATTCTTTATCCTACTCAGACATTGGCAGATTGCGCCAGCCCAAGTGCGCGCTAATCGGTGATTGTGAAGCGGGGCATTGGGTTCTACAAATGTTAGCATGGGAGACAAACCTATGATCATCGTAAGTTGCCTATTGGCCCTGGCTATCAGCGTAACAGCAATGCCCGCACGCGCGACCGAGTTGACACTAATAGTGGAGGGGCTGACCGCCCCCATCGGCATCGCAGATCCCGATGACGGTTCGGGTCGCCTTTTCATTCAAGAGCAACAAGGCGTTGTTCAAGTGCTAGAGTCATCCGGCACCCTTGCTGCCCCTCTACTGGATCTGCGCCAACGCCTAGTGACATTGGAGGGGTTTGAAGAGCGCGGGCTTTTAGGGTTTGCCCTGCATCCCGAGTTCAACAGCAATGGCCGGGTGTATGTCAGCTACTCCGCCCCACTTCGCCCTGAGGCACCAAAGGGTTGGAACTACACACGGATCGTGTCGGAGTTCACTTTGTCCGCGGGCGCACAAACTCTTGAACTTGGCACCGAACGTATCTTGTTCGAACTTGACTGGCCCAGCCGCAAACACAACGGCGGCGGGCTGGGTTTTGGCCTTGATGGGTATCTCTATATCGGCGTCGGGGACGGCGGTGGTGCGCATGGCGTCGGGCCGCAGGTAATCTGGTCGGCGTTCGACGTCCCCGAGGATCAGCTTTATTGGGATCGGTTGGCGCAGGATGTGACGTCGCTCTATGGCTCAATCCTGCGGATCGACGTCGATCAGGGCTTTCCAGGGTATGGCGTTCCGCTGACCAATCCCTTTGTTGGCAAGCCGGGACGAGACGAAATCTATGCTTGGGGATTTCGCAATCCTTACCGGCTGGGAATTGACCCGCAGACTGGCGCAATCCTTGTGACGGCCGTTGCTGAAACCCTTTGGGAAGCCGTTTATCTGATCGATGCTCCGGGCAACTTTGGCTGGCCGGTGCGGGAAGGTACACATTGTTTGGACCGCGCAAACCCGCGCAACCCACCCGCTACCTGCGCTCGCGTAGGGCAGAATGGCTTTCGCATTCAAGAGCCGGTGGTCGAATATCCGAACATGCAAGTTATGGACCCAGCGACACAGATCGACGCCGTTGGCATCGGCACTGCAGTCGTCGGCGCGCGGATCTATCGCGGCACCGCGATCCCCGAACTGACAGGGAAGCTGATCTTTGCGGATTGGAGCGCTGATTTCCAGAAACCGTCCGGGCAGTTATTTGCAGCGAGCCCATCGCAACGCTATGGCGATCTTTGGCCTTTTGAGCGTCTGGATTTGCTCGAATCTCGGATCATCAGTCTGGACACGGATGCGACCGGCGAATTGTATGTGCTGACCAACGACGCACTCGGACCATTCGGATCAACTGGCAAGATTTTTAAACTTCTGCCCTGAGCCCCAAGGACAATTTATGCACAGAACTCTTGTCATTCTCGTCGTTGGGCTTGCCCCGCATCTGGTCGGCCCGCACACACCAAACCTTGCAAAGCTCGCGGCCCGCGGCGCGATGCGGCCACTGAACACCGTGACCCCGGCGGTCACCTGCAGCGTACAATCGACGTTGTTGACCGGCCTGCCACCTTCGGAACACGGTGCAGTTGCCAACGGGTGGTATTTCCGCGACTTGGCCGAAGTGCTGCTATGGCGCCAGCCCAACCAGTTGGTCCACGGCGAGAAAATCTGGGATGCCGGCAAGCTGCGCGATCCCGAATTTACCTGCGCCAAGATGTTCTGGTGGTACAACATGTATTCAACCGCCGACTGGTCCGCGACACCCCGACCGATGTATCCTGCTGACGGGCGCAAAATCCCTGATCACTATGCGTTCCCCCCTGCCCTCCATGACGAACTGGACGCAAAATTGGGGCAGTTTCCACTGTTCAAATTCTGGGGTCCGATGGCCGACATCACGTCATCAGACTGGATCGCAAAATCCACATTGCACATCATGGAAACGCGAAACCCTACGCTGACCCTGACGTATCTGCCGCATCTCGATTACAATCTACAGCGGCTCGGCCCCGATCTTGACCACCCGCGTCTGCAACAAGACCTGCGCGAGGTCGACGACCTTTGTGGCGAATTGATCGCGCACGCGGACAGCTCCGGCCAACGTGTCCTTGTAGTTTCGGAATATGGGATCACCAAGGCAACCGATGCGGTCCACATCAATCGCGCCTTGCGCGAGGCCGGCCTGATTTCCGTGCGCCCCGAAGAATTTGGCCGCGAAATCCTTGATGCAGGTGCGTCCGACGCCTTTGCTATGGCCGACCACCAGATTGCGCATATCTACGTCAAGAATCCCGACCGCGTAGCCGAGGTTGCGGAGTTGGTGGCGTCTTTGGATGGGGTAGAACACGTCTGGGGCAAAGAAGGCAAACGCGCCAACGGGCTCGACCATCCACGGTCAGGCGAACTTGTCGCAGTTAGCAAGGCTGATCGCTGGTTCAGTTATTACTATTGGTTGGACGACACGCTTGCGCCGGATTTCGCCCGGATGGTCGATATTCATCGCAAGCCGGGGTATGATCCGGTTGAGCTATTCGTCGATCCTGAAATCAGGTTTCCGAAACTTACCGCAGGATGGAAGCTAGCCAAACGCAAGCTGGGGCAGCGCCAGCTGCTGGACATCATTTCGTTGAAAGACACTCAGCTGGTGAAGGGCACGCATGGGCGGATCACGGATGATCCGAGCTTTGGGCCGCTGGTCATCTCGTCAGAGGCTGATTTCCTACCCGAAGGCGCGATTGATGCCACGGATTTCAAGGCACTTGTGCTAGAGCACGTCTTTTCCTAGTCGCTATCAGGTCCCAGACACAACGCGTTGCAAGGCCATTGTCACGGCGAATCCGACCACGGCAAGCAATGCCAGACCACCCTGCCCCATGCCCGCAATCAGCACCGCATCATAAAGGGAAATTCCGGCAATCATCGTCACGACAGCTTTGGGCACATCACCTTTGTTGCGCCGAAAGAGAAGGCGCAGCGCGATAAGGGCCACCACAACCAGCCCCACCCAGATTACCAGCGCAGGGGTGTTTCCGTTGGCCTGCGTCAGGGCATAAATCAGTGGAATTACCAGCACCACCAGCGGCCAGGCACGATCCAGCCGGTCATAGGCTTCTTGCTTGGCGGCATAGGTCAATCCAACAATATAGGCGGCCAGGCCCAGTGCCCCGAAGACCACTGGACCCGTAATCTTTGCAACCGCCAAGGCCGCAAGAATATAGCAAAAGAACCGCGTCAGCCCCATGATAACAGGGCTTAGCACCGTGCGTTTGTGCAGCCAGTCATAGAGAACCACTGCGGCGGCCAGCGCGATCCCTGCAAGCCCGGCCATCACCCCAAAGGAAAAGGCGATCAGAATTCCCGCGGCCAGCATCGCATAGCCTGCCGCAAAGACAGTCCCGGCAGCGATTTCCCCCATTGGGATCGGCCGGTTCTTACGCTCTTGCGCGTCGATTTCCGCGTCAAAGGCATCGTTCAGCCACATGCCGCCCGTGTAAAACAAGGTCAAAGCGATCCCGACAACCAAGATCGTGGGAAGTGACGGGTTGCCCGCAAGCACAGCCCCGGCCACGGCGTTGGTCCATACCGTCGGCAGGTTTGATACCCGCCCCAATTTCAAGAATGTCTGAAAAGTCATATCAACCGCTCCAATACCCACTGCATTTCACGCACGATGTCCTTGTCGACAGTCGCCCCCCGGACGGCATCGGGCAGAACGTCCCAGGTGTAGGTTTCAATCTCAAGATGCGGGGAAATTGGGTCGGCTTTGTGCAGCGCCAATATCTCTTCGAGAAAGTCACGTGTCGATGAAAAGGCACCAAGATCATCAAGGAAAACAGGCACGTGAAAATGCACCCGCCATTCCTCGCCGTCTGTCAGATCGCCCAAGGCCAACGCATCTGGTAGATCAACATGAAAGATCAACCTTTGCGCCGTGCGTCGGATCACCTGATGCAGATAGGTTGATTCGTTGAAAGACGCCAAAGCTTTGCGCTGCGCGGGCCCGACGTTCGGCAGCCGCAAAGCTGCGCTTAATTGCAGTTTGTGAACAGGTATCCCGGCTGTGCGCAGCGCGTCGATACTGCCTTTGGGGTCCTCGTATTCGACGGCCGCATGGCAGACATCGTAGCACAGTCCAATATGGCGTGGCAGCGCAGCGGCAGCCTCCGCTTTAGTTAGTCCGGTCAACTTTGACAGCTGCGCAACTGCGGCATCGCTGAACAGGTAATCCCGAAAGAAGTCCACCGTTTCTGCGATGGTTTCCAGAATACAATATGGTTCTGGCTCAATAGCCAGCGCCACTGTAACGCCACTGGTTTTTTGCAAGTTCACAAGATGCGCAACAGATCGAATGTAATTCTCGGCCATCGTGCCCATCGCGCCGTCTGCCAACGGCTTGATGGTGCCGGGTACCGTCGACAGACTGATGACTTCTCCGGCCGGCGCAATTTCGGCCATCAAATCAGCCAGTTCGTTGGTGTATTTAACCCTCTCGGCGGACCGCCAGTCAGGTTGATAAACCTCTTCCTTGACCCGCGTGCCATGAAAGCGCCCATAGGGAAACCCATTGACGGTCACCCCACTATATCCCCCGTCATCCAGTAATGCTTTTAAGGCAGCGCGTTTCTGCGGGGCAGCCAGTTCATCAAGCGCCTCTCCTGAAAAACGCAATCCGACAGCAAATGGGGCATCCGGGCACATGGCTTTTTTCACGGCTGCGACCGGCCCGGTCAAAGCCTCTTGAACGTCATCCCACGTCTGTGTTGCATGGATATTCATGCAATAGGTCAAATGGCCCAACCCTCCGGGCAATTTCATTCAACGGTTCTCCCGCGCTTTGAGCCAGCTCAACGATTGTTGGACGATCTCACCGTCCATCGAATGCACCTCGAAGCCAGTGCCAAGTTCGCTCAACAACGTAATTGTCAGCTCGCCACCCAGATGTTCCTGAAACTCGTCCAGACCAACCAACAGCGCAAGGCGGCCCGATGCGTCCCGGCTTTCCAATGCAGGATGGAATATCCGAAATCCCAGTGTTTCAAGCAGCACGACAACACGCTCATCTTCGCCTTTGGGCAGAAGGCCTGATAGCACCGAGTAGCGCGCGTCCAGCGCAATTCCAATAGCCACGGCTTCTCCGTGCCGCACGTGGTGGTTGGTCAAGGCTTCAAGCTTGTGCGCGGACCAGTGGCCAAAGTCCAATGGTCTTGCCGACCCCATTTCGAACGGATCACCGCCCTGCGCAATCTGGTGCATATGCAGCTCTGCTGACCGGCGGACCATGTATTCCTCGGCCTGAGGCTGGAAGGTCGCCAAAGCGTCAACATTTTCTTCGAGCCAAAGGTAAAAATCGCGGTCCCGTATCAGTGCTACTTTTACGGCCTCTGATATACCCGCGACCCGTTCGGCCCGCGGCAGGCTTTTGAGGAAATCAAAATCGCTTAGCACGGCCCAAGGGGGCGCAAATGTACCGATATAGTTTTTGATGCCTTTGAAGTTCACCGCGTTCTTGACGCCGACGCCGCTGTCGTTTTGCGACAATACTGTTGTTGGGATACGAATATGGCGTACGCCACGGTGCGATGTCGCCGCGGCAAGGCCGACCGCATCCAGCACCGCGCCGCCGCCAATAGCAATCACATAGGAATGGCGGTCAATTGCATTTGTGTGAATTGCGCTTTGCATGCGTTCCACATGGGCAAGATCTTTTTTGACAACCTCCCCACCGGGCACGCGCATGGGCGTCGCGATAAGTTCGAGCTTCTCAGAATGGGCGTCGAAATAGGTGGCAATTTTCTGATCCAAACCTAGGTCCGCCAGACCCTCGTCTATAATAAAGAAACAGCGGTGTCTTTTGTCTGCTTCATCCCCGGCGACGATTTCGGCGAACAGGCCCTTGGCAGGGTCAAAAAGCCCACGCATGAATGCGACGGGGTAATGATAGGGGACGGAAAATTTCTGCTGATAGACGAATGCAGTTTCATCATCTTGCGCGGTGTCTACGGGCTTAGTTTTCATGAAAAATCCCCCCCATTGCTCTCGTCAAAATCGGGCAGCTTGACCTTCGAGCAATTGAAAGCTTAGATGGTGAGTGGTTGTTACTCAACCTTTATATAGGAACGGTCATGCGAATTGCCTCAGGTATCTTTTGCGTCATTATGGTCGCGTTTACGGTGGTTCAATTTAATGACCCCGATGCCTTACTGTGGGCCATCATCTATGGCGTGATCGCTATTTGGTGTGGCTTGGCGGCCTTCCGGACAGAGATGATATCGGAGGGCTGGGGCCGTCGCTTGCTGGTTTTGTCCCTCGCACTCGCCGCGTTCGCCGTCGTTTGGTATTTCCCCAAGACGCCTGGCTTTTGGCACACTGAAGTCTGGTGGGAAACCGAAACGGCCCGCGAGGGAATGGGCATGATGGTTGCGTTCGTCGCTTTGATCGTTGCGTGGCTGACGGGGCGAAGCCGGAGTACTCTCAGCTAAGCCAGCGAGAAAAATTATCCCACCACTTTGGTACCCAAGCGGGGCAAAAAAACCTGCAAAGCTTTTGGTGCGTGAAGAATGAGCCGATCCACCCAGTTTAAGTCTGTTTCCGCAGCAAAGGCCCCTATTGTTCGGGGCGCAGTGTGTCGATGAAAGCCATAATCTGCAAAATATCATTTTGGTCAACGCGTCGGCCAAAAGCCTGCATGGCCCCTGCACCGCCACCATAGATGATTTCAAAGCGACCAACGTCTGTGTGAGTTCTGGGGCGTTCCCATTTGTTGTCATTCAGACTTGGGCCGATACGGCCTGCGCCATCCTTTAGATGGCAGGACTGACACAGCTTCTTGTAATGCTTGCCTCCGGCTTTGATCGCATCAGGATCACCCACATAGGGGTTTATCCCCGTCTTGTAGAACTCTTCGACCTGTGGGGTCAAAACTTGATCGGTCCGGTATCCAAAGTCCATTGGCGCACTGTCTAGGGCGCTGCGAAACACAACTTTGCCATCCGCGAATTCGACATCTGTCGGCGCATCGACAGTCGTATCTGTTGTCGCGCTATGGCTCTCGGCGAAGGTTGTGCCAGAGGAAAAAGCAAACATTGTCGCAACCAGAAACGCTGGTACGAGATAGGTTCTAGGGTACACGTAAAATTTCCTTGTTATGATGCAAAACAGACCCCGGCGGATGATCCACTCGCCGGGGCTGCCGCAACCAAGCGCGTTTTAGTTTGCTATTTTTGCCACTGTGGCACCTTCTGGCACATCAGACGCGGACATGACCCGCCACAGGCTGCCCGGAGGGTTGGTATCAGGGCCTTGATCCGCGAGGTAAAAGTTGTTGGCATTCACGACCATAACATTGTTGTCCTGATCATATCCGCCAGCGGTGAACTGCATGCCAGTTTGGATCAGCTCTTGGAACTGCCAGCCTGAGCCGTCATTGGCCAAACCGAACACGCGACCAGAGCACCAGTCGCCGGCCAGATAGACACCGTCCATCCCGCCATAATTGGCAACGCCAAATCCCTGAACAGAGCAACCTGCGCTCTTGGTGTCTTCGGCTGCACCCGGAAATGCGGTATTGTGTGGATACATCGCGGCAGGCAACGTGCCCACGACCGAGCATTCAGAATTGGCCGGATCGCCCGTCATCGGATGGCAAAAGGCCGCTTCCATTCTCGGCCAACCATAGTTGTGACCACCGTCACCGGCTTTTTCAAAGATGATTTCTTCCCAGTGGTTTTGACCGACATCAGCGATAAACATATTTCCGGTCTTGGGATCGAATGAGAATTCGTATGGGTTCCGAACGCCGTATGACCAGATTTCCGGCAGCGAGCGCGTTTTGATTTTTGAAAACTGCTCTTCGGTTATGCCAAACAATTGCATCAGTCGTTCGCTGGATGCGCCTGCATATGGGTTGTCTGCCGGAATGTTGTAAGGTCTGTCCTCGGTATTAACATCGATACGAAGAATTTTGCCAAGTGGCGTCGTCAGGTCCTGACCTGCTTCATAGGGGTCACCTTCCCAGCCACCGTCACCAGAGCCGATATAAAGCATTCCGTCTGGTCCAAATTCGATCTGCCCACCGTTGTGGTTGTACCAAGGCTGTTCAATCCGCATGATAACTTTGGCGGTTTCATTGGTACGTTCCGGGCTCACCACGTCGGGGCTGGCCGGGTCGACAGTAAAGCGGACAATCATGCCGTCGCCGTTGAAAGGCAGGGATGCGTAGTGAACGTAGAAGTATCCGTTTTCAGAATATTTCGGATCGAACGCGATTGAGTACAAACCCTGTTCCACAAACCCGGTCTGAACATCACTGCCCAACGGGTTGATCGCTGTCAGGTCCAGAAATGGCTCCTCCTGAACATTGCCATCTTTGTCGACAACTTTGACCCGGCCGGCGCGCTCGGTCACAAAAATGCGCCCGCTGCCGTCACCCGCATTGGTAACATTGGTCGGGTCAAGAAAGCCGGATGCAACCTGTACCAATGCAATTTCAGGGTTTCCTGGCAGGGTTCCCCCTGGACGCGCTACTTGATCGACTGAAGTTGGCGCTTGCTGTGCGAACGCAGTGGTCGCAAGTAGAAACGCAGTGACACATGTCGTCATCGTTCTAAACATTTGAAAGATCCTCCCAGATCGCGAAGATACCGCCGAAACGGCGCTGCCTTGTACGCAAAAAAGCAGCGCTGACGGAGCATTCCGTCGAGCGTGATTATTGCCCTGAGACAAAGTAGGCCGCCCCAGTCCAACCCATGATTGCAAGATGGTTGACCTTGCGTCAAGTGAGTCGTACTCACAGCGAGAGCTTAAGTTGATTGCCAGTGTCCGACGCCGGCACTGTGGGTCTGCACGGACCCTCGGGACACTTCTCGTAAGTTTCCTACCTTGAAATGAAGGGGATTTGATGCTGTCAGACATCTGCGAACCCTCGTTGGTTCTCCTGCAACCTCTATCCGTTAGCCTGCGCAGACGCCGCGCCTCTCGCCCGGAGCGACGGCCGGGTTGAGCTTGAAATTGGAAGGACTGAAAGGGTGATGTTCCGCGTTTGAATGGTTTTGGATTGAGGCATCGACGGTTGGGAACCTCGTTACACATATCCTGCGTGATCCAAGGGCTGCCACAGGCGCAACGACTCGCCGTTGAACTTCACGAGCACCGCGTTCCAAGTGTCACTGCCTGTGTGTCCCGGGCTGTATCCGATCAACCGTTTGCGGCGGAACTCAGCGGCAAGCATCGGGCCACATTTGATCCTCTGCCACTGAACCCTGTCGCGGCTGATGTCAATGCTGCGTTCGTGCAAAAGATCAGCCACGTTGCCTAGCGAAAACGGAAACCGAGCAGACATCATCGTGGCTGAGGGTATGATCTTTGGGCTCGTCTTGAAGTCCTGAATGGGTATTGCTTCGTTATGCCGCTACGCTAATTGTTCGCTCTTCCCGCCCCAACAAGTTCTCTGCCGCTATTGCCCATCCCACTACTTCACTATTGCTCGGACACTGCCACCGTGCCAGGATCTGCTGTTGAATTTGATCAGATGGGAAAAGACCGCCATGTATCTGTATATCGAAATGTGGAATGCCAAGCCAGCTTGGCTGGCGCTTGATGAACAAAAGCGCGGGGCTTTCATGGAAAAGGTCGGTGCGTTTCTTGGATCGGTCGAGGATCCTGAGAACTGCAGCGTGTACGGGACATGCGTCAACGATGGCGATACAGTGCCTAGAGCACAGTACAATTACCTTGTGGTGTGGAAGTTGAAAGACAAGTCGTTTGTAAAGCCGATTGCCGACGGGACTGCAGCCGTAGGTTGGTACGAGTATTTCGATCAGGTCAATGTCGGCGGTGATATGCTTGACGCTGACGCTCTGGTCGGATCGTTGATCAAACTTTAATTCTACGTTGAAAATTAGGAAGCCAAATGTACCTTTACGTTGAAACCTGGAATGCCAAGCCAGAATGGTTCGCCCTGAACGAAGCGGAACGAATGGCTTTCGTCGGCAAAGTTCAGACACTTCTACAAGGCTTGTCCAGTGACGACCTGATGCTGGTCGGATGCATCGTATCGGACGATAAAATTCACCAGCACGGCGGGTATCAATACGTTGCCATCTGGCGCGCTTCGGACAAGGATCAGATCCGCCGGATCGAGGAAGGGACAGCGGGCATCGGCTGGCACGACTATTTCGATCAGACAAATCACGGAAGTGATGAGGTTGGCCCCCAGCAGGTCCTCGAGCATATGGTGCAGAACAAAGGTAAATAAGATTGAACGCTGCATCTGATTGAGCGACGTTTTTTAGCTTCGGTTTGCGTTTTCTACTCCACGACAATGGCCTGATATTCCCATGGCATCAGCGCGTTGTCCGGATCGCAGGGTGTTTTGGATGCGTTCCGGCATCAAGTGTGTGTTGTCGGATATATACGAAACAGTGTGTCTCTCCCTTTGAAGTGGTTCGCCCCAATAGTTAGGAAAGCAGAGGGCCATCGTTAGCCACTAGCAGAACTAACTCCGAAGGGATTGTCGTGAACTCGCGGCAAATTGAACTTCTGATGGGGCAAAGCACGCCCCTGATTGACATGATCCGTCAGACCAGCGTGACGAAGCAAATCCATTATCGCTGCCAAAAAAGTATGGGGAAATGGGCACAGAATAGTCCAACAACTGCTGCCGATGCCACGTTCATCCAGAAGATCATCTTCGTTCCAAAGCGAAAACAGAAGACGAACTTACAGCATCAAGGCCGGGCGGATTATGGTTGGGCCAGTCCAAGAGTTTCGAAAGGTGAGTGTTTTGTCATCGACAAAAGCTGATTACTCACCCAGCCCGCCTCAACAGTCCGTCTTCTTACAGCGTCAGTGCTCGCCCTGCCCGCCTCATAAGTCCTCTTGTGACATTGCCGTTCTGAGCGTCGAACGTCAGAACAGACCCTCATGCCGGGAAGTCAAAATCTTGGATGATCCGCCAGCAGCTTTTATTAAGCTCACTAAGATCGGCGATGGCGTTCTCGATATCGCCAATTGCGGTCGCATCAATGACATCGCTCCGACCCATCTTTAGCCCATCTTTCCGGTCCGCGATCCGCATCATTATCGTCCGGGCATCGCCACTTTCTGGATCAAATGCATAAATACTGTGGCTATAGCGATTGCGCAGACCGCTATATTTCATCATCGCTTGGGTAAACGCCAACACGCGCGTTTTTTGGTTTTCCGGCGTATCTTCTAATTTTGCTAATCGCTCTACGACATCCACGCGCGCGCGGGTCGTGTTCAGGGTCAGGAAAATGATAATCGCACGATCCTTGTCAGTCCGTGCAAGGCCCGCAATGAGATGGATCAGGAGGCTTTCAGTATTCGTCCAAGCATAGTTCAGTCGGCCGATTAACAGCAACAAGCTGTCAAAGCCGACTGAGGGGTCTTTACGTTCCGCCATGCATGCCTGCCGGATTGGCGCCGTTATGCTGCATGTACCAACCCGCGGCGCATGTCCGATTTGATACACCGATTTTCTTGAGCACGTTGTGAACGTGCAATTTGACGGTGTGAACCGACAAATTAAGATCGGCCGCAATAATCTTGTTCTGAGTGCCTTCCGCCACCAGCCGCAATACTTCCCATTCCCGCGCAGTCAGGGCTTTCGATTCATCTTTTGAATTTGTCTGAACAGTATCGCCAATCAAAGCATCGGCAATCTCGCGCGGTAGAAAATTGTGCCCGCACAGGAACAGATGCATGATCGAAATCCAGACATCCATCTGCACTTGCAACGGCAGAAAGCCGATATTGCCAAAACCTGGTGTATCGCCAAGCATCGTCATGAACCTTGCAGCCTCATGGGCATCAGTCAGACTGAAGATAATCTTTGCTGGCCCCACTGCGTCCGCGAAAAGCCGCGGATTGTCCAAAGCCATCTGCATTTGATCGGACTCAAAAATCACCAGACGCATATCGTCGTGCAATTTACGCGCGACCGCGACTTTCTTGATGTCTGCAACGCGGATGAATTCAAAGTCTTGGAATTCATCCTTGAATACCGATATGACCCGTTCCGAAAAACTCAGGCCGCCGCCAACAAATACGATCAGTGGACGCGGCTTTGCTGGTTGCAAGCCGTCATGGTGTCCGAACTGGTTCGCCGATATTTGATGGGCCATAAAAAGAACCCCCATTTATGAATTGTCGTTTCTAAAAAAAACCGAGCAAAATAAGTGAACCTAATACTTCTAATAGTCTGACTGATCATTGGGTGCAGGTAAATAAACCCTTTGGTTAGGTCAGAAGATCAGAAGGGCTAGCCCGTCCGGTTGCCACCCGCCCGGAGCAGACTATCCTAAATTATTCATTAATATTAGAGATTTAACCATAACGCGAATTTTTCGCACCAGACTTTCGGATGAGTAGAAATCGGCGGACAAACGCCTGCTTTACTGGGCTCACTGCCATCTAGGCGCCCTATTCCGGCCCAAACCTAACCCTTTTTCCAAGATGCCGGGTGGTTGATTCGCTGTCATCATCATGGTTACGCGCTGCAATTTTACATTCAGTTTGTGGCGTAAGCTGCTGCCCCAAAACGCCATCGCCTCTTATTTCAGGGGCAATTTCCGGCTCAGGTCAGCAAACGATTTGTAAAAAAAGGGGGGATTAGAAAACCAGAGATTGCACAGTCAATAGACCGTCTGTTCCTGATCGCGACTGCGTCAGTACCTGACACTCAAAATCAAGAAAATTTGAACTGCGCCATGACGGTGACCGCTTTGGAAATGACTAGCGGAGCGTTCTGGCCTTATAAGATTGGAATTTGAAAATGGCTAAGCGAAGCAATGTATTGGGTTGGGGTGACGGCGAAGGTGGTTCTTGGGGCCATGATGACGACGACGCGAACCTCAACGTAAACTTTAACAAAAACCAGAACAGCTCGGAGACCGATAGCGACAACGACAACGATAATGACAACACGAACGACGCTTCTGCTGATGCTACCGGAACCGGTATTGGTGATGGCACTGGCACTGGTAACGGAACCGGAAACGGGACTGGGACAGCCGACGGTAACGCCGACAGTACCTCTTCCTCAGCGGGGACCAATAACTCCAACACGGACGTCAACAACGATAGTACCAGCGATGCTGACGCCGACGCCGACGTAGACGCTAATGCCGATACGACTTCTGACTCAGGGTCAGATGCCACTGCAGACGCGAATGCGACGTCAGACAGCGACAACGTCAACACCAATACCAACGACAGTAATGTCGATGTGAACGTGAATGTAGGTGTTGACCTTGAAGGTTATGAGCCGTCCGACGATGACTTTGCTGACTTCGATCTAGAAGGAGGCAAAATCGGTGACATCTTCATGGTCAAGGGCGACGTCGACTTTGACCCCGGCAATGACATCAACATGGGCGACATCCTTACGGGATCGCTGAATGGTGACGGAAACAACGCCGGCTTCGTGAACATCCTGACCAACGACCTAAGCGACAATGACTATCTTGAAGACGCCAAAGTTGAAAACTCGGGTGAATTCACACAGTCAGGTAATGCCACTGGTGGTGATGCCAGCGCCGAAGAAGGCATCAAAGTAGAAACCAACGGTGCCGAAGGTGGCAGCGATGCCGATGCCGAAGGCGGCGATGCGGAAGGTGCCGATGCGGAAGGTGGCGAAGCACAGGCCCACGGCGGTGACAGCGGTGAAACCGGTACTGTTCTGTCCCATGGCGGCAACGGCGGAAATACCGGCGATGTCGAAGCTGAAGGCCACGAAGCTGATGGCGGCGATTCCGAAGCCAATGCTGAAGGCGATGCTGGCAATGGCGGCGACAACGACTCGATGAACGATGGCGACAGCGAGTCCGAGTCCGAAATCGAAGCTGACGGCGAAGGCGGTCTGGGTGGCGATGCTACTGCAGACAACGCAACTGACTCTGAGGTCGATACCGAGGTCAGTTCTGACGAAGAAGCCGGTGACAGCGGCGACGCCGACAGCGAAGCAGATCAGGAAACTGAAGCCGAAGCTGAGCTGGACAATGAAGCCGAAGGCGGAAACGCTGGTGATGCCGACAGCGAGACTGCCGTCGATACCACAGCCCGCAGCGATAGCGAAGCTGAAGGCGAAGGTGGCAATGGTGGCGACATCGAAGGCGACGTCGACGTTGAAGGCGAAGCCGAGACCAGCAGCGACGCCGAAGCCGATGGTGGCTCTGGTGGCGATGTAGACCAGGAAGCGACCGGCGAAGCGTCCGGCGATGCCGAAGTAGAAGCTGAAGCAGACGGCGGCGATAGCGGCGATGCCCGCGGCGAAGTCGAAGCCGAAGCCGAAGCTGAAACCGATGGCGATGCTGACGGTGGCAATGGTGGCGACATCGATGGAGACGTCGACGTTGAAGCTGAAGCCGAAACCGACAGCGATGCCGACGCCGAAGGCGGTGACAGTGGTGACGCTGATCAGGAAAGCGACGCTGAAGCTGAATCAGAAGCTGAAACCGAAGCTGAAGCCGACGCTGGCAATGCTGGCGATACTGATGGCGATGCCGACAATGAAGTCGAAGCCGAAACCGACAGCAATGCTGATGGCGGACGCGGTGGCGACATCGAAGGCGACGTAGAAGGCGAAGCAGAAGCCGAAACCGACAGCAACAACGACGCTGAGGGTGCTTCGGGTGGCGACGCTGAAAACGAAGCAACCGGTGACGCATCTGGCGATGCTGAATCCGAAGCTGAAGCAGAAGCTGGCAATGCCGGTGATGGCGAAGGCGAAGGTGAAGTAGAAGGCGAAGCCGAGACCGAAGCTGAAGGCGCTGGTGGTGCCGGTGGTGAAGGTGAAAGCGAAGCTGAAACAGGCGGTGGCGGCGCGGCGATGCTCGACATCGACGTAGCGGTCGCAGGTGACGGCACAGGTGGCAATGGTGGAAACGGCCCGGCAACATCCGGTGACGCGACCAACACTGGTACTGCAACCGGCACAGGCACAGGTGGCAATGGCGGCAACGCCAACGGCACATCCGGCATGGCTGACAACGATGTCTCTGGTGACGCAACCAGCTCTGGCAACGGTGCTGCTGGCGGTAACGGCGACGCGGCTTCGGATGATGATGCCTCTGCAACCAACAACGGGTCGACAGACTCTGAGTCCGGTGCAGGTGCAGCAGGAACCACCGATGACGACAGCACAGCTGCTGGCAACGCGACAACAGACAATGACAGTGGAGCGGGTGGCGCAGCCACAAGTACTGCTGGCATGGCTGACAGCGATGCTACAGGCACTTCGACCAACGATGCCACAACAGGCGCGGCTGGTATGGGTGACGCTGCAACGGATGATGACGCGATGGCTGATGCCATGGGCGGTACACACTCCGAAAGCGGTGCTGGTGCGGCCGGATCGGCTGACAACGACGCGATGGCTGATGCCATGGGCAATTCGGACAACCAGTCCGGTGCCGGTGGTGCTGGTACAGCAACAACAGGAATGTTTGAAAACAACCTTTCTGGTGATGCGACAAACACAGGCACCGGTGGTGCTGGTGCGGCAGCCGACGCGGCGACAGACGATGACGCCACAAACGCTGCCTCTGGTTACACAGACTCCGAATCCGGGGACGGTGCAGCCGGGACTGCGACTAACGATGCCGATGTGACTGCATCCGGTGTCGGTGACAGCGCAGCAACGGGTGGTGCATCTGGTGCCACTAACGCATCTACGACATCGGATGTGAACGGCAACGGCAGTGCAACTTCGGACGCCGCAAGCGGCGATGGTGGGAACACCGGTTCGACGAACACAAACACCACGGACACCACGACTGACGGTTATGCCGACAGTGACGGTGGCTATGGTGGTCTGTCGGAAATCGCGGCTGACGCCTTGGCCGAAAGCTACACCGACAACGACACCGATGTGACGACCGGTGCTGGTGGCGGAACAGGCAACAGCGCCACATCCTCTGCTGACGCGACATCCTCGGGTGATGTTTCGGCAGACGCTGGTACCGGCGGCGAAGGTGGTACTTCATCCGCCTACTCCGGAAATTCCGGTGATGCGACAGGCGGTGCAGCCGCAGTCGGTGACGCCTTAGCTGGCACAAACACTGGCGGCATGGGTGGCACAGCTACCAATGGTGCCGGCGGTGCTGGCGGCGATGCCGGATCATGGGGCTCGGCCAACGGTGATGACGGTTATGTCACCGGCGAATCCTACGCCTCTGCCGCAGCAGCAATCGATGTCTCTGCGTTCAACCAGAGCATCGTGATGGGTGCCAACGTTCTGGGCAACACGGTCGACATGAACGTCGTCGGCGGTTCGTTCAGCTCCAGCTACGTTGGAGACGACAGCGACGAAGGCTAAGAAAAACCTCCGGGGGGCGATCCGTTCGCCCCCCGGAACTACGATACGCCTACTAGGCAAACGTGACGACGCAGACCTCCGGTCAGTTTCTGACCATCGTTTTATTTCAGAGGTTATTATTATGTCGATGGACGCCATTACCGAAAAGATCGCCCACTTTATCGGCGCATTCGAACAATTCGAACAAGAAGGCCGCATGCGTGCCGACTACGATAAGTTCCGCGCCATCAAAGCCGCAGAGGACGACGCAAACGCGATCGATCTGCACAGCCTCAAAGCCAAGGAATTTTTTAAGCTGGAAGACGTTGACGTTGGCGTCAAATTTCAGCCTGCTTCCTTTGTGAAGCCACCCCCAGAATTTGACCAGGTTGCATTGGCGGATGAGGTCGGTCGTCCCGACGGGCTCTCTGCGCCCGCTCCGCATCTCGACCAGACTGAAAATCTGACTGCGCCGGTCGACAATTCATCTGAGGGTACCCCAAATTTCATTATCCCGCCTCCAAGTTCAATGGCGCAAGTGACTTATCAGATAAACGTTCTCTCCGACAACGACAGTTTTGGCGCAGTGAGCACTCATAGTTTTCAAGCTGTCGAAAGCTTGATCGAAACGCTTCAGAATCTTTATACAGCGGCTTCACAACTCAGCCCCCTCAATATGGAGTTGCTGCCAACGTCTGCCGATTGGTCAATGTTTTTTTCCGAAATTCAGGTTAGCGCACAGGCGCTTGTAGCCGGGGTTAGCGGGCCTCTTTCAACGTCCGTTTTGATCGGCGAAGACGCCCAAGGGCATTTTGCGGACGGTGTGGCCGTCGCAGAATTTACGCCATTCGAGGAATTGCTTCCTGCTTACATCGCGGAAAAACGTGCTGAAGCAGAGGCCGACGCGGAACCCCACGATCCCACCACAGATGGCCACGATTTTTCGCAGGACTTCGACAAAGGCGAAAGCCCCTACAAGGTAGACGATGGTCATACAGTTGTGGCGGGTGCCAACACGCTGGTAAACACAGCGTCGATTACTTCCAACTGGCTTGATGCTGACGTGTTCGCTGTTGCGGGCAACGTGATACGCATGGACGCCATTTCCCAGGTGAATGTCATCATCGACCATGACAGCATTACCAACGCGCTTTCGCCGACCAATTTGGCGGATCAATCGTCAATGGCGGCCAACGCGGCAGCAATCGCCGTCAAATCCGTCGCCGCCGCAAAAGCGGAAGCGCTAGCGAAAGCTGAGGATGCAACCGGCACAATTACCCCGACCGCGCCCAGTTTTGCCAACGCTCCTGCAAATTGGACCGTTGTGCGCTATGACGGCCCGGTGACCCAGATCAACTGGGTCAAACAGCACACATTCACGACCGACAATGATCAGGCTATCGTTACATTCTCTGGGGCCGCAATGTTCTTGGGTCTGGGCGAAAATGCCCTCAGCAACATCTTCGATGCACACGAATTTGGCTATCAGTATGATCTGATCCTGGTTGGCGGCAACCTTATCGACATCAATCTGGTTAATCAGCTGAATATCATTCTGGACAGCGATGTCGTCGATACGTTCGCCCCAGAGCAGGTCGCCGCGACCAAGATGGTATCAGTTTCAGACGTACCGGAAGTTTCTGAGGCAGCGGCAGGCCCGACTTCAATCCAAAGTATAGAAGATGAGCCAACGCAGGTCGCAGCACATAGCGTGGCACCACAACAAAAGATTGATGCTTCACACGTTACCGCGGCACAAACGGCCACGGCGCAACCGACTGAAGTGACGGGATCAGCGATCGACGGTTCTTCGCAAGAAGCAGCCGCGACAAGTGGTGTGCCCGATGCCGCGCCAGCCGATGCCGCGCCACCAGAAGCAGCACCGATTGAAGCGACAGATGCCATCCCTGCTGCCGATGAAGTGGGTCCCTCCTCCACACCTGCTCCTGCCATCTCAACAGGCGATAATCTTGCCTATAATCAGGCATCGATCGAAACCATTGGCCAAGATACGGATGCGGCGATCTCGCAGATCTATGCTGACGTCCTCGATGGCTTTGCCAATGGGAACGACGACATCTCAAAAGAAGTTCTCGAAGATCCCGCATTTGCAGGCACTGAATTGCTGCGGGTTCTCTACATTGATGGCGACTTCACAACCGTGAATATGGTCGACCAACAAAACGTCCTTGGCGACGCCGATCAGGTTCATCTTGCGCGCGACGACTTTGCCGCCGCTTTGCAAGAGCAGATCCAGATCACGACCGGGTCAAACTTGGCTGCAAACTTCGCGGCCATTCGAGACAACGGCATAGACAGTGTCGTGATGGCGCAAGGCGACACCTATTCGGACGCTCTGATCTATCAGGCCAATCTAATGGATACTGACGTGTTAGAAACAGGCAGCTCAATCGCCGATCTTACGAATGAGGCGGTTGCCTTTCTTACCGATGATATCAACGCGAAATCGATGGGCGATGACATAGCCGCGATGACCAATGGCATGATCGACGACGCGTTCAGCCAATCCGACATTATGCAAAACATGTTGAGCTAGAAATAGATTATCACCGAGGCAAAGGCAGTTCATTGAAACACTATAGCCCTTCCGACAAAGACATGGATGCGCCGATTAGGTCGACCCCAAGCCGCCTAACTTTTACCGCGCCCAAGGTGACCCCAAGCCACCCGACGCTCACCGCCGCTAAGTCGACGATGGCGCTCTATCTCACTGTTGACCAACGCGTGGCCGACGGGGCAGCCCTGAATAATTTCGTCAGCGAAGTACCTTTTCGCAGGAACTGTGCCAACGTCGCGGTGCCACACGAACAAAAAACCCAAGCCCCGATAGAAGAACCCTCACCGCTACCAATACCCGATCTTCAGCAAGAACAGGATGTTTCGCCAATGAACGATCAGGTCAAAATAAAGGCATCGCTGGATAGCGAAGTGCAGCCAGCTCAAAAAGCGCAACCACAGACAGAAGCGCGCGAAAGTTCACCCGGCGATATTTCCGGCCCCATCATCGAAGGAGACACCGGGCCGATCAAGGTCAAGAACCCCGATGGTAATCCGCCTGCAAACGGCGGTGGCCGAGGTGGCCCTCCCCCTAAATTCCATAAACGGTTGCGCGAAGATGACTTCGGCAACAGCCTCAAAATGGGAATTCGTGCCGTCAAGCGTAACCTAGTTGCGGTTTTGGTACTGACCTGTGCGACCAACCTGCTGATCCTCGCGATCCCGATTTACCTCTTCCAGATATCCGACCGGGTTCTAACCAGCCGGTCCGTTGATACGCTGATCATGTTGACGATCATTATCGTTGGAGCGGTTGTGTTTCAGGCGATATTTGACGCATTTCGCCGCTTCATCCTGATGCGCACTGCCGTAGAAGTCGCAGTGCAGCTTGGCGCGCCCATCCTCAGTTCGGCAGCGCATGCATCGCAGCATGGTACCGGTCGCGAATATCAGACATTAGGTGACTTACAAACCCTCCGGGGCTTTCTGACGTCTGGCACGCTGATTTCGTTCCTTGATGTGCCTTTTGCCCCGCTCTTTATTGTTGCGATATTCTTTGTGCATCCGCACCTGGGCTCCATCGTCGTGGGGACCAGCCTGCTGTTACTCGTCGTTGCGATTATCAACCAACGGATCACTTCAAAGCCCTTTGCCGAAGCAAATATGGCCCAGTCGAAAGCAAACATGCATCTCGATTCAATGGCCCGGAATTCGCAGATTATCAACGCGCTCGCCATGATCCCCGAGACGGTGACAATCTGGGGGCGTGACACGGCAAACTCGCTCACAGCACAAGTGCGGGCCCAGGACCGCAATATCGTAACAGCCGCTGCGTCACGGATCATCCGCCTCCTCACTCAGGTCGCAATGCTGGGTTGGGGGGCATACCTCGCCATTGATGGGCAGATCACCGGCGGCATGGTGATCGCCGCATCGATCATCGCGGGCCGCGCGCTGGCCCCCATCGAAGGCTCTATCGAAGGGTGGAATTCCTATTCCATCTCGCGTTCGGCCTACAATCGGATCCACGCGCTTTTGACCAACTCGAAAGTTCAATTCGAACGCCTGAATTTGCCACAGCCCGAAGGACGGCTTGACGTCGAGCGCCTTTTGTATGTCCCCGGCGGGACGAAACAAGTGGTGTTGAACGGGATCAGCTTTTCGCTCAATCCCGGTGAAACGCTGGCTGTGATCGGCAATTCAGGTGCAGGTAAGACGACGCTGGGCAAAATGCTTGTGGGCTCAGTGGTGCCAACCTCTGGTAACGTGCGGCTGGACCTCATGGACCTGCGCAACTGGGACCCGCGCCAGTTGGGCGAAAACATCGGCTATCTGCCGCAAGATGTGCAGCTTTTTCCAGGCACAATCAAACAGAACATCGGCCGGATGCGCGAAGACGCGACCGACGCGGATATTTTCAAAGCAGCCAGCCTTGCGGACGTTCACGAGATGATCGCGAATCTACCGCAGGGCTATGAGACCGTTGTCGCCGCCGACGGATCACCCCTGTCTGGCGGGCAAAAACAACGGATCGCTCTTGCACGTGCTTTCTTTGGCGACCCGCGGTTTGTGGTGTTGGACGAACCCAACTCAAACCTCGACACCAATGGTGACAAGGCACTGGCACGCGCAGTGAAACATGCGCAAGAAAACAAGATCACAGTCGTCGTAATTACCCAAAAACCATCGCTACTCAGCTCGGTCAACAAGATCATGCTGCTGGCTGATGGTACCATCCAGATGTTTGGTGAACGCCAAGCTGTCCTTGAAAAACTGGCTGGCCGCAAAGCCCCCAAGCAGGTGCAGAAATGAGCCTTGTAACCGTCAATACAACCGAACCCGAATGGTACGCAGCCGTACCGCGTTCGATCAAATGGCATGTACTCGTCAGCTTTTTGTTGATGATCGTAACCTTCGGCGGCTTTGGCATTTGGGCGTTCAAAGCACCGCTTGCCGCAGCCATCATTGCCCAAGGAAGTTTCGTTGCGACTGGACAAAACAAGATCGTGCAGCACCTTGAAGGCGGGATCATTCAGGAAATCAACGTTCGCGAAGGCGACCATGTGAACGCTGGCCAAATCCTGCTGCGTCTTGATCAAACCGCGGCCGCGAACAGCGAACGTGAATTTGCCCTGCGCCAAGCCCGGCTTGAAGCAACAGAGGCACGTTTGCTTGCCCAGTATAACCGCAAAGAGGCGCTGGAATTTCCGGCCCACCTGACAGCGGCCCGCGTCGACAATGAAATCGCTGCAATCCTCAATGGGCAGATGATTGCATTTCAAGTCGCTGAAGCGGCGGTCAAGAGCGACATTGGCCTTCTGCAACGCAATATCGAAGCGCTTGATATTCGCAAGATCGGCTATAGTACTCAGCTTAATGCACAAAACCGCCAATTAGCCATTCTGGGAAGCCTACTGGACGACAAGAAATCCCTGCTTGATCGCGGCTTGGTCCGGCAATCTGACGTGTCATCAATCCAACTGACATTGATTGAAGCGGAAGGTCAGATTGGGCGGCTCGAAGCTGAAGTAGACGAGATCGCCCAGATCAGTTTGAAGTACGAACAACAGATCGCACAAACGCTGGGGCGCTACGGACAAACCGCACTTGATAACTTGCAGACGATTCAAAGCGAACTGGACGGGGTACGCGAACAGGCCCGGACTGCTGTGAACATACGCGAACGCGCCGATGTGCTGGCACCGGTCTCTGGCACTGTCGTGCGGCTTTACTATCACACCGCTGGAGGTGTGGTGGAAAGCGGCCGGCCAATTCTTGAGATCCTGCCCGAGAGCGAACCGCTGATCATAGAAGTACAAATCCCCCGTGACGATATCGACAGCGTTCGGACCGGCCAACCCTCGACAGTACGTCTAACGGCCCTGAACCAGCGCACGACCCCGGTCTTGAACGGAGAGGTTTTCTATGTCTCAGCGGATTCAATTACCGACACGTCGACAGGTGTTCCGACAGAGGTTTACGTTGCCCGAATTTCTCTCTCTGTTGAAGAAATTCGCCGCGTTCGGCATTTCACCCCGACGCCCGGCATGCCAGCGCAGATCATGATCCAAACCGCAGAACGGACCTTTGCACAGTACCTTGCAAAGCCAATCGCCGACAGCATGACCCGTGCGTTCCGCGAACAATAGAGGCGGCAATACCTGGCGCTGCGCGTTTAAGGTGGTTCGTGCTGTGAGATGATTGCGAACCAGTCTCAGCGCTCCAGAGAAATCAAACTGTTGGGCTACGCAGATGCCGCGCTACTCGACCAGAGCAGCGGCCCGGTTCAGCTTCAAATCTGTTCGCCTGGAGAGGTGGCGCTCCCCGAGAGAATGGTTGAGGACTGAAGCGTGAACGGCGGCGAATTTCTGTAAAGTTCGCATCCGTCTAAAGCGAAGCACGGCCCGCTCTCTACGTCTAAATGGCTGGTGGGAATTCTCCGCCCGGTTATTAGGCCAACGGCCGGTTTCCTGTTTGTCAACATTGCCGATGACCTTCATTGCCGCGCCCTAGAAACTTAGCTTGTCGGTGACGAAGTTATGTGCACGCCCATGGCGTTTCATGGTTTTCCTGACCAATTTCAATGCTGCCTCGCGATCCCGGCGCTTCGTAGCGAAGCTTTCCAGGACTTCACCTTCGTGGTCCACAGCCCGCCAAAGATAGCGCGTCTCGCCGGTAATCTTAACGAATACCTCATCCAGATGCCACTGCCAGTGTGCCCCCGACCGGATTCGATCAACCCTTCTCCTGCGAATTTCAGCGGCAAATATTGGGCCAAATCTGTTCCACCAAAACCGAACCGTTTCGTGGCTGATGTCGATGCCTCGCTCGTGCAGAAGGTCCTCCAGGTTCCGAAGCGAAAGCGGGAAGCGACCATACGCTCAACACCCGTGGATGCAGCATCGACCTCAAGCGTGCTCCAGAAATTGAAAACGCACGACGCAAGCGAAAAGGTAAAGCTACGATACTTTCACATTATAACGTTGATGCATCTGAGTATCTTACTGCGCTCGGTTCTGCAAAAAACACAGCAGTTCGCGAAGGGTCTCACGTAACCCCAATCCCACACTTACGTCGGGCTCATGAAAATGTCCTACCAAACGGGAAACGCATCGGGATTCCAACTGCCCTGATCAATGTGCGAAATGAAGGAGGTATTGCTTTCGTTGAACGTCGAAAATCGCACCTCCAAAGCGAAATGCGGCAACAAAAATAGGTGGCTAACATTGTCATCTCCTAGTCAAAACACGCCGTCTTCAACCAATGACAGCTTTTGCTCAGCTGCACTGCAGCGCCAACCTTAAAGATTAAGGTCCGCTAAGGGCCGTCCTCGACGGACGGCCCCGACGCTTAGATTTCAACGG
>CBDTUA010000025.1:0-49910 GCA_965363735.1 uncultured Sulfitobacter sp. | reverse complement strand
AGACGGTGGTGCGGCGCGTCACAATTCGGCGTGCAACTAATGCCCCGAAGCGAGTGCCCGTCAGTTTCAAAATTTCAGCATTGCTGATTCCCAAGGCGCGGATATTTCCGTGGAAACCCTTGGAGTTTATTGCTGGCTACGGTCAGCCTTCTCCAGTTTATCGCGAATATCCATCATGATTGTCTCGATCGTATCTGCAGACATCCCCATACCGCTAAAGCGGATCAGGAAACCCTTGGTATCTACCTCGCATTTTAGGGTCACACCGGTGGAGGTGGTAACTGCGCCGCTTCCCTTCCAATCCGATGTAGGTGCTGGCGATCTAGGGCGTCCGCCTCGGCTAGGCTCAAGTGCTTTGTTCTGGAGTTCGGAAAGCACCTTCTCGATTAAAGCCCACTCGCTCTTGGCGTCGCCCCCCTGCCCCGCACCTAGTACGTCACGCAGGCTTGCTTCGGCACCTGCCCTTAGTCCAGCGGCCAAGCGCAGGCCGTCCTTTTCACGCATGGATTCTGGGAATTCTAGCATATCGCCAAGTTCTTCAAAGATCATCGCGAAAGACCGGATCTTACTCCGCTTGGCTTTTGACGCTGCGGCAAACATCTGAGCCACAGCATCCTCAGTTGAACTGAACGCGCCCTGTTGTGCAGCGATTGCTGCGATGCGGCCCCGTTCGTAATGGCTTAGGTCTTGGCGGATCTCGTTTTCTTCGACCATGGCAACGAATGCGCCACCCATCTGATTGGGATCCCGCAACACAGCCCTAATGGCCTTGAACTTGGCATCGCCACTTCGTGCATACAGGTTTTGTTGCGCAATCAATCGCCGATAGCCCGACAGCAATCCATACTTTCTGCCAGATGGAGACGCCTTTAGCGCATATACCTCAATAGGCATCCGAAGCCCGTTAGCGTTGATCGAATGCTCAAGCTCGTCCATTGCCTCCTGGTCCAGCACGGTTCTGTCGCGCTGCATGGACAAGGGCTCGATTTCGTCGATCGGTATTTCGAAGATCAGCAAGCCAGCAGCGTCGGCATCACGAAACTTTTGAGCCTCGGCGCTGTCTCGGGCGCGTGCGGCACGCTCTTCGGTCGTTCCGGTTTGGTATGCTTCCGCCGTATCAGCAGCGACTTGCGCGATTGGTGCAGCCGAGCGGGCAGGGGTTTCGCGGCGAAACTCCTCTTCGATGCGAGTCATATCATCCGCAGAAGGGGCTTCTAGTTTTCTACGCTTCGCCATTGTTCTCATCCTCTTGCTTTAGCGCCTGCAAATCGCGCCACCATGTGCCCAGCACAACCTCTTTGACTTCAGCCCAGGTGCGGTCAAATGTCTCTCGACCTCTAACGTATGTATCCCGGTTAAACTCACGATAGTCGGCCTCGTAAATGCCATTCACCTGCTCACCCGCCTGACCAACCATTGCCGTCACTTCTTGCCGGTAAGTCGTCATGAAGTCGCCAAAATAGGCCTGTATCACATTGGCCAGATCCGTTTGCTGGCCCGCATCAAAGCGGGTAATCAGCGCCCGCACCGCGTCCCACTCAAACTTCATTTCTGACAGTCCGTCTTGGCGGCGAATGCGGTTTTCGCCCTCCTCGATACTGGCAAAGGTCGAATAGAGCATGTCAAAAAACCTGCCTGTGGAATCAAATTCAAGGAAGGATGCGCCAAGAGGCACCAGCAAAATGTCAGCGGCAGCCAGGGCGTTAATGGTCAGATACCCAAGGGCAGGGGGCGTGTCGATGAATATAAGATCATAGTCATCAAGCGCACCCTCAGATGACAGTGCGTTGGTTAGCGCGTCCCACAGGGGCCAAGATTTTACCTGCATCCGCCATACGGGCACCTGAAATTCCGCCCAGTACAGATTCAATTGAGCACCTAATAGATCAATATTAGGCCAGTGCGTTGGTTGAATAAGGTTTCGCGGCGAAACCTTGAGGCTTTCAGTCAGAGTTTCATCCAAGGGAAGCTCAGGTGCGCCACGCGCCTTTCGAACTGAGTTTTCAGCCTGCAAGTGGCGGGCAAAATCCTTGGCCAGCAAAGGGAAAGCAGTTGACCATTCGTCGGGCACACTTCCCCCCATGATTGACGTCAGTGAGCCTTGGCTATCGAGATCGATAACCAATACCCTGTACCCGTCCAAAGCAGCAGACATTGCTAGATGTGCACAAGTCGAGGTTTTTCCAACGCCCCCTTTGAAATTAGCGACTGAAATGATCTTGGCTGGCAATCCTTCAGGACGCCAAGATTTGTATTGTTTGTTCGACGCACCCTCGGTTGCGAAATGTTCGCGTAGTTGCAACACCTCTTCAAGGGTGAACCACCTTGACCCGGCCTCCCCACTGCCTTGGGGTAGATCCGGATGTCCTTTCAAGACTCGGCGCAAATGGGCAGGTGCCACGTCCAGCAGATAACGGCAAATCTCCCATGTTGAAAACTTGCGCAGCCGCTTCTTGCCATCGGGTGCATATCCGCGACGGGCTAGATCATCCCGACCCTTACCTGCAAATGCCGCCGCTTTCGCGAATCGTGCTGTATCGATAGGATCAGACAGGCGGGCTGCCGCTGCCTCGGGATCGATATTGAAATACGAAGGAGTTGGTGCTTTGGGAGTTGATGACATATGTCCTCGGCCATGTATGCGAAACAAGTGAGTATCCGCTTATCTATCGCACATCACAACCCTGATGTGAATCTGAATTCCATGATTTATGTATTACCTGCACAATTCAGCCAAAATAACGTCACATATAGTGTAAGAGTCTTTAGTCTCTTTAAGATGTTTACTGCTGGTAAGTTCATAACAATCATATACTTAAGCGCACTTCGGTACCCTCATTCAGGATGAAGGGTACCTGTGAACAGGGTTAGGGGTGCCTGAATACGGTAGAAATGGCGCCGATTCGCAGGAAGAAGGGTATCGATCTGCAGTTAGCCGATATTTAGGGTCTATTTTGCCCCAATTAGGGTCTATTTGGTAAACGGGAACTTTAGCACATCCCGTAGATTGGCACCTTTGAGCCAGATATTACCGCTGCCAGAGCTGCCATTAAAGGAACCCATCGCCGTATTGCTTTGAGGTTCCTTTTAACGCAAACTGCATATGAGGCAACAGATCGGACGCGAATCCGACAGCCAAAAGGCAGAGCGATGAAACGGCAAGATGTAGATATCCCGAAAGACAAGTTAACTGGCGCGCTGCGGCGGGGATCGGTGAAAAAGCACGTGGCGGCGATCCATGTGTCGGGCAAGCTGACGTTGCTGCAACGCAAGCTTAGCAATGTGTTGCTGCTGAACGCCTATGACACCCTGACTAGCCAGCAAGTCCACATGATCGATGCGCGCACCTTGTCTCTGATGATCGGCTATAATTCCAATGATATGGATACACTTAAGCAATCGTTGCGCGGTCTGGCCGAGACCGTCGCAGAGTGGGATATGCTCGACGACAAGGGCCAGCAAGAATGGGGCGTGTCCAGTCTGCTCAGCTATGCCAAGCTGAAGGGCGGCGTGTGCGAATATGCATATTCACCTGCATTAGCGTCGAAATTGAATGATCCGAAAGTCTTTGCGCTGATCAATTTGAATATTCAGCGCCGGTTCACTAGTGGCCATGCTCTGGCTCTTTACGAGAACTGTTATCGCTTTGTTCGGACGGGTAGTACGGGCTGGTGGTCGCTTGATCTTTTTCGCAGACTTATGGGTGTCGAAGACAGCGCCTACTACGCAGTTTATAAACAACTGAACGCCAAAATCATCAAACCTGCTGTAGCTGAGGTAAACAAAACGTCAAACATTGTGGTCACACCTGAAATTCGCAAACGCGGGCGTGCTGTCACAGATATCAGGTTCAAGATCACCGAAAACCCCCAGCTTGCTATTCTGGATCTAGATGATGGTGAAGGGGTGCGTAAATCAGACGTTTATAGTCAGCTCCTGACCTTGGGAGTCAGTGATCGTTTGGCGCGCCAATGGATTGCCCAACACGGCGAGGATCACGTAGGCGACAAGATCACCTATGTGGCGGGGCAGGGGGGCGTGCAAAACCCGGTGGGATACCTGACAGCGGCGCTGAGGGACGATTTTAAGTCCGAAGCCCCTCGAAAAAGACCGACCAGCGCTCGTGCTAAGGTGTTGGAACGGATTCGTGATCTTGTCGCGGCTCGCACCCCAACGCAACGCGATGCAGACCGCAGGCTGTTCATGTCGATGATCGATAGTGCGGATGCACGCGCCGACTTTGAACGGCATGGCTGGATGTCGGCGCTAAACACCTCTGCGATCAAAGCATTTTGGCAAGACCTGCAGCCTGACGCTTTTAATGATATTTAGCTTTGAACATCGGTGCCAAAATAGGTATGAGCATTTTACAGCGGTCCCGTAGCTCAACTGGATAGAGCACCTGACTTCTAATCAGGGGGTTGGGGGTTCGAGTCCTCCCGGGATCGCCAGTGCTTTTCGGATATTGGTGTAAAGCGACGGCATCGCGTGTCTTTCGCTCAAAATGAACCTGACTGCACAAAGATTGCGCTTGCACGCTGAAAACCGCCAGTTTACCCGACGTGTGTTCGCAAAAACTCGCCTGTTCTCAATCGGTTCGACATATTTATGTGGCGGTGCAGCGCAAGCGAACATAATGGAACACTTGATATGGATTTGTCCTGCGAATGAGTCGTGCGGGCAGTAAGCCATTTTTCTAGAACTGAGTTATTGGGTTTCAATGTCTATTAAACCTAGGTCCCCCGAAACAAACCTATTCCAACTTGATCGCCGCGCTCTTTTAGGCGCTCTCACCAGCTCAGTTGCTGCCGTGGCCTTTGCACGCAGTTCGCTCGCTCAGGAAATTGTTGCGTCTGAGCCAGAAACTGAAAACAGTTCGGGTAGACCAAACACGGTGACGCCTGAACCTGCCGGACCTCAGCCGTTTTCATTCGATTGGCTTGACGCGCGTATGCAAGAGGCGGCCGAGGCGGAATATGTTCCAACCCCTGACGCACCCGAAGTCATCACAGACCTTGATTATGATGATTACCGCAAAATCCAGTTTGATCCGAAACGTGCGCGTTGGGCAGATGACGGGGTTTTGTTTCGGTTGCACGCGTTCCACCCGGGGTGGCTTTATAAGCAGACCGTAGCGGTTCATGAGGTTGTGGACGGCGTTCAAACACCGATGGATTTTTCCACGGACGATTTCCTATATTACGACGATCTTGCCCCTCGCGTGCCACATCATGCGCAACTGCCCGGTGTGGCAGGGTTCCGATTGAATACTCCGCTTAATCGGGCCGATATGTTCGACGAACTCATCGCCTTTGTCGGGGCGTCTTATTTTCGCGCTTTGGCCCGTGACAGCAGCTATGGCCTGTCGGCGCGCGGGCTTGCGATCAATACAGGGCTAGGCGGCGAAGAGGAGTTCCCCCGCTTTTCCGAGTTTTGGCTGGAACGACCGGATGTCGGTCAAGAATCCGTTGTAATGTATGCTTCGCTTGACAGCCCGTCTTGCACAGGTGCCTACCGTTTTGTTATTCGCCCAGGCGCTGAAACGGTTATCGATGTGACAGCCAAACTGCACTTCCGTCAGGACGTAGAGCAGCTAGGCGTGGCTGCGTTGACATCAATGTTTCTGTTTGACGAAAAAAACAGCCATACCTTCGACGACTACCGTCCTCAGGTCCATGACAGCAACGCTTTGATGGTGGTGCGCACGGACGGGGATGTGCTGTGGCGCCCGCTGAACAATCCACCGCGTCTGGCCAGCACCTATTTGAACGAACCGAACCTCAAGTCCTTTGGCCTGATCCAGCGGGATCGTGATTTTGTAGACTACCAAGATGCCGGCGCGCAGTACCAAGATCGCCCTTCGGTTTTGGTTGAACCCATTGGAGATTGGGGTGCCGGCGCGATCCGTTTGGTCGAAATTCCTTCTGACCTCGAGGGAAACGACAACATTGTCAGCTTTTGGGTGCCGTCGGAGAAACCGCGTGCGGGCGAAAGCCGCGAGTATTCATACCGCTTGCGTTGGGGAACGCTTGGCACCAACCGAGACGGCGATCGCGCATGGATTGTGAACACATTGGCGGGGCAGGGCGGCACGTCGGGCGTATCAGGTGCCAAGGCATCTCTGAGAAAATTCGTTATCGACTTTGATGGCGGATTAATGGCTGGCCTTCCTGCTGACGCCAAGATGGAGCCTGTCGTGACCTTGTCACATGGCAAAATCCAACACGTTGCTTTGTCCAAGATCGAAAACACGACCAAGTGGCGCCTCGTTATTGACGTGGATGGGAAAAATGAACGTTTGGTGGAACTAGTCGCCCATGTTGCGGGTTTTGGCCGAAAATTAACTGAAACTTGGATTTACCAATGGATGCGCGAATGATGACCCAAAGTACCACATCCGATCCATCTGAGTATCAAGCCCGCAAGGCAATGATCCTGTCTGATGGCACTTTGCCCAATGCGCCCATGGTGATGCCCAGGCAGGTGATTGAAGTTTCGCGAGGCACAATGGCGGATGCTGCAGAAAGCAGTCTTGGTCGACTGTTGTCCGTGATCATGCACAGCTTTGGCCTTGCGGCGCGCGGCCGCTAACAGATGACCAATAAAGGGCCCTTGGGTGGCGTGCTTTCGGCACGGGCCTTTGCTTTGTTGATGAGCATCGGCCTTGGGGCCGGGGCCGCGGCGCTGTTTCTCCAGTTTGGTGCTGCAGACGGCTATCAAATGGTCGACGGTGTGCGCGCAGTTTTGGTTTTTATCACTACGTTTTGGTTGGCATGGGGGGCGATGCAATCGGTCGAGGGGTTAATCGCAATGCGAAGACCCGCACCAGCCATGACAACGCCCATTATCACCCGAACTGCCGTTCTGATGCCGGTCTACAACGAAGACCCCGCAGCGGTTTTTGCGAGGGTGGCTGCCATGGACGATGCGATCCTGCGCCTTGGGCTGGCGGACCATTTTGATTTTGCAATTCTATCAGACACACAAAATGCAGATTTAGCAGAAGAAGAAGAGCGCTGGTTTGTTCACCTCTGGGACAACCGCGGACAGGATGTGCGCAAAGCGGACGGCAAAGCACCAAGGTTCTTTTACCGCCGCCGCAGTCGCAATATTGGACGCAAAGCCGGTAATATTCAGGAATTCTTTGAAACGTCGGGTGCGAACTACGATTTTGCCCTGATCCTGGATGCTGACAGCCTGATGGATGGGGCTGCGATGGCGGAAATGGTACGCCGGATGCAGGCCGATCCGGAACTAGGTCTGCTACAAACCTTGCCGCGTATCATCAACGCGCACTCACGCTTTGGGCGGGCCATGCAATTTGCCGCCGGATTTTATTCACCGGTTTTTGCCCAAGGTCAGGCCGCAATGCAGGGGTCAACAGGCGCATTTTGGGGCCACAATGCCTTGGTTAAGGTGCAGGCATTTACCGAAAGCTGCGCGTTGCCCGAACTTTCCGGGCCACCCCCTTTTGGCGGGCATATCTTGAGCCACGATTACGTAGAAGCGGCGCTTTTGGCACGCGCGGGTTGGTCCGTCCGGGTTGATCCAGATCTTGATGGTTCCTTTGAAGAAGGGCCAGAGAATATGATCGATTTTGCCAAGCGTGATCGGCGTTGGTGTCAGGGTAATTTGCAACACATCCGTGTGATTTCTGCACCTGGACTAAGAGCTTGGTCAAGGTTCGCGCTATTTCAAGGCATTCTAAGCTATATCGCTCCCTTGTTCTGGATGATGTTTCTGGCCTCTAACCTCTATGCCTCCGCGACAGCACCCGAACCGGATTTTTTTCCCGAAGCCTTTCAGCTGTTTCCGGTTTTCCCCTCTGATCAAACCTCGAAAGCTGTTGGCGTTGCCGTCGGTGTGTTTGGACTTTTGGTCCTTCCCAAAGTGTTGATCTTGCTGGATGCCGCACTGCGGGGGCGGGTGATGCAATTCGGCGGTACGTTCAACGCGATGCGCGGGATGCTTCGTGAACTTTTGATGTCTTCGATCAACGCGCCCATAATGCTGATGTGGCAGACGCGGGCGGTCCTGCAGGTCTTAAGTGGGCGCGACGGCGGGTGGCCAGCCCAGACACGCGGCGACGGCCAACTCACACTGCCAGAGTCATTTTCGGCAGGGTGGTGGATTCAACTTTGGGGCATCGCGGTGATATTACTCACGCATCTTTTTGCCGCTGATCTAATGCTTTGGGTTTTGCCTATCGGCATCCCCCTAGTATTGGCACCTTTGGTGATTTGGATCACCTCGCAGCCGTCAGAGGGGGCGGTCTTTCTTACTCCCGAGGAACAGTGTTTGCCTCCGGTCGTTTCGGATCATCAAAGGATTATGAACGAATGGTCCCAAGCCCCCGTTGGATCCGCGACACAAACGGCCCCAGCCGCGAAAATTCCTGCATAAGATGTCTGGACCTATGACTTCAACACGCCTCCCCATGTCCGCTCGCGATCCGCGTCTCGATTTTTTTCGGGGTCTGGCTCTTGTGATGATCTTCATCAACCACGTCCCGGGCAACCCGCTTGAGCTTATTACGAACCGTAACTTTGGCTTTTCGGACGCTGCCGAAGGGTTTGTTTTCATGTCTGGCATGGCTGCGGGTTTGGCCTATCCAGCGGCCTTTGACCGCCTGCCGCTTTGGCGTGCTGTGGTGAAATGTTGGGGGCGGGCCTGGACGCTGTATTCGGTGCATCTGGTGATCACAATTGTCAGTTTGGCGATCATGCTGGGTGCTGCGTATTGGTTTGATGCCGACAAAATGTGGGGCATAAACAATGTTGGCCCATGGATGAAAGCGCCTGTCCAAGCCACGATCGGGATAGCTACTTTGGGCCATCAATTTGGCTATCTCAATATTTTGCCGATGTACGCGGCGCTGCTTCTGATGACGCCCGTGATGATTCTGATCGCCCAGCGAAACATGTGGGCCATGCTGGCCGGGTCAGTTGTTTTGTGGATTGTTACCGGCGAAACACGGTTGAATATTCCTGCGTTTCCTAACGAAGGGGGTTGGTTTTTCAATCCGTTCGCATGGCAACTCTTGTTCGCTATTGGCTTGGGCACAGGGATGCGGCTGAAGTCGGGTCAACGGTTGGTGCCAAATGTTGCTTGGGCAAAATGGCTGTCTTTGGCGTTTCTCATTTTTGTTCTGGCTTGGATGAAGATCGAGATCGTTCAGTTCTATGGGCGCGCGGGTTTGGCATTTTTGCGTGACCACGGGTTCCCTTTCTACATTACCGAGTTCGACAAAACCTTCCTTGCAGCACCGCGATTGCTGCATCTGTTGGCGTTGGCCTATTTCCTGTCCACCCAAAGTTGGGTGACACGTTTATCCGCCAGTCGCTGGGTTTGGCCTGTCGAACTGATGGGGCGGTTTGGATTGGCCTGTTTTGCGCTAGGGACCGTGTTGTCGATCCTTGGTCAGTCGATCAAGGCCGCTTTGATTTACGATCCTTGGGTCTTCGATATGGGCTATGTGTTTCTGGGTCTTGCCCTGCAAATGGGCTTTGTGCGGATCAAGTGGCAGTTGGCGCAAAAGCCTATCTGATAAGCCGATCCCCTACCTGTGGCAGCAGAACGCGGTCAAAGAACGCGGTAGTTTCTTGATGAGCGTTCAAGGGTAGAACGCTAGCGACATATTGATCGGGCCGCACGATGACGATGCACCCTTCCGTCCGGTTGATTTCGCGCATGTCGAATATGTCTGATCCGGAATCCGCACAAAATACTTTCTCATAGTCAGTCAGCCCATATTTGCCCTTTTTTGGCAAAAGCAACGCGGGAAGGTCACGCAGGTCAAGATCGCGATGTGGGGCCTGATAAACCGCGCGCAAGTCAATTACTGAATCGATATCAGCACCGGCTGGCGTTGTGCGGCTAATCGGTGATGAATGTGACCCTAAATAGCTGCATAGGCTTTGTAGATCGTTGTTCTCTCCCGCGAATGCCAGAATACGCCAACGGCCATCAGCTTTTAGCATATGCCCCAGTTGTACAGGCTTTGCATCGGCAAGACGGATTACTGGTGCCGAATGAAATCGCATTCCGACAGTTAGCCCTTTTGCTAAGTGCTGATGCTCCGCATCGCTTGTTAAAATTGAGGGCCCATAGTGAACAGATGTCCCCGCCGTGAACCTGCCCTGCTTTTGGAAATAGAGCTGGAACTCTGCGGGATCGACAGTGTCGTCGCCAGCACCCTTTGCTGTCTGAGGCCGTGCGCTGAACATCTTGGCAAAGGCGCGATCGAAATCGATCAGCTCTTGCGCGATGGCTTGGCGTTCGGCGGAATAGCTGTGCAATATTGACGGGGCAGACTGCCCGCGTAAGACGGCAGCCAGTTTCCAGCCCAGATTAAAAGCGTCACCCATTGATACGTTCATGCCTTGGCCGGCTTTCGGGCTGTGGGTGTGACCCGCATCCCCTGCAATGAACACTCTGGGGGAAACGTCCTTGTCTGCGTCATCAAACTGGTCACACAGACGCTGGCCAATCTCGTAAACGGACCACCAGGCGACCTCTTTCACGTCCAACGAATAGGGTGCCATAATTCGTTGCGCCGCCGCGATCAGTTGGGGTTTGGTGATGTTTTTCTGTGCCACGCGTTCATCTGCGTTCAGCTTGTCCAGTTCGATATACATGCGCACCAGATATCCCCCTTCACGCGGGATAATCAGAACGGAACCCTCAGTCGCAGAATGGATCACGGATTTTAGCCTGATGTCGGGGAAGTCGGTTTCCACAAGCACATCCATTACACCCCAAGCTTGATTGGCGGCATCTCCGGTGAGGTCGCGCCCAATCGCACGGCGAACCCCGCTCCGCGCACCATCGCAGCCGATAACATAGCGGGCACTGATCGTTTCTATGACAGGGGGCGCACCATCGGGCGTATATTCAACGGTCACCGTAACGGGGTAATCTGCGCGATCATCACGGGTTAGTTTGATGAATTTGCGATTGTAATGCGGTTGGAGGCACCGTGGCCCTTGCCGCATTACGTCAAGATAGAAATCATGAACCCGCGCCTGACTTAGAATAACGTGGGGCATTTCAGATAGCCCCTCTTCGGTATCCTCAATGCGACCGCTTCGCGCAATATGGTCGGGCTGAGAGGGATCTGGTTTCCAGAACGTCGTTTCATTCACCCAATAGGCTTCGCGTAGCACACGTTCGGAAAACCCGAACGCCTCGAACATCTCGACCGACCGACAAGCGATGCCATCGGCCTGGCCTATCTGCAAAGGCCCGAATTTCTGGTCAATGATGCAGGTTGATATGTCGCCAAATGCAGACAGTTGCGCAGCAAGCGTTAAACCAGCAGGGCCACAACCAACAATAAGCACGTCAACTTGAGCAGGGGGTGTCACGGGGTGGCCCGCATCAATAGAGGTGGTGATGTGCGGGTCGCCAGAATTAAAGCCGTTCAAGTGATACTGCATCTCACTCTTCCAATTTAATAAGTATACTTATTATGTGGAGGCTTCCAGCACCCAAGTCAATATGATAAGTGCACTTATCAATGTGAGGTGACAGATGTCCTTGAATACAATGCCCGGCCATTTGATCCGGCGGCTGCATCAAACTTCCACCGCAGTATTTTCTGAGCGCATGAAATTTGCGGGCATCGACATGACATCTGTTCAGTTCGCAGCTTTGCATACCATTTGTGAAATCCCGGATATCGATCAGGCTAGCCTCGCGCAGCAGATCGCCTATGATCGCGCTACGATCGGGGGGGTTGTTGACCGGCTTGAACGCAAGGGGTGGGTTACCCGTACGGTCAACCCGCAAGACAAGCGCGCCCGGCAGATTACGTTGACTGTGCAGGGGTATGACACTTTGCAAAGGGCCGCGCCGATTATCACAGCGCTGCAAAGTGACATCTTAGTGGGCCTTTCGGACGCTGAGCGTGCGCAATTCATAATGCTGGCTATCAAGGCAACCAGCCCTAGGGATGGGTTTGAACACTCGCAGCGATCTGCTACGACAGCGCAACTCTAGGCTACATTTGGTGAATATCATGTCCAAACCTCATGTCTTGATCGCTGGCGGTGGCATAGGCGGACTGGCCCTTGCCCTGACGCTTGATCAAATCGGGGTACGCAGCACCGTGTTTGAATCCGTTCGCGAATTGAAACCTTTGGGCGTCGGCATCAACATTCAGCCGAACGCTATCCGTGAACTTTTCGATCTGGGGATCACCGCAGCCGATTTGGATAAGGTGGGTTTGCCCGCGCGAGAATGGGCCTTAGTCGGTCAGCAAGGTCAGGAAATATACGCTGAACCGCGCGGAACCGAAGCGGGCTATAACTGGCCCCAGTACGCAGCACATCGCGGCAAACTGCACATGATGCTGTACGACAAACTGATCGAGCGCGCCGGCAGCGATGCCGTGCGACTGGGGGCAAAGGTCACCGGGTATGCGCATAATGCTGACGGGACAGTCAGTGCGCTGATAACCCATGCCGATGGTCACGAAACGGTTGAAAAGGGCACACTGTTGATCGGCGCAGACGGCATTCATTCTGCGATCCGGGCACAGATGCACCCCGATCAGCCGCCGATCCATTGGGGCGGCGCTTTGATGTGGCGCGGTACCACACGGGCAAAGCCTAGTCGGACGGGGTCGTCCTTTATTGGTCTAGGCACGCATCTGCAACGAATGGTCATCTATCCCATTTCGCAGGTTGATGATGAGGGATTTGCCGACATTAATTGGATAGCCGAAGTCACCTTTGATGAAACCGAGGATCGTAAAAGCGGCTGGTACAAGCCTGCCAAGGTCTCCGATTTTATTCACCATTTCGATGGATGGACCTATGACTGGCTTGACGTATCTTCATTGTTGAACGGTGCCGAGATTGCGTACGAGAATCCGATGATTGATCGCGACCCAGTGGATACATGGGTTGATGGCTGCGTGGCTTTAATGGGCGATGCGGCCCATGCGATGTACCCCACAGGTTCAAACGGGGCCAGTCAGGCGATTATCGACGCGCGCACCATAGGGGCGATGATGTTGGAACATGGCGTGAGGTATGCGGCACTAAAAGCCTACGATGACGCGCTTTGTGGGCCAGTGTCAGAGCTTATCTTGCGCAACCGCGGATCAGGCCCTTTTGGTCTGTTGAACATGGTTAATGATCGCTGCGAAGGGGTTTTTACAGATATCAACGATGTCGTCCCGCTCGAAGAACGCAATGCCTTTATGGCTCGCTACAAAGCCGCTGCCGGTTTCGCGATAGAGCAGTTGAACAACGCGCCGCCCACAATTGCCCGAGGGGCCAAAGTTACCGCTTAAGGGGCTAAGCGTTATTCTGCACCTTTCGGCCTTTAGGATTGAATTCCCCGACGGCCCGCGCAACATTCCCCTAAATTTGAAATACGCAGGCCCCAGTGCCCGCTAGGTGGGAGACAGCATATGGAACTTCAAGGACAAGCGGCGATTGTAACCGGGGGGGCGTCTGGCCTGGGCGGAGCCACAGCTGAAATGCTGGCCAAAGCGGGTGCCAAGGTTGCGATTTTCGATATGAACGCCGACATGGGCGAAGCCAAAGCAGCCGAAATCGGCGCAAAATTCTTTAAGGTAAATGTGACAGACGAAAACGCTGTCGCCACAGCGATTGCGGATGCTGAAGGTGTGCATGGCAAGGCGCGTATCTTGGTAAACTGCGCGGGCATCGGGCCCCCGGCCAAAGTTGTCAGTCGCGAAGGTGACGCGCTGCCATTGGAGAGTTTTGCGGGGGTTATAAACGTCAATCTGCTGGGGTCGTTCAACGTGCTTTCCAAGTTTGCAGCAGCTCTGCATAAGGCTGAACCAATCGGTGAAGAACGTGGTGTCATCATCAATACGGCTTCGGTCGCGGCCTTCGACGGGCAGATCGGGCAGGCAGCATATGCTGCGTCCAAGGGCGGTATTGTTGGGATGACCTTGCCAATTGCCCGCGAATTGGCGCGCTATGGTATTCGGGTTATGACAATTGCGCCGGGTCTATTCCTTACTCCACTTTTAGCGAGCCTGCCCGAAGAAGCGCAGGCATCATTGGGCGCGCAGGTGCCGTTTCCCAGCCGGTTGGGTCATCCATCGGAATACGCCAAAATGGTCGGTGCAATCATCGACAACCCGATGCTTAACGGTGAAACGATCCGCCTTGATGGCGCGATCCGTATGGCACCGAAATAACGATCGTTCAGTGAGGGGTAAACTATGGCTGATGCATATATCGTAGATACAGTACGGACGGCTGGCGGTCGGCGCGGGGGCGCTTTGCGCGATTGGCACCCGGCAAATCTGGGGGCTGAGGTACTGAATGCGCTGGTCGCGCGCAGTGGCATTGATGGCGCGGTTATTGATGACGTGATCGTCGGTTGTGTTACCCAAGCGGGCGAGCAGTCGTTTGCATTCGGTCGCAATTGTGTCCTGGCATCAAACCTGCCGCAATCTGTGCCTGCTGTGACGATCGACCGGCAATGCGGCAGTTCGCAGCAAGCTGTGCAATTCGCGGCGCAAGCGGTGATGTCCGGTACACAGGATGTTGTTGTGGCGATGGGCGTCGAAAGCATGACGCGCGTGCCAATGATGTCGAATGTGGTCTTGCACGCCAAGGCTGGTCTGGGTGAAGGACCATTTAGTGACCGCATCGCGGAGCGCTATGGCACCAAAAACTTTAGCCAGTTTATCGGGGCCGAGATGGTCGCGCAAAAGCATGGCTTTAACCGTGAAGAGTTGGACAGGTATGCATTGGAAAGCCACCGCCGGGCGACTTCAGCCAGCAATGCAGGCGTGTTTGACGCTGAAATTGTGCCGCTGGCGGTCGAGGGTGGCATGCACACCCGTGACGAAGGGATCCGCGATGATGCCACGTTAGGGTCTATCTCCAATGTAAAACTGCTGGACCAGAACGGTATGATCTCGGCTGCTAACGCGTCGCAGATTTGCGATGGTGCTGCAGGCGTGTTGGTTGTGTCCGAGGAGGCGTTAAAGAAATATAACCTTACGCCCAAGGCGCGTATCGTGAATTTGACTGTCACTGCCGGTGATCCCGTAATCATGTTGGAAGAACCGCTTCCGGCCACGGACCGCGCATTGGAGCGGGCAGGAATGAGGATCGACGACATTGACCTATTCGAGGTAAACGAAGCCTTTGCCCCAATCCCGATGGCATGGCTGAAACACACTGGGGCAGATCCTGAAAAGCTAAACGTAAACGGTGGCGCGATTGCGCTTGGCCATCCGTTGGGCGCATCGGGCGCGCGGCTTATGACAACACTGGTGCACAGTCTGCATGCACAGGGCAAAAAATACGGCCTACAAACAATGTGTGAGGGCGGCGGCATCGCCAACGTCACCATTATCGAGGCAATTTAAAGCCTGAAATTTCAGAGGCGGGAGTGATGGACGCAACGTTTGTCATTTCCTAATCTGCCGCGCCCTGACAAGTTGCAGGCAAAAGAACACTTCCCGGAGGAAACCATGACGCTACCCGCCCTTTTCGACACTCTGCGCATTCCGCTGATTGGCAGCCCGCTGTTCATCATTTCAAATCCTGATCTGGTGATTGCGCAATGTAAGGCGGGAATTGTTGGCAGTTTTCCTGCGCTGAACGCCCGCGAGGCCGAAGGGGAGCCGATCGAGCTGGACCGCTGGTTGACCCGCATCAAGGAAGAGCTGGACCGTCACAACCAAGCAAACCCCGACAACCCGGCCGCGCCTTATGCGGTGAACCAGATCGTGCACAAATCCAACGCCCGGCTAGAGCGCGACGTCGAGATTTGCGTGAAACACGAGGTACCGTTGTGGATCACGTCGTTGGGTGCACAGAACTGGCTGAACGACGCGGCGCATAGTGCCGGTGGTGTGGTCTTACACGATATCATCAACAACCGCTTTGCCCACAAGGCCATTGAAAAAGGTGCGGATGGCCTGATCGCTGTGGCCGCAGGGGCAGGGGGCCATGCGGGTGCGTTGTCTCCGCTGGCCTTGATTCAGGAAATTCGCGAATGGTTCGATGGGCCGTTGTTCCTTTCGGGTGCCATCGCGCGCGGCGAGAGTATTTTGGCGGCGCAAGCCATGGGTGCCGATGGCGGCTATGCCGGATCGGCGTTTATCGCCACAAAGGAAGCGAACGCAGACGAGCGATACAAGCAGATGATCGCAGATTCAGGTGCGTCCGATATTGTTTATTCCGATCTATTCACTGGCGTCTGGGGCAACTACCTAAAGCCGTCGATCGAGGCCCAAGGAATGGACCCTAACAACCTTGAACGATCCGATCCGTCAAACATGGATTTCGGCGCTGACCGCCAAAAGCCGAAAAGCTGGAAAGAGATTTGGGGCGCGGGCCAAGGAATCGGTGCTGTCAAATCTGTGATGCCAGCAGCCGATGTAGTGGAACGCTTCGCCACTGAATACGCTGCTGCACGCAAACGACTCTGCGAGCAGACTGCCTAAGCGCAGCCTTCCAACAAATAACTGCCGCAATTCAAACTGCGGCAGTTTTGCGTTCAGCAATCAGTCTTCGCGTGTGCTTAATGCAATGTCATATGCGGAAACGTCTGGATCGCTGATTTCAACGCATCGCCCCAACCTTTTGAAATTGACTGGTACATCGGGTCTTCGGATTCGATGCGGATCTCGCTGGCGATTTCAAAGGTATCGTTTTTATATGTCTGCACATCAATCGGGAGCCCGACGGACAGAATCGCCTTAAGCGTGGAATCAAACGATACCAGCAGCAGTGTGACGGCGTCTTGCGAGCTCATCTCCTGATCATATGCGCTGACAAGGATGGGCTTGCCGTATTTCGTTTCACCGATTTGGAAAAACGGCGTGTCTTCGGTAATTTCGATAAAATTGCCTTTAGGATAGATCAGGTACAGGGTTGGCATCCCCCCTTCAATCTGGCCGCCGACAATGACAGTTGCCTGAAAGCTTACGGCAGACATCGGACCCTTGCCCTGAACGTCGATGATGACCTAGCGTAGGATGTGACCTACATGTCGCGCAACCTGAAACATGGTTGACGCACGCAGGATGCTGGGGTCACGTTCTTGGGGATCAGTTCATAGGGCGCTATGACGGGAGCGCTAAATCTCCTGACGGTTATAATGTCACGGATGAAGGCGTTGGTTGCCGTGACCCGCTGCGGCGAAAAAACGTCTCTGCATTTTGGGATATGCACGTCAGATGGTCTAGGTTTTTCTCCACAAACCACTTGTTGTAACCGTTTTATGGCTCTGTGACCGCATCCGGTTCAAAAATCATCTCGTCGAAAACTGTTTTGTCTTTCGCATATATAGACGTTGGGGCGCAATTTAGGATGAACAGGCAAGATTTACGACCCGGCCTTGGTTGAAGATCCGCTAAACTAAGCCGCACCTAATTCCTGAGCAGAGAAATTCCGATACTTATCCGCTTGCTTCGGGGTTAATTCCGGTCGCAGGATAGCGCATGAAATTTGACACTCCATATGATATTCGCCGCGGTCCCTTGCTGGCCCGTAATGTTGTTGCCACATCGCAACCTTTGGCCGCTCAGGCGGGGCTTTCAATGCTGTACAAAGGCGGCAACGCCGTTGATGCCGCCCTTGCTGCGGCGATTGCGTTGACCGTAGTTGAACCCTCTGGCAATGGTCTGGGTAGTGATGCCTTTGCGATCTTGTGGGATGGCGAGGCGCTACATGGACTAAACGCATCGGGCAGGTCACCCGCAGCTTTGACAACGAACGAGGTGACGGAAAGAGGATGGGGCAGCGTCACGGTTCCGGGGGCGGTCTCGGGATGGGTCGCGCTTTCGGATCGCTTTGGCGCTTTGCCATTCGAAACCCTGTTTGGTCCCGCAATAGACTATGCCGAAAACGGATTTCCGGTCTCACCAATCATTGCAAGGTTGTGGGAAATCGCCGGCAGAACCTTAGGCCAGCAACCGGGTTTTGCAGAGTGTTTTCTGCCGAATGGGCAGGCCCCCAAAGCAGGAGAAATTTTCAAAAACCCGGCGCAGGCCGCATCCCTAAAGCTGATTGCGCAAACCAAAGGTGCTGCCTTTTATACCGGAGAATTGGCAGAGCAGATCGTGGCTGATGCCGCGCGTCACGGATCTGATTTGGCGATGTCAGATATGGCCGAACACACGGTCGATTGGTGCGGCACATTGCAACAGGATTATGCTGGCGTGGCATTGCACGAAATTCCGCCGAACGGGCAAGGTATAGCGGCGCTCGCGGCCTTGGGTATCTTGGGTCACTTTGATCTGGCAAGTCACGCGCCAGACAGCCCGCAAGCGCTACATCTGCAAATCGAAGCGATAAAACTGGGCCTCGCAGATGCCGAGGCTTTTGTCGCCGATCCGGCGCATATGGATGTAACGCCAAACGAGATGTTGAACCCCGCGTATATTGCACGGCGTGCCGCGGAAATTGACCCTAAAAAGGCGAAAGTTGCTATTGAAGGCGCGCCCAAGCACGGTGGCACGGTTTATATCACTGCGGCAGATGCGTCAGGCAAGATGGTGTCATTGATCCAGTCGAATTATATGGGGTTTGGGTCTGGTGTTGTCGTGCCAGACACTGGGATTAGCCTGCAAAACCGGGGCGCAGGATTTGTTAGCACCCCCGGTCATGCAAACCAGATCGGACCGGGCAAGCGGCCTTTCCAAACGATCATTCCGGGTTTTGTCATGCAAGACGGTGCCCCCTTAATGAGCTTCGGCGTCATGGGCGGCCCCATGCAAGCGCAAGGCCATGTGCAAATGGTCACGCGGATAATGGTGCACGGGCAGTCGCCCCAGGCCGCCAGTGATGCGCCACGGTGGCGTTTCGTTGAGGGGTTTGAGGTGGCTGTTGAAAACACCATGCCGGACGGGACAGTCAATGCCTTAGAAGCCATGGGCCATAAAATCACTCGCGAGGCACCTGACAACGCCTTTGGCTTTGGCGGTGCGCAGCTGATTGCCCGGCAGGGTGACGGATATATAGCTGGATCAGACCACCGAAAAGACGGTTGCGCGGTCGGGTTCTAGACAGGTTTAGAGACGTTTTATGACCATTGACGACCCTGAAAAGCTACTACGCAGTTTGTTCGACATCGCTGTCGAAGTGGCCGATCCGATGCAAAGTCTGGCGCGCTATTTGCCAGCACGCCCTCCGGGTCGGATTGTGGTCATCGGCGCGGGTAAAGCCAGCGCACGCATGGCCGAGGCAGTCGAGGCCGAATGGGGGCCTTGCGAAGGATTGGTGATCACCCGCTACGGATATGCGCGACCCAGTCAGGGGATAGAAATTGTCGAGGCGGCGCATCCGGTGCCAGATCAAGCTGGGGTCGCGGCCACCCAAAGGATGCTGGCCTTGCTTGATGGGGTGGGCGAGGGTGATTTCGTACTTGCACTAATCTCTGGCGGCGCGTCGGCGTTGTTGGTGGCCCCGTTGGGCAATATTACCCTCGCCGAAAAGCAGGCGGTAAACCAAGGGTTGCTGGCATCCGGTGCGCCGATCCAGCAGATGAATGTGGTGCGCAAGCATCTATCCCGTGTCAAAGGCGGGCAGCTTGCAGCAGCGGCTTATCCCGCTGAAATGCTGGCGCTGATGATTTCAGACGTGCCGGGCGACGATATGGCTATGATCGGGTCGGGGCCAACCGTGGGGGATGCAGGCAGCGTCGTTGATGCACAAGCGATCTTGGACCGTTGGGGTATCGCCGTGCCTGCCTCGGTCAGCGCAGCCTTAGCCAAAGGTTCCCAGGTAATTACGCCGGGGGATCCGCAGCTATCGCGGGTAACAAACAAGATCTATGCGGCCCCAAAGCAATCGTTGGATGCGGTTGAAAGATACGTCCGGTCAATCGGTTTGCAAGTTATCCGTCTAGGAAATGATCTGGAAGGCGAGGCACGCAATGTTGCCCAAGCACATGCCAAGGTTGCCCTAGATGAGCAATCCAGGCTGACCGCTGGCGACCCTCCAGTTTTGTTGCTGTCGGGTGGAGAGCTAACTGTTACACGGCGCGGTAGCGGCATTGGTGGCCCAAATGCTGAATACTGCCTGGCCTTGGCGCTTGCTTTGGACGCTGCGCCGGGTATTTGGGCACTGGCCTGTGACACCGATGGCGTCGATGGCGCGGACGAGGTTGCCGGGGCCTGCATTGGCCCGGAAACGTTGTACCATGCCAAAACGGTATCTATTGACCCGGAAAATGCGCTGGCGACTAATGACGCCCACAGCTTTTTCAAGCAGGCAGGTGGACAAGTCATTACCGGCCCAACCCTTACAAACGTCAATGATTTCAGGGCGCTCCTTATATATCCCAAGGGAATGTAAGTACACGCGACTAGACTGAAACTTCTAACTGTTTCGCGTATTGCTACAATATGCGGCAATATTGGGGATTTTCGGTTGTTTGGTGAATAGACACAACCTATAAACGAATTTGGACGCTTTTAGTTTACTCCGCTGAATTCAGACAGCTGGTGGACGCGTGGTATATATGGGTTTGGTGGTTGTCAAAACGTCTCGATATAATTCTCGTAGTTTTATGTGTACTGGTGACGTTTGGCGTATTTGCTGAAAGCTTGCGGTTAAAGCGGGTCACGGCTAATGCAGCATTCCAGCGAGTCACTGAAGACGGTCTTCAAGCCCTGAAAGCCAGATTGAACATGTACCTGCAAAGCCTCAGTGGTGTAGCAGGTATGATGCATGCTTCGGAAAATACTGAATCTAACGATTTCGAAGTATTTACCAGCAGTGTAGATCTGAAAAAATCCCTGCCCGGAATTAACGGAATTGGTTTTATCCAGCCCGTCCCCAAAAATGAGGTTCCGGCATTTGTATCAACGATGCGCGCCAATGGCATGCCCGATTTTACGGTTCACCCCGAAACCGACAGCGACGTAAAGTACATTATCAAATACATTGCGCCGATAGACATCAACGCCCAGGCGGTTGGCCTGGATATAAGCTTTGAAGAAGGCCGTCGCGAGGCTGCGAACCGCGCCCGCGAAACGGGATTGCCGCAACTCACACCGCGCATTCTTTTGGTGCAAGATGAAACTGCACAGCCGGGCTTTCTGCTTTTAAAGCCGCTCCTGATCGACAATGAATTTAAGGGTTGGGTATATGCGCCATTTATCGGGCGCAATCTAATGCAAAATTTGAGCCCCGAACAGGACAGGTCATTTAAATTCCAAGTCTATGATGGAAGCACCACTGACAAGAATACCTTGATATATGACAGCAACGAAAGCGCTGACGCGTTCGGTTCTTACGGTGCCGACCATACAGTGGAGATTTTCGGGCGTCAGTGGACGGTTCATTTTCAAAGCACACAGCTTTTCGACACAAAATTTGCCACGCTCGGGCCGTTTTTCGCCCTGCTGGGTGGGTTGATGCTTTCTATGATGCTGGCCTTTGCTATCAGAGCATTGCGCACGCGCAATGAAAGTCTGGCAGAGGTCGCAGACTTGCGTGGCAAGCAGGTCAGTGCCCGCGAGGAAGAAAACCGTTCGTTGGTAGAGAACACAGTGGTCTCTGTGATTATCTTGGACGAAAACAGTAATATCCTTTTTGCAAATTATGCCGCAACAGAGTGCTTTGGTGGAACAAAAGAAGGGCTAAGCGGACAACCCTTCGGTAATTATGTTACCGAGCTTCCCAAGAACACATCACCCATGAGTTATAACGCGTTGGGGCATCCCCTTTCCGGACGCGAATTATTTCTCGACTTGCAGACAAACAGTTGGGTCACTTTGAACGGAAAGCGCCGCACCACAGTAATTTTGCGTGATGTCACGACCGCCGTCGAAGTCGCAGAAGAACTTGCCACCACAAAGCAACGATTTGATGCTGCGCTATCGGGCTCGCAGATTGGGGTGTTCGAAATAGATGTTAAGGCGGGTACATCAGTAGTGTCACATACCTGGCGCGATATCATGGGCATCGATCAAGATGTCGATGATCCGCAGGGCATTTTTATGAACCGGATCCACCCTGACGACTTGCCAGAGCTGTTCGAAGCAGATCGAAGGTGCATCGCCGGCGAAACGGAGCGGTCGATATGTGAATATCGGATGGCGTTCGATGACAAATGGAGATGGATGAGATCCGACGCCGTAGTTGTTGAGCGCGACGATGAGGGGCAGGCGATACGTATGGTTGGCACGCAAACCGACGTGAACGAACTGCGCCATTCCCGAAATGCCCTTGAGGCTAGCGAAGAACGTTTCAGGACGGTTCTTGAAGCTGCTCCTGTTGGTATGGCAACGCTGAACTCCGGTGGATATTTCATCGGCGTGAATTCAGCGATGTGTGATCTGACTGGGTATTCCGATGTTGAGATGCTCAAGGATTTTAATCTGAATATGATTGTGCCTCCGGACGATATGGAACGTATGATCGAAGCGGTTTTGGGCACAGTGCGAGCGGGAACGCACGTTATCCATCGCGACGAGTTCAGGATACTTCACAAAAAGGGGGGGCATCGTTGGGGTTTGTTCAACATCACTTGGACCTATAACAAAAATACAAGCGCCTATGTGTATATCGCTCAGGTCGTCGATATCACTGACAAAAAGAAGATCGAGCAGATCAAGAGCGAATTTGTTTCTACCGTCAGCCATGAATTACGCACGCCGCTGACTTCGATCAAAGGCGCGCTTGGCCTGATCGAACTGGCTGCACGTGATAAACTGCCCTCATCTTCCCTTCGACTAATCGAGATTGCTCGATCTAATTCGGATCGGCTGACCGATATCGTTAACGATATTCTGGACCTTGAGAAAATTTCATCGGGCGAGATCAGCTTTACTCTAGACGAGGTTGATATCTGCGCGCTGGTGCGGGCTGCGCAGAACGAAATGATGCCATTCGCTGTGACGCATAAAGCAACGTTAAATGTATCCCTGCCGGAAGAACAGATTCACGTCGTCGCGGATTCGGGGCGCATGATGCAGGTCATGGCGAACTTGATCTCGAATGCATGCAAGTATTCCTACGATGATACCGAGGTCAAAATCACGGTTGAAAAAATAAATGATGTCGCCATCATTTATGTTCAGAACGTCGGGACAGGAGTACCTGAATCGTTCAAAGGGCGGATCTTCGAACGCTTTTCACAGGCAGATGGATCAGACACACGCGCAAAAGGCGGGACCGGGCTGGGTCTGAACATCACCCGCCAGATTGTCTGGCGGCAAGGCGGTGAAATCGGATTTGAGAGTAAGCGCGATGGCGTAACGGTGTTCTGGTTCACTTGTCAGGTTATTCAGCCTTCTGAGATGGCAGTGCCAGCAAAGGTGAGGCTACCCCGACTGGAAGCAGAGAAAAGGTTAAAGATTTTACATCTCGAAGATGACGAGGACTTTGCCGAAGTTATTCGTGCGGGACTAAGCCCATACGCTGATGTGCAGAATGTAACCCGAATAAGCAAAGTACGTAGTTTGTTGTCGGGCGACCCTTGGGATGTCATTATTTTGGATTGGACGGTGCCGGATGGGGATGCCTCCATCTTGCTAGCAGATATTTCCGAACAGCAACCAAAAGCGCGTCTTGTAAGTCTTACATCGGATGGGGTACGCGACAGAGATGAACGAATGTGCGCGCATTTGGTCAAATCACACGCAGATATGGACCGCATCATCGAATGCGTTGTAGATTTCTCTAAAAAAGCAAGTTAAATCAATGGATACAAAGGTTTCAGACTAGCCCCTGCGGCCAACTCTGAATCTGAAAAGAGCACTATTTTTACCGGCGGAGGGTAAAGGTGATAAGATTACTACATGTTGAGGATGACGAGTCGATACGCGAAATCGTGGAGTTGGCGCTTGAAATGGCAGGCGGGTTTGAGGTTGTTCAATGCAAATGCGGTGAAGATGCGCTTGTGCGGGCGAATGATTACATACCAGACGTTTTGCTGCTGGATATGATGATGCCCGGATTGACCGGTCGTCAAACACTTGAACTGCTGCGTGAACGGCCCGCGTTTGCAGAAATTCCGGCGATTTTCATGACAGCGCGCGCGCAGCCAAACGAAATGGACGAACTTCGCCAGATTGGCGCTGTCGATGTGATTAGTAAGCCATTTGATCCAATTACGCTGGGTGATCAGATCAAGGCAGCCATAAGTTGAGCTAAAGGGTCAGGGTACGTGCACCATTTCGGGATGTGCTTCGATCAAAGTCTGGCAAAGCTGCACAAAGTTATCCATGTGAAAGATCAATGCACCGGGGCAAATGGCAAGGTCGGCATCGGCACCGCTTAGATGTGCGTCAATCTCGGTTTCGACGTTCCGCGCCTCGTGGCCCAAGCCTTCGAACCCAAGAGATCCTGCAGTGCCCGCTATCTGATGCAGCAAAGTTCGCGCGCTTTCCAAGCTTCCGTTGATTTCATCAAGCTCATAGCTCTCCCACGCGATTATTGCGTATTCGGCAATCGCGATTTGGCGGTCTCTCAGCATCTCAAGGAAACGCGCGCGAATGCGTTCTATCCCGGGTAATTCAAGTTTCTGATGGATCATGCTGAGAGACCAATCTGCCACGCGTTCCTTTGCGCGTGCTGATAAGTGGTAACTGCGGCCTCGGACGAGGCATGCGCCGCCGATATTGCATCCATCACCGAAGCGCTGGTTTTCCAGATCAGTCTGATCGCTTCACCCGCGCAAACCCGTGGTTCGATGCGCTGTCCCTGATTGTTGAATAGCTCGGTCTTGGCGATGGTTAGATTTACACTATTGGCAAGGGCCTTAGTGTCGGGCCGCCAGCCGCTTTCAGTAATGCAAACAAACGTACCGTTTCCAGCATAGGACATCAGGAACTGGCTGTTCTCAAGAGTGTCCGAGATGATTTCACCTATATCAGCCAATACAGAATAGAACTCAAATGGTGACATGGTGCTATGGAATTCTTCGATCTCTCGGATCGTGAACGCAAAGGCGGTTGAGCCGAACAGGTCATTACGGCCTAGTTGGTGAATGTAATTCTCAAGTGCCATAAAATCGATCAGATTGTCGACATCATAGATCGACACGGGTTCATGCAAATCAATTGGCGGTATTACCTTGTTGTACTCTGGGCTTATCGCCTTGGCTGCAAAGATCTTGCCTGTGTGCGCTTGGCGCTCGCCAAAAGCGCGATCCACAAGCGCGATCCGCGCCTTAAGTTCGAACATCTCGAACGGTTTGGTCACATAGTCGGTCGCACCGGCGGCAAATGCCGCATCAATATAGACCTTTTCTGACATGGCCGTAAGCATAAGGATCGGCGTGTCAAAGTAGTCGTCCATGCCGCGAATCTGGGAGGCAAGTGTGATGCCGTCTGTCCCGGGCATCTGAATATCAAGCAAGAAGCAATCAAAGGGCGCGCGGGCATTTGCCTGGATCACCTCGGTTGCTTCATTGGCACAAGACGCTAGAATCAGCTTGTGATCTGTCATTGTCTCGATGAAATGCGCAAGCAGTTCAAGGATGATCGGATCGTCATCAACCGCAAGAATTTTCATTTAACCAGCCCCACTAAATATTAAACCAGCAAGACAACGAATGCCTGCTGAACGTATCAACAACTTGGAGGGGAATCGTGTCAGAATATGGGCGATTTTGATCCTTTATCAGGGAAATTCTGTGTGCTGCCACCAATTTTATGACAGGCCTAGACGAAGGTACCCTTGAAAATGATTAAGAGTTTTGGCACCAGCCCCGCCGGTGAAACGGTCAAAATATGTCAATTGCGCGCTGGCGGATCGACCGCCCGCATCCTGTCTTGGGGTGCCACACTTCAAGATTATCGTGTGGCTGGTGTCGATCACAGTTTGGTTTTGGGCAGCGAGTCGCTTGGCGCGTATCTTGGTCCGATGCGCTATTTCGGCGCGATTGTAGGGCCAGTTGCAAATCGGATTGCGCAGGGTCGGATGCAAATTAATGACAAGATTTTTCATTTAGACACAAACGAAAATGGGCGCACGACATTGCACAGTGGTTGTGCCGGTTTTAGCGACCGGAACTGGACGCTAAGGCAAGTTTCGGATGACACATGTCATTTAGCACTGGAGCACCCGGATGGGTTGGGTGGGTTTCCGGGCAACATGGTTGTGACGGCCACGTACCATCTGGACATGGAAGGTGTAATGAATATTGAAATCACGGGCCATTCGGATGCCGATACGTTTTTTAACCCTGCGTTTCATGGGTATTGGAATTTATCCAAGCATCGCGATATGTCGGATCACAAGCTTACAATTAGGGCCGATAAATATTTGCCGGTTAACGCGGATCAAATCCCATTGGGGGGGCCTGTCGCGGTGGATGGTACCGATTTCGACTACAGGCGGCCTCGCACTATCGGTTCTGAACTGGATCATAATTTTTGCCTGGAGTGGTCTGAAACGGCGATGCAGACAGTCTGTCGACTACAAACACCCGCACTTGAGTTAAATGTCCAAACCAATCAACCCGGTGTGCAAATCTACAACGGGATCCATATAGATACGGGCACCTTAAACGGGCATGCAGGTTGGCCCTATGGTCCTTGCACAGGCTTGGCGATTGAACCGCAGTTCTGGCCGGATAGCCCAAACCAACCGGCCTATCCGTCCTGCCTGCTAAAAGTAGGGCAGACATCCGTGCATCGCACCCGCTTTCAGGTCTCGCGTTCAAGCTGACAGGGCCGTGACAGCTTGGGCGCAACAGGAATGCTACATTTCAATAAACGTAGTCGGTCGATAGAAATTGACACTACCGGGTCACGTGGTAATTCTCTGATATAATAAGGCAAGCTTACAAAGAGAATGATGAAACACTAATGCGCACAAAGATCGACACCGACAGTTTTGGCTTTTTGTTTAATGATATCGCCAGAATCACCCGAAGCGTTTTTGCGCGCGAAATCGAAGCGGGCCAATTGACCGTTACAGCCGCCGAGGCTCGGGTTCTTGCGCACATGGCCCGATGTGGTCCGACACGACAGCACCTGTTGGCCGAAAGCCTTGGTATGACCCCAATGAGTCTGACCGGTTTTCTGGACAGGCTCGAGGCTGACGGACTGATCGCAAGGGAAGCTGACCCCAATGACCGCCGGGCAAAAATCGTGACCCTTACACCAAAGGCCAACGGAACCTTGTCGCAGATCGCACAAGCGGGGGAGCGGACCGAGCAAGCAATCTCCTCTGGTCTGTGCCCAGATGATTGGGCGGCATTTGTCGAGACAGCCCGCAAGTTACGCGCCAACATAGACGGTCCCCGTGTGGCGGCGGCCAATACAGAAGACGCGCTATGACAACACCGCTGATGAGCGAACGCAGGGTTAGTATCATTGGCGCAATGCTTGTGGCGATTGGGCCTGTTTCTATGGCACTTTATACCCCTGCCATGACCGAACTGGTTCACCAGTTCGGGACCACCGAATCGGTAATAAAACTCTCTCTTACATTGTATTTTGGCGGTTTTGCTTGCGCACAGCTGGTTGCGGGGCCTTTGTCAGATGCGTTGGGTAGGCGCCCCATTACCATCGCATTCATGGGCCTATACTGCATCGCCAGTTTGGCGGCGATGTTATCCCCATCAGTCGAAGTCTTAATGGGCGCGCGGTTTGTTCAGGGCATTGGCGCGTCAGTGGGTGTGGCGATCTCACGGGCGTTGGTCCGTGATCTATTTACTGATGACCAGTCTTCGCGGATCATGAATCTTATCGGCATAATTCTAGCGCTTGGGCCAGCATTGGCACCTACAATCGGGGGGCTGATGTTGCCGCTGTTTGGCTGGCGCTCAATTTTCCTTCTGATGACAGTCTTCGGCTTCGGTATCATCGCGGTTGTTGTCTTCGCGTTGAAAGAAACCGTTGTGGCCGATCGAACACGGCTTAATTTTCCAGCACTTGGGCAGACATACAAGATGCTGTTGACCAACCGGCATTTCGTAACCGCGTCACTGGTCATGGGCGGCGCATTGGGGGCAATATACGCTCAAGCGACCTTCTTGCCGTTCATCCTGATGAGCGAAGTAGGCCTATCTCCTACGCAGTTTGGTGTATCAATGCTGGCGCAATCCGGCAGCTTTTTCGCAGCATCCCTTTTGTGTCGTGTACTGATGAAAAAACACGGCGCGGATGCTTTGGTTGGCCCTGGCTTGCTGTTCGTCGCTGTGGGCAGCATCGGGTCATCGACGCTGCTGTTTTGGCCGCCTAGCTTCCTGCATGTTATGATTCCGGTCGGGATTTACTCGTTTGGGATCGCTTTCGTGATGCCTGCCATGTCCACAGCGGCACTTGCGCCTTTTGGTCGTGCCGCTGGGGCTGCTGCTTCTATGCTTGGTTTTATTCAGATGGGATCAGGGTTGTTGATGGGGTCGTTAGGTGCATTGATGGGAAATGCCGTTGTCGCAATGGGCACGTTGATCCCCATTATGGGGCTTACAGCCTGTATCTCTTTTGCGGTTTATCGCAAGTTAGGCCCTGCAATCCCAAAACCACTGCCGACCCAAACACCCGAACAATGCGGCCCCATAGCTTGCAAAGCGGCACCAGTCACGGCCCCGGCCAAATAGGCGGGCGATCGCAGGTCAACAAAATGCGAAAGGCCGCCCCTTGGAGGGCGGCCTTGGTCGTTAATAGTAGAGGATTTAGTCCTTGAAGACTGCAAGCCCCAGCCATTCAGCGATCAGGGCAGGGGTCTCTTCGCCCTCAATCTCGATCGTCAGCAGGTTTTCTCGCAGCATATCGGTCGCGTTGCGGGCTGTGACCTTTTGCAAGGTAAACCGCCCGCGAAGGCGCGACCCAGCAAGGACAGGTTTCAAGAACCGCAGTTTGTTCATGCCGTAGTTGATGCCCATCACTTGGCCCGGCATCATGTTAAAGCAATCATAGGCAAAGCGGCTGGCCAGCGAGAGGGTCAGAAAGCCGTGGGCAATCGTTCCGCCAAAGGGTGTTTCTTTCGCGGCCCTTTCGGGATCAACGTGAATCCACTGTTCATCCTGCGTCGTCTTGGCGAATTGGTCGATCATGTCCTGATCCACCGTAATCCAGTTTGACACGCCGACTTCGGTGCCGATCAGGGTTTCGCTATGGGCAACTGCATCTTTTAACGAAGACATCTCTTTCTCCCTATGCCGGATCAGCGGCAACGCGCACCATGCGCTTGCCCTTGTTATCACCGGCCAACAAACCGATCAGCGCTTGGGGGGCGTTTTCAAGACCCTCGACGATGTCTTCCGTCACCTTGATCTGGCCGTTTGCCACCCATGTTTGCAGCGCACGCAATGCTTTGGCGTCGTTTTGCACCCAGTCCATCACAATGAAACCTTCCATGCGCAGGCGCTTTACCACAATCAGGCCGGGCAGGTTGCGCGGTCCGGTGGGGGTTTCGGTATCATACTGGCTGATCGCGCCGCAGCAGACGATACGGCCTTTTTCGTTCATGCTGAACAGCGCGGTTTCCAGTACGGCACCGCCGACATTGTCGAAATACACATCAACGCCATCGGGACAGGCGGCACGCAACGCTTTGGACATGCCCGGCGCGCGGTAATCAATGCAGTCGTCAAAGCCCATTTCCTCTTTGACCCATTTGCATTTCTCAGCGCCCCCGGAGATGCCGACCACACGACAGCCAAGCGCTTTGGCGATCTGCCCGACATAGCCGCCAACAGACCCCGCCGCCGCCGATACCAGCACGGTTTCGCCCGCAATTGGTTGGCCTACGGAAATCAGCCCGTGAAAAGCCGTCTTGCCCGCGATGCCATAGACGGACATCAGGTTGGACAGTTCCGGCACCTTGGGCAGCTTTTCACATTTGCGCGCGTCAGCCACGACGTAGTTCGACCACGTTGCCTCGGCAGCGACGATGTCGCCGACGGCCAGACGGTCAGATTTGCTTTCGGTGACTTCGCAGATTGCATAGGTTGGCATCGCGTCGCCTGCATTTACGGCAGCGCGGTAGGTCGCCCCCTTCATCCATGACCGGTTCGCCGCGTCGATAGACATCAGGATGACTTTCAACACGACCTGACCGTCGCCAGCAGTTGGCATATCTACGGTGGTTTCTTTAAAATGCGCAGGCGTCAACGCGTTGGTTGGCAGCTCGGCGATTACGATCTGTTTGTTTGTCATTTTACTTTCCTCTCAGGCTCAAGCGACGTCGAGCACGACTTTGCCCAGAACCTTGCGGTCCTGCATCAGGTTCAGTGCATCGGCGGCTTTTTCCAACGGGAAACGGGCAGAGATGCGCGGCTTGATTTTTCCTTCGGCGTACATCCGGAACAGGTCGGCCATGTTTTCAGCGTGGGCTTGGGGTTCACGCGCCGTATGTGCGCCCCAGAACACGCCAACGATCTGGCAGCCTTTCAACAAGGTCAGGTTCAACGGGATTTTCGGGATACCGGCTGGGAAACCAACGACCAGATAGCGGCCTTTCCAAGCCAGCGCGCGCACGGCGGGTTCTGCATAGGCACCCCCGACTGCATCATAAACGACATCAACACCGTCACCGCCTGCCAGTTTCTTGATCTGGCTCGAGAACTCTTTTTGTGTGGCGCGGTCATCCATGTCGCGGCTGTAAACAATCGTTTCATCCGCACCCAGATCACGACAGAACTGTGCCTTTTCTTCGGATGATACGGCAGCGATGACCCGCGCACCGGCAGCCTTGCCAAGTTCGATCGCTGCGGCCCCAACGCCACCTGCAGCACCAAGGATCAGCAAAGATTCGCCAGCCTTGATTTCAGCGCGGTTTTTCAACGCGTGGTGCGAGGTGCCGTAGGTCAGAACCAAACATGACGCTTCGTCATATGGCATCGCATCAGGTATTTTCATAACCCGTCCGGCATCGATACACATGTCTGTCGCAAATCCGCCAAAGCCGGTCATTGCCAACACCCGGTCACCCACAGCAACGTTTGTGACCCCTTCGCCAACCGCATCAATGTCGCCTGCGACTTCGCCACCGGGGGCAAAGGGACGGGGCGGTTTCATCTGGTAAAGATCGCGAATGATCAATGTATCAGGGAAATTCAGGCCAGCAGCGCGCACACGAATGCGGACTTCGCCTTTTTTGGGTTCGGGCTGTGGCAGCTCTGTCAGCTCTAGGGTTTCGGGTCCGCCCGGTGCAGTGCTTAGCATGGCTTTCATTTGGTGTTTCCTCCGTTAGAATCTGCAAAGCAATAGGCGCGTTCAGAAACTGTCTTGTCAATCGAATTTCGAAATGCAATTTTGCAGTGCGGAATTGTTATCCGCAAAAATGAGGGGGGAGAACACAATGCAATCCGATCAGGAACTGGAAGGTTTCCGCATTGAACTGCGCGAATGGCTCGAGGCGAATTGCCCGGCCGAAATGCGCGGCGGCGAGATGAGTGAAGCATCAATCTGCTGGGGTGGCAAGAATTTCGAGTTCGAATCAGACGCGCAACGCGACTGGATGGAACGTGCGGCCTCCAAGGGTTATACTGTGCCGACATGGCCGGTCGAATACGGCGGTGCCGGGCTGAACCGTGCGCAGGAAAAGATTTTCAAAGAGGAAATGGACTGTATCGGTGCCCGCAGTCCGCTGGACAGCTTTGGCATCTGGATGCTTGGGCCAGCCTTGCTGCACTTTGGATCGCACGAACAGAAATTGCATTATTTGCCCCCGATCGCACGCGGCGAAATCCGCTGGTGTCAGGGATATTCAGAACCGGGTGCCGGGTCCGATCTGGCCAGCGTTCAGACAAAGGGCGAGGACAAAGGCGACCATTGGTTGGTCAACGGCCAGAAAATCTGGACGTCCTACGCTGATAAAGCCGACTGGATTTTCGCGCTGATCCGCACCGACCGCGAAGCGGCGAAGCATTTGGGTATTTCGTTCCTGCTGATCAACATGCAAGAGGCGGGCGTCGAGACGCGGCCAATCAAGCTGATCTCGGGTGCGTCTGTGTTCTGCGAAACATTCTTTACCGATGTGAAGGTTCCAAAAGACCAGATAGTTGGAACTGAGAACCGCGGCTGGGACGTTGCAAAATACCTGCTGACCCATGAACGCGAGATGATCTCGGGGGGCGGTCAGGGGCTATCTGGTGGTCGGGCTTTGGGTGCCGTTTTGAACGAATCCCTTGGCGAAGGCCAAGAAATGGAAACCACTCTGCGCGCCGACGCGTTGCGCTGCGAAGTGGACGCGCTGTCTATTGGTTTGACGCTTGAGCGTTACAAGGATCAGGCTGAGGCGGGAACAGGTGCGGGTGACGCATCGGCGATGCTAAAATACATGGGCACCGAATTGAACAAGCAGCGCCACGAGTTGCTGATGTCCGCTGGCGGGTCTGATGCCTTGGAATGGGATGGACCTTTGGGCAACCGGCCTGCGGATTGGCTGCGTACCAAAGCAAATTCGATCGAAGGCGGCACATCCGAGGTGATGCTAAGCATCATTTCGCGCCGCGTACTTGGGCTGGGGGCATAAACCATGACAAATCTGGTAATGACCGAAGACGAAACCATGCTGGCCGATGCTGCGCGCGGTTTTCTGGACAAATCCGCCCCTGTCAAAGCGTTCCGCGATCTGCGCGATGCGGGCAAAACCCACGACGCGAAGTTGTGGAAAGAAATGGCCGATATGGGCTGGGCCGGTGTGCTGGTCCCTGAATCTGCTGGCGGGTCCGACATGGGGCATGCCGCGGCTGGCGTTCTCGCGCATGAGATGGGCAAGACCTTGGTTGTCAGCCCGTTTTTGTCGACCGCCGTGATCGCCGCGACGGCCCTGCGCAATGTCAGCGACGCGCGGGCGGAAAAGGCATTGGCCGCAATTGCAGCGGGCGACGTCACCTATGCGCTTGCCGCTGATGAAACGTCCAAGTTCAACCCCGAAGCCGCATCAATGGTGGCGACGCGCGAAGGCAATGGTTTCCGGCTGAGTGGCAAGAAAACATTCGTCGTCGACGGTGCGCTGGCCGACCGCTTGTTGGTTTTGGCCAAAACGGATGATGGTCTGACCCTGTTCGATATCCCCGCCGATCGCGCAGGTATCACCCGCAATGCGCAAAACATGATCGACGCCCGCGATTCCGCGCGCATCGATTTCGACAATGTCGAAGCCACCGGCGATGATGTCTTGGGTCAGGTGGACAGCGCGATGAGCATTCTCAAGCCTGCGCTTGAAGCAGGTCAGGCGGCGCTGGCCGCCGAGATGACCGGTTTGTCTGCTGGTGCGTTCGGGACGACTGTCGCTTACCTGAAAGAGCGCAAGCAGTTCGGAACCGTCATCGGCAATTTCCAGGCGCTGCAACACCGCGCCGCCCATTTGTGGTGTGAGATTGAAGTGACGGCATCTGCAATCATGAACGCGGGCCGCATGTTGGATGAAGACCCTGACAACGCAACGATGGCGGTGTCACTGGCCAAAGCGCGTGCCACATCGACGGCGCAGCTTGCGGTGCAAGAGGGCGTTCAGATGCATGGCGGTATTGGCATGACCGACGCTTATGACATCGGATTTTATATGAAACGCGCCCGTGTCGGCGCTGAATGGCTGGGTGACTACGGCTATCACGCGAACCTTGTCGCCAAGCACAGAGGATTTTAAACCATGGATATTCAAACGCTTTTCGGGCTTGAAGGCAAAACGGCCCTTGTCACCGGTGGTGCGACTGGTATTGGCCGCATGGCCGCCGAAGGCCTGATCCGTGCGGGTGCAACAGTGCTGATCGCCAGCCGCAAAGGTGACGCCTGCGAGGCCGTCGCGAAAGAGCTGAACGCGATGGGTGCCAGTGGCAAGGCCATCGGTTTTGCCGGCGATGTCGGTACCGAAGAAGGTGTCGATGCGATGGTGGAGGCCGTGAAGGCGCATACCGATCGTCTGGATATCTTGATGAACAACGCCGGCATCACGTGGGGCGCGCCCTTGGGGGATTTTCCGTTCAAGGCGTGGGAAAAGGTGATGGCAGTGAATGTCGCCGGTTTGTTTGATCTAACGCAAAAGCTGCTGCCGATGCTAAAAAGGCACGCGACAATCGAAGACCCCGCACGGGTTGTGAATGTCGGGTCGGTGATGGGCGAACGCGAAATGGGCGATGGTGCCTACAGCTATTCCGCGTCCAAGGCCGCTGTGATCCACCTAAGCAAGATCCTTGCCAAAGAACTGGCAGGCGATGCGATCACCGTCAACGCATTGGCACCGGGGCCGTTTGTGTCGCGCATGACTGCGTTTGCCACCCACGACAAAGACATGCGCAGCAAGGTCGGCAAAGATGTGCCGCTGCGCCGTGTGGGGACCGATACTGACATCGCGGGCTGCATGCTGTTTCTTTGCGGGATCGGTGGGGCCTACATCACGGGCGCTGTCATTCCGGTGAGCGGTGGCATCAACGTGATGAGCGGGCCAAACATCTTTGAACAAGCACTGCATTAAGGGGCTATGATGGATATTCGTTTTGATAACCGCGTGGCGATTGTCACGGGCGCTGGTACCGGCCTTGGCCGCAGCCACGCCTTGGGGCTAGCGGCACGTGGTGCACGGGTTATGGTCAATGATCTTGGCGTGACAACAGACGGGCAGGGCGCATCATCAACAGCCGCCGAAGCCGTCGCGCAAGAAATCCGCGATGCGGGTGGCGAGGCGATGGCCCACGGTTGCGATGTGTCAGACGAGGCTGGCGTCGCTGATATGGTCGCACGCGTAATGGAGGCGTGGGGCCGCATCGACATCGTCGTCAACAACGCCGGTATTCTGCGGGATAAAACATTTTCCAAAATGGAGATGTCGGATTTTCGCAAGGTCGTTGATGTTCACTTGATCGGGTCGGCCAATGTGACCCACGCTTGCTGGCCGATCATGCGCCAACAAAAATACGGGCGCATCGTGCTGACATCGTCAGCGTCCGGGCTGTACGGCAACTTTGGTCAGTCCAACTATGGGGCTGCCAAGGCGGCGATGATGGGGCTGATGAACGTGCTGCATCTTGAAGGCGCACGTGACAATATCCGTTGCAACACACTGGCCCCCACCGCAGCGACACGGATGACGGCTGATCTGTTGCCCGAACTGGCGCAGGCGCTGCTGGCACCGGAAACCATCACCCCCGGCCTGTTGTATCTGGTCAGCGAGGATGGCCCAAGCCGGGTAATCCTAGGCGCAGGTGCAGGCAGCTTTGCCCAGACACGCATTTACGAAACCGAAGGCGTGACCTTGACCGGTGATGACAACACGCCCGAAGGGGTCGCAGCTGCCTTCGATAAAATTACCGACGCGACGGGCCAGCAAGAGCTGACCGACGCCTTTAGCCAAACCAAAAAATACGCTCTCAATGCAGCCAAGGCCCAAGGTCTTGATCTGGATTGGGACTAACAGACTAAAACTATAAAGGGAGATCACCATGCGTGACGCAGTAATCGTATCAACGGCCCGTACTCCGATCGGCAAAGCCTATCGCGGTGCGTTTAACAACACGACACCCCAAGAACTGGCAGGCCACGCCATTGCCCACGCGGTCAAGCGTGCTGGCGTAGACCCGTCCGAAATTCAGGACTGCATCATGGGTGCGGCCCTGCAACAGGGTCATTCGGCGGGCAACATCGCGCGTCAAGCCGCAGTTCGTGCCGGTCTGCCTGTAACCGTTGCGGGCATGTCGCTGGACCGTCAATGTGCCTCTGGCATGATGGCGATTGCGACTGCGGCCAAGCAGGTCATCACCGACGGCATGGATGTCGTGATTGGTGGTGGTGTTGAAAGCATCTCGATGGTGCAGACGCCTGAAATGCGCGTAAAGGCAGATTCCTGGATCAAGGAACACAAGCCCGAACTGTACATGACCATGTTAGAAACAGCTGAAACAGTGGCAGAGCGCTACAATGTCAGCCGCGAGCGTCAGGACGAATACGCAGCGCGTTCGCAGGAACGCACCCATCTGGCGCAAGAAGCAGGCAAGTTCGACGACGAGATCGTGCCTTTCACGTCTAAGATGCTGGTCCAGAACAAAGAAACCAAAGAGATTTCCGAGCACGAAGTCACGCTGGAAAAAGACGAGGGCAACCGCCCCGGTACGTCTGCCGAAAGCCTTGCTGGCCTCAAGCCCGTACATTCTGATGGTATCCACATCAAAGAAGGCAAATTCATCACCGCTGGCAACGCTTCGCAGCTTAGCGATGGCGCGTCGGCTACTGTGATCATGGAAGCCAAAAAGGCCGAGAAAATGGGCCTTCAGCCTCTGGGCCGTTACATGGGCGTCATGGCAGCAGGATGTGAGCCCGATGAAATGGGCATCGGCCCGATCTATGCCGTGCCACCATTGCTAAAGGCGCATGGCCTCAAGATCGAAGACATCGGTCTGTGGGAACTGAACGAGGCATTCGCAGTTCAGGTTATCCAGTCTCGTGACGTATTGGGCATTCCGGACGAATTGCTTAACGTAAATGGCGGCGCGATCTCGATCGGTCACCCTTACGGCATGTCGGGCGCACGCATGGTTGGCCACGCGCTGATCGAAGGCAAGCGTCGCGGTGCCAAATACGTTGTCTGCACCATGTGTGTTGGCGGCGGCATGGGTGCTGCTGGCCTGTTCGAGGTTCTGTAAACCAAAATGGGAGAGCTTTTGGTCATCCGCCACGGACAGGCGTCATTTGGGGCTGACAACTATGACAAGTTGTCGGACCTCGGACACCAGCAATCTGCGGCGGTTGGTCAAGCCCTTCGTGACATGGGATGGGTGCCGGATCGTACAATCACCGGCACCCTGACCCGCCAAAAAGAAACGCTTGCCTCGATGGGATTCGAGGCTGGCGACGAACATGCGGGGTTCAATGAATATGATTTTCAGGACCTGCTGAGCGCGCGCTATAACGGCAATGTACCTGATCTGGTTAAAGGTGACCGCAAGGTTCACTTTCGCACCCTGCGTGAGACCGTTTTCCAGTGGCAAGCCGACGAGATCGAAGGCCCTTCTGAAAGCTGGGCGACATTTACCGCCCGCGTCGAAGCAGCCCGCCTTGCGGCCTGTGCCCTTGGCGCTGAACGTGTTTTGGCCGTCAGCTCTGGCGGGGTGATCGGGCAATTAACGGCGGCGTCTCTGGGTGCACCAGACAAAATGATGATGACGCTGAACCTGCAAATCAAGAACACGTCGATCACCAAATTCGTTTTCACCAACTCCGCGTTTTTTCTCCATGAATTTAACGCAACACCGCATATGATGTCCGGCAAAGCTGCTGGCATGTTGACCTATAGCTAAGGAATAAATCCATGAGTACCGACACACAAACGCTCGATATTCCAAAGGTCACTGCCTATCTGGAAGAACATCTTGAAGGGTTTGCAGGCCCGCTTGAGGTAAGCAAGTTCCAGGCAGGTCAGTCGAACCCGACCTTCCTATTAAAAACTCCCAGTCGCAATTTCGTGCTGCGTCGAAAACCGCCGGGGGTTTTGCTGAAATCTGCCCATGCGGTTGATCGCGAATTTCGTGTGCAAAAGGCGCTGCAGGACACGGATGTGCCCGTGTCAAAAATGCATCTGCTGTGCGAAGACGACGATGTGATCGGATCGGCGTTTTATATCATGGACCACGTTAACGGGCGCAATTTCATGGACCCGCGCATGCCGGACGAGACCAATGAAACGCGTGCCGGGATAATGGACGAGATGAATAGGGTGCTTGCCGCCCTTCATGACGTCGATATCAATGCGGTCGGGCTGGCGGACTACGGCCCCCCTGGAAATTATTATGAACGTCAGGTTGGCCGCTGGACCAAACAATACCGCGCCTCGGAAACTGAAGATCAGCCTGCGATGAACGAACTGATCGAACGCCTGACAGCCAGTATTCCGGCAGATGATGGCCAGCGCACGCTGGTGCACGGTGACTATCGCATCGACAATATGATGTTTGAGAAAGACGGCACGAAATGCTTGGCCGTGTTGGACTGGGAGCTTTCTACGATTGGTCACCCCTACGCAGATCTTGCCGCCGTTATCATGCAATGGCAAATGCCTGCTGGCCCGGAAGGGCGCGGATTTGGCGGGGCAAACCGCAAGGCGCTTGGCGTACCTACGGATGAGGAGTTCATCGCCAAATATTGCGAGCGCCGCGGTTTGGACGGAATCGACAACTTCGGCTTCTATCTGGGCTTCTGCTTTTTCCGCATGGCTGGGATCATTCAAGGCGTGCTGAAGCGCGCGCTTGACGGCAATGCCTCGAACCCGGAACGCGCGCTCAAGGTAGGTGCCTATGTGCCTGTTTTTGCCGCTAACGGGTTGAAAGCATTGGAAAGAAAGTAAGATGACACATCAAGAGTTCTCGACCGATCCGTCAGAGGCAAAGGATAGAAACTTTGTCACGGCGTTAGCGCGTGGGCTTGATGTGTTGCGGTGCTTTCGTGAGAATGAATCGGCACTCACCAATACGGATTTTTCTGAACGTACGGGCCTGCCAAAGGCGACAGTATCCAGGCTGACACACACCCTGTGCGAGCTTGACTATCTTGTCGCTGATCCTCGAACTGGTACCTACCGTTTGGGCGCAGGCGTGCTGCAATTGGGCTTTGGTGTGTTAACGAGCATGGAGATCGGTGACAGAGCAGCCGAAGAAATGAAGGCGCTACGCGACGGGCCAAATTCCTATATCACAGTTGCTATCGGCGAACCCTACCGATTGGACGTGGTATATGTATGCACCAAACGCTCTCGCGAAGATGTCGCGCTGCAGATGCGGGTCGGGTCACGTTTGCCGCTGTTCGATTCAGCGATTGGCCGTGCCATTATGGTGGGTATGGACGATACTATGCGCGAGCGGACCTTTGCGATTGCTGCGCAAACCGATCCCACATTGGAAGCGCGCGGACGCGCAAGCTTTGCCGCTGCGGTGGAAGAGTTCGAAGAAAAAGGGTTTTGTTCGAGCTATGGTGACTGGCGGCCAGACGTAAACGGGATCGCTGTGCCTGTGTTTTCGCCGAATGGGTCTTTGGTCTATGGGTTGAACATTGGCGGCCCCGCATTTCACATCAAAAAGAAACAGCTTGAGACCGTTTACGCAAGACGTCTAATTAAGGCGGCAGAAGCAATCAGCATCCGGATCTAGTCGGGCCTGACCTTCGACAACTACTTATTCAGAATCAAAATTGAGCGCGGAATGCCCCCTTTCGTCGTGCAAATTGTGCCTTGTTGCGAACAACATATCGGTTATTGCAATATGCGATCAGGACTGGCTGAAAAAGTGACGTAAGGGCAAAAAAACTTGTCCGCTGCAGCCGCCGGACAAATGTCAGGATACTGTCTGTTTTGCGTGCAGTCCTGCAGATTTCAGGGCCTTTCAAAAAAATAGCAATAACAGTCAGTTAACGTCAAAAACGCTCTGAATACAGGCAGACTGTGCCTAGTTGCTTACTTTTTGGGCGTCCGCAGCGTAGCGCAACATATGATATGGTGCGCCCTGCATTCCAGCAACTTTTGAACAGAGGCGCTTGACAATAGAACCCATTATGCAAGGCTTCGGCCAAGGCTTGGCAACCTCAAAAAAACGCATCAAAGCGCCAGGCCGTCCTTGGGAGGATTAAAATGAAAAATATCACTAAGCTTGGCGCGGTATCCGCGCTTTCTTTGATCATTGGCGCAAGCGCTGCCTTTGCCGAAAACATCAAAATTGCATTCATCGATCCGCTGTCTGGCCCATTTGCCAGCACCGGCACAAACGGCCTGCACCAATTTGAATTTGCTGCTGACTATATGGTCAACGACAAGGGCGGCATCCTTGACGGGCAGAAGATGGAAATCGTTGCGTTTGACAACAAGATTAGCCCAAAAGAGTCTCTAATTCAGCTTCAGGTCGCGATTGACCAAGGTATCCGCTTTATCGCGCAGGGTAACTCCTCGGGTGTTGCGAACGCGCTGACCGAAGCCGTCGACAAGCATAACAAGCGCAACCCAGACAGCCGTGTTCTGTTCCTGAACTACGCCGCCGTCGATCCTGCGTTGACGAACGACAAGTGTAACTTCTGGCACTTCCGCTTTGACGCCAACGCTGACATCAAGATGGACGCGTTGACAGACGTGATCGCGAAAGACGAAAGCATCAAGAAGATCTATCTGATTGGTCAGGACTATTCGTTTGGTAAGGCTGTTGCCGCTGCCGCGAACACGATGCTGGGTGAAAAGCGCCCCGACATTGAAATCGTCGGTGACGAACTGCACCCGATCGGCAAGGTCAAGGATTTCACACCTTACGCTCGTAAGATCGTTTCTTCCGGCGCCGATGCTGTTATCACAGGTAACTGGGGTGCAGACATGTTGGGCTTGGGCAAGTCGGTCATCGAGAACGGCTTTGAAGGTCCTATCTACACATATTACGCAGCCGGTTCCGGCATCACAGGTGCGTTCGGCGAAAGCGGCAAAGACCGCATCCGTTTGATTTCCCAAGGTGGTATCAACCCAATCGCATCTGACGAAGCACGAGCCACTTACGAAGCGTTCAAGGTCAAGTACCCAGATGGCAACATCGACCAAAGCCGTATCTTCAACGTAATCGGCATGTTGGCAGAAGCCATCACCGAAGCCGGTACAGCCGATGACGTTGTCGCAGTGGCAACCAAGCTCGAAGGCATGGAATACGACAGCATGTGGGGCGGCAAAATCTTTATGCGCCCACAGGATCACCAAGCGATCCAGGACATGAATGTTGGCGTACACACCGACGAAAATATCGACTTTGATTATGACGGCTCCGGTTTTGGCGTCTTCACTGAATCGACAGTTGAAATGGCGTCGATGGACAGCCCTACAACATGCGAGATGAAGCGCCCTTAATCAGCGCTTTCCCGGCCCGTTTGGTATATCCTGACGGGCCGATTTTCTCTTACATTTACCACCACTCTACTGGAGGGGCCTAATGGACCTCATTCTCGTCAATCTGATCGACGGGCTGGTTACAGGACTGCTGCTGTTCATGCTTTCCGCCGGTCTGACCCTAATTTTCTCGATGATGGGTGTTCTTAACTTTGCCCATGCCAGCTTTTATATGCTTGGCGCGTATTTCGCCTATCAGATCAGCCTTGCGCTTGGTTTCTGGATGGGACTGTTGGTCGCCCCGATTGTGGTGGGTGTCTTGGGTGCCGGTGTTGAACGCTATGGCCTGCGCCGCGTTCACCAATATGGCCACGTACCCGAACTGATCTTTACCTTCGGACTGGCATTGCTGATTGAAGAGCTGGTGCAATTCATCTGGGGCAAAAACCAGATGCCTTATTCGGTCCCTGACGTGTTGAACTTTACGGCCTTTGCGATCTCGGGAAACTCGATCCCGGCGTATAAAATCTTTATGATCTTTATCTCGATCGCGATCTTTATCGGGCTTCTGTACGTATTGACCAAAACGCGCGTTGGCATGATTATCCAAGCGGCACTTAGCTATCCGCGCACGGTCGAGGCCTTGGGCCATAACGTTCCATTGATCTTTATGGGCGTGTTTGGCGTCGGGACTGCGCTGGCCGGTTTGGCTGGCGTCATTGCCGGCCCCGTTCTGGGCACCTTCCCGGGAATGGCGTTTGTGCTTGGGTCTATTGTGTTCGTGACGATCGTGATCGGCGGGCTCGGATCCCTTTGGGGGGCTTTGGTGGCGTCCCTTCTGATCGGTTGGATTACAACCTTTGCCAAATCCTATAACATCGAAATGGAGGACCTGTTGAACGGTATAGGTATCTCAACGCCTGAGAACCTAAGCGACAGCGTCTTCCGCGATTTCTGGAGCCTAACAAGCCCCCAGATCGCTGACATCCTACCCTATATTCTGATGGTGCTGATCCTTATCTTCCGCCCAGCAGGTCTTTTCGGAAAGCGCCAGTCATGACAGTATCAGACCCCAGACACGACGTTCCAGAAGGCGCGCGCGAGAAAGCTCAGATTACAACTGACCCCTCTCGGGCTTCTGAAAGAATGCGCGCAGGTGCCATGACAATGACGTTGGCCCCTTGGCTGATTGCAATTGTTATTCTGGTGTTCTTGCCGATGGTTTTCACCAACAACTCGGCGCTGACGATCATGAACCAGATGTCGATCACAATCGTGTTCGCGCTGGCATATAACATGCTGTTGGGGCAGGGGGGCATGCTGTCCTTTGGCCACGCTGTTTATGCGGGTGTGGGCGGTTTTGCTTGTATGCATATCATGAACATGTCGGATCTCTTTGAATCTATACCATTGGTCATCTTGCCAGTATTCGGCGGGTTGTTCGGCATGGGACTTGCGATGATTGTCGGCTCGTTCTCAACGCGGTCAGCCGGGACTGTATTCGCCATGATCTCGTTAGGTGTCGGTGAACTGATCGCGGCCTGTTCCGTTATCATTGTTGCCTTTTTCGGCGGCGAGGAAGGGATCAGCGGTGACCGGACCTATGCACAGCCCTTCTTTGGCGTCGAATTCCTGCAGCAGATCGAAGTTTACTATCTGACCATCGCTTGGCTCGTGATTTCCGCTGCGCTTATGTACCTTTGGAGCCGCACGCCTGTTGGCCGGATGGCAAATGCCGTGCGCGACAACCCTGAACGCGCGCAGTTCTTGGGCTACTCGGCACGCTGGGTTCGCTATTACAGCTTTGTCGCGTCCGGCTTTTTCGCTGGCGTCGCAGGTGGACTTTTCGCGATCAACTATGAAATTCTGACCGAAGAGAACCTGAACACGGCGTCATCCGGCGTGATCCTTCTGGTGACTTTCCTAGGCGGAGTTGGCTTCTTCTTCGGGCCTATCATTGGCGCGATTGCGTTTACCCTTCTACAAACGGTTCTTAGCCTCTCGACAGAGCTGTGGGCGTTTTATGCAGGCGTGCTGTTCGTCGCCACGGTGATGTTCTTTCCGGGTGGTCTTGCGGGGCTATTGATGATGCACGTTCCAGTCTTCAAGCTGGGCAAAGCACGCAAGTTGGTAATGCCATACCTCAAAACGCTTCTACCGGGCGCGATTGGTTTGCTTGGTCTGGCCGCCTTGGTCGAAATGACATTCCACTATCGTCATGCAGCAACGGGGGATGACGAAATGACCATCTTCTGGACAACATTCAACAGCCACGATGTACTACCGTGGGTGATCGCGATTGCCATCACCGTGATTGGTCTGGGCATCACCAAAGTCAATGCTCCGGCGCTTAAAGACGCGTGGAACGAAGCTAACACAGCAGGAGGCGCATCATGAGCACACCAGCACTTGAACTGACCGGCCTCAAGAAAAGCTTTGGCAAGGCCGAGATTATTCGCGGCATTGATCTGAGCATCGGCAAAGCCGAACGCCACGCCATCATCGGCCCTAACGGGGCCGGCAAATCGACGTTGTTCAACCTTATCACCGCCCGCTTTGCCCCCACGGCAGGCACGGTCAAGCTGCACGGCGAAAATCTGGCGGGGCTCGAGCCATTCCAGATTAACCGCAAAGGCCTAAGCCGGTCTTTCCAGATCACCAACATCTTTCCGGCGATGACCGTGTTTGAGAATGTCCGATGCGCATTGCTATGGTCTCAGGGCTACAAATACAGCTTCTGGCACCTGGTGAACAAAAAGCGCGATCTGACCGAAGGCGCCGAAGCAATTTTGGATCAGATCAACCTGTTGGAACGGCGCAATCTGCCCGCGGGCACGCTGAGTTATGCAGAGCAGCGCGCGCTGGAAATCGGGATCACTATCGCCGGTGGTGCTGATGTGATCATGCTGGACGAACCCACCGCGGGTATGAGCCACTCCGAGACCGACTATATCACAGACCTGATTATGAAGGTCACCGAAGGCAAAACGCTGATCATGGTCGAACATGACATGGGTGTGGTCTTTGGTCTGGCTGACCAGATTTCGGTTCTAGTTTACGGCGAGATCATCGCCACAGGAAAACCCGAAGAAGTACGCGCAAACGCCCGCGTACAAGAAGCCTATTTGGGCGCCGCATTGGAGGCAGAACACTGATGATGCTCGAAGTCACCGACATGCATGCCTATTACGGCAAATCGCACATCCTTCAAGGCGTGAACCTAACCGTCAACGAAGGCGAAATTGTCGCTCTTTTGGGTCGCAATGGCGTGGGCCGTTCCACCACCTGCAAAGCGATCATGGGCGAAGTCGAACCCCACGGGTCAGTCAAGTTCAGAGGGCAAGAGATCGCGGGTAAAAAGGCGTTTCAGATCGCCAATATGGGCATTGGTTATGTGCCTGAGAACCGCGATATCTTTCCGGGTCTGACAACACGCCAAAACCTGACGCTAGGTCTCAAGCCGGGTCAAAAGGATGGCGCGGGTCGTTGGTCCATGCAGGCGATGTTCGAGATGTTCGAAAACCTGGACCGGCGCGCCGACGTCGAAGCGTCAGTCCTGTCAGGTGGCGAACAGCAGATGCTAACCATGTGCCGCACACTGATGGGCGACCCCGATTTGGTGATGATTGACGAACCAACTGAGGGGCTTTCCCCGCAGATGGTTCAAAAGGTAGCCGAGGTGCTAAAAGAGATCGCAAATCGCGGTATCTCGACATTGCTGGTCGAACAAAAGCTGTCCATCGCGATGGATATTGCGGATCGTGTGTATGTCATGGGCCACGGTCAAGTTGTGTTTGAGGGCACGCCAGAAGACCTGAAAGCACGCGATGATGTACGTAAAGAATGGCTCGAAGTCTGATTTTCGGATCACTTCTGTCGGATAAAAAAACGTCGCTTCTGGCGGCCTCATCCTCCTGAGGCGCTAGTGCGTCTTGGGGGGATTTTTTGATGGGTTTCGATAGCAACAGGCTCGGCCGCGTCGGCGATTGGATGCAAAGCTATGTGGATCGCAACCGATTTTCCGGTTGTTCTGTATTGGTCGCGCAAGCGGGCCAAGAAGTGTATTTCAACGCCGTAGGCCAGCGCGATATCGAGACGGGTAAACCGTTTGAACGCGATACGATTGCACGTATATATTCGATGACCAAACCGATCACGTCGGTCGCGATCATGATGCTGGCCGAACGGGGACTGTTTCATCTTGATGCGCCCGTGTCGGAGTTCATTCCGGCATTTGCCAAGATGCAGTGCCTTGTCCCTGATGCCGCCAGCATCGACCAAACCGAACCTTGTCCGACACCGACGTTGCACCACCTGTTGACCCATACATCAGGCCTTAGCTATCCATTCAACCCCGGTGTACTTGCCAAAGCGATGGACGAGCACGACATACTGTTCCGCGCCGATCAAGGGTCGTTGGCCGAGATGACCGACCGTGTTGCAGCGCTGCCATTAGCGTTTCCGCCGGGCAGCCGTTGGGAGTATTCGGTCAGTATCGACGTGCTTGGCCGAGTTGTCGAGGTGGTGTCCGGCAAGACGCTGGAGCAATTCTTTGTCGATGAAATTCTTGGGCCTTTGGGAATGAACGAGACCAGGTTCTCCGTGCCCGATGACGCGCGGGATCGTTTCGCGGCGCTATATACGCCACTTGCAGGCAGTGCCTATGCGCTGAACGATGCAACACCGGCTGAACCCACACTACGTTGTGTGGACCGGCCGGAAAAATCACCCTTCCTCGATGCAGAGATGCATTCGGGTGGCGGCGGTCTGGTCGGTACGATTGATGATTACCTCAAGTTCACCGAGATGCTGCGGACCGGCGGTGCCGGGCTGCTTTCCCCTAAAACCCTGGAATTTATGATGCGCAATCACCTGCCCGGCGACATCGCGTCTATGGGTCCCGCCAGCTTTGCCGAACAGCCGATGGAGGGGATGGGATTTGGTCTTGGCGGTGCTGTTGTGATGAATCCCGGGCGCGTGCGTGTGCCGTCAAGTGTGGGTGATTTCAGCTGGGGTGGGATGGCCTCAACCTTCTTTTGGGTCGACCCTGTGCTGGATCTATCCGTCGTATTCTTTACACAGCTCGCCCCGTCCAGTTCCTATCCTGCACGGCCGCAACTCAAGGCACTTATTCACGGAGCGATAACATGAGCAATATCCTGTGGACCCCAACGCCAGAGCGCTATGACGCGTCGACCATGGCCGGGTTCGAGCGGTTCTTAAAAGACGCCAAGGGTCTGACCTTTGCAGACTACAATGCCATGTGGCGGTGGAGCGTAGATGATCTTGATGCATTTTGGGGTACGCTTTGGGAGTTTTTCGACGTTAAAGCCAGCGTGCCTTACACCAAAGTCATGGCAAAACGGCAGATGCCCGGTGCTGAGTGGTGCACCGGTGCGATGCTGAACTTTACCGATCAGATCATGAAACATGTCGACAGCCAGCCCGACGGTGACGCGGTTATTGTGCAATCCGAAACATTCGGTCGCAAGGTTCTGTCATGGTCCGACCTGCGCGCGCAAGTCGCTAGTGTTGCCGCACGTCTGCGCGGGATGGGCGTCGAAAAAGGCGACCGCGTGGTCGCTGTTCTGCCTAATACGGAAACCGCAATGATCGCGTTTTTGGCGACAGCCAGCATCGGGGCTATTTGGTCGCTTTGCGCGCCTGATATGGGCCATGTCGCGATCCTTGATCGTTTCAAACAGATCGAACCTAAAGTGCTGATCGCCCAAGACGGATATGTTCACGCTGGCAAGACCATTGATCGCCGCGAGGTTCTAGCTGGCATCGAAGCAGAGCTGCCCAGCCTCATCCAATGCGTGACGGTGCCTTTCGTCGGCGACCTGCCGGCGGGTCATATCGCTTGGGACGATTTACTGCATGACAAGGTCGACTATACCTCGACCCAAGTGCCGTTCGATCATCCGTTGTGGATCGTTTATTCGTCTGGCACCACCGGAAACCCTAAGCCAATCGTGCACGGTCATGGCGGCATCATTCTGGAATCGGCAAAACAGTCATTACACCACGATTTCAAACCGGGTGGGCGCTACTGCTGGCTGACCTCGTCCGGTTGGATTATGTGGAATTCGCAGTTCACGGCCCTTGGCCAAGGCACCACCGTCGCGATGTTTGACGGTGCGCCGAACCATCCCGATATGGGCGTGATCTGGCGCTTTGTTGCGGATGAAAAGCTGGATTTCTTCGGTGCGGGGGCGGCGTTCTTTAGCGGCTGCATGAAAGCGGGCATAAAACCACGAGAGGAAGTCGACCTAAGCGCGTTGAAATCGCTTGGCGCAACCGGATCACCGCTTAGCTCTGACGCCTATGACTGGATTTACCGCGACGTCAAAGAAGACGTCTGGCTTGCCCCGATCTCTGGGGGGACCGACCTCGCTGGTGCATTCGTACTGGGCCATCCTGGCATGCCGGTGCGCGCGGGCGAAATGCAGTGTCGCGCACTCGGCAACGCGGTGCGTGCCTATGATGAGGACGGCAACGAACTGACCGGTGTGGTAGGTGAACTGGTCTGCACCGAACCGCTGCCGTCTATGCCGCTGTTTTTCTGGGGTGATGATGATGGCAGCCGTTTGCATGGCAGTTATTTCGACACGTATCCCGGCATCTGGCGCCACGGCGACTGGATCGAGATTAACGCAGAAGGCGGATCGGTCATTTATGGCCGGTCAGACGCCACAATCAACCGTAAAGGTTTGCGCCTAGGCAGCGCTGAAATCTACCAAGCTGTCGAAGGCATCGACGACGTGATGGACAGCCTTGTCGTTGATCTTGAATTTCTGGGCCGCGAAAGCTTTATGCCGCTTTTCGTAGTGCCTGCCAAAGGCGTGGCGGTGGACGATACGCTGAGAGACAAAATCAACGTGGCAATCCGCAAGAACGTATCCGCGCGTTTCATCCCAAACGAAATCGTCGAGGTCGCGGAAATACCGCGCACACTTTCGGGCAAAAAGCTTGAGGTTCCAGTGAAAAAACTATTGCTTGGCCATGACCCCGAAAAGGTCGTGAACCGCGATTCAATGGCCAATCCGGACAGCTTCGATTTCTTCATCGCTTATGCCGAACAGCGCGCGACCCAAAAGGACTGACCCATGACTGACGTAGCCCGCCAATTGCTTGAACTGCTCGACATTGAACAGCTTGAGGTCGACCTGTTTCGCGGCATCGGGTCTGGTGGTGAAACAACGACGCGCATTTTCGGCGGACATGTAATTGCGCAGGCGCTGATGGCCGCATATCGCACTGTTCCCGACAGGATGTGCCATTCGCTGCATGCCTATTTTATTCGTCCCGGTGATCCTTCAATCCCAGTAATCTATCAGGTGGACCGCGCCAGAGATGGTGGCAGCTTTACCACCCGTCGGGTCGTTGCGATCCAGCATGGAAAACAAATTTTCAACCTGTCTGCCTCGTTCCACGTGGAGGAAGAGGGCTGGGATTATCAGCACAAAATGCCAGACGTCAAAGGCCCAGAGCATTGGCTGGATCGGCCCGATCTGCGCGAGCCTTATATCCAGAAAATTCCCGAAAAGCACCGTGATGATTTCCTGCGCGAACGCCCGATCGAAATACGAGAAGTCGATCCGCGCGATCTGTTCGAGCCAGATAAAACCTCGGATAAGAACTACCTTTGGTTCCGGATGGAAGCGGCCAAGGGGCAATCTCCGATCATGCAGCAGTGTCTGCTGGCATATGCGTCTGATATGAACCTGCTTGGATCGTCTCTACGCCCACACGGTTTGACGTGGTTTCAAGGTAAGGTCATGACTGCCAGCCTGGATCACGCTATGTGGTTTCACGCACCGATCGATTTTTCCGACTGGCACCTCTACGAGCTTGATGCGCCGTTCACTGGCGGTGCACGGGGCTTTAACCGTGGGCTGATCTATAATCAGAATGGCCAACTGGCAGCCAGCACTGCCCAAGAGGGCCTGATGCGCCCCTATAAAAAGAAAGTGACCTGATGACCAATACCGGTGGCCGCTATCCGGGGTGGCACCCCGGTATTGAATTACGTGACGACTGGTTAAGCTTGGTGCAAGAAACGATCATCGACCCCGACCGCGAAATCGTCGACCCGCACCATCACCTGTGGCGGCACGGCACCGACGAAAACCCCGCCGTTTACGAGATGGACGCGCTGTGGCGCGATACCGGAGCGGGGCATAATGTTGTGCAGACAATGTTCATCGAATGCCGGTCCTACTGGGATCTCGACGCACCTGCGCATCTACAATCCGTGGCCGAAACTCGCGAAGTCACGCAAATGGCGGCGAACACAGGCAAAGGCCAGGCCAAGATCGCCGGCATCATCGGGCAGACCGAATTGGTGTTAGACCCTGCTTTGCTGCACGAAGCATTGGACGCCCACACCGAAGCGGGGCAGGGCCTGTTCAAAGGCATCCGCAACTCCGGAGCGCGTGATCCGGAACCCGCCAGCCTTGCCATACCGGGGCGCGGTGTGCCAAACCAATACGGCGACCCTGACTTTAGACGCGGGGCGGCGATCTTGGGCGAACGCGGCCTAACGTTGGACAGTTGGCATTATCATCATCAACATCAGGAATTCCTTGATCTGGCCCGCGCGGTTCCAGGCACAACGCTGATCCTTGACCACTTTGGGACCCCACTTGGCGTCGGTCGCTTTGAAGGCAAGCGCGACGAGATTTTCAAAGCGTGGAAAGATCACATGGTCGAGCTGGCCGAGTGTCCCAATGTCATGGCCAAACTGGGCGGGCTGTGCATGCCGGACAACGGGTTTGGCTATATGCATCGCGATTTGCCGCCTTCCTCGGATGAGATCGTCGAAGCACAGGGCAAGTGGTACGCGCATATGTTGGACGTTTTCGGCGCGAACCGTTGCATGTTTGAAAGTAATTTTCCCGTTGATCGCACCGCTGTCAGCTATCCGGTGATTTGGAACGCGTTCAAGAAAATGTCGGCGGATCTGGGCGAGGCCGAGAAGACAGCGCTATTTTCTGGCACAGCGCGACGCGTTTATAATCTGCCGCCCGCGTGATGCGGACGGCAGTGGTTTACTTTAGGCGAACTTGAAAAAGCACAGCTTGTTGCCATCATGGTCGCGCACGTAAGCGCCATAAAAACGGTCTGGTACGCGCTGTCCCGGAGGGCCGTCGCAGGTCGCCCCCAGTTCAATCGCGCGGGCATAGATTTCATCCACCTCTGGTTTCGTCTCTG
>CBDTUA010000024.1:0-50154 GCA_965363735.1 uncultured Sulfitobacter sp. | reverse complement strand
GCGAGGCTCGATCTAGCGATGCGGTCTTCGTATCATGCCGCTGATGCACCGGCCTATGACCTTGGCGCGTTTCAACAGCTAGCCCCCGACACGATGATGGAGCAGACACTCACCCCCGCCCCTGCCACACGAATTTTACGGTCCGCTTGGCCGCTGTTTGATATCTGGCGGTTCAACATGGTCGATGGTGCCGCCAAACCCGAAATGCGCGCCCAGGACGTAGTGATCACACGGCCTGAATTCGACCCAGAGCCCCGGTTGCTGCCCCCCGGTACGGCAGATTGGCTGGATCATTTGGACCAAGGGAAAACCCTATCCGATGCGCTTGATGCCACCCAAGCTGCCTTTCCCGAATTTGACTTGGCTGCGGCACTAACCACCGCACTCACAAGTGGCGCGTTTTGCGCAAATACAAAGGCCTCAGATGCAAAAATTGCTTAATATCTACGACACGCTCACCATGCGACTGGTCCAGCAAAACTGGCTGTTGCCAACCCTCGCGCGGCTGGTGTTCGCTGCTGTTCTGGCGGTCTACTTCTTTAATTCTGGGCTGACAAAATTGGGCGACGGATTTGGCGGCGTGCTAAATCCAAGCGCAGGTGCCTATGTCCAAATCCTGCCCAAAGCGTTTGAATCCGCAGGCTATGACATATCGGCGCTAAGCGCGCACCACCACGGAATTGTAATAGCTGGCATCGTCGCCGAATTCTTGCTGCCTTTGCTTATTTTGCTGGGTTTATTCACCCGTGCATCGGCAGTTGGGATGGTCGGATTTGTTATCCTTCAATCGGTCACCGATCTTTATGGGCACGGTCAGGCTGATGCCTTGGGACGCTGGTTTGACCGCATACCCGACGCCGCCATCCTTGACCAACGCGCCCTATGGCTGTTTTTGCTGGCTACCCTTATTATTAAAGGTGGCGGCCCGCTGTCCCTTGATAAGCTGTTGGTGGTGCGCCGGCGCTAAAGGCCTAGCGCATCCTGAACCTGCTTGGTCCACCCCAAGAACAGCATTCCTTCTTTTTCGATCAACGGTCGCTTCATCAAGGCGGGGTGCTGCGCGATCAGCGATAGCCGATCTTGTTCCCGAGCCTCGGCGTCCAGCCCGCGCCAGGTGGTCGACCGTGTGTTCATCAGCTCCGCGCCAAATTGCGCAAGCGCCAGCTGCATCACATCATCAGGCACACCCTCGGCACGCACATCAACAAGCTGCGCGTCGGGCAATTCCTTCATCGCTTTCCGGCAAGTATCGCAGTTCTTAAGCCCGTAAATTTTCATATCCGTATCATTTCCTTAGGTATCCATCCCGAAAGCCACCCCAGCCCCAGAAGTTTTTCTTGATTTTCGCCCGAACCGGACAATCTTTTAGCATAGGTCAGCCAAACAACCATGGCGCGACCTGAATGCCACGGCACGACATGCTACTCAACAGGAGGCTCGGAAGGATATGCCAGCAGGAACCGTAAAATGGTTTAACACGACCAAAGGATATGGATTTATCGCGCCGGACAATGGCGGAACCGATGTGTTCGTTCACATTTCAGCCGTCGAACGTTCGGGGCTGACCGGCCTTGCAGATGATCAAAAAGTTACTTTTGAACTGTCCGAGGGGCGCGATGGCCGCCAGATGGCGTCGGACCTAAGCCTATTGTAGTAAAAAAGCCCGATACGTGAATACCGGGCAATTTGAAAAATCTTGGGCTGTCGCGTTTAGCTGCAGCCTTTTTCTCCCGGGATGCAGGAAGAGGTCACAGGACGCTGCTTGTGGTAATGCGCTTTGCGCATCTTCTTTTTCACCGGATGCGCTTTGACCTGCTGATAGGTCATGTTCTGGTTCGGCGTTCCACAGCAGATGACACCCTGAATGGTAATCGGCTGCAGACCCGCAGGACAGTAGTTTGCGCTGGTCGGATAAGGATAGACTTTGGCTTCGGCAGAGACCTGAGCAGGCAGGACAATCGCCCCCATCATGCTAAGTCCGGCGATCATTGCTGTTGGTAAACGCATATTATCCCTCGTCTATTTTCCGCTTTTGTTCAGCTTTGCCCACGGCGGGCGGTCAAGTCTAGCCCTTTCGCGATAAAAACATGCGAAGCCTAGGGAAAAAGGCGGGCAGGCAGATTGGCTGGTCCGTGGAACCGGATGCGCCCGCCCAGCTTACGGCCCTGTTTCAACCTGTAGTCAGGATAGCGGTTTAAGAACCGTGCTAGCGCGATGCGCCCTTCCATCCGGGCAAGGGTCAGACCAACGCAGACATGCGGTCCTCCGGCAAAGGCGAGGTGGCGGTTGGGGTGGCGGGTGATGTCGAAGGCCGTCGGATCATCAAACACCGCAGGGTCGCGGTTGGCAGCACCGATGCACAGATGCAGGTTGGCGCCTGCGGGGATGTCGTGACCGCCCAGGGTAACGGGCGCGGTCGTCTCGCGATTGCCAAACTGGTTGGGGGAACGGAAGCGCAGCACTTCCTCGACAGCCGTGTTGATCAGCGACGGTTCGGCCAGCAACTTGACGCGTTGATCTGGGTGGTCGTGCAGCAAGGCAAGACCGGACCCGATCAGGTTTGTTGTGGTTTCATGACCTGCGTTGAGGATGAAAATGCAGTTCTGGATCAGCTCGATTTCCGTGAGCGTCCCGCCGTCGTCGCCATTGATCAGACGGGTCAGCACATCGGTTTTGGGGTCGCCGGGGTTGGCTTTGCGCCGCGCGATCAGGTCTTGCAGGTAGGCTTTGAAATCCCGCACCGCTTGGTGGCCGCGCTCTAGCTGCGCATCGGTCAGCGTGGGTTCCAATGCGCCGAGGATGGCAAGGGACCAATCGCGCAGGGGGGCGCGTTCGGACAGTGGCACATCAAGCAGGTTGCCGATGATCTGGATGGGAATGGTCGCGGCAAAGTCTTCGACCAGATCGGCGTCTTGGGGCATCGCATCAAGCAGTTGGTCGACGACGGCGATCAGGCCGGGCTCCATTCGCGCAAGGGCTTTGGGTGTAAGGGCGGCGGTCATGATGCGGCGCACGCGGGTGTGCAGGGGCGGATCGTTGAACACGAGGCTGGTGGTGTGGTGTTCGAACAGCGGAGAGCCGACCCCGAATTTCGGGGCAAACGCGGCGCGTTTATCCGAGATATAGGTCGTGGTGTCGCGGTAGATTCTGCTGAGGTCGGCGCGGCCGGAAATCAGGAAAGACCCGTCAGGTTGCGGACAGACGGGGGCATCGGCCAGCAGCCGGTCATAATGGGGAAACGGGTTGTCGATGAACCCGTCGGGGGGATTGGAAAGGTTGAACATGCAGGGAGTTTGGGCGGATTTGGGGGTAAGTCAATGAGGTGTTGTGGGGCGCGCCGCTGTGGTGAACAAGTGTTATGGCAATTCACACGTAGGGTGGATTTTCAAACCCACGCAGGGCGAGGCATCACGCAACCCACTCAAAAGGAATCACAGCGTCTGCCCCTCGGCATCGAGGTCGGTAAGGCGTTGGTTAAGTAGATCGCGCAGGGACATAAGGAGAGCCTAGGATCAATCCGCCACCTTGGGAAGCCGGATTTGGCGCTGCTGACACAGCGTGGTAATATTCCCCATTTAGCGATTTAAGGAATGAATCTATGGATACGGAGCAGACAATCCGCACGATCATCGCAGCGTATGATGCTGGACAACTAGACCGCGTAGCAGAATTGATGTCCGACCAACTGTGCTACAAAATTAATGCTCGCCCCGAAAGTGGTCCCTATGTTGCAGATTGCCACGACAAGGATGCGTCGTTGAAAGCAATAGGAGCGATCCGGGACGACTGGAACATCGACTCGTTCAAGCTGGCCGATCTGATCGTGGCGGGAAACCGCGGTGCCGCGCAGATCGACGTGACTGCTAGCAGCCGGCACATGGATCACACTGTTAACTCCAACCTAGCGCTGTTCTTCTCAGTGGAGAACGGACTGGTGACCCATCTTATTGAATACCACGACACCAAAGCTGTTTCGACAGCGCGGAGTGGTTGGACCTAGATCGACACCGCAGGTGCATGGTGCAGGAATGTGCTGAATGATTTCGTAGAGTGGGTGAATTACACCTTGTGCGAGGGGTTGGCGTAAAGCGCGTGGGATTTACCCGCCCTACGCTCGCTTAGCCTCGCTGCGGAGTTCTCACTCCAAAGCTTTCTCCAATTTTTCGATATTAGAGGGCAAGACGTAAAGAAACTCTATCAGATATTGCACCAATGAAACTAACATCCTTGCCAGTTCTTCAGTTGGCTCTTTGTCGAGATCAAAATGTGCCCCTAAATTCCCGCCTTCACGAACAGCATGAGAGAGCTTATGCAAAGGAGCTGATAAATCGTTTTCCTTCGCGACTATATCGATCAGATCGTTCAATTTCTTGCGACGGTCTTTTTCAGTGACTAATGACTTAAAAATTCCTTCAAGTGTCCTCCTCCCAAGAACGGTCGCAGCTGCGTAATTCCCAGAATCATATGAAGCGACAGCACTAACAAAGGCTCTATTTAGCGGTTCCGAAATATTCGCGGAGAAATCGGGGCTTTGAATCAAGTTACTTTCCGTAGAAAGAACGAACAAACAAAGTTTCAATCGACCTTCGAAATCTAAGTCGTCAAAGTCGAAGTAGTTTCCAAAAAACTTCACAGTTGCGCCGCACGCGGCGCACAATTTTTGATGGGTTAGGAAACAGAAGCCGGTATCTACTTTACAGTCTGCAAAACTAAAATTCGCTGCCCGACCACATGAAGGGCAATCGCAATTTACCGCATTTGGTCTAAAGAACTTACCCAAAATTGTCCCGCCAACATAGGAAGTGCTGGGTAATTCTAGAAAGATAACACCACTCACCCAATAACTCCCATAAACTCACGCCACTCCCCTTTGCTCATCCCAGAGGTCTCCTGCGTGACTTCCTCACCCTTCAACATCCGGCGGATGCAATCGAGCGATTTGCCGGACAGGGTTGCTCCCCCCAGCCGATAATCCTCGAACGCACGGTAGGCGGCGGGGACCCAGTCGGCGACCACGTTACAAATCGCATCGGCGTAAACGCGGATTTCGTATTGGGCGTGGGCGTCGGCGCGCAGGCGCAGGAAATGGAACAGGTTGTGCAGATCGACCTTCCAATACCACTGCGTATAGATGTTGGTGGGCAGGTTCATGCGGGCCAGTTCGCGGGCCAGACCGTCTTGGGGTTGGCCGTCGGGGCCGGTTTCCGCAATCATCGCTTCGTAATTGTCATAGGCGCGGTTGCTGTCGGTTTTCAGGATTTCCAGCACGCGGGCGGCTTCGGCCCCTTCAAGCAGGCCGCCGCGCCCCTGATTGTTCACGACGCTTTGGGCGTTCGTGTGTTCGGGTGCCGGGATATAGAATTCACGGTCAAGAATCGAATAGCGGGCAGAGTATTCGTTGACGTTGGCCGTCCGGTGGCGAATCCATTGGCGGGCAACGAAGACCGGCAATTTGACGTGCAGCTTGATTTCGCACATCTCGAATGGCGTCGAATGCCAGTGGCGCATCAGATAGCGGATGAGTCCTTCGTCGTTTTGGACGGATTTTGTGCCTTTGCCGTAAGACACGCGGGCGGCCTGACAAATCGCGGCGTCGTCGCCCATATAGTCGATGACTCGCACGAAACCGTGGTCAAGGACGGGTATCGCCTTGTAAAGATGGGCTTCCATGCCTTCGGACACGGCCCGCAACGTGGGTTTGGTGTCGGCGCGCAGGGCGTCAATTTCGGCTTGTTGGTCTGGGCTAATCGGCATGGGGCGCGTCCTGTCATAAGGCATGGGATTCGCAGTGAACTATATATGCGCAACGTCGGGTTCGGAACCACGATATGCGGTATTGTTTTTAGGTAGCACTTTGCGGGTAAATGTCGGGAAACGGCGCTGGATCGTTGACAATGCGCCGTCGGATTGGCGACTGTTGCCGCAACAAATAAAAATTCGAGGCAGATAGATATGAAATTAGGCGCACCAGTGCTTGTGCTTTGTCTTGGTTTGGCGGGATGCGGAGATGGCGTTCCGTTCAATGGACCAGATGATGAACCCGGAGGAGACACGTCCAGCGGCATGAGCAGCGTCTACTTCTCGCCCGAGAACTCGCAACTTACGGCGAACAACATTACGTATGACGCCGCGACCGATACGCTGACGATCAACAACATCCCGTTCGATGATCCAGAGAACAAATATCAAAAGATCACGACTGAGGCCTTCATAAACAATTTTGATGCATATGAGAGCGCCCCCGCTGCTGGAAGCAACGAATTTCAATATTATGCGGTTTTCCAGCGGACGGGACAATCGCAGGTCGCTGCTGTCGGCACGGACGAATACGTCGGTTTCGGCTTTGGCGGCGCGGGGGCACAGCGCCTAGGTGCGAAACCCACACTCCCTACCACCGGGATCTATTCCTACACCGGAGAATATGCCGCCGTTCGGGCGACCCGAAATCATACGACTATTCCTGACGGTATCCAGTACGTAACCGGTAACGTTCAGATGTCAGCCGACTTTGGCGACTTTGACCAAATTGGTGCGGTCAGCGGTATCGTGAATAACCGTCAGGTATACACTACTGCAGGGGTAGCTCCTGTCGCGCTCGACGGCTACATTTCCTTGGCCAACAACGGCAGCGGCCAAATTGATTTTGCTAATGCGGTCATCACATCCGCGACCGCGACAGAATATGACAGCGCGAACGTGGCAACGGCAACAGGAAGCTGGGAAGGCGTATTTGCCGGCCCTGGCGGCAAAGAGATCGCCGGGATCGTCTTTGTTGAAGGTGTAAACGTGCGGGAAACCGGCGGTATTATAGCCAGTTGTGTCACCCCTGCTCCCACTTGCCCCTGATGAAGCGATCCGCAGTTATGGTTTGGCTATGCCTTGCCGGGGCTGGGATATCTCAGACCACGCTATCGCCCGAAGAGGCACGTCTGGCTGCCGCAGAATTTGTTAGCAGCGGTCAGGATATTGCCGCGCTCGAGATAACCAAAGTACTGCTCCAGCGCGACCCCGATGACACGGCAGGCCTGATCCTGCACGCTCATGCGCTGCGAAAGCTTGACCGCCTGCCCGAGGCACAAATAGCCGCGCGGAGAGCCTGGCAAACCGCTGATCGTGATGTCGAACGGTACGGCGCTGCACTTGCAATGGCACAGGCACTGGCATCTGATGGGCGGAAAACGCGAGCGCAGTTCTGGTTGCGTCGCGCCAGCCACGTCGCCCCTACCCCGCAGTTACGCGCCCGTGCCATCCGCGATTTTGGCTATGTGCGAAAAACCAATCCTTGGTCAGTCAGTATTTCATTTGGACTGACGCCTAGCAGCAACGTCAACAACGCCCCCCGTGACAACACTATCGTCCTGGGTGGACTGGTTTTTGCCGACCCAACTGCGGTGCCTCTTTCGGGTGTGGAAATGACCAGCGGTATAACCCTGCGCTACACGCTAAAGGAGCAGCAGAAATTTCGCAATTTCATAGGGTTAAAGTGGACCGAAAACCACGTTGCCATTACTGATGATGCTGTGCCTGCAGGTGTAGATGCGTCGGATTTCTCGTACCGCCGGCTTGAAGGCACGGTCGGGCGTGATTTTGTTTTCGGCCCCGATGCCCCGCGCCAGTCTGTTTCCGTCAGCTTTGGCCGCTTGTGGACATCGGAGACCCCGCTCGCTGACGAATTGCGCGTGATGTGGAAGCAGACCTATGCCCGCCCAGAGCGGCGTCAATTCACGTGGGCCGCGTCAGCCGGATATTCAGACCGCAAGGATAATGCGCGCCGATCGGGCGTGACGGCAGACCTGAGTGCCCAGTGGTTTCGGCCTCTGGCAAACGGATCTGCACTCTCCTGGAGCACCCAAATTGGCCGCACAGACACCGACAGTGCAGCGCTGACCCACACGCAGGCGGGTTTTGGCGTGACCTATACCCATGCAAAACCAATCCTTGGAGGCCAAGGGCAACTGGCGCTTGGCAGTAGTATCAGTCAATATGACGATGCGATTTACGGGGCGGAGGCGCGGCGCGACGTGAAAACGTCAATTTCCGCATCTCTTTTGATGGTAGATTTTGACAGTTACGGCTTTGCCCCTAAATTCACACTAGAAGCGAGCCAGACATCGTCAAACGTCACCCGCTTTGAGACAAGAAATTTAGGACTGCAAATTGGGGTACAATCCCTTTTCTAGCGTCCGTCACAGACCAGAAAGTAGGACCCCCATGCCGATCAAATATCTACACACGATGGTGCGTGTAAAGGATTTGGAAAAATCCAAAGCATTTTACGAATTGCTTGGCCTGCACGAGCGTCGCCGCATGGACCACGAAGGCGGGCGTTTTACATTGGTTTTCATGTGCCCCCCGGGTCAAAACGACGGCCATGCCGATGTTGAACTGACCTATAACTGGGACGGAGATGACGCCTTACCGGATGACAGCCGCCATTTCGGGCATCTCGCCTATACTGTCGACAACATTTACGACACCTGCAAAATGTTGCAAGAAAACGGTATTGTCATCAACCGCCCCCCACGCGACGGGCGCATGGCGTTCATACGGTCGCCCGACAATGTTTCGATTGAATTACTGCAAGAAGGCGACGCGCTGGAACCGGCCGAACCGTGGACCAGCATGGAAAACACCGGTCACTGGTAAGTCTGATGTTTGGGCGCGTGTCCTTGGCCGCCGGGCTGCTGGTTTCTCCTGTCGCTGTTTCAGCGGCGGGGTGCCGGCTGGCGTTGGTATTGGCCATGGACGTGTCCAGTTCTGTCGATGCGGCAGAAGATCGTTTGCAACGCGGCGGCATGGCATCAGCGCTGATTTCAGACGCGGTGACGCAGGCGTTTTTCGCCTCGGATTTGCCAGTGGCGCTGGCGGTCTATGAATGGTCTGGGCGCTATAACCAAGAGTTGATCCTGGACTGGACATTGATTGACACGCAGGCCGATTTGCTGAGCGCGGCCGAAACCGTGGCCACAAGCAAACGCAGCCACAATGATTTTCCAACCGCGATGGGCTATGGCCTGGGCTATGGCGCGGGTCTGTTGGAACGGGCACCTACCTGTTTATACAAGACCCTTGATGTGGCAGGTGACGGGCAAAACAACGAAGGGTTCGGTCCTCAAGCCGCCTATTCCGAGTTTCCCTTTGCAGGGGTGACAGTCAACGGCTTGGTGGTGAACGCCGCAGATTTCGAGGCCGAGACCGGGTTGATCGCCTTCTATCAGGCCGAAGTATTGCATGGGCCGGGAGCGTTTATGGTCGTGGCCAACGGGTTCAACGATTATGAACGCGCAATGCGTATCAAGCTGGAACGCGAACTGACGCCGCCGGCAATTGGATTGCTTGGCGTGGCTGAAGGTGCCGGATGATCCGGGCAATTGCATGTGTTTTGGCGCTTTCGCTTGCAGGGGTGGCAAATGCGGACTGCCGTCAGGCACTGGCGCTTGGGTTGGATGTGTCTGGGTCGGTGGATGCACGGGAATACAAATTACAAATCAACGGATTAGCAGCGGCGCTTGACAATTCAGCGGTGCGCGATGCGCTGCTGGCTTCGCCGGGCGCACCGATTACCGTAATGGTCTATGAATGGAGCGGCCCGTCGGATCAGATTGTCATCGCACCCTGGGTGTCGATGGTAGATGCCGCCACTTTGAATGGATTTATCGAGACTTTGCTACAAGCGACGCGGCGTGATGTGTCGCCGGGGACTGCATTGGGAACAGCGATGACCCTTGGTGCCTTCTATCTGGATGAAAAGCCTGACTGTTGGAAGCGGACGCTGGATATTTCGGGCGATGGCAAATCCAACCTCGGTCCGCGCCCACGTGATGTAAAAAATCGCATTGCTGCGCGTGGAATAACGGTAAATGCTCTGGTTGTCGGGTCGGACAGCCCCATTTCCGGTGGCCCGCGTCAGGGCGAGATCAGCGAACTGTCATCGTACTTCAGGGCCGAAGTTATTACTGGGCAGGATGCATTCGTAGAAACCGCTTTGGGGTTTTCCGATTATGAAGTCGCGATGACCCGCAAGCTGCTGCGCGAGCTGGAAGTATTGACCGTTTCGGACCTTTCGCTGGACTAGATTTGGCGCACCTCGCCCGAAACGCGGATGGACGCGCCTTTCTCATCAGGAATTTCAGCGGTGATAATGGATTTCGCGCCCATGTCTTCGCCTTGAATGATCGTGATATTGCCGGCATGGGGCCATGCAATGTCACGTAAATACCCCGCAAAAGCTGCGGCAGCGGCACCGGTTGCGGGGTCTTCGATTACGCCGCCAGAGGCAAAGGCATTTCGGACATGAAACACTTGGTCGGTTTCCACCCAGACCAGCGCGATTGTGACAAGGTCATATTCGCGCATCAGGTCGCGGCCGGCAGTCAAGTCATAGGACATTGCGGACAAAGTGTCGCGGCTGTTGAGGACTAGCATCAGATGCGTGGCCCCTGCCCCTGCAAAGGTGGGGGTGAACCGAGGATCAAGGTCCCCTTGCTGTAACCCCAAAAGCGACAATGCGGCTGCAGTCAGATCAGCTGCGGCGGGGGCACTTTGAGTCGCGGGAGATTGCAGTGCTGCGCGCATCTGCCCGTTTTCATTGCGCCCTTCGACAGTGATCGCTGTATCATTGAGGATCAGATTGAACACGCCGTCACCCTCCCGCGCGGCCAGTGCTGCGCCCAAAGCAACCGTGGCATGGCCACAAAAGGGTACTTCAGTTTCGGGAGAGAAGTAGCGCACGCGCCAGGCATCACCTTGCGGGCAGGCAAAAGCGGTTTCGGAATATGCCAGATCTGCTGCGATCTGGCGCATTTCGTTTTCAGAAGGGTGCTGTGCGGCGATCACGACGCCAGCGGGGTTTCCACCGGTCTGCCCGATCGAGAATGAGGCAAGTCTAAGCGGTTGCATAATACTGATCCCTTTAGTCAACACAGGGATCATGCGGCGGTCGGGGTCAGGCGTCCAGACCAAAGACCCCCGGGAAGTATTGCGAGTTGATACCCCTAGTCTAACGGAATGTGTTCAGTAGATATATCTGATCTGATCCGTCCAATAGCGCTCCATCCGTTTGAGGGAATGGGTGATGTCATCAATACCTTCGGGGCCGAGCACGCCTTTGCTTTCAAGGCCAACCGCGTGTCTGGCGAACAGTTCCGACACGACCGTACGCACATTGCGCCCTTTTTCAGTCAGACGCACGCGCACTGACCGGCGGTCGATTTCGCACCGCTGATGGTGCATGTATCCCATATCCACCAGCTTTTTCAGGTTATAGCTGACGTTGCTGCCCTGATAATATCCGCGCGTTTTAAGCTCTCCGGCGGTGACCTCGTTGTCGCCGATGTTGAATAGCAACAGCGCCTGAACGGCGTTGATCTCGAGCGCGCCAACCCGTTCGAATTCGTCCTTGATCACGTCCAGCAAAAGCCGGTGCAAACGTTCCACAAGGCTGAGCGCCTCAAGGTAGCCGACCATAAACCCCTTTTGAGAGCCTGGCAGGGCGATTGGGTCTTGGATACTCATAATCTCTCTCCGACTAAAATTTGCTATGTCGGAAACTGAACAAAAAAGAGAAATATATCGTTAAACCAGAAGGATGGTCGTTTCGAGCCGCTTTACGGACCCGAAACAAGCCATCTAAAGTGGGTTGTCGGCGATGTGTACGCGGATTTCTTCGATCATCCCCGCATAGACGTCTGGCGCATTCGTTTGCCCAGTAACCCATTGATATAGATCATGATCGTTTTCGCTAAGCATTTCGTCATACAGCGAAAGCGTGTCATCATCCATCTTTTCCAGCCGTGTCGCGGCATAAGAAGGCAGGATCAAATCCATCTCTTTTATCCCGCGCCGCATAGAGCGCATGTGCAGCCGCTTGACCTTGTGTTCGCGAAGTTCGGCCATACTAATCCCCCTGCAAAGCTTTGCGCAGACGTTTTTCGAGACGGCCCAATTGCTCTGCTCTTTTAAGCATATCCGTGCGTAGCTCGCGGAGTTCGTTCAACACATCTCGCGCACTTGCATCGGCGGACGGGCCTTCTTCTGGGGCTTCCAACCCTTCGCCTTCGCCGTTGATCAGCCACATCATCGATACACCCAGAACACCCGCCAATGTGGCAAGGCGGTTGGCGCGTGGTTCGGACAGGTCGTCCTCCCAACCGCGTAGGGTGGATTGTTTGACGCCCAAACTTTTGGCCAAAGAGGCCTGCGTCATCTGGGCATTTTCACGTGCCGCTGCAACACGGTCGCCAAAGGTGGCCACACCGGGCCCATAATAGTCTTCGTTCTCAGCCATTGCGTCTCTCCTGTATGACACCGTTGTTGCTTGATCGGTGCGTGGGTCAGCCCTATGAGTATGGCTCACACATATCAAACTGAGGCCGAAATGGAACTGCTGTCCAAGACACTTTCACGCGTCAAACCGTCCCCCACCATTGCCGTGACCCAAAAAGCGGCTGAACTGAAAGCTGCCGGGCGTGATATTATCGGCCTCGGTGCCGGAGAGCCGGATTTTGACACGCCCGTGAATATTCAGGACGCAGGCATTGCTGCCATCAAAGCAGGTAAAACAAAATATACTGCCGTCGACGGTATTCCAGAGCTGAAGCAGGCGATCTGCGCAAAGTTCAAACGTGACAACGGGTTGGAGTATGTCCCCGCACAGGTCAGTGTCGGCACTGGCGGAAAGCAGGTCTTGTACAATGCGCTGATGGCCACATTGAATGCGGGCGAAGAAGTCGTGATTCCCGCGCCCTATTGGGTCAGCTATCCCGATATGGTTTTGCTGGCCGGTGGCGAACCGGTGATCGCCCCCGCCACTCTTGAGAATAACTTCAAGCTGACACCAGAGGCGCTGGAGGCCGCGATCACACCTAAAACCAAGTGGTTCATTTTTAATTCGCCGTCGAATCCCACCGGTGCCGGGTACAGCTGGGACGAGGTAAAAGCGCTGACGGATGTATTGATGCGCCACCCTCAGGTTTGGGTGCTGACCGACGACATGTATGAACACCTTGCCTATGATGATTTCAAATTCTGCACCCCTGCGCAGGTTGAACCGGCCTTGTATGACCGCACCTTGACGATGAACGGTGTGTCAAAGGCCTATGCCATGACAGGCTGGCGGATCGGTTATGCTGCGGGGCCGGAAAAGTTGATCGGGGCGATGCGGAAAATTCAATCGCAGTCCACCTCGAACCCCTGCACCATCAGTCAATGGGCGGCAGTCGAGGCATTGAATGGTCCGCAGGATTTCATTTCTGAAAACAATAAGATTTTTGCGCGTAGGCGTGATCTGGTCGTGGATATGCTTAACAAAATCGACGGGATGATCTGCCCCAAACCCGAAGGGGCGTTCTATGTCTATCCATCCATCAAGGGACTGATCGGCAAGACATCTGCGGCTGGCACCAAAATAACCGATGACGAGGTATTTGCGACCGCGCTGCTTGAGGACACCGGCGTGGCGGTGGTGTTTGGCGCGGCCTTTGGGCTAAGCCCGAACTTCCGTATCAGCTATGCCACGTCGGACGACGCACTTAAGGAAGCATGCACGCGGATTCAGGGGTTCTGCGCAGGAATGAAGTAAGGCGTCTGTCCAGAAATTTACCCCAAAGGCCCTGAATGTTTGCAGGCCTTTTTATCCTCCTCTGATGGAGCATACAGAATACCGTGCCAGCAATTCGCCCAACTGGTCAGAGTAAATTTACCTATTGGCCATTCAATTGCGGTGGTGAATTGGCTATGCACCTAGCCAAAGCCAATCCGGAGAGTCTCTTTGATGTCGAGCGCACTGCCAGAATACTACTTTCGAATTCGTGAAAACGGGGCGGCGGTGTTTCGGATTGATACCGAAAACCGCCAGCGCCGGATCGAAATGGACCAGATCGCCATCGCTAACATCCGCAATGGCGAGATCAAAACCCAAGGCGACCGCGTTTTGTCGGAGGAGGATGTGGCGCATATTCGCGCGTGGATGGACGAACGCATGGCATTGCTGGCAAAGCGTGACATGGACGACATTCACCGCGCCATCGATTATTTGAACCTGACCACGCAATGGGTGCAGTCCAAAGCGAGCGACGAGCAGCTAGAGCAGGTTACCGATGCGTTGCTATTGGCGATGCATGATTTGCGCAGCACGTTGGTGCGCAAGAAAGCCGACCGGATGACCTAGGGCTGTGTGGGGTGCCCGCGCAGACTGCGCATCGAGGGGCCCCAAAACCGTATGTTTAGCAAAATTGCAGCAACGCCCAAGCCAAAGACGAGCCCCAACCATACGCCAATGCCCTCCAACCCGACAACAAAGCCCAAAAGATACGACACTGGGATGCCCACCAGCCAATAGCTGATGCCGGCAAAAATCATCGGTATCTTGGTGTCCTGCACGCCGCGCAATAGCCCAAGCGCCACGGCTTGTGCACCATCGACAAGCTGGAACAGCGCCGCCATCGCCAAAAGACCGACACCGACGGCAAGGATTTGATTGCGGGCCGGTTCGTCTTTTTGCATGAACAGATCAATCAGCGGTTCGGGCCAGACCACGAAGATGACAATTGTCAGGGCTGCAACAAATATAGACATCGCGGTACTGGTAATTGCGCCTTTGGCCAGATGTTCGGGGTCGCGGCGGCCATAGGCATTACCCGCACGGATCGTGGCAACGTTGCTGATTCCCAAATGGACCATGAACGTCATCGACGCCAGTTGTAGGGCGATGCCATGCGCCGCCAACGCCACTGTACCCAGCCACCCCATCATGACCGCAGATGCGGCAAACAAGCCGACCTCGCTTAGCCCGGTAAATCCGATGGGCAGGCCCAGACGAAAAACGCGAACCAGCATGTCCCAATCGGGACGCCACAGGCGAACGAAAATCTGATGCTCTGGCAATGCTTTCAGGACATAAATAATCACGGCCAGCAAGGCGACCGAATTGGACCCGAGCGAGGCAATCGCGGCACCGCGAATGCCCAGTTCAGGTGCTCCCCAGTTGCCAAAGATAAACGCATAATTCGCGATAACATTGGCAATGCCGGCCAGAATGGTGATCCAGAAAACGGCTTGGGTCCGTTCCAATGCGGCAAGATAGCTTTTCAGGACCATCACCAACAATGCCGGTATGATCCCCCAGCCCGCAATCGCCAGATATTGGCCGACCATTTCAGCCATTGCTGGTTCCTGGCCCAAGAGGGCCATCACCGGTCGTGACCAGATCATCAAGGGCAGCGCCAGAAAGGCAAAGGCCATCGACAGCCAAAGCCCCATGCGCGTCGCACGGCGCAAGCTGGTTTCGTCGCCTTTCGCCTCGAAAGTGGCGACCATGGGCATCACCCCCCAAGCAAAGCCAGATCCGAAAATCAGCAGCACAAAGAAATAGGTACTGGCAAGGGTCACAGCCGCCAAAGCCTCGATGCTGTACCAGCCCACCATGACTGTGTCAGTGACGCCTATAGCGACCTGCCCCAAGTGCCCGCCAACCAGCGGGAGCCCCATCACAGCGATTGCCCGGGCGTGGCCAGGATATGTCATTGTTGTTGTCATATATTAGCCTTACGCCAGCATATGCCCAAGGGAAAGGGGGTCTAGACGCAGCTCAATAACGAGGCCGTGAAACCTTCGGAAGATTTCAATTTTCACCACATTGGCCGGTCTGCTTGATGTGGACAGTCAAGATGAAACCAAGGGCCACGACGCTAGTGCCGCCAGTCCTCAGCCTCGCGGCAGCTGGTGTTGATGCGGGTATCACCAGACCTCCGGCACAGGATGTCATGCTTGGTGGTCGTACACGCGGCTCAGGCAAAGCTGCGCCGGATTGCCCATGTCTATGATGCCTGAAAACTCACCTGCCCGATTTGATCAAAGCGCCGCGTTACGCTTGCCTAACTCGGGGCTGCCCGTCAAAGTCCGCGCATCACCTAAGGGGCCACACCATGCACAACCGTATTGACCTTATCCGCCCTGACGCGCCGAGCCTTGCAACGCGCGGGCCGCATCCGATTGGGGTGACCTCCCATGAAATCGACATCTCCGCGGGTCGGACATTGACGACAGAAATCTGGTATCCTGCCCACGCGGATACATCGCCCGGCACCGTTTATCACACAGTGCTGCGTGATGGTGTGACCCCTACCATGTTGCACGGATCGGCCAGCCGCAATGCGCGGCCCGCGCGGGGGAAAGCGCCGTTGATCGTGATCTCGCACGGGTATCCGGGCAACCGTTTTTTGCTAAGCCATCTGGCAGAAAGCCTTGCTGCGCAGGGCTATGTCGTGGCCGCCGCCGATCATTTGGGCAGTGCCTATGAGGACCAGCAAGCATTTGATGTCACCTTGGTGAATCGCCCATTGGACCAACGCGGTGTGATCGACGGGATGGCGATGCTGGGCGGTGATCTGGGCAGTCTGGTAGATTGCGAAAACGTCGGGTTGATCGGATACTCGATGGGCGGTTACGGGGCGTTGGTGTTTGGCGGTGCCGGTCTTGCGAAAACCGCTATGAATCACCCGCGTGCAGGCGATAGCGGCGCACTGGCGCAACATCTGGCGCGATCGGACAGCCACGCAGGTTTGCGCGACCCTCGACTGAAAGCGATCATACCGATTGGCCCGTGGGGCAACGCGCAGGGGATGTGGGATGCGTCGGGGTTGGCGCAGATGGACACGCCGATGCTGATGATGGCAGGCACGTCTGATGATGTGTCAAATTATGCAGCAATGCGCGAGGTCTTTGAGGGCGCTGCCAGCGACCGCTATCTGCTGAGCTTCGAGAACGCCGGCCATAACGCCGCCGCGCCAATTCCGGCCCCGACTGAAAGCTGGGCCATGTCCGATGTGCTGGGCTGGGCCCCGTTTGACCACTATGCTGATGCAGTATGGGACACCTTGCGGATGAACAATATCGCCCAACATTTTGCAGCGGCCTTTATGGGCCTGCATCTGCGTGGCGAGGATAAGGCAGCCTATCTGGATGGCAGCACGTGGCAGGGATTCGCCCCCGACACGGCATTGGGCCTGACGCTGGAACATTTACCAGCACGTTAAGCTGGATCTTCGGGGAGGGATATCACATGACAAACCATTGGACTGAAACAGTCGAGCTAAACGGAAACCCGTTTTTTGTCCGCCATTGGGGGGACAAGGACGCGCCGAAGCTTTTGATGTTGCATGGCTTTCCGGAATATTCCGGCGCGTGGAACGATCTTGCCCCGTTGTTGGCGACGCGGTTCCACTGCATCGCCCCCGACCAGCGCGGTTATGGTCAAAGCTGGCGACCTGCCGAGGTTGAGCATTATAAGACAGCGAAACTGGTGTCGGACATGGTGGCCTTGATCGGTGACGATCCGATGATTTTACTGGGCCATGACTGGGGGGCGTCGGTCGCCTATGCGCTGACAATCGGGCGGCCTGATCTGGTGTCGAAACTTATCATCATGAACGGCGTCCACCCCGCCCCGTTCCAGCGCGAACTTGCCAAAGGCGGGCCGCAAACCGATGCCTCGCAATATATTCATTTCCTGCGCCGTGAAGGGTCAGAAGACATTTTGGCCACGGATGATTTCGCAAAGCTTATGGGGTTGTTCTCAGCGCATATGGATATGGACTGGCTGCAGGGTGAAACGCTAGCGGGTTACAAGACAGCTTGGCGCGACGCCTCGGGCTTGCGCGGCATGGTCAATTGGTACCGCGCGTCGCCCTTGAAAATCGGCCAAACAGGCGAGGCGATTGACAACGCGTTGTCCTTCGATCCGGCACGGTTGCAAGTACGCTGCCCGCATCTGCTGATCTGGGGCAAAGACGACACAGCACTGATGCCCGCATCCACACAAGGGCTTGAGGACTATGCCTCCGATCTGACCCGCGTCGCCATCAAGGGCGCAGATCACTGGCTGCATCATCAAAAGCCGCGCGAAGTGGCGGATGTGATTTTGAACTGGCTGTAATGCGCTGCCTGCGCGTCCGTTATTTCTTGGCCCGCGTAAAGACCATCTTTTGGTCATGCAAATCCGTCGGGTCGCCCAGCCGCGCATAGACCAGCAGCGCCGGCTCGCGGTCGCCCACGGTGATGCGGTGAAGATGCTCTGGCGGGTTAAAGATCATAGAACCGGGGACATAAACGCCTTGGTTGTTCTCAGACACGGCCCCCGACAGGCACACATAGCTTTCGGTAATGCCCTTGTGGGAATGCGCAGGATAGGTGCAACCGGGGGCGAATAGCACAACGCCCAGGATGATCTCCGTGCTGATCACCGGCCCTTGGGCGCTGGCGATCTCGGCATAGGCATAGCTGTTTGCCAACCCCTTTGGCACTTTTTCATAGCCATATTGCCAGCTTAGATGCTGGGAAACCGCGTCCAGCGCACGCACGGTCGGGGCCAAGGCCCCTTGCCGCCCCTCGTCCAGCGCCCGACGTAAATGGGCGGTCACGGGTTTTTCTGCACGCGGTTGCAAGCACACTTCGGCATTTGTTTTGATCAACCGTGAAATAGCCTCGCGGGCCTTGCGCTGGTGTGTCCTGATCTTGTCACTGCCGCCCGCGGGCAGATAGCGATACAGCTCGTCGCATTCTTGCAGCATATAGCGCCAGTTCGGGGCATCGCGTAATGTGGTGGTCTGTGTCATGGGAACCTGCGGATAGGGCGGATTTACGACGCTGATAACAGGAACATTCCGAACGAAATCGATGGTTTGCGACATCATCCGCCCTTCCCCCGCCCTGCGTGCTCTGGCATAGTAGGACCCTAACAAAAAGCAACAGACAGGCAGGCCCCAATATGTCCGATCTACTTTCCGGTGCGCAGCCCAAGGCCAAGGAATACGACGCCTCATCCATTGAGGTGCTCGAGGATATGGAGCACGTTCGCCTGCGCCCCGGTATGTATATCGGGGGCAAGGACGATCGCGCATTGCATCACATGGTCGCTGAAATCATCGATAACTCGATGGATGAGGCGGTTGCGGGCCATGCCACGTGGATCGAACTGGAACTGCACGAGAACGGTCATGTCACCGTGCGCGACAACGGGCGCGGCATTCCGATTGACCCGCACCCCAAGGACCCTAGCAAATCCGCGCTCGAAATCATTTTCTGCACCCTGAATGCGGGTGGCAAATTCTCGGGCGATTCGTATGAGACATCGGGCGGTCTGCATGGCGTCGGCTCATCCGTGGTGAACGCCCTATCCGACCATCTGCGGGTCGAGGTCGCCCGAAACCGAGAACTGTTCGCGATGGAATTCTCGCGTGGCAAGCCGCAAGGCAAGCTTGAGAAAATCGGTGCCGCCCCGAACCGGCGCGGGACTGCGGTGACCTTTCACCCTGATCCGGACATCTTTGGCGCGTTGAAACTGAAACCTGCGCGGCTGTTTGCGATGGCGCGGTCCAAGGCATACCTGTTTTCGGGCGTTGAAATCCGTTGGAAATGTGCGCAGGCCGATGGCGACACCCCGACCGAGGCGACGTTCCACTTTCCTGGCGGTTTGTCGGATTTTCTGAACGAAACCCTCAGCGGATCAACCACCTATGCCGAAGCCCCCTTTGGCGGGACGGTGGATTTCCGCGAAAAGTTCAATGCACCGGGTAAGGTCGAATGGGCGATCAACTGGACGCCGTCGCGCGACGGATTCATCCAGTCGTACTGTAACACCATTCCCACCCCCGAAGGCGGCACCCACGAGGCCGGTTTCTGGTCTGCAATCCTAAAAGGGGTCAAGGCGTATGGCGAATTGGTCGGCAACCGCAAGGCCGCCACCATCACCCGCGATGATCTGATCACCGGCGGCTGCGCGCTGGTGTCGTGTTTTATCCGCGAACCGGAATTCGTGGGCCAGACCAAGGACCGTCTGGCCACGGTCGACGCGCAGCGCATGGTCGAAAACGCCGTGCGCGACCACTTTGACAACTGGTTGGCGGCTGATACAAAATCCGCCGGTGCGATCCTTGATTTCCTTGTCCTGCGGGCCGAAGAACGCATGCGCCGCCGTCAGGAAAAGGAAACCGCGCGCAAGACCGCCACGAAAAAGCTGCGCCTGCCCGGCAAGTTGACTGACTGTACGTCGAAAACCCGCGAAGGCACCGAACTGTTCATCGTGGAGGGCGACTCTGCTGGTGGATCGGGCAAGGGCGCGCGCAACCGTGTGAACCAAGCGCTATTGCCGCTAAAGGGCAAAATCCTCAACGTGCTGGGTGCTGCCTCTGGCAAGCTGAACACAAACGCCGAAATCAATGACCTGTGCGAAGCGTTGGGCGTTGGGATGGGCAGCAAATTCGTGCTGGACGATCTGCGCTATGACAAGATCATTATCATGACCGATGCGGACGTCGACGGCGCGCATATCGCGGCGCTGCTGATGACGTTCTTTTACACCCAAATGCGCCCGATGATCGACGCGGGGCATCTGTACCTCGCCTGCCCGCCGCTGTACCGGCTGACCCAAGGGGCCAAACGCGTCTATGTGTCCGATGACGCGGAAAAGGACCTGTGGCTTGAAAAGGGTCTGGGCGGCAAAGGCAAGATCGACCTGCAACGCTTCAAAGGCTTGGGAGAGATGGACGCCAAGGATTTGAAAGAAACCACGATGGACCCGTCTTCCCGCAAGTTAATCCGCGTCACCGTCCAAGAGGACATCCCCGGCGAGACAAGCGATCTGGTAGAACGTCTGATGGGGAAAAAGCCCGAACTGCGTTACCAGTACATTCAGGATAACGCGCAGTTTGTGGAGGAGTTGGATGTTTGATTTCGTTAGAAGGACTTAAACTTGCCCATACCTGATTATCAAACCCTCATGCTCCCCGTACTGAAGCTATTTTCTGAAGGTAAAAAAGGTGTACCAGAGTGCATACCGGAAATTAGGATTCAGTTTGGAATTTCTGACGAAGACGCGGAAGAACTCATTCCGAGTGGCAAGATGACGAGTGGGTGACTACCCTTACACCCCACCCCAAACACCGGACCCACATCATGACGCCAGAAACCGCCCAGACCATCCTCCGCGACCATTTTGCGCCTTGGGTCATGGCGCTGTACCCCACGGTCACGGAAATCGGGGTGGATAAAACCACGCTTTGCATCCCCATCACCGACGACGTGAATCGCACGGGCGGGATCGTGTCGGGCCAGGCGATGACAGCATTAGCGGACACGGCGATGGCAATGGCCTGCATGGGGCATCTGGATGCGTTGGTGCCCGTCGGCACCGTCACCCTTGATACGCAATTCCTGCGCCCCGCCACCGGAGACTCCTTACGTGTCGAGGCCGAGGTAACGCGGGCGGGCCGCTCGATGATTTTCGCCCGCTGCACGATCATCGCAGAACCGTCCGGCAAGCCAGTTGCATTGGCCAAGGCGACCTTTGCGCGGTAACGCGGAATTTGCTTGAAGGGGTGCGGCAATTCACTCAACGTGGGGGCATGAAACGTGCCCTTCTCCTTTTGCTATTGCTGGCCTCTTGCGGGCGTCCGTTGACGGATAATGAGCAGGCATTTGCCCAGACCCTGACCGGCGATACACTAAATTTCGCGCGCGTTCGTCTGCATGACGGGGCCCCTTCAAGGGCGGTCACCATGACCCGCAAGGCCCGTCCGCGCACCACATGCCGCGAACGCATTCTGCCCCCCGAAAAGGTCGGCGAAGTAATCACGACCAAGCCTGCCGCAATTGCCGCATTCAACACGGTGCTGTTCGACAAGGATTGGTATCTGGATGATTATCTGCCCGACTATCCCGACAAGGTCAGCCTGATCGCAGCCATGATTTTCAGCCACGAACTGACCCATGTCTGGCAGTGGCAGAATCGGGCGACGACGGGGTACAACCCGCTGCGGGCCGCGCTTGAACATGGCGGGATGGCAGACCCCTATCTGTTTGATTTGCAAGCGGAACCTAAATTCAACGACTTTGCCTTTGAACAACAAGGGGCCATCGTTGAGGAATTTGTATGCTGTCGAGCCCTGGCCCCGGAGGCGTCGCGCACCAAGCGGCTGCACGCACTGATTTCTCAGGCCATGCCAGTGGAGCCCCTGCCCCAAAGCCGCGCCTATGCGGTGCGGATGCCCTGGGACGGGGTCGAGTTGAACGGGATCTGCGACTAGCGCTGGATGCTTTCGAGATAGACCAGCAAACCGGCCAAGACGCGCGGCGTCGGGGTAAGCTGCCCGTCAAGATCGACAGGCACCAGATCAAGCGCCATGTCCTTGCCAAAGTTGGGCATCACACGGGTCAGGTGGTTTTCCTGCGGATCGCCATAGATATAGGCCAGCGTTTTTGTCTGCGGAAACCGCCCGTCATTGTTGCGCGACAGCAGGGTCAGATCGGGCGGAGTGGTCGTGAGATTGCCAGCCAAGGGACCGTCACCGCGTGCGGATGTGCCGTGACAAGCCGTGCAGTTTTCTGCAAAAAACGCTGCACCTTCGGGCCGCTCGGGCATGCTGGGTTCGACACAAGCGACAAGGGCCAACATAGACGGCACGGCAATGATCAGGGACAGACGCATTTCGGTTTCCTTTTGTAGCTCAGACTAAGTCTTGCTGTTCACCTGTCGCTTTGCCATGATCTGCATCAAATGAATAGATAAAATTGAGATTACCGATGGCGCAATATGCAATCATTATGCTTTTGGCGGGGATCGGCATTCCAATTCTCGCCGCGCTGAATTCGGCCCTGGGCAGTCGCATCGGTTCACCCGCAGCAGCCGCGACGGTGCTGTTTGTTGTGGCATTTGTGGCCAGCCTGATCGTGGCGATGCTGAACAATCCGCAAGGGTTTTCCAAGATGCCCACAGCGCCAAAGCATCTGTTTCTGGCGGGGCTGTTTGTGGCATTCTACGTGCTATCGATCACATTTATCGCACCGCATTTCGGCGTAGGGAACGCCGTATTCTATGTCTTGTTGGGCCAGTTACTAAGTGCCGCCGCAATCGACCATTTCGGGCTGTTCGGGGCCCAGGTGTCATCCCTGGGGGCTGCGCGCATGGGAGGCATCGCGCTGATGTGTGCCGGGGTTTGGTTGACGCAACAGGTGTGAAAGTCCCCGCGTTTACTGCGGCACCAATTGCCCGGCATCCAGCCGGATCTGACGATCCATACGCGCCGCCAGTTCAAGGTTATGGGTCGCAATGACAGCGGACAATCCGGTACCGCGCACCAGTTCCATTAAAATGGCAAACACCTGATCCGAGGTCGTCGGATCCAAGTTTCCGGTTGGTTCGTCTGCCAGTAAAAGGCGCGGCGCGTTGGCCAGCGCACGACAAAAGGCAACACGCTGCTGTTCCCCGCCGGACAGTTCGGCAGGTCGGTGGCTGGCGCGATTTGCGATGCCGACCTGACCCAGCAGTTCCAACGCGCGGGTTTGCGCGGCGTCCTTGCTGACACCGTTGGCAAGCTGCGGCAGAACGATGTTTTCAACAGCCGAGAATTCCGGCAGCAAATGATGGAACTGATAGATAAACCCTACATCGCGCCGGCGCACGCCGGTGCGTTTGCGATCGGACTGGCCGGTCATATCTGTGCCTGCGATTTCGACTGTCCCACTGTCGGGTGTGTCTAGAAGCCCCGCAATGTGCAAAAGCGTTGATTTACCCGCACCGGACGGGGCGACCAACGCAACCACCTCGCCCGGGGCGACGGTCAGGTCGATGCCGCGCAGGACCGTAACCTCGTTGGGGAGGCCCGCGTTATAGGCCTTGGAAATGCCCGAAAGGCGCAACACAGTATCATTCATATCGCAAAGCCTCGACGGGGTTCATCCGCGCGGCACGACGTGCGGGAAATATTGTCACAATAAAGGAAAGGCCCAGCGACAGACCGACGGCAGACATCACATCGCCAAATTGCAGTTTGGCGGGCAAGAAATAGATGCCACGCACCGATGGATCCCATGCGGTGCCGCCTGACAACCAGTTCACCAAACCGAAAATCTGATCGACATAAAGTGCGAACAAGCAGCCTAGGATCACCCCCATCGCGGTTCCAATAATTCCGGTAAATGCCCCGCAGATAAAGAAAACCCGCAGGATCGACCCCTCGCTCAGACCCATGGTGCGCAAAATCCCGATGTCACGACCCTTGTTTTTTACCAGCATGATCAGGCCCGAAACAATATTCATCGCCGCGATCAACACAAGGATGCTGAGGATTACGAACATCACGCGGTCCTCGATATCCAGCGCATCCAGAAACGACCCCGACGCATCGCGCCATGTCCAGATCATCCCCCTGTCGCCCGCAGCTGCCAACAAGGCTTGGCCAAGATCGTCGACATTGTCTGGGTCTTCGACCATGACTTCCAACTCATCCGCCACCCCTTCGCGGTTGAAAAACGACTGTGCCTCGGCCAGTGGCAGATAAGCGCGGGTGCGGTCGATGTCATAGCGCCCAGCGCTAAAGATATAGACAACGTCATAGGCGTTGATACGCGGGCTAGTGCCAAGGGCAGTCTTAACACCATTGGGTGAGATGATCTTTATCCGGTCACCAAGGCCGACCCGCAGCGCCTGCGCCACACCAGACCCGATCGCAATTCCTTGATCGAAATTCGCCAAATCGCCAAGGCCGGTTTCAGGGTTAGCAATGCGCGGGAGATTGACCAGATCGCTGCCTTCGATGCCGTAAATTTCGATACCGGCGTTGGCTTGACCTTTGTTGGCCATCACCTGACCGCGCACCAACGGGGCAACCTGTGTCACACCAGAAACCTGCGCAACCCGCGCTGACATCTCGGTGTAATCCACGATCCCGGTTTGGCTGACACCATTTTCGTCAACTGTGGCCATGTTATAGACGGTGACATGGGCATTTGCGCCCAGAATCGTACCGACAAATTCCGCCCGAAACCCTGACCGCACGGACAGCGTGGCAATTAGCGCAAACACCGCCAAAGTAATGCCGATCAGGCTGATCCATGTCATCACACTTACGCCGCCCTCGGCCCGACGGGCACGTAGGTAGCGCCATGCGATCATCCACTCGAACGGGGCGAAAGGCGGTGTGGTTTGGGCAGGTTTCGCCATCAAAGGGCTCCGGTCAGATAGTTCGCGCGCAACCTGCTGGTTTGTGAGCATCGGGTCAAGCGGTCATGGGCCTACGGGCAGTCACAAAGGTGCCACCGCCGGGTTTCAGGTAGCCACAGCCTTGCGGCGTCGAAACGGGAACGCCAACAGTCGCACCATTAGTCCAATCCCCAAGGCCCCCAGCACGAACCCCACACCGGCAAAGATCAGGCCGGCAAAGTTCAACGGCACGGCAGGTTGGTACACATCCCACGCCGCCTTGGCGATCTGTGCATCCCGCATTTTAGGCAGGTGATAGGCGCGCATGAAAGGGCCCTGCCCTTCAAGCTGGATCAACGCATCGGACAAGTCATCATATCGCCGAAAAGTGGTTGTCATATCAATGCGGCGGCGCTCCATGAACGGGGTGCCCGTCATCTGCGCCAACGCATCACCCCGCGACAGGCCGACAGATTGCGCGCTTGCATCGAAATCAACTGTGACCTGTTCCAACGCATCGACTGCGCCGCCAAGACGCTGAAGATATTGCTGCGAATATTCGGGAAATTGCGATGTCACCGCACCGCCCGCCAAACCGCCGGCCAAGGTCAGCGCACGCAGGATCATCCAAAGACCTTTCCCAGACTACCCCACATGCGCTCGTTTCCCCTTTCAGCCAATCGCGCGATAGATCGCGGCGACCTTTTCAATTGCTGCTTCCGGCGTCATTTCTTCGCTTTCGCCAGTCCTGCGCGAGGTCAGTTCAACAACACCGTTTTTCAACCCGCGTGGGCCAACCGTGATCCGCCATGGCAGACCGATCAAATCCATCGTCGCAAATTTGCCGCCCGCGCGCTCGTTGCGGTCGTCATACAGCGGCTCAAGGCCCAAGGCCGTGATGCTATCATAGAGTGCCTGACAGGCCGTATCGGCCTCTTCGTCGCCTTGCTTGAGGTTCACAATCCCGACGTGGAACGGCGTCACACCTTCGGGCCAGATGATGCCTTTGTCGTCATGGCTTGCCTCGATGATTGCGCCGACCAGACGGCTGACACCAATGCCATGGCTGCCCATGTGCACGGGCTTTGGCTTACCATCCGGCCCTTGAACAGTGGCGCCCATGGCATCGGAATACTTGGTTCCAAAGTAGAAAATTTGCCCAACTTCGATGCCGCGCGCGGTGCGTTGGCGCTCGGCGGGGACTTTCGCGAACAAGTCGGCGTCGTGGGTTTCGTCGGTGCGGGCGTAACGGGAAGTGAACTCTTCCAACACGGACTGGCACTGGTCAACCGAATCAAAGTCTATCTGGCGGTCGCCGAATTTCAGGTCAGTGATCTCGCTGTCATAGAACACCTCGGATTCGCCAGTGTCTGCCAGCACCAAGAATTCATGCGTATCATCGCCGCCAATGGGCCCGGAATCAGCGCGCATCGGGATGGCTTGCAGACCCATCCGCTCGTAGCTGCGTAGATAGCTGACCAAGTGGCGGTTATAGGCGTGCAGCGCGTCTTCTTGCGTCAGGTCAAAGTTATACCCGTCTTTCATCAAAAACTCGCGGCCCCGCATCACACCAAAGCGCGGGCGGATCTCGTCGCGGAATTTCCACTGGATGTGATACAAGGTCAGCGGCAAATCCTTGTACGACCCGACGTGGCTGCGGAAAATATCGGTAATCATCTCTTCGTTGGTGGGGCCGTACAGCATATCGCGATCCTGACGGTCCTTGATGCGCAGCATTTCGGGCCCATAGGCATCATAGCGACCGGATTCTTTCCACAAATCGGCGGGCTGCAAGGTCGGCATCAACATTGGAATGTGCCCAGCGCGTTGCTGTTCTTCATGCACGATGTTTTCGATATTGCGCAGCACCTTAAAGCCGAGCGGCAACCACGAATAAATGCCAGCGGCGGATTGCTTGATCATGCCCGCCCGCAACATCAGCCTGTGGCTGACAATTTGCGCCTCGGACGGGTTTTCCTTGAGCACGGGCAGAAAATAACGGGATAGACGCATGATGATCCTCTCAAACTGACTTCGGCCCTGATTAGGCCAAAGCAATCAGGGAAACAATCACCAACACCCCTAGCGTCTCTGGCTGTTTAATTTCCCGCGGTTTGGCACAGCGCCCTATCAACCCGCTTTGAACGTAAACCGCTAAGACGGTACCGCCCGCTTGGCCAATTCTAGCGCCACGCGCAGGGATTTTGCCATATCTTGCACCGATATCCATTCAAGCGGTCCGTGAATTTCTTGCATACCGGTAAAGATATTTGGGCACGGCACGCCCATCTCGGTTAGCCGCGACCCATCAGTGCCGCCCCGGATGGGGATCGAAACCGGCTCCATCCCCGCGGCGCGCACCGCATCATGGGCCAGTTGAACCGGCGTCATATCGTTTTCCAGCCAATAGCGCATGTTTCGATATTGTGGCGTAATCTCACAGGTAATCTGCGCGCGCGGCTCCGATGCCTGAATGGTTTCGCAAACCTTGCGCAGCAATGCCCCCTTGTCAGCCAAGCCATCGCGCTCGAAATCTCGCAGGATAAACTTGATCTCCGCCTCCGAGGACCCGCCTTTGATTGTTGACGCATGGATGAACCCTTCGCGGCCTTTCGTCGTTTCGGGAGTCATTGTGACATGCGGCAATGTCATCAGGATTTTCGCTGCCAGATGCAGCGCGTTCACCATTTTATCCTTGGCCCAACCCGGATGCGCTGAAACGCCCGTTACGTTGACCACAGCACCATCCGCGGAAAACGTCTCGAACTCGACCTCGCCGGGTTTGGAGCCGTCAAACGTATAGGCAAATTCGCAACCCATGTCGGCAGGCAAACGTGCATCAACACCACGTCCAATTTCCTCGTCAGGGGTAAAGGCCAACCTGATTTTTCCGTGGGGCACTTCGGGATTTTCCAACAGATGCCGCGCGGCAGTCATGATGATGGCCACCCCCGCCTTGTCATCGCTCCCCAACAGGGTGGTACCACTTGCAGTGATGATATCATTGCCCAGTTTTTCCGCCAGAAAAGGCGCATTTTCCGGCGACAGTTTCAAATCAGGCGCGTCAACAAAGGTAATATCACCACCATTATAGCCGCGATGCACGACCGGCTTTACCCCTGTCGCGTTGAATTGCGGCGCGGTGTCGATATGGGCGCACCACCCCATCACTGGCGCGCCTTCAACCGTGGCAGGCACGGTGGCAAGTACTGCGCCATATTCTGTCAACTCGACATCTGCCGCGCCCATTGCGCGCAACTCATCCACCAGCAAACGCGACATATTCAACTGTATCTCGGTGCTGGGCTTGGTGAAGCTGGTCTCGTCGCTTTGGCTGTCAATCGCGGCATAGCGCACCAGACGTTGTTCAAGCTCACGGTCAAAATCACTGCGCATATCGGGTCTCCTTGCTGGCCACAGTGGCAATGGCCACCGCCCCATTGTCAAGCGGCGGCCCGCACAGAACCGCACCGATTTGACGGTACACTAAACGGCGCAGCCCCAGAATGTCGCAGATCAACGCCACCTTTCAATTCCCAACTGGTCCAAAATCCCCGCCGGAGACCGCGTGTCATACAAATACACCCTGATTTGTAGAGGATACCCCAAGAACGGACCCGCTCAGCCCTTGAAAAACGGGGGGTATTGCGCAATGTGAATACAAACCGTCTTTGGAGATTGCCCGTGGCACTGCCCATACGAGATCAATTGAAGTATTGGGGGATTGCCGGCGCAATCTCGCTAGTGATCCTATGGTTCACTGGGGATGTCTTGCTACCGTTTTTGATCGGGGCGGCAATTGCCTATTTCCTTGATCCCGTTGCAGACCGCCTTGAAACCTTGGGCCTAAGTCGTGCGATGGCCACCGCGGTAATTGCGCTATTTGCGATTCTGATCTTTGTGTTGATGGCCCTGCTGGTCGTCCCGACATTGGTCAATCAAGCGATCAACCTGATCGCGGTCGCCCCGGAACTGACACGCAATTTCACCGATTTCCTGACGGCGAGGTTTCCAACCCTGCTGGTCGAAGGATCAACCTTGCGCACTTCTATCACAAGCATAGGTGTAACCGTGCAAGAACGGGGCGGCGAATTGCTGAACACTGCCTTGGCATCGGCCGCGTCACTGTTGAACATCTTGCTTCTGTTCGTCATCGTTCCGGTCGTGGCCGTATATCTGCTGCTGGATTGGGACCGCATGGTCGCACAGATCGACAGCTTGCTGCCCCGTGACCATGCGCCTGTAATCCGCAGCTTGGCGCGGGACATTGATAAGACGCTTGCCAGTTTTATCCGCGGCATGGGCACGGTTTGCCTGATCCTGGGCACCTACTACGCGATTGCCCTTATGGTGGTTGGTCTGCAATTTGGCCTTGTCGTCGGTTTCATTGCAGGTCTGGTGACATTTATCCCGTACCTCGGCGCGATGTTGGGCGGTGTGTTAGCCATCGGTTTGGCGCTGTTCCAGTTCTGGGGCGATTGGGTGTCTATCGGTCTGGTCGCAGCAATCTTTGTTCTGGGCCAAGTCCTTGAGGGGAATTTCCTGACGCCAAAGCTGGTCGGCAACTCTGTCGGGTTGCACCCTGTGTGGCTTATTCTGGCGCTGTCGATGTTTGGATCGATGTTTGGCTTTGTCGGCATGCTGGCGGCAGTTCCCATCGCTGCTGCCCTAGGCGTCGTCGCACGGTTTGCGACCAACCAATACCGCGATAGTGTCCTTTACAAAGGCGTCGAACAGGCGACCTTGGACGAACGGGTCGACTGACATGGCACAACAGCTTGGCCTTGCCCTTCCCAGTCGCACAGCACTGGGTCGCGATGATTTCTTTGTGGCTCCTTCTAATGCAATTGCTGCGGCGATGATTGACGGCTGGCAGGCGTGGGCCGGCCGCAAACTGGCGCTGACCGGGCCTGCCGGATCGGGAAAAACGCATCTGACCCATGTATGGGCGACCATCGCTGGTGCGCAGATCATTAATGCAGCCGATCTTGGCAAGGCTGATATCCCTCTGCTTGCTCAAAGCTGCGTCGCTGTCGAGGACGTCCCGCAAATTGCAGGCGACGACATCGCTGAAACGGCGCTTTTCCATCTGCACAATCTGGTGCTTGCCGAAGGTCACAGCCTGCTGATGACAGGGACACCCCCTGTGGCGGGTTGGAACCTGACACTCCCTGATTTGACGAGCCGATTGGGGGCAGCAGGGTCTGCCGCCCTGGAAGCCCCCGATGACATGTTGCTGACAGCGGTGCTGGCCAAACTGCTGGCAGATCGGCAACTGACCCCGAAACCTGATCTTATCCCTTATCTGTTACTCCGCATGGATCGGTCCTTTGCTGCGGCGGGTGATCTTGTCGCCGCCCTTGATGCGGCCAGTCTGGCGCAGAAAAAGCCGGTGACGCGCGCCCTTGCCGCACAAGTGCTGGACAACCGTGCCTGACCCGCGCGATACTCTACCAATTCCCAGTTCTATAATTCTGTTGTAATCCAACGCCATAAGGCCGCTATGAACCAAGCAGATTTCCTCAAGGCTGATTTCCCAAAAGCAGAAACGCTGCCCGATCTCGACATGACCGGACCGGGGCGGTTCTATAACCGTGAACTGAGCTGGCTGGGCTTCAACTGGCGCGTTCTGGAAGAGGCGCAAAACCCCCGCGTTCCCCTGCTGGAACGCCTGCGCTTTCTGTCAATCTCGGCAGATAACCTTGATGAATTTTACACCGTCCGCGTGGCAGGCTTGCGCGAACTGGCACAGGCGGGCAACACCACTCCCGCCGCCGACGGCCTTTCCCCGGCCGAGCAACTGGTGCTGATCAACGAAGACGCCCGTAAGCTGATGCTGACCCAGCAAAGCACACTGGTCGATCTGATGAGTGAGATGGACGCGCATAACATCATGCTCGAACGCGCCGCTGATCTGGACAAGGCCGATCTATCCTACCTCGAGGACGTGTTTCTAAATCAAGTGTTCGCGGTCCTGTCGCCGCTGGCAATTGACCCTGCACATCCCTTCCCGTTTATCCCAAACACCGGATACGCCCTGGCGCTCCAACTTGAACGGACAGAGGATAAACGCCCTCTACAGGCGTTGCTGCCTATCCCAGCCAAGATTGACCGCTTCGTGTCCCTACCCGCCCCCGAAGGCTGCCAACGTTTTCTCCCGCTTGAGGACTTGCTGGTACTCAATATTCCAGGCCTGTTCCCCGGATATCGACTGAAAGACCACTTTGAATTCCGCATCTTGCGTGACAGCGATCTCGAAGTGGAAGACGAAGCCGAAGATCTGGTGCGCGAGTTCGAAGTCGCCCTGAAGCGCCGTCGTCGAGGCGAGGTCGTGCGCCTGACCCACTCCGTTGGTGCGCCCGACAAGTTGAAAAACGTTGTGATGGCCGAACTGGGCGTGCGCCCGCAAGATGTCATTGAAATTGACGGAATGATCGGCATCGACGATCTCTCCGAATTGGTCATCGAAAGCCGTCCCGATCTGCTTTGGCCGCAGTTCACACCGCGTGTGCCGGAACGGGTCACCGACCATGATGGTGATATGTTGGCAGCGATCCGGTCCAAGGACATGTTGCTCCACCACCCTTACGAAACATTCGACATGGTCGTGCGGTTTCTGACACAAGCCGCGCGCGACCCTAACGTCGTGGCGATCAAGCAAACGCTCTACCGCACCTCGCGCGACAGCCCCATCGTCGAAGCGCTATGTGAGGCGGCAGAAGACGGCAAATCGGTTACGGCTCTTGTTGAACTCAAAGCCCGCTTTGACGAGGCCGCAAATATTCGTCAGTCCCGCAGACTCGAACGGGCGGGTGCCCATGTGGTCTATGGGTTCATTGACCTGAAAACACACGCAAAAATCTCTACGGTGGTGCGCCGCGAAGGTGACCAGCTCGTGACCTATACCCACTATGGCACTGGCAATTACCACCCCATCACTGCACGCATTTATACCGACCTTTCATTGTTTACATGCGATCAGAAGCTGGGCCGCGACGCCACCAAAGTGTTCAATTATCTTTCCGGCTATGCTAAACCCGAAACGCTGGACAATCTCGCTATTTCGCCGATTACCTTAAAACCCCGCCTGCTCGAAATGATCGCAGCCGAGGCGATATACGCCGCAGCCGGAAAACCCGCAGAGATTTGGGCGAAAATGAACTCCATCGTCGATGCCGATGTGATCGACGCGCTCTACGCCGCCTCTCAGGCCGGCGTGAAAATCAGCCTGGTTGTGCGCGGCATTTGCAGTCTGCGCCCCGGTATCAAGGGACTGTCCGAAAACATCCGTGTCAAATCCATCGTCGGGAGGTTTTTAGAACACTCCCGCATCGTGTGCTTTGGCAACGGCCACGGATTGCCTCATAAAAAGGCGCGCGTTTTCATGTCTTCGGCCGACTGGATGGGCCGCAATCTGACCAGACGCGTCGAAACCTTGGTGGAAATTGAAAACCCTACTGTAAAGGCGCAAATCACCAGCCAGATCATGGCAGCAAATCTTGCTGATGTGGCCCAAAGCTGGGTGATGTCCGCCGATGGCAGCTTTACCCGCCCGCCCCTGAAAGACGGCGTTTTCGCGTTCAGTTGCCACCGTTTCTTCATGGAAAACCCCTCTCTCTCTGGCCGCGGCAGCGCGGGCGCATCTGACGTACCCAAGCTGACCCACACCGAAGACTGACCCCGGTTTCATTTTCCCGAATTAACTCTCACCGAAGGCGCACCCTTCTTCCCCGCCCCCGCTCGCGGCCAAGGGGCTCACCTTCCCCCCCGCACCAGAATGTCATGGGGGCCCCGGGGCCTCTCCATTTTCAGGCGGGCGTCACACCGTTAGCGATTGACCTCCCCCCCCCAACTGGGCCAATTTGGACATGAACTAAGGCCCCGCAGGAGCATTTGTGGCAGATACCCAAGACACCAATCCGCCCTCCACTGTCCCTGAAACCGGCGTGGCCGATCTTGGGCTTTTTGGTAAACCCTTGTTTCTAGATCCCTCCGCCCGTGCACTTTCCCGCGTTGGTGTCGTCGATGTGGGGTCAAACTCTGTCCGGTTGGTGGTGTTTGATGGTGCCGCCCGCTCGCCAGCCTATTTCTACAACGAAAAGATTATGTGCGCCTTGGGCGCGGGCATGGCCGAAACCGGTCATTTGTCCCCTCAGGGGCGCGCGCGCGCGCTGTCTGCGATGAGGCGGTTTAGCAAGCTAGCAGATGGTATGGACTTGGCCGAACTGACGGTCGTGGCCACGGCTGCGGTGCGCGATGCGTCAGATGGTCGGGCATTTTGTGACGAAGTCGAACGCGAAACTGGCCTAAAGATTTGGGTCATCGACGGCGAAGAAGAAGCACGTCTTTCCGCACAAGGCGTTCTTTTGGGTTGGCCCGGGGCTTATGGTCTGGTCTGCGATATTGGTGGTTCATCAATGGAGCTGGCTGAAATATCCGCCGGGCGCGTAGGCAAACGGGTCACATCCGCCTTGGGGCCGCTCAAATTGCGTGATCTCAAGGGCGGTGCCAAATCAAGGCAGGACCATATCAAGGAAGTCATGCAAGGTCTGGCCGAGAAAATGGGCGCGCAGCGCGACCGCTTGTTCCTTGTCGGCGGGTCGTGGCGTGCGATTGCACGCATTGATATGGTGCGACAGGGGTATCCCCTGCACGTGCTTCACGAATATCGCATGACCGCCAAATCCGTGCGCGCCACCGTCAAGCACATCAAAAACTCCGACCTCGAAGAACTGCGCCAGATCAGCGGCGTTTCGTCAAGCCGGATGGCGCTGGTGCCATTTGCCGCCGAAGTTCTGTCTAGGTTGGTCAAGACCTTCAAGCCCAAAGACATTGCCATTTCCAGCTACGGTATCCGCGAAGGCATGTTGTACGAACAAATGCCCCAACGTCTGCGCGACCGTGATCCCCTAATCGAGGCCTGCCGCTTTGCCGAAGCAAAAGATGCCCGCACCCCCGGGTTTGGCAAGGTGTTGTTTGACTTCATTTCACCGCTTTACAAATCCGCCTCGCCGCAGCGCAAACGCTTGGTCAAAGCCGCCTGTTTGCTACACGACGTCAGCTGGCGCGCGCATCCCGATTACCGTGCAGAGGTCTGTTTCGACAACGCGACCCGTGCCAATTTGGGCGGCCTCAAACATGCAGAGCGTATTTTTCTGGGTCTTGCCCTGCTCCATCGCTATTCCAACAAACGCGAAAATACCCGTTTCGAAGATTTGTATGAAATGGTCGACGAAAAAACACGTACTGATGCTGAAATCCTAGGCAAGGCCATGCGGTTTGGTGCGATGCTTTGGATGAACAAGGACGAAGATCGCGGGGCTCTACGTTGGTTCCCCAAGAAAAAGCTGCTTGAACTGTGGTTGACCAATGACATGCTCCCCCTGTTCGGAGAGGTCGCAGAAGCGCGGTTGAACTCTCTTGCCGCATCCTTGGGAGCAGAGGTCCAGCTAAAGACAACTAAGTCCTAAATTTCGACCTGCGGGTTCGGGTCAAGGATGATCACCGCAGGCGGTGCGACCGGTAGCTCGGATTTGCGCTTAATGATGATATCACCGTTTGGCTGGATTCTCGGGGCCTCGTAAACGCTCCAGTCCTCGACGCTTTCAAGGATACCTGCAAAGGCGGGCCCCATTTCGGCGGCAAAGTTCTGCAAGGCCGGACCCATCTTTTTGCTAAATTCCGATAGGTCCTCAAGCGCCGGTGACATTTCTTTTTTCAGGCCATCAAAAAACAGCTGAGCCCCACGTTCCATCATGGAATGGCCCTCTTCCGGCAACTCTTGGGCGAGGGGCAAACCGGGCAGACAGATCAAGGGAATGATTAGCGCGATGTGTTTCATCCCCCAATACTACACCTCTTTGCGTTTCTCGCAAAATATATCATGCGCGCCATTCAGTCATCAAACTCGATTGTAACGGGAAAATGATCCGACGCCGTCAACAACGCATCCCTTAACACTTCGTCAGCCCAACAGTCAGGGTCATCAAGTGGATGCCAGATACGCCAGTTGGCGTTGCGCTGCAAAAACGCAGGGCTGACCATGATATAATCTAGCAACGCTTGCAAATACCGCTTTTCGGGGGCGATCCAGAACCGCGATGTGGTCGGCATCGCACCGATCCGTTGGGACAGGGCGCGGGTGGCGTGGGGGTCAACCAAAGCGTTCGCCCCACGGTGGCCCATGACAATCTCGACCGAGGACCGCCCGAACAGGTCTTCGAACGTATCCAGCCCCGGACCATCGTTCAAATCCCCCAGAACCATCACGGCGTCGCCCGCCGTAAGGAGTTCATCAATCCGCCTGCGCAACCATATCGCCTGTGCCAATTGTTTGCGGCGATTAGCAATACCCAACCGCAAGACATCCGCTGGCGTTTTCGCCCCGTGCGGCGCTTTCGATTTCAGATGGGCACCAATCATCTGGAACGCAAACCCCAAATGGGTCCGAACGGTCAACTCAAGAGGAGGCTTTGAGAAAACAACCGAGTCCTCACTGGCATCTATATCCAGATCGATCCGCAATACACCGTCAAATTGGGGGGCACCGGTTGCCCCCTCAGGCCCTGTCGCCTTACCACCGGGGGTATGGCTGACCGTCAGTTTGTCAGGGTCATACAACAGGGCAATTTCCTGCTGAGTATCGTTCGAGAACCCCATGACCGCATGGGACGTGCGCAAATTGAAATGCGCGGCAAAGTTATGCAATGCCGCCAACGTCTCGTGATTGCGGCTGTTATCGGGGGCTTCGATCACCATCACGGCGTCCGCATCCAGCGCCTGAAAAACCCGGCCCAAAGCTTGGGTTTGCTGGGCGCGGGTCACATTATGCCGCGCAGACCACGCGCCATCGTTAAACAGTTGGTTGTCGTCGTCAAAAAGTCCGGTGAACCATTCAACGTTATAAGTCGCAATGCGCATCAACGCGCCTTGCTCGACCAAGTTTTCCACGCCCGGTTAATGTCGATCAGCCGCTTTTCAGCCATCGAAATCGCCTCTGGTGGCAGGCCTCTTGCGACCAAGGCATCAGGGTGATTGTTACGAACCAATTGTTGCCATGCGGCCTTGGCCTCTGCCATTGATGCGTTGGGTGCTATGCCCAAAACCGTATGCGGCAGCGGCGACGTATCGGGCACAAACCGCGCACGCAAGGATGCGAAATCACTGTCGTCCATGGCAAAAATCTGGGCAACTCGGGTCAGAAACGCATCTTCGTTCGGGTGATACATGCCGTCAGCCATTGCGATATGGAACAGCCCCTCAATCAGATCACGCAACATTTCAGGCTGGTCTGCAAACATGCGTGCAATGCGGCTCGCATAGTCCTCAAAGCCGGTCACATCCTGACGGGCCAAATTAAACACCCGCGCAGCGCCTTGCTGATCGGCCTCTGCTATCTGGAAAACTTCGCGAAACGCTGTCACTTCATCGCGGGTGACCTGCCCATCCGCCTTGGCCATCTTTGCGCCAAGTGCGATTACCGCAATGGTAAACGCCACTGATCGCTCTGGTGGGCTGCGCAAACGGTCAAATACAGTGGCAAGCCCCTCACCGGCGGTGAGCGCTGACAAAGCTTCGGATATGCGTGACCAAATCGACATGCCGCCACCATACTGCGCCGCAGCGCAGAAGTCAGGGGCTGCTCAACATTTTCTGCATCAAAATCAAATCCAGCCATTGCCCACCTTTGTGCGCGATTTCAGGCATTCGACCAACATACTGGAACCCCAAAGCCTGATGAAAGGCCACGCCGCCGTCGTTGGCGGCACTGATGCCTGCGACCATGACATGCCGGCCCTGTTCGGCGGCGGACGCCAACGCCTTATCCATAAGGGCACGCCCTGCACCCAGCCCACGTGCGCCCCCATCCAAGACGATGCTGTGCTCGACACTCGTGCGGTATCCCGGACCGGCCCGGAATTGCGAATAGGTGACAAAGCCCGCAATGCGGTCGGTCTGCGCGACCCAGAATGCGCCGGGCCTATCGGAAATCATTGCAGCAACCCCGGCTTGAGTCTTTTCTTCGGTAGTGAATGTAAAAAAGGTGTTGCGGATCATATCGTTCCAGATCGCGACGATCTCGGGCGTGTCTTGTACATCAGCCGCGCGAATGATCATCTTAACGTGGCCTTGGCACCGGCAACCTCGAATTCGGCCTGCAAACCGGGATCGGCCCTTATAAATGACACCCTGTCATCCTTGAGAAATGGCGCAAGAAGTGTCGCCAGATCGGTGGCGTCAGGATGAGACACTTTCAGAGAGGTGAACCGGCAGCCTGCTTGCAAAAGACGCTGCGCCGGATGCGCGTCGCCCTGCCATTCGATCAACGCTGGTGCACAGTTATCAAAGGGCAGGACGCCCGTTTCCGGCACCGCCATGCGCCACCGCAAATCACCGCGCTGCAATTGAACGGGCGTGCCGAACCCCTCAGGAAGCGCCTTCAAAGCGACATCCAGATTATCACATCGACAAATCCAGTTTGTCAGCCGCGCGGGCCCACTGAACCGGTCCAAGTCGAACCATCGTGCGCGGTCGGGAACGGGCGCATCTGGATTTATAGCAATTGCCTCTAGGTACAGCCCGTCTTCCAACCCCAGCAATGTGTTATGTGTGTGGAAAATCGCGTGCTCACCACCTTGCTGCATCTTAACGCCCAAGGCGTCCTGAACATGTGCTGTTGCCGCAGATAAACTTTCTCCTGCGACTGCGATGTGATCCAATTCTATCGTCACTTTAGTTCCAAATGGGTCAAAAACCTCGGGGAAATATGAGGGGGCAGACAGCCCCCTCAGAATTACTTGCGTGTTTCGCGGATCAATTTCAGAATGTCCTGCGCGGCGTTGGGGATATTCGTACCTGGCCCAAAAATCGCCTTTACTCCCGCATCATACAGAAACTTGTAATCCTGCTGCGGGATCACGCCACCACAGATGACTAAGATATCTTCGGCACCGGCTTCTTTGAGCGCCTTGATCAGTTGGGGTGCCAGCGTCTTGTGACCAGCGGCCTGTGACGAGATGCCGATAACATGCACGTCGTTGTCTACTGCATCTTGTGCGGCCTCGGCTGGTGTTTGAAACAAAGGACCCACATCCACGTCGAAACCGATATCGGCAAAGGCGGTTGCGATGACTTTGGCACCGCGATCATGTCCGTCTTGGCCCATCTTGACGACCAGCATCCGCGGTCTGCGGCCTTCGCCTTCGGCAAAGTCTTCGACAGCTTTTTGGATTTCTGCGAAGCCGCTGTCGCCTTCATAGGCCGCGCCATAGACACCCGCCAAAGTTTTCACTTCCGCACGGTGGCGGCCGAATTCGCTTTCCATTGCCATGCTGATTTCTCCAACTGTTGCGCGGGCCCGCGCGGCCTCGACGGCACCGTCCAATAGGTTGCCGCCCTCTTTGGCGCGGCGGGTTAGTTCCGCCAATGCGGCATTGCATGCAGCCTCGTCGCGTTTGTCGCGGACATCTTTCAGGCGTTTGATCTGGCTGTCGCGCACCGCGACGTTGTCGACGTCCAGAATATCAATCGCGTCTTCGGTTTCGCGGCGGTATTTGTTCACCCCGACGATAACATCGGTGCCCCGGTCAATCTTGGCCTGTCGAGTGGCGGCTGCCTCTTCGATGCGCAGTTTTGGCATGCCAGATGCAACGGCCTTGGTCATTCCACCCAACTCTTCGACCTCTTCGATCAGCTTCCAGGCGGCTTCGGCTAGATCGCTGGTCAGCTTTTCAACATAGTAGCTGCCCGCCAGCGGATCGACCACGTTGGTCACGCCGGTTTCTTCTTGCAAAATCAACTGGGTGTTCCGGGCGATGCGCGATGAAAATTCAGTCGGCAGGGCAATCGCCTCGTCGAGGGCGTTGGTGTGCAGCGACTGGGTGCCGCCCAAGACCGCCGACATCGCTTCGTAAGCGGTGCGGATCACGTTGTTATAGGGGTCTTGTTCTTGCAAGGACACACCAGAGGTCTGGCAATGGGTGCGCAGCATAGCCGATTTGGGGTTCTTGGGCTGGAATTCATCCATGATCCGCGACCACAAAAGACGGGCGGCGCGCAGTTTTGCGGCCTCCATGAAAAAGTTCATACCAATGCAGAAGAAAAAGCTGAGGCGCGGCGCGAATTTATCGACGTCCATGCCGGCGGCAATCGCCGTGCGCACATATTCGCGGCCATCGGCCAGGGTGAATGCCAGTTCCTGAACCAGGTTCGCACCGGCCTCTTGCATGTGATATCCAGAAATCGAGATCGAGTTGAATTTCGGCATGAAATCAGAGGTGTATTCGATGATGTCACCGATGATCTTCATCGATGGCTCTGGCGGATAGATATAAGTGTTGCGCACCATGAACTCTTTGAGAATATCGTTCTGAATGGTACCTGACAGAACCGATTTATCATGGCCCTGCTCTTCGCCCGCGACGATGAAACTCGCCAAAATCGGGATCACCGCGCCGTTCATTGTCATCGACACCGACACTTTGTCCAGCGGGATACCGTCGAACAAAATCTTCATATCCTCGACGCTGTCGATGGCTACACCGGCTTTGCCCACGTCCCCTTCGACACGGGGGTGGTCGCTGTCGTACCCGCGATGGGTCGCCAGATCGAAAGCGACGGAAACGCCCTGCTGACCGGCGGCCAAGGCGCGGCGGTAAAAGGCGTTGGATTCTTCAGCTGTCGAAAAGCCCGCATATTGGCGGATCGTCCAGGGTCGGCCTGCGTACATCGTTGCCTTAACGCCGCGGGTAAAGGGAGCCTCGCCCGGGATGCCCCCCATGTGATCAAGGCCGGTTACGTCATCGGCAGTGTACAGCGGTTTAACGTCGATACCTTCCAACGTGTGCCAGGTCAGATCATCAACGGAGCGTCCACGCAGTTCGGCCTCAGCCAGATTGCGCCATGTGTCTTTGTCGGCTGTCATGGGAGTGTCCTTTTCTAGTGTCGCCCGAGGGCTGGCTTGAGCCTGCTCTTTTTCGGACGGGATTTTCTGTCAGTTGGGCCAGACCATCCGCACCGGCAGCAAGCCAGAGCAGATCGTCAGAATAGGTTTCACGCAGATTGGCGGCCTGCGTTTCGGTAAAGGGCTGCCAGTGGCCTGTGTCGTCGGGCAACAGGTCAGGGTCTTGGCCGCGATCTACCAAAATCGCACGCAGCGCAGGAAGGTCGGGCGCGCGGTTAAGCCAATGGTGGTCGCGGTCTGGCGGCGTATCCACGCCTGTCGCTTCCGCAAGCAGCGCATCGGGGCGGCCTGCATATTCTTCGAAGGTGGCGACCTTGATCTCTGCATCTGGAACGGCACAGGCCAGATCGGTTATCACATCGCGCCAGCTGCGTGGCCCTGTTGCGATCCGGTCCAGTTGCGCCGCGTCAGGCACCCCGTGGCCCCGCGATATCGCATAGGCCCCAGCAGAGGCCCACCAAGTTTCGGGGGATCGTATGTTAAGTATGATCCGAGTAATCGCGCCATCAAAAGCCGCACCATGGCGCGCCATTCGGTCACCCACTGCGGGAAAAAGCACCCCGGTACGCATGCAATGGCGCGAAGAACCGATCATGTTTTCATCCGATACAAGCAACCGGGCAACCCCCGCATCGCGCGCGCTTGCGAGTTGCAGGGCAACGCGCCCTTTCACTCGATCTGGTGATCGCCCTTGCATTGCTGGGCTTGGAAAAAGGCCGGAAAACAGACCCTTACGGGTACGCAGCGGCCCCCAAATACCAGTATTTCTCGACCTGATCGCATCGGCGTTTGCACGCAGATACCGTTGAAAACTGGTTGTCGCCGTTCGGTGCGCCCCTACATGCAAAATAATATCCATCAGCTTCTCGCCCAATCTTCGTAAGGGGATCGCCCCAATCGATCCATAAAGGGGAATTGCCCCATTCATGGCCGAAGACCTGTTGCATTAAGCTTAATACGTGCTTGCGCCAATTTGCGCATCGTAATCGCGGGCAAACTCCCTATATCAGTGGCAGTAGGAGAAAAAATGAAAACTGTGATAGCCCTTGTTTTTGCTGGATTGTTTGCGTCGATAGCGTCAGCACAAACCACGACAGGACCACCAGCCCCGGTGCTGTTTGCACCGGCAGATATGGCAGATTTGAGTGAATTCCTCTGGAAAAAAAGGCCGGTTCTGGTCTTTGCAGACAGTGCAGATGACCCTGCGTACCAAGAGCAGATGGAATTATTGATGGAACACCAGGACGACCTGCTGGATCGCGATGTCATTGTCTTAACTGACACAGACCCCGCCGCCCGCAGCCCCTTGCGGCTGAAAATGCGGCCCCGCGGGTTCATGTTGGTTTTGGTCGGCAAGGATGGCGGTCTAAAGCTGCGCAAACCGCTCCCTTGGGACGTCCGCGAGATTACGCGCAGCATTGACAAGATGGCTATCCGGCAGCGTGAGATCCGCGACGCCAAGGAATCCGCTGGCCACATATTTGATTGAAATCCACGCAACGTAATGCCCATCGGCGCGGCAAGAGATGCCGATCCGACGGACTTAGAAATGCATGGGTTAGGTGTCATACGCTTTATTCAAACTCGATGATAACATCATCAACAGCCAGACTGTCGCCAGCGCTTGCATTGATCTTTGACACCACGCCCTTTTTCTCGGCGCGCAGGATATTCTCCATTTTCATGGCTTCGATCGTGCACAGGTTCTGACCTTCTTGAACTTCGTCGCCCACTTCAACGTCGATTTTCACTACCAGACCCGGCATCGGGCACAACAGCAGCTTGGACGTGTCCGGCGGCAGTTTTTCAGGCATCAAACGTGCCAATTCAGCTTGGCGCATATTACGCACATGCACCTTTAGGTCAGCACCACGGGCGCGAACACGAAACCCGCCCGAGATTTTGCCGACCTTAAAGATCAGCGGGGCGTCATCGACCGTCATCGTGGCCAGTTGTTCGCCGGGCACCCAATCACCTGAAACGCGCATCGCATGGCCATCCTCGAATGTGACCGTCGCCCCATTGGGATCAGCGGCAATGTCGACATCATAGGATTGACCCTGAATGGCGACATTCCAGACGGTGCCCACCTTGCGTTCGTGGTTGTCCATCCGGCCCGATACGCGGGTCCGACGGATTTCTGCAACGCGGTGCATGGCCGCAGTCGCGGCAGCAATGCGACGCAGTTCGGTTTCTGGCAGTTCGACGCCTTGGAAACCGTCGGGGTATTGTTCTTCGATGAAGGCGGTCGTCATTTCACCGGCGACAAATATTGGGTGATCCATCACGGCGGATAGGAACGGCAGGTTGTGCCCGATGCCTTCGACTTCAAAGCTATCAAGGGCCACACGCATCGCCTCGATCGCTTCGGCGCGGGTGGGGGCCCATGTGCACAGCTTGGCGATCATCGGATCGTAGTACATGCTGATCTCGCCGCCTTCATAGACGCCAGTGTCATTGCGCACGGCCATCTCACCGCTGGGCGCGTCACCTTGCCATTTGTCATTCGTCAACAACGGGCCTGCGGCGATTTCCATGGGTGGGCGATAGCGAGTCAAACGACCGATAGAAGGCAGAAAACCCCGATAAGGATCTTCGGCATAAAGACGGTTTTCAATTGCCCAGCCGTTCAACTTTACGTCGTCTTGGCTGATCGTCAGCTTTTCGCCATTGGCAACACGGATCATCTGCTCAACCAGATCAACGCCGGTAATCAGTTCGGTCACAGGATGTTCAACCTGCAAACGGGTGTTCATCTCTAGGAAATAAAAGTTCTTGTTGCCGTCCACGATGAATTCGACGGTCCCCGCCGAGGCATAGCCAACAGCTTGAGCCAGTGCGACCGACTGTTCGCCCATCGCCTTGCGCGTGGCCTCGTCCAGAAATGGCGATGGCGCTTCTTCGACGACCTTTTGGTTGCGGCGCTGGATCGAACATTCACGTTCCCCCAAGTAAACGCCGTTGCCGTGCGCGTCGCACAAGACCTGGATTTCGATGTGACGTGGCTGGGTCACGAATTTCTCGATAAAGATCCGGTCATCGCCAAAACTGTTTGCGGCTTCGTTCTTGGACGATTGGAACCCCTCACGGGCCTCCTCATCGTTCCATGCAATGCGCATGCCCTTGCCGCCGCCGCCCGCTGACGCCTTGAGCATCACCGGATATCCAACTTCGTTCGAGATTTTCACCGCCTCGTCTGCGTCGGCGATCAGCCCCATATAGCCGGGCACGGTCGAAACGCCCGCTTCCTGAGCGATTTTCTTCGAGGTGATCTTGTCACCCATTTTTTCAATCGCGCCAACTGGGGGGCCTATGAACGCCACGCCTGCTGCGGCAAGGGCTTCTGCAAATTTCGCGTTCTCTGACAAGAAACCATAGCCTGGGTGCACAGCCTGCGCACCGGATTCCTTAACCGCGGCCATGACCTTGTCGATCACGATGTAGGACTGGTTGGCGGGGGGCGGTCCAATGTTGATCGCCTCGTCTGCCATTTGAACGTGCAGCGCTCGCGCATCTGCGTCCGAATAGATGGCAACGGTTTGAATGCCCATCTTTTTTGCGGTCTTGATTACACGGCAGGCAATTTCACCGCGGTTGGCGATCAGGATCTTATTGAACATGGACTGTCCCTTTGGGTCTTGAGGAAACGGAAAAACCCCGCATCAGCATTGGCTGAGCGGGGTCTGTATTGTGATTTAGTGACGCGCTGCCAATGTCGGCAGCAACGTCGTTTAAATTAGTTGCAGCGTACGGCACCCGACTGGCAGGCAAGTACGTTTGCGCCGGCACCGATAGCCGCGCCTTGCAGCAAGCTGCCGCCTGTGAGGGCAGCGGCACCAGCACCGACGGCACCGCCACCGAGCGCTTGTTCGCCAAGGTTGTCGCCGCAAGCTGCAAGGCCTGCACTGGCTGCGATGGCAAGAATGATGTTCTTGAATGACATGGGAGGTGTCCTTTTAATTTGCTCGTAATTACGTTATGAATACATGGTCTAACGCGTATATCGAACAATGGTTCCTTCGCCACAACAAGATAGCCAAGGCTATTCTTGGCCAAGGGCAGAAAACCGCTAACCATCGTGCGGTTTTCCGCTGATATGACGCTGGAACCCATGATGCTCAGTCCTCGAACGCGTCGGCAAAGGACGCCCGTGCGAGAGGTTCATTGATAACGAGAAGCGCCTCGTAGTCTGCAGGGTCAAAGGGGTCTTGGGCTGGAACAACCTCGCGGCCAAAGAGCCATGACAGGCGGCCAGCGTCCAGATTGCCACGCTCGAACGGTTCGTTCCCGAAACATTCCCACAGCGCCGCCATGAACGCCGTATCAGCACGCCGGTCAACCGACTTGCGGTCAGAGCGCCGTTCGCGACGGGTCAGCGGTGTCACCCCTTTAGGGTTGGCGCGACGAATTGTGAATTGAAAGTCCGAACCGGGCATACGCCCCGGAAAACCGCGGTGTTTCAGCATGATACCCCCCGGACTGCAGGGATCGTGCGCGGTGTCAGTCGTGCATCAGGTGTGAGGACAGGCGCGTGCGCCTGCCCCCGACAAGTCTTACTTGTACTTGCCTGTGTATACTGGCTCAACCGAGATTGGCTCGGGTGCAACCACAACATATTCTTCCTGCTGCTTTGGTGCGCATGCCGAAACGACTGCGATAAGGCCGAATGCGGCCAGCATTGCGATGCTCTTGGACATCTTAGTCTCCTGTCACTGTTTGAAGGGGCTGGCACTGCCTCATGCCAATAAGACCCCGGATTTGAGGTAAGGGATACTTGGGTATTCCTTGGCGCGATATTACCGTAGTTGAATTGCGTTGCATACGGGTCACATTTCAATCGGCGGAAATGTGACGACAAAGTCGCAGTCGTGCCATTCGCCAGCGGTCGCGGCGCAAGATGTTGTGGTTGCATTACAAAGCCTCCCAGATGCAGGTGCCATTTTTCAGGCGATATGCTTCGAAAAACTGTGTTGCGTCGGGGTCGACAGCGCCAAATTCAACCGCCCGATCCGCCAACGAAATCACAATCACGTCGCCTGTCAGCGCATACTGTGCGATATAGGGGATAGCCAGCGTATCGCACAGGACATTCATGTCAGTTCCCGCTGCCTCGTAATCAATCATACCGTCTTCCCGGCCGATTTCAGGGGCTATAAAGCGGAACCGCAGCCATGTTTCGTTGCCCATCTGGTCAACCAGTACTTCTTGCAGGTCAACGGGTTGCCCCGAAGGCACATCAATCGCCTGCACAGATGTGGCAGCAAGGATCAGGGCGGCAGCCAGTTTCATCCGGCCACCTGCCCTGCCATCGCTAGCATCGCGTTCAGGTTATGATCAACAAGCGGTTTCACGCGTTTCTCCTGTCGTGCCAAAGGTTCTAGGCCTCCGGCGAGGATAATTAAGAACCAGAGAAGTTAGAGCGGGATGTTATCGTGTTTCTTCCAAGGCATCGTTTTTTGCTTGTTGCGCAAGGACGCGAATGCACGGGCAATGCGTTTGCGTGTCATGCGCGGTTGAATGACCTCGTCGATGAAGCCGCGTTCTGCCGCGACAAAGGGGTTGGCGAAACGCTTTTCATAGTCCGCCGTGTGACTGGCGATTTTTTCGGGGTCTTTCAAGTCGGCACGGTGGATGATCTCTGTTGCACCTTTGGCCCCCATCACTGCGATCTCGGCTGTAGGCCACGCATAATTAAAGTCGGACTGAAGGTGCTTTGACGCCATCACGTCATAGGCACCGCCGTAAGCTTTGCGGGTAATGACCGTCACCATCGGAACAGTCGCCTCGCCATAGGCGAAAAGCAGTTTGGCACCATGCTTGATAACGCCGCCATATTCCTGGCTGGTGCCGGGCAGAAAGCCGGGCACGTCAACCAAGGTCAGGATCGGGATTTCAAAAGCATCGCAGAAACGGACAAACCGCGCGGCCTTGCGCGAGCTGTCGATATCCAGACAGCCTGCCAGCACCATCGGCTGGTTGGCGACAACGCCGACTGTGCGGCCTTCGATGCGGATAAAGCCGGTAAGGATGTTTTTGGCAAAGTTTTCCTGAATCTCGTAGAAATCGCCCTCGTCAGCCAATTTGAGGATCAGCTCTTTCATATCGTAGGGCGTGTTGGCGTTTGCGGGCACAAGCGTGTCCAGCGATGGCTCTATCCGGTCCGGGTCGTCAAAGAACGGGCGGACGGGTGGTTTTTCACGGTTGTTGGCGGGCAAAAGATCGATCAAGCGGCGGACTTCGGCCAGCGCTTCGACATCGTTTTCAAACGCCGCATCCGCCACGGACGATTTGCGCGTATGGGTCGAGGCCCCGCCCAGCTCTTCGGCTGTGACCTGTTCGTTGGTCACGGTCTTAACCACGTCAGGGCCAGTCACGAACATATAGGACGTATCTTTGACCATAAAGATAAAGTCGGTCATCGCAGGGGAATACACCGCGCCGCCCGCACAGGGGCCCATGATCACGCTGATCTGGGGGATCACGCCGGAAGCTTCGATATTGCGCTGGAACACTTCGGCATAACCGGCAAGGCTGTCCACACCTTCCTGAATGCGCGCGCCGCCAGAATCGTTGATGCCGATGACGGGGGCACCGTTCTGAATAGCCATATCCTGGATCTTGCAGATCTTCTGGGCGTGCGCCTTGGAAAGCGACCCACCGAACACGGTGAAATCCTGGCTGAACACATAGACAAGGCGGCCGTTGATTGTGCCCCACCCCGTAACAACGCCGTCGCCTGCAGGCTTTTGATCTTGCATGCCGAAATCGGTGCAGCGATGGGTGACGAACATGTCGAATTCTTCGAAAGACCCTTCATCAAGCAGCAGATCAATCCGTTCGCGCGCAGTGAGCTTGCCACGGGCGTGCTGCGCATCGATGCGCTTTTGCCCCCCGCCAAGACGGGCCTCTTCGCGACGGTCTTCCAGCTGTTCCAGGATATCTTTCATGACGCACCTCTGTTAGATTTCCCGCATACTAGCCATTGTGGCCCTACAACCAAAGCGGCTTTTAGCAAATTTGCAAATCCTATTCAGACATAATATTGCAAACTGCAAATACGCAAAGTGTGACGAAGGTCATAGACAAAATTCAACCACAGGCATAAATGCATATGCATGAATAGTGAAAATTCCGTCCGGTTTTTGGACAAAACTAGCCCTCCACATATTTCGACGCTGATCCTGTTGTCAGGCATTGGAGCGCTGGCAATGAACATGTTTCTGCCCAGCCTGCCGTCTATGGCGGAGTATTTTGGGACGGATTACGCTGTAATGCAGCTTTCTGTGCCGCTTTATCTGTTATTCAGCGCGGGGTTGCAGCTGATCATCGGGCCTGTGTCCGACAATCTGGGGCGGCGCAATGTGCTATTGTGGGGGTTGGCAATTTTCATGGTCGCAACCCTGGGGTGTATCTACGCACCCACGACGGCGATATTTCTGATTTGCCGCTGCGCACAAGCCATCGTGGCCGTCACGATGGTGCTAAGCAGGGCTGTCGTGAGGGATATGTTTTCTCAAGACAAAGCCGCGTCGATGATCGGCTATGTGACTATGGGCATGGCACTGGTGCCTATGATTTCCCCAGCCGTGGGCGGTTTGCTGGATCAAGCATTTGGTTGGCAGGCGACGTTCTGGGCGATGTTCGCTGTCGGCGGCATCGTCTTTGCCCAGACGTGGTACGACCTAGGAGAGACATCCGTCCGGTCGGGCAAAACGATGCGCCAACAATTTCGCGAATACCCCGAGCTGTTAAGATCACCGCGTTTCTGGGGATATTCGATGGCTGCGGCCTGCTGTTCGGGGGCATTCTTTGCCTATCTGGGGGGGGCGCCTTTCGTAGGCAGCGAGGTCTTTGGCATGGAACCTGCCGAACTTGGCCTGTATTTCGGTGCGCCTGCGATTGGCTATTTCGTCGGCAACTTTATCACTGCGCGCATGGCCACGAAACTGGGCGTCAACACGCTGGTGCTGTGCGGGTGCCTTGCCAATGCCGTTGGCGGGTCCGTGTCGATGCTGATTTTTCTGGCAGGGTATGGCAGCCCGCTGACGTTCTTTGGCATGATGACGCTGGTCGGATTGGGCAATGGCCTGTGCATTCCCAACGCTACGGCGGGCTTGTTGTCAGTGCGCCCCCATCTTGCAGGCACTGCTTCAGGTCTGGGCGGCGCGGTGATGATCGGCGGGGGTGCCGGTCTTAGCATTCTGGCGGGATCACTGCTAAGCAAGGAGACAGGTGCTTATCCCCTGCTGTGGATTATGCTGTTGACCGCCGCTGCGGGAGTTGCGTCGATCTTGGTCGTGATCCGCCGCGAAAAGACGTTGGGGCTGCGCTGACCACAGACCTTGCAGCGCAGAGTTTGCAAAGCTAGGATCATGCCAACTGCAAATTTGCAAAGGCCCTGATCCGCATGGCAACCCAAAAGCTGTACGCTGGCGCGAAACTGCGCGAATTACGCACCAAGATTGGCAGCACCCAAAAAGACTTCGCCGCCAAACTGGGCGTGTCCCTGCCCTACCTCAACCAGATGGAAAACAACAACCGTCCCGTCAGTACGACTGTGGTTCTTGCGCTCGCTTCCGAGTTTGGGATGGATGTGACCGAACTGTCCAGCGGAGACAGCCAACGCCTGATCAGTGACATGCGCGAAATTCTGTCCGACCCCCTATTTGAGGGCGATACGCTGCCGTTGGCCGATCTGCAGCTTGCTGCGTCCAACGCACCGGGGCTGGCCCGCGCCTTTATCAAATTACATCAAAGCCACAGGCAGACCCACGAACGCCTTGCCTATTTGGACGAGGCATTGGGCCGTGAAGATGCACGCGCCTCTCCAAGTCCGTGGGAGGAAGTCCGCGACTTCTTTCACTACTGCGACAATTATATTGACGCTGTGGACAAGGCCGCAGAACATTTCTCCCGCGCCAATAGCGATGGCAAGACGCTCAAGACGACGGCGATAGCGGCGCTGACAGCTGTCGGCATCAAGGTCAACTTTGATGATGTTCCCGCCCTGCGCCGCTATGAGCCTGCTTCCGGTATTTTGCACATCTCATCGCGTGCCCCGCAAGAAACCCAGCTATTTCAACTGCTGTTCCAGACCGCCATGACGCGGCAGAATGACCTGCTAGAGGCGACGCTTGATCTGGCCCGATTTCACAGCGGTGCTGCGCGTGACATCGCCAAGATCGGGCTGGCCAACTATTTCGCCGGTGCCGCGCTGATGCCCTATCAGACGTTTTTGGCCAGAGCCCAAGAATGCCGCCATGATCTGGAAATTCTGGCAGGTCAGTTTGGTGCCTCTATCGAACAGGTCGCCCATCGTCTGTCGACGCTGCAACGTCCCGGATCAAAGGGTATCCCGTTCTTTTTCGTACGCGTCGATCAGGCGGGCACAATCACCAAACGCCATTCTGCCACGCGGCTGCAATTTGCACGATTTGGCGGGGCTTGCCCGTTGTGGAACGTGCATAGCGCGTTCGAGACACCGAACCGTTTTCTGCGCCAGCTTGCAGAAACACCGGACGGAGTGCGCTATATCTCACTAGCGCGGGATATTTCAAAACCGGCGGGGCGTTTTGGCGCACCTGTGCGACGCTATGCGATTTCGCTGGGCTGCGAGGTACGTCACGCCGCTGCCATGGTCTATGCCGACGGAATGGACACCAGCCGCGCATCGGCCTTTGAACCTATCGGTATTTCTTGTCGTATCTGCGAACGCAAAGGTTGCCATCAACGCTCTGTACCGCCGCTTGAACGCCAGTTGATAGTCGACCCCGACCTGCGTGATGTCCTGCCCTATCAGGTGGAATAATCAGCGCCGCGCGGCACGCCATCCTGCAGCGCGGGCCTCGTTTTCTGAACAGAACCACCGTTCGCCCTTGCTCGTGCGGATCGAGGTGCGTTGATAGTCCCGCTGCCCTGCAACGTGGAATATGCGAACGCCTTTGGCGCTGATGTTGCCCTTGATCGTGCAACCATTTTGCCCCACCTGCGCCGGCGTATTGGCCGCCGCTGTCTTTGCGGCGCGTTTCTGGGCGCGGAACTTCGAGGGCCGGACCAAGGTATAGGCATGAATACCACGGCCCGCCCGGATAGCCGCCTTTTCAATGGCAACGTAATCGGGAGAATATTTGGCAAAGGCAAAGGCCAAACCGCTGGCGACCAAGCTTTGCCCGACGTCCACATTGCCAACAACGCAGCGCGCGACGCTGCGCCCATAGCG
>CBDTUA010000023.1:0-51543 GCA_965363735.1 uncultured Sulfitobacter sp. | reverse complement strand
ACGGGACAACCAAACCATGCATTCGATCCACCCCATCCGGCACTTTCCGCTGCTTGGCGCTTATCCACACGCGCAATCGCAGCAAATCGCGTGCCGGGCACTGCAGGCCACAAGCGTGATCCTGGAGGCCAAGTACCTAAATAAAATCCTTAAACAGGATCATCGTTTCATCAAGCGCATCACTGCTCCGATGTTGGGCTTCAAGTCCTTCCACTCCGCTGCTGCAACCATCGCCGGCATCGAAGCCGCACGCATGATCCGGAAGCGCCAGTTCGGTGCCAATGGTCTTTCCGCCTTCCAGCAGTTTGCCGCCCTCGCAGAATAGCCGTGTCCTGAGGTTGGATGCCCTCAGGCTAGCCCGGAGGTGTTTTTTGTCATCCAGAATGGCTAGCTGGCCGCCCTGCCCGCCTCAAGAAAATTTCCTCTCACGGTGCCTACCAGACTATTGAACGGCAAGGCCCCTGTTCAGCCCTTAAAAGGCGCTGAGCACGAGCATGGCAGAAATCACATAGTCGGATTGATTGCTCAGTGACTGTTTTATAGGTTTCGCAATAGACAACGAGCCTGTTGCGTATTTATTGAAACTGTAACTGACGCCAACGCCCGCAGAGATCAATGTTGTGTGGCTCGGAAAGGTTGAATAAACCTCACCAAAATCGGCGAACACATAACCGTCAACAGCTTTTCCCTGAACGTCGAACTGCCTGTGCAATTCCGAACTGACGTAATACCCGCTATCGCCCCCGACACCGTCTGATGGATAGCCGCGTACCGTTGTCGGGCCACCGATCTGGAACAGCAGGTTACCGGGCAACAAGTCGTCGTTGGTATGTTGCCACGCTCCCGTACCCACATATGTTAGGCCGTTGGCAAAACGGTACTGTCCGTTGAATGAACCCGCGAGCAAAAAGACATCACGGTCAGCGCTGGCGACATAATCCGTTGATTTTGCAAATACGCCCTGAATTTGAGTGGTAACCGACCCGTTGTCCCCTCGATAAGACAGGGTTACGCCGGGCGCGTATTTGACGGTCTTGCTGTCCACAAGCGGCACCCCTGCAGATGTAGATGTGCTGGTCCCTGAAAAAGCTGCCACCGTGCCAAGCACGGTCCAGCGATCATTAATGAATAACGGGTGCGACAGGCTAAGATTTGCTGATTTAGATTTTCCCTCAATGTTAAGCACCGTGGTTGGTCCTGAAACGACGGCAATGTCAGACGCCGTAACGCTTGCGGCAAGCCGTGTTCCATATTTGTTGATCGGAAACTCATAGCGCAAAGTCCCGGATGTACTGCCTTCACTGAAAGATAGATAAGTCAAAAACGTATCATCAATGCCCATCAAGCCATAGCGCCGGTAAAGCCCGGACACCTGCCATTCACCCGTTGATGTGACGCCTTCATTATCATAAAAAACCTCAAGCTCGGATTTCCGGGGCTCAGTGATCCCAAGCAGCAGATCGGTATAGCCAAAGGCCGCACCAGGCTGCAACAAAAGCCGAAGCTGGGCGCGGTTTGTGGCGTTGAAAAGTTCGATGTCTTTACTGGCGGTGGGCACATCAACGGTCGTGCCCTTAGCGAGGGTGATCCGGTCAAAGACAAATTTGTCTGTGGACGTGCGATCGCCAACCAAAGCCACATTGCCCAACTGCCCTTCGACCAAACGGATTTGCAGGTTGCCCGCATTCAGGTTCTGGGGCGGCAAGATAGCGGCCGCTGTCACAATCCCCTTCTCGGCATATAGATCGTTAACATCCCTTACCAATTCGGAAATCTGCGCGAAATCCACGCGCTTACCGCGGTATTTCGCCTCAATTGGCGCAAGTTCCGCTTCTGTCAAGAAGGCCGACTCCGGCCCAATTGTCACGGTGCGCAGCAATACGGTTGCCCCGCCGCGTGGTGGCAATTCGCGGCGGTTGATCTCGTCTGTGATTACCCCCGGCCCCGCCTGGCGGGTGCTTGACGCCGCGTCTTCCTCGTCAAGACGACGAAGGTTTTCATCAGCAACTCTGCTTTGGACATTGCCTTGCTGCGCCGTAACCTGTGCAGAGGCAATTGATGGCCAAGCCATTCCCCCACCGATCAAAGCCGCTACAGTCGCGTGAAGGAGAATGGTGCGGATGTTATTTGGCATGAAGTAACCTTCTTTGGGTTTTATACATGTTTCTTGAATATGCTCGAGTGTGTGCTGGCTAATTTCCTTCATCCGTTACTGAACCCGCAGCATGACTGCCGGGCCTGTGCCGCGTACAAAGACCATGTACTTAACGCCATCAATTTCGACAACTTCCCCGTCAAATTGCGCCAGGTTCAATGTATCTTCATCATCAAGTGCTACGGACCCGAATGATCCGAGCCCCCCATCATCCGCCTCACGGATATTCCGAACCGTATCACGGATCAGACTGATGCCACCCAGCGGTGTTGGCAGAATATCGACCAATTCTGATGTTGTGTCATATTGCACCACAAGGCCATCTGTTTTCGTAGCATTGCCATCAAGGGTCAATCCAAAGCCGAATGACGGGACAAAGACCTGCACGTTGCTACCGGGTTGCGGCACTGGCGTGCGGTTATCGACGTTGATCGTCTGGATGGGCGACGTGAGCAGCAGTGATCCCGGTACGTACGCATTTTTGATCTCGGTGCGGTTGGCCGTTGTCATCAAAGTTGTATCCACAACTTTCAGGTCATCCACAATAATGCCAGCGGGTGCATCAATCGTTAGGTCGGCAGAGGTGCCAACCGTGTTATTAGCGCCGGTCAACGTCACGTTCAACGGGTCCGGACCGCTTGGGGTCTGTGTCACCGCTGCGGCAATCTTATCTGCCCGAAGCTCGATCGTGTCTGCCACCTGAACCTCGGAAAGGTTCAGTTCATTGGTGGCTTGCAGGTACAGATTGCGACCTCCGATAACCCGAATATTCAACGATCCAGGCAGCCCACCGGCCCCAGCTGTATTAGTGACATCACCAATCGCAATTTCAGTATCGCCCGTAATATCGCCCGTCGAGGTGATCGTAGAATCGACCCCTGTCATGATGTTGTCGAAGACCACACCATTACCATTGATGACACTTGATCCATTGGCCTCTATGTCCCCTCCGGTGACCGAACCATTGACCGACGACACGCTGATGTTTCCAACATCAGATGCCAGGCCAACTGCTGTCAGCTTGGTAAAGGTAACATCGTCTTGCGCATCAAAGCTCTGGCTTCCGCCCGCAGTCGCATCCACGATATCCATCGTACCTGTACCGGTGACCGCGATCCCGCCTTGGTTTGCGGTAAGCGAGGTCAGTTTGATGTCGCTCAATGCATCTGCATTGATCGACCCGTTCGCCGCCGAAGCCTCAAATAGGCCGGTGATGATGCGCAGTGGATTTGCGACATCTGTAACTGTGTCATCGTCGGCGGTTTCATTGGCACGGGTTTTATCGCCAATTCCCTGCCCCGCGACTATCTTGACGCCTGCACCTGCTGCTGTGGCGCTGATATCAAACGCACGTCCTGCTAGGGTACCGGCAAAGACCCGCCCCCCTGCATCGATATTGACCGCATCTGTCGCGTTGCTGGACGATTTGACCGCAGTGAGAAGCGCATCCCCAACAGTGGTGATGGAGACCTTGCCCGCTGCTGAAAGCGCAGCACCGTTCAACATCTTAAGCGACGCGGCGGTAACCGACGCATCCCCCGCACCGGATGTCACTTGCGCGTTCTTGGTCAAGACCTGACGCCCGCCCGCCGACAGGACGATCGCACCCGCGGTGCCAACTTTACCGTCTATGACGCTTTCGCCCGCTGCACTCAGCGTGATGCCGCCGCCATTTGTAGATTTGGCTTCGGTCACTATGAATTTCGATCCCAACGGACCGCGCAGATCAATGCTGCCTTGGGCATTTGCGGTGATCTTGCCTTTGGGGTTCACACCCACATTCAAAGCATTGCCCGGCGCGCCGACGGTCCCGTTGGCCGCCGTCAATTCGACTTCGGTGCCCAGGATGTTGATCAGCAAATCGCCGTTTGCGTTGGTCAGTGATCCGCTCAAAGCATTGAGTTTCACATTCTGTGGCGAATAGATCGTGTCGATTGCACCACCGTTTGCAAACTCAAGGTTCACTGTATTTTGCGCCCGTGCCGTTGTTGTGGCACCTAGGTTCAGCGCAAGCCGTACCGGTACAGTATTTGTCCCGATACCGCCTTGTGATGCCTCCAGGATCAGGTTCCCTGTCGAAATCATGCTTCCGCTTGCCGCGTTTGCAATGTCGTTACGCACCTTGATGCGTGTTTCGCCATTTGTGGTTACGGCACCCAACAAGGCACCGCTGCGTGACGCAAGGAATGCTTTGCCGATGTCGCTCTTGACGTTTGTCCCTGCGGCGGTTGCCACATCGACGTTCAGCTTCTCGGCCGCAGCAAAATTCAACGGACGTTTGCTTAGGACGGTCAACAAGGTGTTTTCAGGCGACACCTGCCCCGCAGCGGCCGCATCAAAGGCTGCTTTCTGCGTTGCGCTGAGGGTGTCGTAATCTTCCCAGAGCGGGATTTCCACATTCCCGCCCGCAGTCGTAATGGTCAGCAAAAGGTCCGTACGTTCTGCGGCAGCCAAAGCGACCTTTTGGTCTGCTGTCAAAAGTGCGGGGTCAAGGCTGGACCGGATGGAAACACCCAAATTGCCTGCGCTGTCTTTAACTGTTTCACCAATGCCTTTGTTGGCAAGGATCGTGACGGTCCGACCCGAAACGTTCGGATCTTTTATTACCGGGTTCGTACCCGTGACCGTTTTCAAAGCACCCGGCGCGATGGAGAACGCCAATTCGCGTTCGGTCCAGACCGACCCATTGGTCAACGCGGCACGTTCATCCGGAGTTGCATCAACCTTGTGACCTTCTACATAAAGACCACCGTTTTCCGAGCCTACCAAGGCGTTCAGTTCGCGGTAGCTATCCGTTTGCTCGGTCTCATATGCGGTAATTTTCACCGCAACCTCGGCAGCGACTTGCGCCGTCGTAAAGCCCGGATTGGCGGCCTTTATCTGGTCACCGTAATAGCTAGTCAGCGCCTTGTGCTGGGCTGATGTCGGGTCTACTTTTACTGTGAACCCTGCATCAAATACCGTTGGATCAGCCTGCGTTTGGCGGATTTCCCAATATTGCTGGTATTGTTTGGTTTTGACATTTTCAAATGCTTTGATGGATTGCGCCTGTTTGATCGCATTGTTGTTGCCGATAGCATCAACGCTTTGAACAACACCGGCGCTGTCCGTCACAGACCGACCCGTGGATTGATCCAACAACCCAAGGCTATCCCAATACCCCAGCAGTTGGTTATAGGTGCGTGTATCGATGGTCTCGACTGGATTGTTATCAAGGATCTGACCGGTCGACGCGAGGGTGACATCGCCACCCAGCGACAAGGCCTGATTGATCAGCATTGTACCATCTGAAACGGAGCCGTCCGTGTTTCCAGCCCAGCTTACCGAACGTATACCTATGTCGCCAGTCGCAACGGCGGTCAGACCCAGCACTGCATTTGCAGGTGTCTCGCTAAACGGACGCAGCGACTGGTCGCTGGTGTATCCGGTGTTAACACGCAGCAGTTTGTTCTGCTGTGCCGCGTCCCATGTTGCGGGATCATAGGCAGGGGTTTCACCAATTGATCCGCCCAATGCCGTCAGATTGGCGCGCCAACCCTGTACAAGGGATCCGCCAGTAAGTGCCGGGGATGTACTGGCAAGGATTGACCCGAACGACACAAGACTGACATTCCCGCGCGAGGTGTCCTCGTCCAAGGTTGCCGTACCTGCCGCAGTAATATGTCCAGCAATAATGTCACCGCGACTGATCGCAGATACGTTGCCGTTACCTGCGTTGGCCGTGAAATACCCGTTACCGGCGCTTGCGCCTGTTAGGTTCACAGCCAGCGCCAGACCGGGCGCATTTACCGGGTCGGTTGGTTTCTTGATGCCACCCACAGAACCGCTTGCATTCAGGATCGCTGTTTGTGCGCTCAGTAGGGAATTTTTCGTTCCCTGAATGATCGAACTTTCCACGCCATTTGCAGTAATCGTCGAGGTGCCCGCGACGTTGGTAAGGTTGCCATCCAGAATAATATCGCTGCCGGACGTGATGTTGATCGTGCCTTGGTCTTGGCCGATGAATTCGACCGCGATCGGGTAATCCGCTCTGAGCGACTCCGTGGTGATGGTCGTATATTCCTGCGTCAGCTTTGCATAATATGTCTTTTCGGACACGATACACAGTGTCCACCAGTTACAGCTGCGCGAGCTGGAGCCGGTGTTTTCGAACTCGTTCTTGGTAAAGGTGGTGTTGTTCGCTGTGGTATACTGGGTCCCTGCATTGGCCAAGTCGGTATTTTTTGAGATGGTAGATGGCGGATCTTGGAAATAGGCACCGTTCTTATTGATCAGTCCCCCACCGGTTATCGTATCGACGGTCGTGATATAGGTACCATCCACCAGTCGGGAAATGCTCAAACGCTCCGGGTTACTATCGAGGGTAAGGCTATTGATGCTCGCCACCTCCAGATCCGACGAGCCGAACAACTGGGTCGAGGTTTTGGAGTAGTTCGAGGTTTTCGAGAAAGTCTCGCCTGTGGTCCAGACATACCGTTGTTCGGCTTCGGGATTAAAGGTCGCATCGCGATCTGTGTGGTCATTTGCGACGACGCCACCCGTGAATACCAATGCGCCCGTTGCATTGTTGATCGTCCCGGTCTGCGCCACGCTTTTCACGATACCGCCCGCTGTGCCAGGCGTATATTCACGTTCATAGGTCGTCTTGCGGATCGACACGACAGGATTGGCAGGGTTAGTAACATTAACACCTATGACATCCGTGATCTCGATCTTGCCTTTGGTGCCACGCAAATCGCCGGTCGGATCTTCGCCCGTGCTAAGTGATTTCAGCACCACAGGAATATTCCCTGTGTTCGTAATATCGATCGCACCAAAGCCATCCAGAACGTTCAGCCTACCGGCACCGTCCGAAGTGTTCATGATCTGACCGAACAGCTGGATATAGCCGCCCCGTACGCTGGCCCCGTTAACAAGATACTGTTTGTTTTTGGCGTCGTAAGATGCACCAATGTTGTTGGTTGGATTGGTCGATATCACCGAGAAGATGCCGTCGCCGCCATTGGCTGCGGTGTAATTATCGGCAAAGGCTTTGGTGAACTCCAGACGGCCTTCGATCTGGCCTGACAGGTAATCCTTGATGTTGACCTGTGTGGCCACACCACCAATCGTCAGCGTGCGCACAGGCGACGTGGCAGGGTTCTTGGCCAGTTCACCCTCATATTGCGCGTTAACTAAAGCCAGCTCATCGGGGTCGATCCCGACAGGGACATAACTAAGGATCAGCCCGCCCCCCAAATCTTCGCTCAGTTTTTTGACGGTCGCGTTTTTGTTTGCGGTGACAAGCGCGTTAATCTCCGCCGGTGTGCGCCCAACCAATTCGGGTGCAGCAGTCAATTTCGGTGCCCCGTCCAGGTCAAGCCTCCAATCGGCGATGCCACTTTGGATGGTGCTGTTGATGTTCAGATACCGCGCCGCAATCGACACCGCACCATTTGCAGTGATGCCCTGGCCTGCCTCGGTTTCGTCTGTGGGGTCTGTAAAGCTGGCCGGATCGCCGCCAACATGGTTGAACCCGTTCACATAGCTGGATACGAAATCACCGTTTCTGGCCAGAATATCGACCGATCCTGCGTTGATCTTGCCGCGGATATAGATGTTGCCCGATGCGCTGTCGATTTTCACCGCACCGCGGGTATTCTCGATCACTGCACCTGTGTTCAGGATGATATCTGGTGCCAACCGCTTGTTGGCAAGCTGGGCTTTGGCGGAACCCGGAACATAGAAATCGGAATCCTCCGTGTTGTATTCCGAATAGATCTCGACTGCACCGCGGCTTGAATTGCGCGATGTTTCGACGTTTTTGAAGTTGCCTTCGACCCCACCGGCGTTCAGGGCGGTGATATCGGCATTGTCATAGACCAACACGCCATTCAGCCGCACATTGCCGGCATCGTAATCAGGAATGATCAGGTTGTTCAGTTTAAGCGTATTGGACGTCTTGTTGCGGATCACGATCTTGGCGTCACCTGGCGCGTTCAGATACCCTGTGCTGGTCGCGGCCGAAGTTGCGGAGCTTTTCAAGACATCAGCGTTGAACGACAGGTTGCCCAGACGTGCAGCTGCGTCGTTAATTTCGACCGTGAACGCCATTGGTGTGCCGCTTGAATTTGACGCTGACGTGGCCAGATTAGTCTTGGTTGCATAATCGGTTGAAAGACCGTTCCAAACCGTAATGTATTGCGTCAGTGATTTGTTTGGCGTTGCCGCGTCTGCGGGCGTAGTCGCGCCCGAGTTCAGCGTTGTTATCTTGGTGTTAATGACATCCACAGCTGTGGTTAAAACGCTCTTAGCACTAGCTAATCCATCCGCAGCCTTTGTGACCTGTGTCAACGCACCGTTATCTAACGCGACCGTCGCGCTTGCTGCCAAAAGGGCTGTCTTCTTCCCGAGGTTACTGGTGTGGTTTGTCTGAGCAAGATTTCTCGCGTTCAATGCTGCTGTCTTCTGGGCTGCCGTTGAATCAGAATCTGCATTTACCGTGCTCAGGTTCGTTTCCGCAGCCGATAGGATATTCGAGGATGCAGTAATTGTCGTGTTCAACAGCGTGGTCAGATTTGTTTCCGCCGTCGCCGCGCGGTTTTTGGCAATCTCGGATTGTGCCGAGATAATTGTGTTGTTGGCGACGATCGCATCAAGGTTTGACTTGATGACATTCTTTGCATTGCCAATGGCAAGGCTTGCCGCCGTAGACGCATTGGCATCGCCCGCTATCAATGCAGCTGTCAAAGCTGCCTGTTGCTGGCCTATCTCGGTCGTTTTGGTGGTGATGATGTTTTGCGCCGCAACGCTACCGGCCTTGGCCGTTGCAATCTTGTCTGCTGCGACCTTGCCGTCGGACAAGGCCGTGTTTGCATCGTTCCGGAGCGTGGCTTGAGTTCCCGTACCCGTATACGTCGTGATTTCGCCGATTTTAGTTAGCGTATCTGCGCCATTGTTGATCAGACCAAAACTTGCGTCATCATAGCTTGCACTCGCTATATCGGCGTTGTCGTTATAATCACCTGCAAGACCAAGGTATGCCGCGGTCCTTAGATCGTTACGCACGGTCGAGATATTGCCGTCAATAATCGCGACTTCTCTTATAAGCGCGGCTTTTGGCGATGGCCCAGCATAGACACCCGGAACATAATTACCAGCACCGTCAAAAGAGCCAAGCCCGATATCCACCAGTTTGCTTTGCAAGAAGGTGATTTCGCTTTGATACGCAGCTTTTGCTATCGGATCAGAATCGTAGTCGTTGACAAGGGCATCCAGTTCGGCAACCCGATCAAGAATATTGGTGCCCACTGGCGCACTTACAGGGGTTTTATACGTAATATTGGCCCCGGAATCCGCTGCAAGACAGGCCGACGCAACCGCATCACATGACGCATCCACATAGCTCAGGGTCAAGGTTTTGTACCGCTGGATACCCGTCTGGATCACGCCATCGGCGGTGATCTGCGAGTTGCCTGCATTTGTATGGGTCGTTCCGCCATGATAATCAAAAGTTACATCGCCGCCGCCGAACGCGTTGGAAACAGCGCTTGCCACAGCTGCCAGTGCTTCACGGTAGATGTCTTTGCCCGTGCCGACCGCCTTGGCGTCAATCGCTCCACGGCTTGCGCTGACAGTGATGTCCCCTGCAGCGCGCACCCCTTCAGTCAGCGCCGGATCACTTGCCTTGATATCCACGGTCCCGTTTGAGCTTACGGTCACGACGGGGTTCGGTGATGCCGGAATTGGGATCGCCGTTTTGTTAAAGATATCCAGAACGGCGTTGAAATTCAGCTGGCCATCAACGCCAGCCTCATCCGTCCCCGCCGAGATCGCGATGGTGCCGTGGCTGGGTGCTGTGCCATCCACGGGGTTCACCCCGTCAGATACTTCAAGCAGCGCATTTGCACCGACGATGACCTTGTTATCGCCCGTATATTTGACGTTAATATCACCCGATGGTGCCCCGGCCAGACCGTAAGTCGTGGCCGCAGCACGGTTATCAATGTTAGCCGAGCTCCAGGCGTTCATCAAAACATCGCCCTTATCGACGATGACCTGCGCGCTGTCACCAACGCTGAGGGAGGTGTTCGATACCACATCGGTCACAATGTCAGCATTGGCCAATGCGATCGCACCGCCCGAGTCGATCTTGACCTTTTGCTCGGAGACAATATCGCTCATCGCGCTCATCTTGAGCGTCGAAAGGGCCGACGCGCCCGAGGTCATCAGATGGACTGCGCTATTCGCGCCAATGGACGCATTGGTGGTATTGTGTTTGATCCTAACCGTCGCACCACCCGCCGGAAGATTGGCGAGGCCGCCCGACGCCGAATTGACGTTAAATGCACCACCGGCTGCAAAATTATTCAGCGTCCGGTTTTGTGCATCAATGGACAGGTTCGCCGCATAGAGGGTCATTCCATCGCCAAGGTGCGCGTCAACATTGCTGACAACTGTGTGTTTCATTGCTGCGCCGCTACCCCCCACGAGGGATGCTTGCGTGCTGTCAACCGTACCGCCAAATTTGCTCAGGTGCGCTGCCTTTAGCTGCGCATCGCCCGCCGTTATATTTGCGATAAACGCACCATCAATGGTTGCCTTGGTGTTGCTGTCCGCGCGTGTTGTGCCCGACGCAGCGGAACCCGCCACAAGACCGCCACTGCCCGCGACAACCACAGCCGTGTTGTCATCCGTACCTTGCGCATTAACGGTCAAAGATCCCGCTTTCAGCAAGCTCAGATTGGTCAAGGTGGCTTGGGTCTTTGTGTTAGATTTGGCGGTGGAATCGTTGAACCCGGCCGCAACAAATCCAATCGCAAGGCCAGAGGCATTTGCATTCTGCAGGGTCGCTGACGTTGCATCGACATTTACGAGGCCCGTCGCTGTCAGCCTGCTGCCCGCCACGGTCGCATATGTTCCAGCATTGTTTTCTGCCGTCGATACAGTCGCAGCAAGCCCGACAAGCGCACCTGCTGCACCTAGGGATTTCGCACTGGCGCTTGGGGTGGACGTGATCGCGGCCACTTTGATGCTGCCCGCCGTTATGTCCGAACCGTTGATGATTTCCGCTCTGGCCGTTGTGCCGATTGTCGTGTCAGCACCCGATCCGCCAACGGCCAAACCGCCGGCAACAGCTACACCAACTGAATCTGTGCTTGCTTCTGATTTGGCATTTGCAAGCACCTCTACGGCATTCGCAGCCGTCAGAACCGAACTGTCAATTTGCGCTGTTACAGTCGGATCGATCGTTGCAATGGTCGCGGCCCCGGAAATCGCTGCGCCCAAACCACCACTTGCGGCAACGGCTTCAACGGTTGCTTTGTCATCCGAGGATGCACTGACCGATACGGCTCCAGCCCCGATCTGCGATCCTTTGACATAGGCATCAATCGCTCCGCCAATCGTCGCGGTCGCCACAGATGCACCTGCGCCAATTCCAAACGGGCTGACCGCAGCACCATAGCCCTTGAGGTTGACCATGCGCTTGGCTTCGGCATCCACCTTAACCAAACCGCCAACCGTCATCTTTTGTCCATCCGCAAACGCTTTGGTGCGTGATGTGTCATTGACGACAACAACATCCGCACTTAGCGCGACCGAACCTGCAATGGTCCCGGCATAGCTATCGCCCGACAGTGTATGGCTGGAGAAGGCGTTGATATTGACGCCACCGCCCGCAGTAATCCGCGGCAGGGTTCCATGCACGTTTGCTCCGGTACCAACGGCCTGGGCCGTGCTGCCTGTATTGACGTTCAAGACCGCAATACCCGCGCCAACCGCGCCGCCGCCAGCGGCAAAACCGCCCGTGGTGATGTCGACATCCAACTCATCCGAGCTTTTGACCGAAACGTCGCCACCCGCATTGATCAGCACATTGCCGACACTTGCCGACGTGCCACCCGGCACCGCAAGCGTCGAGGCTGCGTTTGCAACGTTGATCGCGTCACGCTTGGCCTTGGCTGAGGCGTTGATTGTCGTGACCCGGTCATCATCGGAACTTTTGAGAAGGTCAAATACCGCGTCGTTCTTGGCCTGTTCTTGGGCCTGTGCGTTGACCTTATCCATGTCTGCGGCACCGTCGCTGGATTCACTCAGTTGCGTATCCGCTTCACCGCCGGACGCCACGCCATCACCATAGCTGTAAACTGAAAGACCCACGGCAAGGGCAAAGATGCCGCCCGATCCGCTGACTACTTTGGATTCGCCTGCCTTGTTCGACAAGCCGCTGATCAGCACGTCATTCTTGGCATTAATTGACACACCGTCTTCGACATAGCCGGCTGTCGATGTCTTGAACACGCCAACGTCGATCGCACCCGAAAGCCCGACAAACCCGCCCGAAACGGCACCAGCTGCAACCGAAGAGGTGGTGGAATCTCGCGCCGCGACCACAACGTCTTGCGCCGCGTCACCGCTGGCGTTCGCCACGTTAACTTTGCTGTTGGCCCCGATAAAGGCCGATGTTTTTACTGTAACCAGATCAAGCGAAAGGACACCTGCGATCCCTGCATAAAGCCCGCCTGCGCCCGACACGACAAGCGCGAGTGCCGATTGATCGGAATTTGCCTCGACGTTCAGACCACGTGACGCGGTTTTCGTGCCAAATCCGGTGCCGTTAAAGACATCCCGCGTACTGCCACCACCAAAGGCCGACACATCTGCGCTGCTGGCGATCGACGCCGTCACTGTCTTGTCCACAAGGATGACACCCACTGCGGCACCAACCCCGGCGGTACCTCCAATGGCGACTGAACCCGCCATCATGCCCGTGCGCGTAGTGTCACTCGCCAGCACGTCAACATTACCCTGTGCCACGGCTTTGCCGCCCAAGGTCGCCGTCGTGTCGGTGGTCAGATCAAGCGCTGAACCACTGCCTGCAATCGCAGCAACGCCGCCGCCACTGCCCGCAATCGCCCAGATCCCGAAGTCTTCTGTAGCTTTTGCCGATACCAGAATATCACCCATCGCGGAAATATCGGACGTACCGCCACCAACCGTGGCTTTGGTCGTTGTGTTCACGATTACTGCGTTCACGCCCGCGCCACCGCCAACGGACCCGCCAATGGCAACCGCACCCGAGAAGCCGAGCGCATAAACGTCACTGGCTGCCGCAACCGAAACTGATTGCAAGGCATTCGGCGCGCCAGCCATTTTGTTGATCTGGGTGTTAAGACCGATCACCGCTTGCGTATTCATTGTGATTACCGGGACGCTTGCCGAAATCGAAACTGCAACGCTGCCTGCCGCCGTGCCGGCAACGGCCATAGACCGCACAGAACTTGCACCGGACGCATTTACAATGACGCCGCGCGCCTGATCTGGAATAGCGACTGCCTTACGCTCTTTCGTCAGCAGATCAAAACCTGTTTGGCTTGCCCCCGCGGATGCCGTGCGTGTGCCGACATCAGCAGATTGGAAATCACCCGAGGCACCATAGGCCTGGAAATCACCCCGATAGCCGGTGGTGAACTGTTGCGCGCCGCCATTGCCAAGGGCCGTAACCCGCGCGTTATCCGCGACTTTCGCAAGCGTTGTGGCGTCAATAACCGTGACACCGACCGACGCACCAATGGCCGCCGATCCGCCGCCCGCAATTGCACCCTCCAGCATGTCAATGCTGACCTGATCATCTGCCAGCACCGCGACATTGCCATTGGCATAAACGCTGGCCGTATCGCCGATTTCTGCGGTGGTTTCTGTGGTCACCGCATAGACTGCAACCGCGCCGGCAAGGCCCGCAGACCCGCCAATCCCTACGCCAACCGTAATGGCGGACAGGTCTTCCACATTCTTTGCATCAAGCACAACATTGCCCGAAGCAACAACAGAGGACGCGCCAACTTTCGCGGCTGTCTTTTTGCCGATCACACCGACGCCAACACCGGCACCGGCACCCGCACTGCCACCACCAGATGCCGCGCCACCAATCGACAGCAAGGTCGATACATCATGGGCGGTCAAGTCGAGCGACCCTGTGTTATGGGCATTGCCGACTTTACCAAAGGCACCAACCAACACTTCGGTTGTGGTGCCCAGAACGTAAACGGCTGCACCTGCACCCACCGCATTGCTGCCCCCTGCGGCACCCGCTGCGGCGATGACCTTGCCAGTTTCTTTTGCGGTTGCTGAAATAGCAATCGCGCCGCCTGTGTTAATTTCCGCGCGGTTGGCAATGCTTGTGCCAGCGGCCATCGCTGCGCGTGTCACATTATTGATTGTCACCACCGCTGCAGACGCGCCGACCCCGTTAGATCCGCCACCAGCTGCCCCGCCAGCTAGGCTGAACATGCTGAAATCATTGTCCGCCGTAAGGTTGACCGCCCCGGACGCCGTAACGCGCGCACCAACCCCCATGAGGGCCTCGGCACGGTTTTCGGACGTGATCACTGTGGCCACACCATTCACAGCGTTGTTTGCAGCCGCTGCAACCGACACGCCAAAGGCCTGAATGTCTTGGGCTGCAATGGCGCTGTTGGTAAACCGCGCCGCGTTTGTGACAACCGCATTATCAGCCAATCTGCTGATGGTCGTGCCGGAACTGACAATGATTGATCCTGCTACGCCGACACCCGTGCCACCACTGACCGAGATTGCACCGGACAACGCCTTGGCAAGGAATTTGTTATCTGCCGTAAGGGTCACATCGCTATTGCGCGCATCGATTACGCCACTGCCAATGGTGGCCGACACGTCATCGTTGAAGACCATAATCGCAAATGATCCGGTGACGGATGTCTTGCTGCCCGCTGACCCGCCAATTGCCTCGACGTAGTAGTTGTTCTCACCCAACAACTGGCCCGTGGTCAGTTTGGTTTTCAGATCGTCAAGATCAGTAAATTTGAACAGCGTGGGAGAATCTATCTTATGATTCAAAGCCATAACGCTTAGACCGCTGGCGGTGATATCGCTGCCTGACCCGATCGAGGCCGTGTAATCTTTGTCGGCAACCACAACCGCGATGGATGCACCGATACCTGTCCCAGAAGAACCCGCAGCGCCGGCAAGAGCCTTGGCCGCCAGGTGGCTAGTGTTTTCCGACTTGACCGAAACTGCGCCACCATTGGTGATTTCAACATTGTTGCCAATCGCGGCTTTGGTTTCGCCCGTTGAAATGCCAACAGCCATGGCCCCTGCAACGGCAACCTTCTTGCCCGTCGCGCCTGCGATGCCAAGCGCGGTTAGTTTAGCGCCATACCCGCCATCTGCATTTTCGCGCGATGTTGCTGTAACCGATACGCTGCCGGGCGCGTTGATCGTCGCGCCATCGCTGATGGTTGCAGCCGTTTTATTGTTGATGATCCCCAGACCTACACCGATGCCAATGCCAATATTGCTTTTGGGATTTGCAGCCAATCCGCTGCCGGATGTTGCCATGCCAATCTGGTTGCTGGCCGCAACAGAAACCGCACCGCCGACATTCAAGGTCACATCACCCAGCGTTGCCGACACGTTATCCTGCGCGGCCGCGATACCTGCGGCGGCTGCAACTGTCAGCTTTGATCCGCCCGATTTGCCCTCAGAGTCGCGTTGCGATCCTTTGGTTTTGTCCATCGTTGTGGCGGATGTTGATGTGCCGCCCGTATCGGCATTCTTTTTCTCGTCAGCCTGGTTGAACTTGCCACCTTCGGCTGTTGCGGTCGCTGTGGCGTCGTAGGTGCGGTCTGACGTTGCTATTATCGCCAACGATCCCGCCGTAATGTCGCGCGCCAAAACGGCACTGGTCACCGAGGTATTCTCAAGCGCACCATCCGATGCCCCGTTGCCTAGAATAAGGGCTGCAGACGCACCAACGCCAACTTTGGCAGATTTATTTTCGCCCTTGGATTTTGCCGTGTTCGCACCTGTGTTGACGGCCGAAACCGAAACCGCCCCCGCGCCCATGCTCAAACCGCTGCCTGTGCCGACACGCGCTGTTGTACGTTCGTCCAACATAGCCAATGCAACCGATGCATCCACCGCAATACCGCCCGCTGCCCCCGCAGAGGCGTCTGTGACCGTGTCGATGTCGGAGTTGGCATCGACCACAAGACCAGTACCATTGGTCAGTGTCGCACCGTCCAGCAGTTCCGCGTTAGTGCGTGTTGTGATCAGGTTCAACGCAACCGATGCGCCGATGCCGACTTTGCCCCCCGTAACGCCCGTATCGCTGGGGGCCGCGATTGCGGTCGCCAGCATTTTTTCCTCGGCTTTGATGCTGGAGGCACCCGTTTTTGCATCCACAATCGCAGTGCCTGAAATCGTTGCAGCCGTATCTACATTGACGATGTTCAGCGCCAACGATCCGGCAATCCCGACCTTGCTGCCGCCTGCACCCGATGTCGCCTTGGCGTAAATCGTATCGGTTGGCGTGCCTGCTCCTTGCAGTGCCGTGACATTCACGCCCGCCGCGCTGTGCGTCCCTTGCCCAAGTTTCGCAGTGTTCTTGGCCTTGATGACGTTGACCGAAACAGCCACGCCGATTCCGACCTGTGACTGACCGCCATCTGCACCTTTGACAGCCGACCCATCCGAGGTCGCAGAGCCGTTAGTGTTGTTGGCGGATGAGATATTGAACGCCCCGCCCGAGGTGATGCTAACCCCGTCTTGCGTCACAGCCGTAACAGTCGACTTCTGAACGTTGACTGCAACTGCCGCCGCCACCGAAACCTTGCCTTCAGATGTCTTGGCCGAACGCCCGCTTTCATTACCGGCCTCGGTAGCGGTTGCGGAGCGCTGATCAGTCGTTCCGACTTTGGCTTTGCCCTGCTTGTCAGAGGCTGAGGTCAGCTTGGACGTCGCCGTCTTGTCAACACTATCGCCGGTGCTGCCAGGGGCCGCATTGGCATCATCGCCTTCCTTGGCACCCGCAGCTGTTGCGGTTGCCTCCAACGTCGAGGAAGACACACCAATCGCGCTGAAAGTGACCGAACTTGCGGCACCCGCTGCGCTGACATTGCGTTCGGTTGTTGCAAGTACCTGATCATCGATCAGTGCCAACGCAAGCGATGCGCCAATGGCCGCCTTGGAACCCGCCGCGGCGGCCTTGGCCGTTGTAGTTGCGGTGGAATCCTGAGTGGCCGAGACCGAAACCGCGCCAGAGGTTGCAAGCGTTGCACCCGTACCCAAACGCGCTGTGGTTGTATTATTCACCAAAGACAGTGCTAGAACTGGCGTCAAAGAAACGCCACCTGTTGAACCGGATTCAGCGGTGGTGGTAACGGTATGTTTGGCGGATGCGTCTAAGGACAGAGCGCCGGCACCTGTTACGGTCGCGGTATCGCCCAATTCGGCAACCGACCGGTTTGCGATGATGTTCAAGCCAACAGATGCACCAATCCCGAAGTTCGAACCTGACGCGCCACCGCCAACCGGGGTGGCTTCTGCGGTGGTTGAGGTCTGGTTATCTGCTCTCAGCGTAACATCGCCCGCGCCCGTGATCGCAACTGTGGCCCCGTTCGAAATCCGCGCTGTGCTTTGCGTATCGATCAGGTTCAGCGCCAATGATCCGGCGACCCCGACTTTGCTACCGCCGGCACCCGACGTGGCGCTTGCCAGAAATTGATCTGACATAGTGGCTGTGCTGGCGGGGTTAGCCATCAGTTTGGCCACATCAAGGCTGAGTGCTTCGACCGTCAACCCGCCCACAGAGTGAGCTGCGACACCTAAGGTCGCATCGTTCTTGACCTTGACTGAGTTCACCGCAACTGCGGCACCGATGCCAACCTTTGACGGGTCAGGCGTGTTGCCAGCCGCATCTTTTTTGCCAACGGCAGCACCGCTTGCCGTGGTTTTGCCTGTGGCATTGCTCGAGCTACGCAGGGTCAGCATTCCTGCTGTTGTGATAATTCTGGCGTCTGGCACAATTGCGGACACTGTGGCCTTTTGCACGTTGATCGCCACGCCCGCCGCCACCGAAACCTTGCCTTCGCTGGTCGAGGCAGACCGGCTGTCGCCATCGGCCAAGGCCGTATCTGTGGCACCTTGCTGGCTCGTGTCGCCAACGCCCGCACCTTTTTGCTTGCTGGAAGCCGAGGTCATCTGCGTAGTCGCTGCGCTGTCCACATCGGCTTCACCGGTTGTTGGTGCATTGCCTGCGTCGTCGGCCGCGGCCGCACCTTGCGCGCTTGCTGCTGATGTGACTTCTGACGCTGATGCGCCAATGGCGCTGAACGTAACTGTGCCGCCTGCGCCCGTGGTCGTGACATTACGGTCAGTGGTGGACAGCACCTGATCGTCAACAAGCGCTAGCGCCAATGACAAACCAACAGCTGCTTTAGCACCTGCCGCATCGGCCTTGGCCGTGGTGGTTGTGGACGCGTTTTGCGCCGCTGCAACCAACACTGTGCCACTTGTGGACAGGGCGGTGCCTGTACCCAACCGCGCGGTGGTCGAGTTGTTGACCATCGACAGCGCCAGCACAGGCGTCAATGCAAACCCACCCGACGCTCCGGCCTCGGCCGTTGTCATAATCTCATGGGTCGCCGAGGCCGAAAGCGTCAATGTGCCTGCCCCCGTAACTGTTGCGCCATTGGCAACCTCGGCCCGCGACCGGTTGGCAATAATGTTCAACCCAACCGAGGCACCAAGCCCCAGTGTGTCGCCTGTCGCTCCGCCGTCAGCTGGTTTCGCTACGACCTCAGAAATCGTCTTGTTGTCTGTCGTCGCCTCAACAGCGCCGCCACCAGTAATGTTCACCGCGACGCCCGCGCCGATGGTTGCCGTGGTTTGCGTGTCGATCAAATTTAGCGCAAAAGACCCGGCAACCCCAAAATTCGATGCACCCGCACCCGAAGTCGAGGATGTCTTGAATGAATTTCCCACCTTTGAGGTTAACGGATTGTCAGATAGCGCTGACAAGTGGATGCTTCCTGCTGAAACTGCACTTGCGACAATCGCGTCATTTTTAACTTTGGCAATGTTAATGCCAATCGCTACGCCAACCCCGGACGCGGATTTAACCGCCGTGCCATCCGCTATTACGTCAACGTGGTTTTCAGAACTGCTTGTTACTCGCAGATCACCTGAGATCGCAGCAGATGTGGTTGAACTATATGCAGATTTTGTCGTCGAGGTCAGATCTGAGATTGCCAATGCACCCGCGACCGAAAGCTTGCCCTCGCTCGTGCTGGCGTCATCGCCATATTTTGCGGACGACAAGAAAGTCGCGGCTTGAGATCCTGGTGATGGCTCTGTCGCGCCCCCTGCCCCTGCAATGGCTTTGACTGTCACATCAACGCCCGTGGACGCATCAAGGTTCAGGCTACCCGCAGTGACATTTGCATTTCCGCTCAGCTCGGTTGTTGTGATCGCGTTAATGACGCTGACCCCGACACTAGCCCCAAATGCCGCCGCTTGCGGCGTTGCATTGGCGACCGATAAGATCTTGTTCATCGCCGTCACATCAATGGCATTAGTGGCCTGCACCTTTGCATCACCGGTGATGCGCGCAATGGCGGTGCTGTTGATGGTCGATACGGCAACAGCACCATCTGCTGCACTGTTGGCCGGTGCCAAGGATTCAGTCGGGATGTTCGATGTGACCGTCGATTTTGCGGACAAAGCTACGCTGTTGGCAGTGATGTCGCTGGTGCCGCCCACCTCGACTGTGGCCGAGGAATTGGTAACAACTATACCAACGGGCAACGCAGCTGTGGACAGATCGCCATTCGCCGTTGCAGTCGCATTCGCCGTCAAAGTACCCGTCACAACGATGTCACCGCTGTTGATCGTGATCGCCGCCGTGGCAGTTGGAACAGCCACCAAAAGTGCAAAGTTGTCGACCGTTGATGTGGCGTTCAGGGCGATGTTATTGCCGCGCAAAATTGGCGCAGCACCGGCCCCGTCACCAATGATAATCTCAGACGCGCCGCCACCTGTGCGAACCGCGGTCAAGGTTACGTCGCCAGTTGTCCCGGCAGTGACCGTTGACCCGTTGGCCAATGTGATCTTGGGTGCCTCGAGCGTGATACTTCCTGCCGCACCGCCGCCATTTGTGGAATCCAATATCCCGGCCGACGCGATGGTTATGGATTCGTCTGCCTGTAGGGTGATCGTGGCACCAAAGCTTAAAATACTTCCCGCCGCGTCGATGACCAAATCAATCGGGTCAAACAACAGATCACCTGATTTGCCAAAATCCGACCCGAGGTCAAAGCGCCCTGCGCCGATCTCAGCGAATTTTCCGCTAAGCTCGATAAAGCCGCCATGGCCCAGACCCGCACCGCGGGCACTGAAAGATGCGCCGCTTTCCATCTTAAGGCTATGGCCCGCCATGAAGACGATATCACCGCCGGCCCCATCAGCCCCGGCACCATCCGCGCTTAATACAGCTTCTGCTGTGATCAGCGTATCACCACCGGATTTCACCGATATATTGCCGCCCCGACCGCTGGTTTTTGCCGTCACTGTGGCACGCCCGCCGATCGTGGCATTCCCTGCTGCAACGATCGAAATCTGGCCGCCACGCGACACCAATTCGCCACCCTCGACCATACCAGTCGAATTGACGGTGGCACCGAATATCATGCGCTGACCAAGATCATCCCCCGTCAGCGGCCCGGTGCGTCCATTGATCATCACCGTATGACCTTGCAACGTGATGCCGCCATCGGCGGTCACCTTGCCAGCAATAGAGATCACCCCGTTTGGCGAGATCGGAATTTCGCCACGCATCAGCTGATTTGCGACCGCGTTGTTGATCGACCCGTCAGCACGCACGATGGTATCAAGGAACGCTTTTGTTGGCGTATTGACCGTTAAAGACCCAACGTTTACCCGCCCCGATTGGCCAACAATAAAGCCGTTAGAGCTGGAGAAGAAAATATTGCCGCCAATTTTTCCGTCTTTGTATGAATTCAACTCACCATTGATAACAACCGCCCCGTTGGACACGATGTTAACCAGGCTTCCTGCCTGGTCTGGCACATACAGATCAACCCGTTGACCCGCCGCTTCTTGAAAGTCCGAAAACGTGTTAAAACCGACACCGGCTGAAACCGTGTCGGTTCTAATTTGTGTGTGGTTGCCGGTGACGCTGATCTTTGTCTTGGTCCGACCGTCGGCAACGATGTTGTTCGCAGTCATGCCCCCGATGTTGACTGCCTGGGCGCGTAGGCCAGTTGGCAAGGCAACAGTAACAACGGCACCAAGGACAATCGGACTTGCCCCCGCCATCAACTTGGCCAGCCTGGACCCCACAGCCTTGGTTTTCCTAAGGGGATGGAAGGTCTGCTTGGAAACTTTGAAAATCTCGTCCATCAGAAATTACCATCCTTAATGCGGAAAATATCGGGTGTGTCGGGATTGACCGAATACAATAGCGCCAGCCCCGTAGGCTTGAGCGCTTTGAGCCCGTCAGTGTTTTCTTCGAAATTACCTTGAAGCAATAGAATTGCAGAACGCCCATCGGCATCGAGCCCTCGGAACAGCAATATTCCGTTTGCAACTGCAGTTGCGGTTGTCAGCGAGCCAGCTGCGTAATTTCCAGCCAGAAAATGGCTGCTTAAAACGTCAGAATTCGCAACCAGTTGTTTGTCCGTCATGGTAGGGTCGATTGTGGCATCCCAAGACGCCCCAACCTGGATCAGAGCCTTGCTGGTGTAGCCGAAAATATACGACACTTGCGCTGTGCCGCCGCCTTCCAGAAGGTCTGGCACCTGCACGGTCAACAGATCTGTACGTTCAACGGTATTCTGACCTTGCGCAATATCGGCTTCGTCGACGCCGAAATCTTTGGCAATCGCCGCAATCACTGCCGCCTTGTCCATGCCAAATGCAGCGGACCGAAACCCGTCAATGGCAACTGGCGTTTGCTCTGCTTGCTGAGTTGTCGCCTCGTCGGTCTCTACTGCAGCATGACCGATCGGCGCAGAGGCAATACTAATCGCCAAGGCACATAGCGAAATCCGAGCCCACTTTGCAAAAACGCAGATCCGCAACATAATAAATCCTTCAAAAATAGCATATCTAAAAATCGCCTCGTGAAGTTACATGAGACTAAAAATACGACGTGGAAAACCGAAACCACCCGAAAAATAAGGCGGACACTAATTAGACATGGAAACTCAGTTCAAAATTATTGAACTGTCTCTCCAACTGGAACGGAAGGTATATCCAACTGCTGTCTCAACCTTGAAATTGATCTCAGGCTCAGCAGGTGGCTGTAAATTGGCTTTAAAAATCCGGCAGCGTTAAGCTTCCCAAGTTGCGCGTCGGACAGTTCACCCAACGCTTGTTCGTTAACCACCATTAAGCCATGTACGCTGGTTTTTTCACCGTCCGGCATCACCGCATCCAATGATATCGACTGAAACAGCCCCATCTCATGCACCATCTTTGTAAAGGCATCAGTGCGGTCCGCAGACGTCTTATAGCTTTGCGAAATTGTCAGCGCCCGTAACAGCGTTTCCTCTGACTCCCCCGATTCAGTGAAAAACGGCTCGCCCTCATCCTCGCTCAGACCTTCATAGGTGTCGTCTACACACAGAATGGCTTCGCCGCCTTCCACATCACCGATGATAAACGGGTAACGGCGCAGATAAGCAGGTGCATATTTCCCGTCCCAAAGGCCCTCTTTCGAGATAAATACATTCGTCCCCGGCTTCAATCCGGTGACAAATACGGCTGAAGGCACGTCAGTGGCTGGCAAAAATGCTATGGGAAGATCATCCAACGCCAGATCGAACTCATCAACCAATGCAGGGATCAAATTTGCATCCCTTGCAAAACCTAACGGCTGTGACTGGGTCGAAAATCGCAGGTTTTTATGGGTATCGGTACTAAGAGGCACTACGTTCTTATAAAAAAGTGGATTTGGCACTAAGTTCAAATTCCTTTGTTGATTCAAATTCTTTAATCGGCTTGGCAACATAAAGTTGAAGTCACTCTAGAAACTTTTCATAAACTTAGCAACATGTTAGGTTGAAGATCACAATCGGATCAGTCCGTGGTTCGCTGTGATTTAAGGACGGCTATTCTCTTGCAGCGGTTAATTCGAGCCGATGTTGATCATAGCAGATTGCGGTTACCTGTCCGGCCTGTTTCCGCGGCGCATCTGGCGGCTGGCCTTGATGAAATCTGCATACCACCTCCCAATCAAACCAACGAGCTTTGACGCCCTGTAAGCACCTTAAGGTGTCAAGGCTGCGGTTCTGTATGATCATCATACACTTCTGCCCCTGCATCGGTGCTGTCAGACGAATGCGAACCAGTCTCATTTTGCCCCGAAAAGTCGCAAACTATGCAGAGATAAGCGGATCCGTTACGGTGTCTATTCGCTCATACCCAATTGGCGGCAGAGGCGCAGCAAAGCCCAATAGCCGCGATGCACTGCATGCTGGCGAACAGGCTCAGTCTGGCCGTTGGGAAGCAAAATAATCTCGTCAAACACCACGCCGGACAGGCAAGACTTCACATCGCGCATATCAAAAAGCTCAATGCCATCAATCTCGACAAGATAAACGCTTCCTCGCACCCATGGTAACACCGGCATTCCGTTCAAGCGGTCGTAGATTGCGTCGATAAGATCTGCATCCCCGGCGATCAGCGCGTTTGGGCCGGGCTGTCTGCCTACGAACCGATGACCAATTATTTCACCACTAATCTCGGCTGTCAGTACTTCAACAAACTTGCACTCGGCGTGGGGGGCTTGTTCCAACAATTCATTCGACATGCTCATGACGACTCTCTCCTCAAAATAAAAACCCTTAATCGGGTTAATCCCTTTGTCTGAGATTTGTTATTGAGGCTAGATATATCGCTTATTTCATCGTGCGTATAATTCAAATTAATTGGCTATGAAACGACTTTTTCTGGCTTTAAACCATGGCAATCTTGTTTCTAATGGCCGATAAACAGTACTCTCATTACGCAAGCGAGCATTATTCGGGCGACTTCTTTTGAGGTTCCTCAGCTTCGTAATCTTCCATCATCTCGATCTGGCCCACGACAGGTTCTTGTTCTTCTTCAGCCTCTTGCACGACTTGCGCCAAAGTCCTGCGGGCCAAATCTGTTAAATCATCATCCAGATCATCGCGCCAAACCACCCAGGAAGGGTACTCAAACCGCGGCGCGTCAGCCACGAGGTGCAATCTTCCGGCGTCCAAATGGCGCTTTACGGATCGGGCAGGCAAATACGCAGCCGCCTTTCGATTGACAATGTAATCCATCGCGAGCGCGCCAAGGGCCATAGAGCGCCCTGAATCCGTCAGATGCGGCAACGCAATTGTAAGCGCGTGGGTAAACTCTGGGCCCCAGTCAACGGCAACATAGTCTTGTTTAAGGTCGAGGGTGGCATTCGGGTAGGACGCTACAAGGATGAGTTCATCATCAATCGCGGATTCCACGACCAAACCCGGTCGATATTGCGGCGTGTAGAGGATCGCTGCTTGAACGACGCCTTCGATTAGGTAGCGCGTTATACGGTCTGTCATACCAAGTTCGCAGTGGACACTGAGTTCGGGCATCTCGGTTTGCATCGCATCCATCCAGCGAAATCCCAGTCGAGGCCAGAGTGAATATTGCGCCCCGATGCTGATCGCTCTGGAGTATCCTTCAGGAATTGCGATTTGCTGCCGCGCTTCTTCCCATAACTTCAGCAAACCCAAGGCATAGCGTTCAAACTGGACGCCTTCAGAGGTCAAGCTAGCGCCTGCCTTTGAGCGGGTGAAAAGCGGGTGGCCGAGACTGTCCTCCAGTCTTTGGATGCGCAAGCTGACCGCGGACTGTGTCACAAAAAGTCGATCACAGGCTGCAACGAAAGACCCAGTGTTTGCCACCTCGATAAAGGTTTTGATGAGTGTGATGTCCATAGTTCTATCCATGAGTAAAACGCCATTCAACCATACTTGTAATTCATTTTCCTTTTGCCTGTACACCCCCTATATCTGTACTCAGCGAAGTCGAGCAGACGCAAGTTTTCATGATTGCTCTGCGTGGTATGGGAAATCGCCCCAACGCCACATCCCATCGGGCTCGGCTTCGCGCTGTTATCAAAAGCGATTTATCATGATGGAAGGTTGAGAAAATGTTTGCACTGAACAAAATGCTGATCGTGGCCGCACTTGGCGCAATGGTTGCCGTATCCGCTTGCTCTACCCAGCAGGTCGCTGACAACACAGGCGCAACTGCTGGCTTTGTCACCAAGACTGCCGTTAAGGGCGTTGTTGGCGCTGGTAAGCTGGCCGTAAAAGGGGTTCAGAAAGTTGCTGCCGAATAATCAGGCCCCGCAAAGCCTGCCAAAAACAATTTAACTGGCGCACCAGACGGTGCGCCAGTTTTTTTACGTGCCTAACGGATGTAACGACTTAAGCGGCAGTCGCTTAGAAACGGAGTTGAAACCGGCGGATCAAGTTCACACCGATGCGGACCTGATCACGGTCGCCCGCTTGCACGATAGGCGACATAGCCGCATCGCCATCATAGCGTTCCCAGGCCACCAAACCTTCCAAGAAAGTCCGGTCGTTCAACTCATGTCTGATCTTGAGCTCTGCCCCGTATGACTTAGTACCGCCTGAAGCGTCATAAGCAGCAAGTGCTGTCGCTGTGGCTGGCACATCGAACGCATAGCTCATGTACTTGTCGTCACCGAAGGCCACACGTGGGCCAAAACTGATGGACGTTTTATCAGACAGGTCATATTTCACGTCTGCGCCAATTTCACCGGCCAAGCCGTGATGCCCAGTGACACCTTTGCGCACTTGACCGAAGATGCCGTAGCCCTCCCAGTCATAGCTGGCACGAAAGCCAAGCTCTATGGCCAGATCATTGTCAGGAATCCCTGCCAACTCTGGGAAATCACTGCTTTCCCGCTTTGCGATGTAGCGCAGCGATGGGCTTATCGAAAAGCCCGTGCTTTCCCCGGTACCATCGAAATTTAGGGACCCAAACTGAAGTTGTTTCAAGGAAAAGGTTCCGCTCGGAGATACGGTGTAGTCGCCTGATCCCTCGTATTCAGGTGCGTATTGAGCACCAAGACCAACATCAAAACCAATAGTGCGATCACCGGCTAAAGCAGCAGCAGGCAAAGAAATGCCTGCTGCTACAGTGGCTGCTACAATCATAGCGGAACCAGCCCGTATGCCAGATAATGGCGGTGTAGCGATATGCGTCTTCTGACGCGAAATGAATTGTAGCAGCATGTCCGTCCCCTTAGTTTGCGGCCGCTTCCAGGCTCAATGAAGCCAAGCCTACAGCAACGTTCAGGCCAGAGTTGCCTTGAATCGCAAGTGGCTGCAAGCCAATATTCTTGCCATTTCCGCCGATCAAAGCATTAGCACCAAGGCCAATACCCAACGAGGCTTCAGCGGAAATACCTGTGTAGCTGCCAAGCAGTGCTGCTGGGCCTGGCTCAACATCCACACGCGAGAAGACCGCCCATGTCATATATGCGTCTTCGGTTTTGCCGATGTCGATCCCAAGCTTGCTCAGCTTGCCAGTATAGGTTTCTGTTGTGCCGTCCACCTTTTTGAAATCGCAGGTAGCGGCTTTGCTGGAACCCAACAACAGACCCCAACCACCGTCAATTTTGCAGTTCAGCTCACCAAGGCGCTTACCACCGACCTGATCTACTGGTTTGATGTCTTGCGCTGTGCCTGCGGCCAACACAGGTGAAACAGTGAACGCTGCTAGAAGTGCAGCACCAAGAATTGACTTAAGTTCCATCGTATGTTCCTTTTTATCCGGTGCTTAGGCAGCACCATTCCAATTCAAGGCACAGACACTACAATTCTGCCTGCTCAATACCAACAGTAAGCCTGCGTTTGAAATTAGTACAATTCATAATAATAGCACATAAACGGAGTTATTCTCACGTTAAGGGGTATCGGTAAGTTTTAGGCCACATTTAACATCGTGCGCAGCTTCTTCAGGACGTTATCCACCTCCCTGTGGTCGATAGCTGCGCCCGTTGCGGTCGATAATCTGCCCAGCCTCATTTCGGGCGGTAGACTGTTGTCGCAAATGTCGGTGTACCTCGTGGTCAGGAAACGATCGTTTTGGCAGTAACCTTGACTTGCGGCCTTCGGTCGGGAAAAGGAAATAGCTGTCAATATTTGCATAACGGCACAGCACAGCTACTTTTATCAGCGGGCTGAGCGACTGAAAATCAGACCACGCGTTTATAAAGGGTCTGATAGATGTTTAGCGGCGTAGGATTTGGCACTGAACGCATCGGTGTCGCTACGAAGTCAGCTTTCGGCACTTCCCTGTGGGATCCGAAAGGTGAATTTGGTCCATTCTTCATTGGAATGTACATCGAGTGTGCCGCCATGCGCCTTTGCGATCTCGGATGCGATATAGAGACCGAGCCCCAAGCCCATCTGGTCTGAATGGTTTGTGCTGCGAACAAACGGATCGAATAGTCGTTCCATTGCAGAGGGCGGAATTGGCTCTCCGCCATTACTAACGCTGAGCTCAACCTCGCCGTCGGACGAAGTCTCCAAGGCGACGTGTACAGCTTGTGTCGGATCACCATATATCAGCGCGTTCCCCAAAAGATTGGATAGCAGCTGCCCGACACGCGGCACGTCGCATCTAACAGTGGTCTTCTTGGAAATATCGATCAAAATTTCACGATCCGGCTGCGCCGAGAGGAGTTCATCCACAACCTGCCTGATCTCGGCCTCCAACGCCTCCCCCTCCGACAAGTTCAATTCCATGCCACCGCCCAAACGATTGCGCGCAAAATCAAGAACGTTGTCGATCAGTAGCGACATCCGCTGAACACTGCCTTGCGTCAGTTTGATAATTTCGTATCCACGGTCGCTGAGTGGCTCTCGTGACAGCATACGGACGGATGAGGATATAGAAGCCAACGGGTTGCGTAGATCATGCCCAAGAATTGCCACGAATTGCTCGCGCAGCTCTCCCTCGCGCCGCGTAATCGACAACTGGGCTTCTGCCTCTGCGCGCGCTGTGGCCAGGTCCCGCTCAAACTTGCGCCGCGCATCTGCCAGCAGAAAGACAAGGGTGGTGGCGCGTGCCGTTCCTGTGCCGCTGGTTTCAGCGCTCAGAATTACAGGGATCTTTCCACCATCCTTCGAAACAAGATCGAGACTGGCACCTTCGACCTCCCCCTTGAGAGATAGCAGCGGCGCGAGGCTGGTTTCATAGACAATCCTGCTGCCACCGCTGAACACATGTGTCATGTGCATCTTACTAAGTTCAGAAGCAGTCTTGCCGAGCCATTCTCTTAACCTGCTGTTTGTTTCGAGAATATTTCCGCTGTCATCGAACACGAGATAGCCGCAGGGGGCATTATCGAACACCTGTGACGATGATGGCAGTTTTGCATTGGTCGACATCAAATAAAGTCGCGTATTGCGTCGGTGACTTGATCGGGTGCCGTGAGGTGCGGGCAATGGCCCGAGGCATCCAGCCTGACGAGTTTGCTCCCGCGGATGTTATTGCGGACATATTCGCCTACCTGTTCCGAGGCAATGATGTCATTCCGGCACTGTAGTATTAAGGTTTTTGCAGTAACTTTCGGCAAATCTGCTCGATTGTCCGATTTAAAAGTAGCGCGGGCAAATACGTTGGCGATTGCCGGGTCAAGCTTGCAAAAACTATCGGCTAGTTCCTGACCATATTCTGGCCGCTCAAGATTGCCCACGATCGCAGGGGCCATCGAGGCGGACCACGCCAGAGGATTATCGTTCAGCGAGGCCAAAAGGTCGTCGATGTCATCGGCGCTAAACCCGCCCACATAGTCACCGTCATCAATATATCGGGGGGAAGGACCAACCATCACCAGTGTGCTGAACATCTCGGGTCTTTGCGCGGTGACGAGTGCGCCAATCATCGCGCTGACAGAATGACCCACAAATATGCCATCGCGAACACCAAGTTCGTCTCCGATTTCGACAATATCTGCAGCATACCCATTTAGTGTCGAATATTTGTCGGGATCGAAGGTGCTGATATCAGATGCCCCGGCACCGACATAGTCAAAGGCCGCAACCTTAAATGCGCCCTCAAAGCGCGGTGCAACATGACGCCACATCGTCTGATCACAGCCAAAACCATGTGCGAAAAGCATCACGCGTTCACCTGACCCCGAAGTCCGGACATTGTGCCGGGCGAGTGCACTCATATCATATCCAGCCATGCTAGAAAATTTGACCTTCAGCTATACCTGACACGGCGATAAAGCCAAGTGGAAGTTTGAAATGCAGCGCTGCCAAAAGTCTGACAGTTTTTTACGATCGTGAATGTCAGAAGGTCATGAACCCGGCAGATGTCTAGGGCGGTACTTGGTAAGCGGAAGGCCCGATACGCTAAACGTACCATGTGTCGCAAGCCGGGAAAGCGGCCGTCCTGGTGCCGGGGCATGTTGCGAAATATCAATTCCGACGGCCCTGCGAGGTGTCAGAATGAGCACTATGGGCGATTCATTTCTCAATTTTGCAGACCGCACAGACGCTGGACGGCAGTTGGCTGAGCGTCTTGCCGCATTGAAACCCGAAAACCCAGTGATCTATGCCCTTCCACGCGGCGGTGTACCGGTGGCCGATGTGATCGCAGAAGGGCTGGGCGCACCGCTCGATCTTGTTCTGGTACGCAAACTGGGGGCACCGCAAAATCCCGAAGTGGCACTGGGTGCCATTGTCGAAGGCGATACGCCGCAAATGGTTTTAAACGAAGATGTGCGGCGGGCATCAGGTGCAAACGATGCCTATATTGCTAGCGTCCGGGCCCGAGAACTTGACGAGTTGAAGCGGCGCAAGCAGATGTATCTGGGTGACCGCCCGCGTCAGGATCCTGCGGGTCGCACCGCCATCGTGGTCGACGATGGTCTGGCCACAGGCGCAACGATGAAAGCAGCACTAATCGCCTTGAAACGTCAGGGTGCTGCGCGGATCATCGTGGCCCTGCCAGTCGCGCAGCAGTCCGCCCTCAAGGATATTGCTGAGCAAGCCGATGAGGTAATCTGCCTCCATCCCGCGCAGCATTTCCGCGGGGTCGGCGAGTTCTATCGCGATTTCCACCAATTGACTGACGAAGAAACCATCGGTCTGTTGCGCCAAAGCTGGGCGCGATCCGATGTGGCGGAGGGTGGCAAAGACGGTTTGCATAAATGTCAGGTTTCAATTCCCCCTGTCGGCCTAACCGGTGACCTTAGCGTGCCGCCAAACCCGCTCGGCATCATCCTGTTTGCGCATGGCAGCGGATCCGGGAGACACAGCCCGCGCAACACCCAAGTCGCGCAGAAATTGAACGATAGGGGGTTTGCCACACTACTGATCGATCTTTTGACCCCACATGAGGGCGAGGACAGGCAGAATGTGTTCAACATCCCGCTATTGGCCGAACGACTGGTCGAGGCGTCGTTATGGATCAGTTCGGAACCCGACATCGGCGAACTGCCACTGGGACTGTTCGGGGCCAGCACCGGCGCGGGTGCCGCGTTAGTGGCAGCTGCCGAATTGCAGGACCGGATTACCGCAGTTGTGTCACGTGGTGGACGACCCGATCTGGCTGGTGCGCATCTGGGTCAGGTCAAGGCACCCACACTTCTGATCGTTGGTGGCGAGGATCATCAGGTGATCGAACTCAACAGGCAGGCGCTGGCGGCGTTGACCCACGAAAAGCTGTTGCAAATCATACCCGGTGCGGGCCACCTGTTCGAAGAATCCGGCACACTGGAGGCAGCGATAGATCATGCTGCGGCATGGTTTCAGCACTATCTGATTCCGTCGGACCCTCAAGAACTTGCCAGCCCCAAGACCCCATCGGTGCGCGCCTCCACCGTTCTGGATCTCCTGAACGCTGCCGCAGAACCGCTGCCCGGTCTGGATGATCCCGATTTTGCCAAGGCGTTCGACCGCTTTGGCCAGCACCGCGTCGTTCTGTTGGGCGAGGCGTCGCACGGCACGTCCGAATTTTACCGCGCCCGTGCGGCAATCACCCAGCGTCTGATCGAACACCACGGATTTACGAGTGTCGCGGTAGAGGCTGACTGGCCCGATGCCGCTGCGATCAACCGCGACGTACGGCATCAGCCAGAAGCACCAATGGAGCCGCGGCCCTTCACCCGTTTTCCCACCTGGATGTGGAAAAACACTGACATGGACGCATTCGTGCGCTATCTGCGGGCGCATAACGCCCCTCTGCCAGAGGATCGCCAGGTCAGTTTCTATGGCCTCGATCTATACAATATGACCGGATCGATGGCGGCAGTGCTGGAATATCTAGACACAGTCGATTCCCAAGCCGCCCAAGAAGCGCGCACGCGGTATTCGTGTTTGTCCCCTTGGTCGCGCGAACTGGCCGCCTATGGGCGCGCGTCACTCTCGCAGGGTTTTGCCCTGTGCGAAAAGCAGGTAACACGGATATTGGTCGAGCTATTGCGCAAACAGCTTAGCTATGCCGAACATGACGGTGACCGGTTCTTTGATGCTGCTCAGAATGCGCGATTGGTAGCCAACGCAGAGCGCTATTATCGGGTGATGTACTATGGGTCGCAAGCCTCGTGGAACCTGCGCGACCAGCATATGTTCGACACGTTGAAACAAATCCTTGACCATGCCGGTCCTGACGAGAAAATCGTGGTCTGGGCGCATAACTCGCATATTGGTGATGCAAGGTTCACTGATATGGGCCGCGAACGGGACGAATTGAACCTCGGACAGCTATGCCGACAAGAGTTCGGCTCCGATGCGGTGCTGGTCGGGTTTGGTACGGATTCCGGCACCGTCGCTGCCGCGCCTGAATGGGATGCGCCAATGGACGTAATGCAGGTGCGACCCTCGCGTCCTGACAGCTACGGGGCGCTATGCCATCAGGTTCACCATGAACAGTTTTTGCTCGACTTGCGTCCGCCCGGACCGGATGGCTTGCGCACCCTCCTGTCTCAACCTCGGCTAGAGCGTTATATCGGCGTGATCTACCGGCCCGAAACCGAGCGCTGGAGCCACTACAGCCATTCGATTTTGCCTGATCAGTACGACGCGTTTGTCTGGTTTGATAAAACCACCGCCCTTACTCCCTTGCCCGTTTCGGCGGGGGCAGGCGAATATGAAACCTATCCCTTTGGCCTGTAACGCTGTGGTGCGGACTGCTCACCGACAGTCGGGCCCGTAAGTGTTTGTCTGGGCGGATCGTCAAAAAGGAACTTGAGATGTCAAAAAAGAACACCAAAAAAAGACTACAACAGTCGGAGCTTGCAAATGCGGCGTCCCGCGAGACGCCGCTCCCTTGGCAAACCCCGAAACCCGCCGAAGAGGACCCCGAGGCAACGAGGAGGATCAAGGAAGTTCTTGAAAGCGCAGCATATGTGCAGGCCGACCAAGACCTTGCCTTTTTGCAATCCGAAGATTTGCGGGCGGTCCGCCTTCAGCTTGATTTTTTAAAGGTCGAAAACGGCCTTAAAAAGCACGACATACGTCACACTGCGATGGTTTTTGGCAGCACGCGCATACCAGAGCCCGCCGCAGCCCGCAGGCGCGAAGAGACTGCGCGACGCAAACTGGCCGATGATTCAGAAAACCCCACATTGCAGAAAGCACACAAGGTCGCCTTTCGAATTTTGGACAATAGCCGCTATTATGAAGTCGCGCGGGATTTCGCCTCGGAACTAGGCCAAATGTCGGACGCGATCGATGGTAGCAAAATAGCTTTGATGACTGGTGGCGGGCCCGGGATCATGGAAGCCGCAAACCGCGGCGCGTTCGAAGCGGGTGCCAAATCGGTTGGCCTAAACATCACACTGCCGCATGAACAATACCCTAATCCTTATCTGACGCCCGGTTTGTGCTTTCGTCTGCATTATTTTGCCCTGCGCAAGATGCATTTCCTACTTCGGGCGCGGGCATTAGTGGCCTTCCCCGGTGGCTTTGGCACTTTTGACGAACTGTTTGAGACACTAACATTGATCCAAACCCGCAAGAACGCACCTTTGCCAGTGATCCTGGTCGGGCAGGCATTTTGGGAAAAGGCAGTTAATTTTCCGTTTCTGGTCTCGGAAGGCGTAATTAATCCAGAGGACGAAGTGCTGTTTTCCTATGCAGAAACGGCATCGGAAATCTGCGAAGGCATTGTGAATTGGTATGCTAAGGCAGGCCGCCCCTTATTTTGCAGCGCAGCACAGCGTTGAACAGCGTTGAACAGCAATTATTTCTGGCCAGCGTTGGCGTGGCACGCATGATCACCACAATTGACATACCTCAGTTCTATCCCCGTTTTTATTGCCAGAAATAAGTTATCGAGTTTTCATACTATTCGAAGTCGATGAACAAGCCTCGCACTTCATAGAGTTTGCCTGCGGGAAAACCGAAAAGATGTGACCGTTGGCAAGCGAACTGCTGTCACGCCAATCGCATCTACGCATATCGGGAGTGGACTATATGAAACTATCCTTTCATGGCGCGGCGCAGAATGTCACCGGCTCGTGCCATCTACTGGACTGTGCGGGCCTGCGAATTTTAGTTGATTGAGGGATGTTTCAGGGCAGTCGCCATGCCGATCAAGACAACATGGCTGCGTTTGGGTTCGACCCCGCTGAAATTGATTTCCTTTTGCTCACCCATGCCCATCTGGATCACTGTGGTCGCATTCCTTTGTTGATCAAACGCGGGTTCCGTGGCGAGATCGTAACCACCGCTGCAACACGCGAACTGGCCAAGCTGATTATGATGGATTCCGCAAATATTCAGGAGGAAGACGCCGCCCGCGCATCACGGCACCGCCGTCGAAAAGGAGACGCAGCGATCACTCCGCTCTATGACATTGCCGATGCCTTGCGCGCGCTGGATTATTTCGGTCGCGGGGTTTCGTATGACGCGCCCTTAGTTCTAAGCGATCAGGTGACAGTCCGTTTCATCAACGCGGGCCACATCCTTGGTTCTGCCTCTCTCGTATTGGAAATAACTGAAAACGAAGAGAACCGCCGCATCGTCTTTTCCGGCGACATCGGCAGTAACGGCCATCCGATGCTCGCCGATCCGACACCACCGCCGAAAGCCGATATTGTCATCATGGAAACCACCTACGGCGATCGGGAGCACAAAGACCTAGGGGCCTCAGTGTCCGAGCTTTTTGACGCTATCCGCGAGACGCTGGCGCGGGGCGGCAACGTTATCATTCCGACATTCGCGCTTGAGCGCACACAGGAAATCCTGTTTTACCTAAGAAGCGGCATCGAAAATGGAGAGCTTCCCGTTTCTTTGCCAGTTTTCGTCGACAGCCCAATGGCCATTTCAGCGACCGAGATTTTCCGCCGCAATTCCAACTGGTTCAAACCCGAGTTGCGTGATGCAATGTTGTCAGGTCTCGACCCGTTCAAGCTGCCCCAGTTGTCCTTTACCCGGCAGGTCAAGGATTCCATGGCGATCAATGAAATCAAGGGCGGCGCCGTTATCATGGCCGGGTCCGGCATGTGTACGGGCGGGCGGGTTCGCCATCATCTTAAGCACAATATCTGGCGGCCTGAAAGCAGCGTGGTCTTTGTCGGTTTTGCTGCTGCAGGCACATTAGCGCGCAAGATTGTTGATGGAGAAAAGGTGATCCGACTTGGTGGTCAGGAGATTCAGGTGGCGGCAAAAATCTATACGATAAACGGCTTTTCGGCCCATGCAGACCGGCGCGAATTGCTGAATTGGATCGAGCATGCTGGGCATCCGGAACAGGTATTTTTGGTTCATGGTGACGCAATCAAAGGAATGGCGGCTATGGAGAAGGAGTTGAAGTCGCGAGGAATTTCGGCGCATTGCCCGGCCCTCCATGAGAGCGTCGAGCTTTAGTCACCTCCCTCCCCCGCGAATGCCCTGCTCTCGGATGCGGATCAACCTTGACGGTGGGTGCACGAGGCCAACGCGGTCGCGATGCTGACTGTACAGGGAACGCAGGCAGATACTGCCCTGACAGTAAAACAAATATTGCGGGGATTAAACTATGCTACCCGACGGTCTGTTTGCGCGTCACGAAATCGGAGCAGATTGGATCAAGACCTCAAAAGGACCGCCACTTCTGCCATACGCACCGCCGGCGCATCGGGATCAGCCGGCAACCGCATGTTGGTAAATATCTTCCTCTTGCGCATTATGGATACGCACCAGCGTCTCAAGCGATTCAATAACATGCTGGGCGTCACGGATCAGATAGGGGTCAGGATCGTCCGCGTCATGGGTCGTCGCGATCCGGTCCAGCAATCGCGCGAGATGATGAATTTCGCGGTGCCCACGGCTCATCGCGGCCAGCCCGTGACCATCGGGCAGAAACGCGCGAACACGTGGGTAAAGCTGCGTTTCGTCTTCGCGTTCGTGAGCCACAATCTGTTCCCGTACGATTTTGTTGGCGTCGAGAATAAGCGCGGTGGCGTTCTGTGGCCCGGCGTTGTCCAGCGCGTCTGCAGTGGCCCGCAATTGGTCAAGCGCCGCGTCGAGGGTCACATGATCGTCTAGCAGTGTCTGAAAGGTGGTCGGTGCCATCCCCCGCGAGCGCTGGCCACGCCCGGGAACCAACGTGCGCAGCGCGTTCAGAATGACCGCAACGTCTATTGCCTCCTGCGTCAGGGCTCCCTGAACCGGCGACAGCCAGCCGAAAGCGGCAAACCCCATGGCAATCCCCGACAATCCAAGACCCACCACAATGCTTTGCAAAGCGATCATGCGCGTTCGACGGGCGATCTGCACCGCGCTAGCGACACGGTCGATCTGGTCAACCAAAATGACAACATCGGCGGCCTCGGACGAGGCACTGGCACCCCGCGCGCCCATGGCAATACCTACATCTGCGGCTGCCAAAGCCGGCGCATCATTGATGCCGTCGCCGATCATAACCGTCGGGTGCAGCGCCTGCTCGGAGGCAACCGCCTCGACCTTGTCGGCGGCACTTCGATCAGCCAGTACTACATCCAGGTCCATTGCGGACCCAATAGTTTCGGCGGCATCTGCCCGGTCGCCCGTTAACATCACGATCCGTGAAATACCCAGGTTGCGCAAGGCTTGCACTGTGCGCGGCGCATCGCGTCTGATCTCGTCACCCAAGAGAAGCGCGCCGATTATCTCGCCTTCTACGGCCACGAAAACGCTGAGCGCTGAGCGCCACGATGCCCGCCTGAGAACTCGCAACTCCCAAGGTTCCGGTTTCTGGACACCGCGCACATACTCGTAAGAACCGACGCTGACCCCCTGCCCGGCCAGGTTTCCGCGCAGGCCCGATCCTTGCGTTTCTTGCACAGACGATGGCATCGCCAGTGTCAAACCTTTGGCGCGCGCTGCTGCCACAATCGCATCGGCAACTACGTGATGCGACGCCTGATCCAGCGATGCCGCAAGTCGCAGAACAGTGTCTGCATCTGAGTCAGGAGCGGTTTCGATCGATACCAGCCGCGCACCGCCGACGGTCAACGTGCCGGTTTTGTCAAAGATCACGGTGCGCGCACGGGCCAGCGCCTCGAGCGGGCCACCGCCCTTGATCAAGATGCCCAACCGTGCAGCGCGACTGACCCCACCGATGAAAGCAACTGGTGCAGCGAGGATCAGCGGACAGGGTGTGGCCGCCACAAGAACCGCAAGGCCGCGTATCGGGTCGCCCGAAAGCGCCCACGCAAGCCCCGCGACCACCACCGTCACCGGCAACAGGATCAGCGCAAACTTGTCCGCCATGCGAATGAAAGGTGCCTTTGCCGTCTGCGCCGCCGTGACCATGCGAATAACACCGGCATAGGCACTGTCGCCAACCGTTGCTGTGGCGCGCAGGGTGAAAGCCTCACCCGCATTCACTGTCCCGCTCAGCGCCACGGCACCAATTGCACGGGTCACGGGGATCGGCTCGCCCGTCAGAGCGGATTCATCGATCATCGCGGTATCGCTGACGACCGTGCCGTCCACCGCGATCACTTCGCCTGCATTAACAAGTATCAGGTCGCCGATAGACACAACATCAACAGGCACATCTTCCACTTCGTCTCCGCATAGCTTGTGTGCAGTACGCGGGGCTCTGTCCACCAAGGCACGCAGGTCGCGCTCGGCGCGAGAGACGGCGAATTCCTCCAGCACATTGCCGCCCGCATACATTACCGCGACCACAACACCTGCCAGCATTTCGCCCAAGGCCAGCGCGCCGGACATAGACAAAAGCGCCACTGCGTCAACACCCATGCGCCCCTGCATCAGTGCGCGGATGATCGAGACAGCAAGGCCCAGCACAACCGGTGCCGTTCCTGCCGCCCACGCCCAATAGGCCATATCTGACCTGCCCATAGCCCAGAGCACTAAACCCGCCCCCAAACCCGTCAAAGCCACGACCAAAAGCAGGCGCGTCACTATGCGTTCCGACCAAAACGCCGCATACGTGTTTCGTGCGTTTTCGACGGGTATCTGCGCGGCTTCGCTCACTCTGTAACCTTAACAGTGGACAGTCGGACTGATCCGTCCTTCGACTGCTTTAAAGGTGGAAAATCGTCCGGTGTGATCGTTTCTTGAGCCAAGAGGAGGGCCGCCCCTGCATCAAGATCCTTACGACAATTTATCAGGATGGACTTGGCTTGCTCATATGCCTCGTCGATCATCTTTCGCACGGCCAAATCGACCTCGCGAGCGGTTGCTTCGGAATAGACTTTGCTGCCGGCTCCATACTGCTCATTACCTAGCCATTGCATGTGCTTTTGTTCCAGAACCACCTGTCCTACGGTATCGCTCATCCCAAAGCGGGTGACGCATTCGCGGGCGATGTCCGTGACCTTGGCCAGATCATCTGAAGCACCCGTCGACTTTCCGCCAAACACGATATCCTCTGAGGCACGTCCGGCCAAAAGCACAACCATCCGGTCCTTTAGATCATCGAAGGTAATTAGAAACCGGTCCTCGGTAGGACGCTGCAGCGTATAGCCAAGCGCGCCGATGGAGCGTGGGATGATCGACACCTTGTGCACCGGATCCGCGCTTGGCAGGGACGCCGCTGCAAGGGCGTGACCCAGTTCGTGATAGGCGACGCGCTTACGCTCTGCAGGGTTCAACAACCTTGTCTTGCGCTCGGATCCGGCGACGATCCGTTCCACAGCGGCGGTCATATCCGCTTCGGTCACGGCCTTGCCCCCGCGACGCGTAGCAACGATGGCGGCTTCGTTCACAAGATTGGCCAGATCGGCACCGGTAAATCCAGTAGTGATCCCTGCGATGTCATCAAGGCTCACTTCTGGATCCAGCGTGACCTTGCGGGTATGCACCTTCAGGATATCGACCCGCCCCTTGCGTTCAGGACGGTCCACGACAACCTGCCGGTCAAACCGCCCTGCCCTAAGCAACGCTGCATCCAATATCTCGGGGCGGTTGGTCGCGGCCAGCAGCACGATGCCTACGCTTGGGTCAAATCCATCCAGTTCTGACAAAAGCTGGTTCAGCGTCTGTTCCTTTTCGTCCCCCCCGCCGAAACCGGACATGGGTGTACGCGCGCGACCAAGCGCGTCCAGCTCGTCGATGAAGATGATGCAGGGCGCTGCTTTGCGGGCTTGATCAAAAAGATCGCGGACCCGTGCGGCCCCGACGCCCACGAACATTTCTACAAACTCGGACCCCGAGATTGAAAAGAACGGCACTTCGGCCTCACCTGCGACAGCTCTCGCCAACAGTGTCTTACCCGTTCCGGGAGGCCCAACCAGCAGAATGCCCTTGGGAATGCGCGCCCCAAGTCGTCCGTATGTTTCCTTGTCCTTGAGGAACGCCACGATTTCTTGAAGTTCAGCTTTGGCTTCGTCCACGCCTGCCACATCCTCGAAAGTGACGCCGGTATCACGCTCCAGATAGACCTTGGCCTTGGATTTTCCGATGTTGATCAACCCCCCCATACCCTGCTGACTTCCCATTCTGCGGATAACGAAGGCCCAGATGCCCACAAAGAAAACAGCAGGCAGAATCCATGACAAAAGCGTGGTCAACCAAGTTTGGTCGCTGCCGCCAGTAAATTTGACACCAGCTTCTTGAAGCTCGGCTGCAAAACCAGGCTCGACCCTTTTGGCGACGAAATAATCCTTGCCGTCGATTGGCATCGTGAACATGCCTTCGATTCGCGTTTGCGTCACTGTCACTTCGGCGATCTTGTTGTCGTGGAGATACGTCAGGAATTCACTGTACTCGAGAGGTGCGATGGTCCGCGACGCCATCCAAACTTGGATCGCAAGAATGGACAAAAAAGCAATGATTAGGTATCCGATGTTGAATTTGTTCTTTTGTTCCATTGAATTCACTTTGTGCTAAACTGCTTTAAACGGGACAATGCGTTACCAATAGGTAATACCCATTGATCTTGATCAAGCAACGTTCAGAGAGCCAAGGCCGCCAGATCTCAATGGAATAGCGGTTCCTCGATAGAGTTGAAACGGGCCGCGCCGTGGATGGCATAAGACTCAAATTTGACGCTGATCGCGGCGGCGGATATAATGGCTCGAAGGATGCCGATTTCGCGGATGCGTTCGGCCACTAAAGCCAGCAAGATAATTAAGTTGCCGATCACGCCATCCACCTTACTGCTCCCCGTGAAGCCGAGCAGCAAGGTGGTGGCCGTTTCAGTGCCTAGCTTTTGGCTAGATTTGCGGCATTCACCATAACAGGTGTTTTTCGCGACGTTACATGTCATCGTCACAAATGCCGATCATAAGCCCTTTTGGGACGAGAAAATTGATAAACCTCAACGAGTGCTCCCTCGTATGCGTCATAATTAAGCATTCGGAGGTCAATACTGGTTCGAAAGCACAGAATTTCTATCGAATGGAAGGATGGCATCATGGCGATCAAGACAATTGTGGTTGGGCTGATGACGCCAGATGATGCCGAGTGGCTGGTTCCAGTAGCTTGCGCGGTTGCGAATAGCTACGGGGCCCATCTGATCGGTGTGCATCCGGTTGAGACCAAACTGCCTTATGTTTCGATGGACGGAATGGTGTCTGATCTCTCGGGTCCGATGTTCTATGACTGGCAGATTAAGGAGACCGCCGCGATCAGGGACACCTTTGATCGGTTGACACGGGTCGAAGACTTTGTCGCCGAATGGCGCACACAGGAAGTAGGAACGATGGGGTCTGCCGATTTTCTGGCAGGTATCGCACGCAATGCCGATTTGGTGATAGTTGGCCAACCAGACACTGGCGAAGCCCGACGTGACGAAACGGCTCTTTACGAATACGTCATTCGCCAGGCAGGGCGCCCGGTCTTGATGGTTCCACGAGGGCATGTCATCGAAACAATTGGTCAGCACCTTCTGTTCGGGTGGAGCGATACGGACGAAGCCGCACGAGCCGTACATGATGCCCTGACCTTGGCGAAACAGGGTGCGCAGTTTGACATCCTTTATGTCGGGCAGGAGGGCCAAGATTGTGACGCTGGTCCATCGGCGCGGCGTGATCTAGCGGCAGCACTAGACCGCCACGGTATCAAGACCGAACTGATAGCTGTTTCAGCAGATGCTGACGGGACAGCAGCAACGCTTTTGCGCCATGCCTTGGAGCGGCATTGCGACACAATTGTCGCAGGTGCTTTTGGCCATTCCAGGGTCTATGATTTTGTCATCGGCGCTCTCACGCACGAGCTGATGAAAACGGCGAATATGCCAATCCTATTCGCCAAGTAATCGTTGTGGTAAAACGGTGCGGTCATCCACCGCCTTCAGGCTAAAGGGCCGCGATAACTTTCACGCCAATCGCTAGTCCCCCGCCCTAGACTAAGGCCAAGATTCTGGGTCAAGGATCGCGCTTATAAAGAATTTTCCGAAGCCTCTTCTCGGCCTCTCATGTCTTTGGGTTGTTGATAGGTTTATTTTCTCAGGCACCATCCGGGGCGTCACTTGGCCCCGGTTTTCGTTTTTTCTTCAGCGCTTCGAACCCGATGATCACGTCCAGAAGCTCAGTCGTGATTTCGCTCTGGCGCACCGAACGCATCTCAGATTGCAAGCTCTCCAATCTGTCGTCCACGGATTGCTCTGCCTGCTGCATCAGGGCCAGACGTGCAGCGTTTTCAGTTACCATGGCTTCTGCAGATGCCCGGAACAAGCTGGAGAACAGATGGCCCCGGATCAACGCTTGGAACAGCTCACGTGGCGGCATGGAAAAAGACGGTAGGCTGCGGGAGACCCAAGGTTTTGCCTGCAACTCGTCAACTAGCTTCCGGTCTAGAGGGAGCAGCGCCTTTACCTCCGGTCGTTGGCCCGCAACCCCGTCTCGCGTGAAATAGGCCAATTTCACAGCCATATCTCCTAAGCCGTCGTTTCGCTGCGTCTTATCAAGATGTTGGGTCAGGAGATTTGCAAGCCGACTAATCCCGTCCACGGACGCCGGCGGAAAGAACGTCGTTTCCGGCATAATGCCTTGGTCGCGCAATGCGTCAGCCATCCGCGCGCCGATACACAAAACAATGGACTGTCCCGAGGCATCAACAAGCTGTTCCGCGACATAGCTTGCAAGGGTCTCATTGTAGTTACCGCACAATCCGTGATCGGACCCAAACACAATCAGTACTTTCGTCAGCACGATCTTTTGGCCGGGGTCAAGTGGGCCGATCTGGCTGAGAAAGGCATGAAGGCCCTCAAGAACGGTATCGTGATACGCCTCGATGGCGCGAGCAGCGTGCTCATAGGGTGCCGAATTAATTACCGAAAGGGTCTTCATCGTATGAACGATGCTTCGGATACTTTGCATGCTATTTGTGCGCCTAGACAGCGCTTCAAGAGATTGGGTCAATGCTGCCTCCCAAGCTTTTGAGGGCGTCTCGACACAGGTGCACCATTCGGTTGCGGTCCTCATCTTTGAGGGGCGCATTTTCATCGATACGGTCTGCAATATCTTCAAGTTCGCGGGCGACTGCTATCTTGAGCTTGGCCATCACCTTGAGCATTTCGACCTCGCTTAAACCATCAAATTGGCCCTCCATCGCCGAAACGAGAACGGTCAATTGCTCGATGGTCGGTATAGGGTCCCTTTCGGCCTGCCGCAGCGCCGCGCGCACGGCCGCTCCCCGGATCAGACGCGACCGCGTTGCATCATCTAGCCGCGTGCCGAAACGGGCGAAACCTTCTAGCTCTTCGAATTGCGACAGGGTGACGCGCAGGTTTCCAGCCACCGATCTGAATGCCTTGGTTTGCGCTTTACCGCCGACCCGGCTCACCGAAACGCCCAAGTCGACCGCTGGAAACTGGTTTTTGCGCACAAGGCGAGGAGAAAGGTATATCTGTCCGTCGGTAATCGAGATCAGGTTTGTCGGGATATAGGCGGACAGATTTTCGGCTTGCGTTTCGACCACGGGAAGCACGGTGATGGACCCGCCGCCTGCGGCTTCGGTGAACTGCCCTGCCCGTTCCAACAATCGTGCATGAATGTAAAATATATCGCCAGGAAACGCCTCGCGTCCGGGCGGGCGGCGCAGCAACAGTGACAATTCACGATAGGACCGCGCGTGATGGGTTAGATCATCAAGGATCACCAGCACGTCTTTGGATTGACCGGAAAAATATTCAGCCATGGTAAGAGCCGCGTAGGGTGCGATGTAGGCCAACCCCGCAGCGGCTTCGTCACCCGCAACCAGAACGATTGTTCGCTTTGCCATGCCGCCCTCCTGGATGGCACCGATGACTTTTGCAACAGCATCGCCGCGCTGCCCTATGGCGCAATAGATGCAGATCACATCAGAGTTCTTCTGGTTTAGGATTGTATCGACCGCCATCGATGTCTTGCCCGTTTGTCGGTCGCCAATGATTAACTGACGCTGCCCCAATCCGACCGGCACAGCAGCATCAATCACCTTGATGCCTGTTTTGAGTGGACGCGAAATGGTCTTACGATCAAGAATTTTTGGGGCCTCGGCCTCGACCGGGCGAACGGTTTGAACATTGATCATGCCTTTGTCGTCAAGCGGATTTCCAAGCGCATCTACCACGCGCCCCAGAAGGGCGTCACCAACCTTGGTGCTGACGACCTTTTGGGTGCGGATTACGCTTTCGCCGATAGTGACGCGATCAGATGATCCCAACAGGACCACACCAAGGCGCCCCGGTTCGAGGTCGAGCACGATGCCTTGGACGCCACTGGCGAATTGCAGCAACTCGTCTGACAAAGCCTGCTCTAATCCAGCGACAATGGCGATACCGTCACCAACCTCGGCCACCACCCCGATTTCGCTAATGCGCGGAGTTGGCGGAGGCGCGTTCAGAAGCATGTTCAGAACGGTCTCATGGGCTTGTTCGGTTTGAGTAGTTTCACTGTTCACGGGATTGCACTTTCAGATCACCGCCCACAGCCAGTTGTTCTTCGATCAGAGTGTCGAGCCCGTCGATGTAAGATTCAACGGTCCAAGCCACTTGTGCCCCACCAATCCGAAGAACGAGGCCTGGAGCTTGATGCTCATCCGTCTCAAATCTCAGGACCGTCTGGGGAAACAGAGTCTGCAATTCGGAGGTCACTTGCTCCTGTGTGGGCGCTGTCAGCGGCTCACGTGACGTCACGACGGCCTCAGCTGCCCGTCCTGCGGCGCGCCGAAGCTCGGGCAGCATCGGCTTGATTTGCTTTGCCAGATGGAGTGCCATTCGCCCTTCTAGGGTCTCATCTGCCAGGTCGCTTAACGCTTTGCGGGTGAGCGATAGCAATGCGCCCGCTCCTGCGCGATGCATCTTGGCGGTGTATTTACGTGCCTCTTCGTCCAGATGCGCAGTCCAGTTGGCATGCTCTCGCTCCAGTTTTTGACGCGCCTCGGCCAGCAGGGCGTCGCGTTGATCTTCGGCAGAGAGGCGGATCGTTTCCGTCATTTTTGCTTGCGCGACATTCAAGGCCTCGACTTTGTCATGGTACGTCTGTTCGACCGCTTGCGCCTCGTCCTTGGCAAGGACAGCCTCTTGCATCCGATCCTTTATTTCAGATTCTCGCGCGTCGATGCCATCGAGAATAGGACGATATAGATACCGCCTTAATAACCAGACAAGCACCAGAAAGTTGGCGATCTGGGCCCCGACAGTGATCCAGTCGATAGACATACGTTAGTTACCTGCCGCCTGCGCTGCTGCCAGTGCCGCCGTCCAGAACGGATTTGCAAAGATCAGGATCATTGCAACAACAAAACAATAGATCGCCGTCGACTCGATCATTGCCAAGCTAACAAACAAAGTTCGCGAAATAGTTGCAGAGGCATCAGGCTGTTGCGCGATAGCACTTAGCGCCGTTGCTGCGGCACGCCCTTCGCCAAGGGCCGGACCGATTGCTCCGAAACTGACGGTCAGCCCCGCCGTAAAGATCGAAATCCCAGCAATTATACCTAGGTCTGTCATGGGGTCTCCTTTTCTTGAATTACCAGAGGGGGTGGAGCAGTGGCGCTGGAGATGTAGACCGTTGCCAAAATAGCAAAAATGTAAGCTTGGATCAGGCCCGTCAGCAGACCAAGAACATCCATTATCACCGGGAAGAAGAAGGGCGCGACGCTCAGCAGAATTGCGGCGATCACAGCGCCGCTCATGATGTTGCCGTAAAGGCGAATGGCGAGCGATATGCCGCGTGAAAACTCCGAGATGATGTTGAAGGGGAGCATGATGAACGACGGCTCAACGTAGGTTTTGAGATAGCCACCTAGACCCCGGCTGGTGATGCCGAACAGCGGGACGGCAATCAAAACGGACAGCGCAAGGGCCGTGGTCGTAGATAGAGAGGCGGTTGGAGGCTGGAACCCCGGGATGACCAACAAAAGGTTCGACATGGCGACAAACAGAAAAAGCGTGCCTGCAAAATACAAAAGGTGACGATCAGGACGCCCAGCCACTTCTTCGATCTGGGATTGAATCCCTTGTACGATAACTTCCAGCATCGTCCGCCATCGGTTTGGCGGCACATCTGGTCGTAGATTGCGGGTAATCAACATGGCAGAAACTGTCAGCAGTGCCATGACCACCCATGTGTAAAAAATTGTCGCATTTATAGGGATGCCCCATGCCTCAAATATAAGGCTTTGATCCGGAGTAAGGTTCATTGGGCACCTAGGGGTCTGGCACCGACGCCCGCTAAGGTCGTCACGATGAAGCGGGTAATCAAAAAGGCGACCGCATATCCCATAAGAGACCACGGGCCACCCTGCCCTACCACCAGCCAACCAACACCCAAGAGGGCCATTATTCGAACTGCAGCGCTCAACATAAGCAGTGCGACAGGTTTGGCCGTGCGCAAAGCGAACCGCATGCCTAGTCCAAGGCCGGCAAAAAACACCGCACTCGTTCCGATCCCTATTCCAAAGCCAAATGCGATCGCAGTCCATTCAAAGGGCATCATTTGCCACCTCCTTCTTTGTTGATCCAAGCCGCAGCGATAAAAGCGCCCAAAACCACACCCCCAAGGATCAAGGCGAGCGTCCATGAAAAGCCCTGCGGCGCGATACGGTCGAGCCAAAGACCCAAAAACGCACCGCCAACAGTTGGCACGACAATAGACCAACCGATCATCCCGAAGGTCCCGATACCGCGCAGTGGGCTTAGGCCGGGGTTGTCGCGTGTTGATTTCATGCGCTCTGCATGACGTGCGATGTCTTCGGCCGATTTGTCTGGTTTACGCGTCATAGTATTGGCCTTTGCAGTTCGGCAAACCGGCGCACCATATCCGCCTCAAGCCGTGACAACGCAGAGCGCGCCTGCCGTTCCTCTTCATCCATCTGGATAAAACTGGCTTCAACAGTGTTCTCCAAGGTGCTCAGGTCGTCGCCATGCACACCGCGCAGTGCGACAACAACAACCTTGTCGCCCTTCTTGACCAAGAGCCCCTCATCCAGACCAAAAATCTCTTCTGAGCCATTGCTTTGTCGAAGGGTGAGGACTGAGGGCACAAGAGCGGTGACAAAATCGACGTGGTTCGGCAAAATGCCAAACGCACCATTTGGTGCCACGGCAGTGATAATTTCAGCGCGACCTTCAAAAAGCGTTCGGGTCGGCAAACGCAGGGTGACGCTCATATCCGTTGCAGTGCTCATGACACACTTTCCAGATCGTCCAGACTGCCAATCATATAATAGGCACTTTCAGGCAGATCAAAATGTGTCTGGTTTAGGATCGTCTCGCATCCGCTCAGTGTTTGTTCGACGGACACCATTTTGCCTTTTGTCTCACTAAAGGCTTCCGTCGTCACAAAAGGTTGTGTCAAAAACCGCTCCAGCCGCCGTGCGCGCGATACGGTCGCCCTGTCAGCCGAAGAAAGCTCCTCAAGGCCAAGCATTGCGATGATGTCCCGCAGTTCCTCGTAATCAGCCAACGTGCGTCGCACGGTGCGGGCGATGTCATAGTGGCGCTGGCCGACTACAGACGGTGTTAGCATGACCGACGCCGAGGCGAGCGGATCAACCGCCGGATATAACCCCTCACTGGCGCGCTTGCGTGACAGAACGACCGATGCAGAGAGATGCGAAAAAATATGTGCCGCTGCAGGGTCTGTGAAATCATCCGCAGGGACGTACACGGCTTGGATTGATGTAATTGCGCCGCGTTTTGTCGATGTAATTCGTTCCTCCAGGCTCGCCAGCTCAGTTGCCAGCGTCGGTTGATATCCGACGCGCGACGGCATCCGCCCCATCAGCCCCGACACCTCAGACCCTGCCTGTACGAACCGAAAGATGTTGTCGATCAGCAGCAACACGTCCTGACCTTTGTCATCGCGAAAGTACTCCGCCATTGTCAAAGCGGTCTTTCCAATCAAAAACCGCACGCCGGGTGCCTCGTTCATCTGACCGAACAGCATAACGGTGTTGTCACGCACACCTGCTTCGCCCATCTCGCGATAGAGTTCTTCAGCCTCGCGTGATCGTTCGCCGATACCGCAAAACAGGCTGACGCCTTTGTGATGCTGAACGGTGTTGTTGATGAGTTCGGTGATTAGAACCGTCTTGCCTACGCCAGCACCCCCGAAAAGCCCGGTCTTTCCGCCCCGCTCAATCGGTGACAGAAGGTCAATCGCCTTGATACCGGTCTCCAATATCTCGGAATGCAGCACCCGATCGCTCAGTTTGGGCGGGCTCTTATGGATAGTACGACGCTCTGTTGCCTCAGGTGCGGGAAGACCGTCAATCGGTGCGCCAAACACATTAAGCATCCGGCCAAGCATGGCATTCCCTACAGGTACCATGATCGGTCCACCCGTCGCCCGGACCTTCATACCAAGGCCAAGTCCCCGAACAGGAGCCATCGAAATTGCTCGCACCATCCCCTCTCCGATCAGGGATGCGACTTCAAGCGCGACATCTCCGGCGTAGAGCAGATCGTGGATATGCGGGACCTTCCCATCAAACACCACATCGACAACCCCGCCACGGATAGCAGCGATCCGTCCGTCAACTACAGCGTCAGGTTTGGGCGCTGTTTGAACAGTCATTCTGCGTCCCTCTTCACCTTTGATATGCTAGTACCGACGCTGCCATTGAGGATCTCCATCGCATCCGCAAGACGGCCGATGCCCGCAAACCCACCCAATTCGGCAAACCTACAGGCGGCAGTCAGTTTCGGCCCCATCGACCCACTTGGCATGGAGAGCGAGCGCCCTTGCTCAGGCGTCAGGTGACGAATTGGTTTCGCTATTTCCGAGCCAAACCCCTCAAAGACAGCGTCTACGTCGGTCAGGAGCAGGAGGGCGTCAGCACCAATATCAGCCGCCAAAAGGGCGCTGGCGGTATCTTTGTCGATCACCGCTTCCACGCCGATCATGCTGCCATCGTCGCGGCGTATCACGGGAATTCCCCCACCACCCGCACAGATCACAATCACGTCCTGATCCAGCAACATGCGCAGCACGCGCATATCGGGAATCTCGATGGGCTCAGGGGACGGCACGACGCGCCGCCAATGATCACCATCTTGGGCGATGGTCCAACCCGCCGATTTGGCACGTGCCTCTGCCTCGCCTTTTGAATAAGCAGGGCCGATAAACTTGGTCGGGGTCTGAAACGCGGGATCCTGCGGGTCGACGATAACCTGGGTCAACAAAGTAGCCACGGCGTGATCGTGGCCCAGAGTGTTCTCCAACTCCTGCTCGATCAGATAGCCGATCATACCTACGGTCTCTGCCCCCAGAACATCCAGCGGATAAGCCTCATCAGGCTTGTAGGCGGCCCCTTGCAAGGCCAGCAAACCAACCTGTGGCCCATTCCCGTGCGTAACGATCAATTGATGTCCGGCGCGCACGATCTCGCCCAAGGCAACCGCTGCCGTCTTGATGTTTGCGCGTTGTGCCTCTGCGGTTAAGGGTTGCCCCCTTTGCAGCAGTGCGTTGCCCCCTATGGCTGCGACGACCAGCATCTCAGGCCCCCAAAGTAGCGACAAGAACCGCTTTTATCGTGTGCATTCTGTTTTCGGCTTGGTCAAAAACGATTGATGCCGCGCTTTCAAATACCTCTTCGGTAACTTCCATTGCGTCGATGCCAAACTCTGCCTGAATTTCGGCTCCAACCACGGTCTCGGTGTTATGGAATGCTGGCAGACAGTGCATGAAACATGCACGTGGATTTCCTGTTTTGGCCATCACAGCGGCGTTTACTTGATATGGCATCAGCAGCTTGATCCGTTCGGCCCACTTTTCCTTTGCCTCACCCATGGAAACCCAAACGTCAGTATAGACAAAATCGACCCCCTTCACAGCAACGTCCACGTCTTCTGTGATCAGAATTCGGGCACCGGTCTCTTCGGCTATTGCTTCTGCCTCATCACGAATCCCCTGATCTGGCCAACAGGCCTTAGGGGCGCAAAGCCGCAGATCCATTCCCATCTTTGCACCGCCGATCAACAGGCTATCGCCCATGTTATTGCCTGCGTCGCCAAGAAAGGCGAAAGCGACGCGGTGTAATGGCTTCTCCACATGCTCTTGCATCGTGAGGAAATCGGCGAGGATTTGTGTTGGGTGAAATTCGTTGGTCAGGCCGTTGTAAACAGGCACACCCGAAAACTCGGCTAGCTCTTCAACGACATTCTGACCAAACCCGCGGTATTCAATCGCGTCGTAAATCCGCCCCAGAACACGCGCGGTATCTTTGACGGATTCCTTGTGGCCGATATGCGAACCCGTGGGGCCCAGATAGGTCACACGCGCTCCCTGATCATAGGCCGCCACCTCGAACCCAACGCGGGTCCGGGTGCTGTCCTTTTCAAAGATCAGCGCAATGTCCTTGCCCTGCAGTGTCGGCCTTTCAGTACCTGTATATTTAGCGGTCTTTAGATCGGCAGAGAGTTTCAGCAGGAACGCAATTTCGCGAGGCGAATAATCTCGCAACGTCAGAAAGTGTCGATTTTTCAGATTGTACGCCATTAAAACCCTCCCATCTGAACATTGCGTCCGGCGTCATCTACAGATGGGGCAGATGAATTCAGACCTTGGCTGGAGAAGACTAACAGCACCGAGATGCGCAAAAATTGATGAAGATCAATTCGCAACTGCGGCATCTCAAGTACATCAGCCAGATATTCAAGCAGCATGGAAAGGGGTCATCCGATGGCCAAAGTCACACCTATTCGCGAGAATAAGTCGTCCGAGAAGGGCGCTGCAATGCTTCCCTCGAATGAGGTGTCCAAGATGGCTGATGCTAGAGGTTTTATCCCAAACATGTCCCATGCTCATACGACAATGGAACAAGCCTTGGACAAGGGCCTAAACGCTACTTTGGCAAAGTTCACTGCGGGCCTGTCGCCAATTGCCCTTGCGGCCGCCTATTCCGATTGGGCACTACATCTGGCATCTGCTCCCGGAAAGAGGCTCGAGTTATTTGAGAAATCCAGGCAAAAAGCATGGCGTTGGGTAAATCATACGGCAGATTGCTGCCTTAGTCCCGACGCACCTGAGACCTGCATTACGCCACTGCCTCAGGATCAGCGATTTGCGGGGGAAAGTTGGCAGAAATGGCCTTACAATATTATGTATCAGGGGTTTTTGCTGAACCAGCAATGGTGGCACAATGCAACGACCGACGTGAAGGGCGTGACCAGCCAACACGAGGACGTGGTGACCTTTGCTGCACGCCAGGTCCTTGATGTTTTCTCGCCCTCAAACTTTGTTCTGACAAACCCGGAAATAATAGCCAAGACCGTTAATACCGGCGGCATGAATTTGTATCACGGTTGGCAGAATTTCATCGAGGACCTGTCGCGGGCCAATTCTGGGAAAAAACCTCTCGGTCTTGATGATTTCGAGGTCGGGCGCAACATGGCGGTCACACCCGGCAAGGTGGTTTATCGCAACCGACTGATCGAGCTCATCCAATATGCGCCTACGACTGAAAAGGTTCACCCCGAGCCCATCTTGATCGTGCCCGCATGGATCATGAAATACTACATCCTCGATCTGAGCGAAACCAATTCCCTAGTGCGATATCTAGCGGACCAAGGGTTCACTGTGTTTATGATCTCTTGGAAGAACCCCAACGCCGGGGACAGCGATTTGGGGATGGACGACTATGTTTCCTTGGGTGTCATGGACGCGCTTGATGCGGTCGACACAATTACCGAAGGGCAAAAGGTACACGCTCTAGGCTATTGCATTGGCGGGACGCTGTTGTCGATTGCAGCGGCTGCAATGGCGCGGGACAAAGACGACCGCCTCAAAAGCCTGACCTTCCTAGCAACCCAAACAGATTTCACCGAAGCGGGCGAATTAATGCTATTCATCAATGACAGCCAGCTCACCTTTCTCGAAGATATGATGTGGGACAAAGGGTATTTGGATACCAAGCAAATGTCGGGGGCATTTCAGCTTTTGCGCTCAAACGATCTGATCTGGTCGCGTATCGTACACGACTATCTCATGGGTGAGCGGTCCGAAAAGTCTGACCTCATGGCATGGAACTCTGATGCGACCCGGATGCCTTTTCGAATGCATTCCGAATATCTGCGGGAGCTTTTCCTGAACAATGATTTCGCAGAAGGACGTTACAGGGTTGGCGGTCGCCCGATCGCAATCTCCGACATCCGTGTCCCGGTGTTTCTGGTGGGAACCGAATGGGACCACGTTGCCCCATGGCATTCCGTGTACAAATTTAACCTGTTATCCGACACCGATGTTACCTTTCTGCTGACAAACGGGGGGCACAACGCTGGGATCATTTCAGGGCCTGGGCACGCCCACCGCCACTACCGGATTAAAGCCAAGGCAAAAGATGACCCTTATACTGATCCGGATCGGTGGTTGGCGGAAACCGACGCCGTCGATGGATCATGGTGGCCCGCCCTTTCGAACTGGCTGTCTGACGCATCAGGCAACTCAGTCGCCCCCCCACCGCTTGGTGCAGTTAAAAAGGGATATCCTTTGCTGGGCGATGCACCTGGAACGTATGTCTTTCAGGACTAACGCTTATGCTAGAGACCCATTTTTATATGATAAGGGTCGTGTTGCACGGATCGACTCCAATTCGGAACGCGGCCTATCCGAGACGGAATTCAGGCGGTGCGTTCGAAATTAGGGCGACCAAGTTCGGTCATCCGGTTCAGCACGCGGACACCAATCCTGGCCTCCG
>CBDTUA010000022.1:0-52351 GCA_965363735.1 uncultured Sulfitobacter sp. | reverse complement strand
GTTGCAGCCGGATACGCTGGGGGCGGGATCATGCCGCTTGAGGTTCTGGCAATGGCCCAGCCCGATGCTGTGATCCAAAGCCTTCCCTATGATGGCGGATCACGCGCCGAGGAAATTATGAACCATCCCGCTGTAGCGGCCTTTCGCGATGACGGCCAAGCGGCGGGACTGACGAACCACGACTGGGTGTGCGGAACGCCTTTTGTACTGCAAGCCATTGCCGAAATGGCGGCTCTGCGCGAACGGGTCCAACAGCAGGGGGCGTCCGAATGAACCGGCTTGCGATTTTCCTGTCAACGCTCGTGGCCGTCTTGTTCGTGGCCGGCTTGGTCATCGGCCCCGCAAACCTGAGCGTGGGGCAAAGCCTGCATGCGCTTGTGGTGGGGGGCGATGGCCCGATGACGCTGGTGATGCGCGAAATACGTCTGCCGCGTGCCATTCTAGGGGTGCTTGTCGGGGGCTCTTTAGGGCTGGCAGGGGCCGCGATGCAAGGGTATCTGCGCAACCCGCTGGCCGATCCAGGATTGATCGGTGTATCAGGGTCTGCCGCACTTGGGGCTGTTCTGTCGATCCAAATGGGGCTTGCTGCAGCGATGGCGTTGGTGCTGCCAGTCATGGCTTTGGCAGGGGCGTTGATAGGTGTCTTGCTGGTCTTGATGCTGGCCGGACCACGCGGATCGTCGCTGACCCTTATACTTGCCGGAATCGCGATTTCAGCCTTTGCGGGGGCGCTGACATCGCTTGTGTTGAACCTGTCACCAAACCCCTATGCGGCAACGGAAATGATATTCTGGATGATGGGGTCGCTGGCTGACAGGTCTATGGTGCATGTCTGGATCGCCTTGCCACTGATTATCGTAGGGGGCGTGCTGCTCTCGACCTTGTCGCGCGGGCTGGATGCGCTGACACTAGGCGAAGACGCCGCAGAAGCGATGGGCGTCAACCTGACCCGCCTGCGTCTGTCGTTGATCTTTGGCACGGCGGCCGTTGTGGGGGCGTCGACTGCGGTCGCGGGTGCCATCGGATTTGTCGGCCTTGTGGTGCCGCATCTGCTGCGCCCTTGGGTGGGCGCACGGCCCGGTGCGTTACTTTGGGCTTCGGCGCTTGGCGGGGCGGCGATGATCCTTGCGTCCGATATTCTGGTGCGCGTGGTGCTGCCTGAAAGCGACCTTAAGCTGGGGGTGGTCACAGCATTGGTCGGCGCGCCGCTGTTCTTGCACCTGATATACCGTACGCGGAGGGACGGGCTATGACCTTGCTCAGTGTACGTGACTTCGCAGTGAAACGCCGGGACAAACAGATTTTACACGGAATCAACCTTGAGATCGGGCCGTCGGAAATCGTCGGACTGGTTGGCCCGAACGGCGTGGGCAAGACGACGTTGATGCGGGCCTGCCTTGGGTTGATACCCGCGCAAGGGCACAGTTCGCTTGCGGCGATGTCATCGCGGGATCGCGGGCGGGCCGCAGCATGGATGCCCCAAGCCCGCGAGATTGCCTGGCCGGTGGATGTTGAAACGCTGATCCGCCTTGGTCGCACACCGCATTTGGCTGCGGGGCAAAAGCCGACGGACACAGATACTGCCGCCGTAGAACGCGCCATCGCCCGCATGGACCTTGAAGGATACCGCCACCGCAAGGCGACGCAACTGTCGGGCGGCGAGCAGGCGCGTGTGCTGATAGCCCGCAGCCTTGCCCAAGAGGCCCCTTTGCTGATGGCCGATGAACCCACCGCTGGCCTTGATCCAGCGCATCAAATTGCGACCATGCAAACCTTTGCAGCCCTTGCCGAGACGGGGCAATCTGTGTTGGTATCTTTACATGATCTGGGTCTTGCCGCCCGCCATTGCACGCGCATTGTGATGTTGCATGGCGGCGGCATTGCAGCCGATGGCCCGCCCCGCGACGTACTGACCGCGGATCTGATCCGCACCGTCTTTGGCATCAGCGCCCATCTGCAAGAGACATCAAACGGTATCATTTTCCAACCGCTAGAGGTTCTGCCATGACCCCCCAAATGCTCGCCTTTCTAAATACCGGCGGTCCGGCGCTTTGGGCCATTGCGGTCTTGTCCGTTCTTGTTCTGGCCATCGTGTTGTGGAAACTGTGGCGATTATCGCTGATGGGCGCATGGTCCCATGCCGGGGCCGAGGCGATTGTTGCAGGCCATTCTGTTCCGCCAAAAGGGCTGCGCGCCCGTTTTGCTGTCGATGTGCTTGGCGCGCGCCGCTTGCCTGACGGCCTGGCCCGAGAAGAGGTGATGCGCCTTGCAGGGCGGGTGCTGGTGCAATTGCGTGGTGGTCTGCGCCCGCTTGAACTGATCGCCACCATCGCACCGCTGATCGGTTTGCTGGGCACTGTTCTGGGCATGATTGATGCCTTTCAGGCGCTGGAAACCACAGGCGGTCAGGCCGACCCAGCGGTTCTTGCCGGTGGCATCTGGGAGGCGCTCTTGACCACGGCTGCAGGCATGGGCGTGGCGATCCCCGCCGCAGTTGCCCTTAGCTGGTTCGAGGCGATTGCAGAACGTGTTCAGGGCGACATGGAAGACATTGCCACGCGGATCTTTACCCAAAGCGGGCAGGCGGGCTGATGTTTGCCTTTGCAACACCACGCCGCAGCCGCAGGCCCAGCCTAACGCCGATGATCGACGTAGTGTTCTTGCTACTCGTGTTTTTCATGTTGGCCTCACAGTTCGGCCAAGATGCAGCGGTGCGTTTATCTGGTGCAGGGGCAGGCGCGGCCTATTCAGGCCCACCGCGTCTGATTGACATCGCCCCTGAGGGTCTGACATTGAACGGCTTTGGCATTGATATCGCAGGTTTGCCCGAGGCGCTTACCCCGCTGACACAAGACCCTGGCGATACGGTTATTCTGCGCGGTAGAGACGGGGCAACCCTGCAGCGATTGCTCGACGTTGCACAAGCGTTGCAAACGGCGGGGTTCGCCAATCTGGTTGTGGTGGAGTAGCGCCATGAAATTCGCCCAGCCCCGCCGCCGTCAGCCCGCTGAATCAGTGGTGCCAATGATCAACGTCGTTTTCCTGTTGCTGATATTTTTCATGATGTCCGCCACGATCACGCAGGCCCCGCCGTTCGATCTGACTCTGCCTGAATCCCGCACCGAAGGCGATTTGGCTGGGGACCAGACCCTATACTTGTCTGCGCAAGGCAGCGTTGCCTTTGACGGCGCGCTGGACGATGCAGCGTGGGTTGCGTTGGGCATAGCCAATCCCGCACCGCTTACGATCCGTGCGGACGCAACGCTTGAGGCCCGCACGCTGGCGCAGGTTCTGGCACGGCTTTCTGCGATGGGCCATTCGGATGTCGAATTGGTAATCCGCACGCCATGAAACAGTTTTTCGAATTCTCCGCATTTCTAGCTGGTGCTACAGCACTGCACCTTTCGGTGGGTTATATCGCCCCTTCCGGTACGCAAAGCGCTGCGGGTGCGGGAGGAGATGCCCATGTGACCCTTGCAGCGGCAAATATGTCTGTGCAGGACATGGTAACCGCTTGGGAACAACCTGTAGAATTGACACAAGACGTGGCGCAGCCGGATCAAACGGTACCGGAGCTTTCGGTGCCCCAACCCATGATACCAGAAAGCGCCATTGCCTATCGTGCGCCATCACGGGGTCCCGCCGCGGGCAGTGCACCTGCTTTGCCTAACATCGATCAAACCCCCGCAGCCAAGCCAAAACTGGCAGAACAACGCCCCAAGTTGCGGCCCGTGCCAAAGCCGAAACCGGTGGCCAAGGCCAAGCCAGCGCAGCCTCAAAAGGCCGCCCCGCAGAAACCCCAACAAAAGAAATCTGAAAAATCTAACGCAGCACAACAAGCAGCGGGAGCCGGTGGGAAAAAGGCCAAAGGCACGGCTGGCACAGGAGCGGCAACCAAAGCGAAACCGGGTAATGTCAAAAAGCTGATGGCGTCTTGGGGCGGGCAAATCCGTACCAGCATCGAGCGGCGCAAACGCTATCCGTCGGGGACACGCGCACGCGGCACGGTCACGCTGGCCATTTCGGTCCACACGAGGGGGCAGGTGGTTGGGGTTTCTGTAAGCAGATCTTCCGGCGTGCCGCAGATTGATCGGGCGGCAGTGGCGGCGGTGAAATCCGCCCGCATCGCTGCCGCGCCGAAGGGGTTAAAGGCGGGGGTTCACAGATTCACCCTGCCGATGAAGTTCGCGCCGTAACGTACTGATTTAGAATTATTCTAGCGTCGCGCGATCAACCGCAATCAGGCCCAATCCACGTGCGGTGGCCAACGCCAAAATAGGGCTGTCAGGGCCACCCGCACTGATCTGATAGCTGCGCATCGCTTTGCGGGTGGGCTGATCGTATTGGCCCGAAATTGCTCCGGCGTATACGCCCCGCGCCTCAAGCGCGCGCTGCAAGGTTGAGACAAATTGCGGGGTCATTTGATCGGCACAAGGGGTCTGGAACCAATTGTCCATGCGCGGTGTCAGGATTTGCTGCCGCGTATCCGTGCGGTAGATCGGCAGCGATTGAATTTCTCCGGTCGTGCTGATTTGCGCGGGTTGGACCTGAACCTGTTCGGTCACAGTTTCAATTACGGCGGGGGACACGGTTCGCCCCCAACATGATCCGGGGGGGGCACCTGCGGGACCTTGAGTGGTTGCCTCGACCACGCCCGGCTCTGGCGGCTCCGCATCGGTGCTCGCCAAATCGCACCCCGACAGCGCCGCAAGGCACAGTGCGATGGAACACCCCTTTAACACTACTGATCGTGAAATTACCTGCACGCAACGCCTTTGTCGGTCTTGTCTTTTGCGGCAATCTAACCCGTTTTTCGGGCGATGCCTAGATCAATGGCCAAGGGGCAATCTGATTGGCAAGTTGCTGCGGCAATCGCGACGCAAAAGGGGCTGGCGAAGGGGGGCCGGGCTGGCTACACATAGGGCGATATTTATTGGACAGGGGGTCAAGATGGCCAAAATCACCTACGTAGAACACAACGGCACGGAACATGTGGTGGATGTGGCCAATGGCATGACCGTCATGGAAGGCGCGCGCGACAACAACATTCCCGGAATCGAAGCAGACTGCGGCGGTGCCTGTGCCTGTTCGACCTGCCACGTCTACGTGGACGCTGCGTGGTTGGACAAGGTTCCAGCAAAGGATGACATGGAAGAGGACATGCTTGATTTTGCCTATCAGCCTGATCCGGAGCGGTCGCGCCTGACCTGCCAGATCAAAGTGACCGACGCGCTAGACGGGTTGCGCGTCCAAATGCCAGAAAAGCAAATCTGATGCTGGCGGGGGCACGGCGTCTTCCGGCGTACCTGCCCTTAGGGGGTGCCCGCCGCGCTCGGCTTCTGTTGTGTGCGGTGGCTGCGTTGCTGGTGCCCGGTTCGGCCGTGGCAGAGACTATTGTCACGGCGCGCTATACGGATCCTACAGACCGCTATGATCATGGTATTCTGGGGGACGCGATTGAATGGGGCGCGCTAGAGGTCACGCTGGAGGACGGCACCAAGCGGCGGTTCATCCTGCCTGAAACGCTGGTTTTCGAGGACACAGCCCCTAGGGTTGCTGACCTTGATGCCGACGGATCACCCGAAGTCATCGTGGTGGAAAGCAGTCTGACTTTGGGCGCGCGTTTGGTGGTTTATGGCCCCAAGGGCCGGCTTGCCATGACGGATCACATCGGGCGCAAAAATCGCTGGCTGGCCCCGGTTGGCGCAGCTGATTTCACAGGCGACGGACGGTCCGAGATCGCCATGGTCGTGACACCACATCTTGCTGGCAAGGTTGAGGTCTTGGCATTTGACGGCGCGCAATTGACGCCAATTGCAACCATTTCCGGCCTGACCAATCACCGCATTGGTGACACGGACATCGCAGGCGGTATCCGAACCTGTAAGGGCACCCCGCAGATGATATTGGCGCAAATGCCGTGGCGCTCGTCGGCTGATACAGCAATGGTCGCTGTCAGCCTTGTTGACGGAACGCTAGCGATTGATCCGTTTAAAGAACCCTTTACGCCACAAAATATCGCAAAAGCCCAAAACTGCACGATCCATCCGGGCTAGAGGCAGATCTGGGTTCCAAATGGTCCCAAATCTTGGGGGTCCGGAGGCTAGCCCCCGGTTCGACACCAGATTACGTTAGCGCGCGCCAGCCAATATCTCTCCGGTAAAACCCACCCGGCCAATCAACTGCATTCACCATCTCATAGGCCCGTGCTTGCGCCTCGGCCAGGCTATCTCCTCGGGCGGTGACGTTTAATACACGGCCACCCACGGCGACGATCCGCCCGTCCTGCTCTGCAGTGCCAGCATGAAACACCATATTGCGACTATTCTCAGGCAAGGCTTCCAAACCACTAATTACGCTACCTTTGTCATAGGCACCGGGATAGCCTAACGCGGCCATCACCACTGTTACCGCATGATCCTCGGCCCAGTTCACCTGAATGCCCGACAAGCGGGTTTCAGCGGCGGCGTGGAGCAGATCAAGCACCTGCGCCCCCAGTCGCATCATCAGAACCTGGCACTCGGGGTCACCAAAACGGGCGTTGTATTCCACCAGCCGAGGTGCGCCGTCTTTGATCATCAGTCCCGCGTACAGCACACCCTGATAGGGCATCCCGCGTTTGGACATCTCTGCCATCGTGGGGCGGATAATCTCGGCCAAGGCGCGTTCAGCGATTTCATCGGTCAAAACGGGGGCTGGGGAATAGGCACCCATGCCGCCAGTGTTCGGCCCCGTGTCGCCATCACCCACGCGTTTGTGGTCTTGGGCTGTGCCGATGGGCAGCACAGTGTCGCCGTCGCAGAGCACGAAGAATGACGCTTCTTCGCCTTCCATGAATTCTTCGATCACGACCTCGGCACCGGCGTCACCGAATGTGCCATCGAACATGGTATCGACGGCGGCCAATGCTTCGGCGTCCGTTTCTGCGATGATCACGCCCTTGCCAGCGGCCAGACCGTCGGCCTTGATTACAATAGGGGCGGGGTGGTCAGCCAGATAGGCGCGGGCAGACGCGGCATCGGTAAAATGGCCATAGGCCGCGGTGGGCGCGTTCGCGGCATCGCAAATTTCCTTGGTGAACGCTTTTGATGCCTCAAGCGCTGCGGCGGCTTTGGACGGGCCAAATACCAGAAAACCTGCATTGCGCAGGTCATCTGCCACGCCAGCGGCCAAAGGTGCCTCTGGTCCGATTATGACGAAATCGATGCTGTTTTCATCGGCAAACCCGACCACAGCCGCGCCATTGTTGATGTCAAAGGACGCACATTCCGCAATTGCCGCGATGCCTGCATTGCCCGGTGCCACGATCAGCTTGTCGCACTTGGGGTTCTGTAGAACGGCCCAAGCAAGGCTGTGTTCACGCCCGCCGCTGCCCAAAATGAGGATATTCATGAATGCGCTCCCTTGGCCTTGGTTGCTGCGCGTTCTAAGCTGGGGCCGTGAAATACACAAGCCAGACACGAGCCCACACTCGAAGGACGCCCGAATGGACCTGATCGACGACCCTCGCGAGGGCCAAAACAGCCCCGAATTCACCGTGACCGAGCTTTCTGGTGCGATCAAACGGGTGATCGAGGGGGAATTCGCCCATGTCAGGATTCGCGGAGAGGTCGGGCGCGTTAGCCGTCCGCGGTCGGGGCATATCTATCTGGACCTCAAGGACGACAGTTCGGTGATTTCGGGTGTAATCTGGAAGGGCGTGTCGGCGCGGCTAGAAACCCAACCTGAAGAGGGCATGGAGGTGATCGCCACTGGCCGCATCACCACTTTTGGTGGGCAGTCGAAATACCAGATCGTGATAGAAGACATCAAACCTGCTGGCATGGGCGCGTTGATGGCGCTGCTGGAAAAACGCAAGGCGGCGCTGGCCGCCGAAGGGTTGTTCGCACCGGAACGCAAACGCGCGCTGCCCTATTTGCCAGATGTGATCGGGGTGATCACCTCACCCTCGGGGGCAGTGATACGTGATATCTTGCACCGTTTGCGCGACCGGTTTCCGCGCAAAGTGCTGATCTGGCCGGTGGCCGTGCAGGGCGCGAAATGCGCACCCGAAGTTGCACGTGCTATCGAAGGATTCAACAGGCTAACGCACGGCGGTGCGATCCCGCGACCTGATTTGCTGATCGTCGCGCGGGGTGGTGGATCGGTCGAAGATCTCTGGGGCTTTAACGAGGAAATCGTGGCGCGCGCTGCGGCGGCATCTGACATCCCGCTGATTTCGGCCGTGGGCCACGAGACGGACACGACCCTGATCGACTATGTGTCCGACATCCGCGCCCCCACGCCCACGGCGGCCGCTGAATTGGCGGTGCCTGTGCGCCACGAACTGGTTGCATGGCTGGACGGTCAAGAGGCGCGCATGACCCGTGCGCTTAGCCAAGGTTTGGCGCGGCGTGATCAGCGGTTGCGAGACATGGCACGAGCCTTGCCACGGGCTGAAAGCTTGTTGGATGGGCCGCGTCAAAGGTTGGATGTTCTGGCAGGGAGGCTCGGGCCTGCGCTTACCACGGGCGTTCAGAAACGCAAAGTGCGGCTGGCGAATATGTCAGGCGCGCTGCGCCCCGGCACGCTGACCCGCGCCTTGCAGGCTGAACAGCGTCGGTTGGCCGCTTTGTCGCTACGCTTTCGTCCCGAGGCATTGGCGCAAGACCACCTTCGTAAAACGGAGTCATTCCAAGCGCTTGCGCGGCGTCTTTCAGATGCCGGACAGCGTCAAACCCAAGGCTGGCGCAAGCAGGTTGCAGGGCTTGATCGGTTGCACGAAATGCTGAGTTACAAGTCGACCCTCTCCCGCGGCTATGCTGTGGTACGGGGTGATGGCGGGTTGGTCACGACCAAAAAGGCGGCCAAAGCTGCGACGTCGCTTGAGATTGAATTCGCGGATGGGCGCATGCAAATAGGCGGTACTTCGGCACCGCGCAAAGCTGCGAAAAAGGCCCCCGAACAGGGCAGTCTGTTTTAGACGCGGCTTGTCTAAACGCCGATCCTTGGACCGAGGCACAGCAGCTTTTCGTCGATGTCTTCGGCCTCGTATAGTTCGGTTGTCGCGGGGTCATTCTCGAACCGCGCAATCAATCCGCCGCTGCCCAGTTGGAACGTCCAGCATTGTGCATCGGGGTTGTCGTCATAGGTGAAACAAATCTGGCCATTTTCCTCGTACCATTGCCCGGGTTTGCATTCGCCATCTAGAAACGACCATTCAACACGGCGGTTCTCAAGATAGCGTTCTGCGCCGTAGGTCTGGCCATTGCTGTTGTAAAACAACGTCTTGCCACGGGTATAGGCGTCAAATTCTTCGGCAGTCATGGTCGATTGGGCTGCTAGCGGTGCGGCGATGACCATGGCAAGGAACATAAGGGTGTGTTTCATAGATCAAATCCTGCCAGAAACCGTGCGGCTGTTCCAGCGGCGATACGCACGGCTCAGGCGGTTTGCTGCCAGCGCGCGACACGGCGGTCCATGACGCGTCGCCAAAGCGGGGGCACAAGCGCAAGAACCGCCATCACCGGCAAGGATCGCGGCAGGACCGGCATCGTGTCTAGCGTGAGTTCCAGCGCGGGAAACGCGCGGGTGGGGCGCATGTGGTGGTCGGAATGACGCGGTGCGTTCAGCATCATCGCTGATGAATACCACGAAGGCGCATTCCAGCTGTGTTGAGGTCCGACGGGTTCCATACGCCCATCCGTGCTGCGTCGGCGGCGCAGCCCATAGTGCTGCACGTAATCCGACAACAACAGTTGCAACTGCGCATAAAAGGCAATGGCGAGCAGAGCAAGAACACCGCGCCCTCCAGCGACTAGAGCGGCACAGCCGAGCGACAGCAAGGCCCCCGTAATATAGGCGACATAGGGGTGGCTAAGCACAGATTGACCTGCGGCGCGCGCGCGATGACTGGTGTCGGCCTGCAGCCCTGCCAAGAATTCGCCACGTAGCACACGAAGGGCATAGGCATAGAATCCTTCGCCTAGGCGGGCAGAATTCGGGTCAGCATCGGTCGCAGCGTGGACGTGATGCACCCGCAAATGCGCGGACACGTGGTGACCGTGTAAAAGCGTACAATAGATTGCCGTTCCAATACGCCTTGGCCAGCGGCTGCTGGCGTGGATCAGCTCGTGCGCGTTGGAATTCGAGATTTGACCAAAAAACAACCCTGAACCAAGGTATATCAACACCTTATCTGCAACACTTAACCCGCTATTGGCTGCCAGCGCCCAAACCGCCAAAGGCAACAGCGCAAAATGCGCGGCAGCAAGGATCAGGCTTATGCCGCGCCCCGTTTCATCGCGCGCTGGCGTCAGCCGCTGGATGCGGTCTAGGAAAAACACCATCACCGTGATCGACAACAACGCCGCCAGCGGCCACGGCCCGCCAAAAAGACAAGCCAGCGCCAAAAGCACGGCGGGGGTCAGGCTGGCGATGGCGTACCAGATCATCTTTTAGGCTCCGTTTTTGATCCCGTCAGGGTTTGCTCGTTTCTTATAGGCTAAATGCGGCGCGAAAAAGGGCACACCCTGTCACAGGCACCGCGTAAAGTGCGAGGGAAAGGTCGTTTTTCGAATGTGCCGGGCGGCGCAACTTTGATAGTCTGGCCGCAACAACCTGGCGAGGGGGCCAATATGGCATTTGATGAGCACAAAAAGTCTGACGGCAAAGGCCCCGAAAAAGGCGTTTGGAAATCCGGCAAGGGCAAAGGGCGCACCCATACAAAGGGGCGTCAGTTAGACGATGCCGCATGGGACGAGGTGCGCGCATTGTTGGGCGACAAACCCCGCCGCGCTGATTTGCTGATTGAACATCTGCATCTGATCCAAGACGAATATGGCCATCTGTCCGCCGCTCATTTGCGTGCCTTGGCCGAGGAAATGCGCCTGAGCATGGCCGAGGTCTACGAGGTCGCGACCTTTTATGCCCATTTTGACGTGGTCAAAGAGGGCGAGACGCCGCCCCCTGCACTGACCATCCGCATCTGCGATTCCTTGGCCTGCGAGATGGCAGGAGCACAGGCGCTAAAGACAGCCCTCGAGGATGGCCTGAATGCGGCCGAAGTTCGTGTCGTACGCGCACCTTGCATTGGCCGCTGTGACGCGGCACCTGCGCTTGAGATCGGTCATAACTTTGTCGATCACGCCACGCTGGAAAAGGTCGAGGCGGTGATTGCTGCGGGCGACACCCATGTGCATGTTCCAGACTACGAAGATTTTGCCGCCTATGCCAAGGATGGCGGTTACGAGACGTTAAAGACCCTGCGCAGTACGGGCGACTGGAAAGTGGTCCAGAACCAACTGCTTGAGGCTGGCTTGCGTGGTCTTGGCGGCGCAGGGTTCCCGTCGGGTAAGAAATGGGGCTTTGTGCGAGGCAACGCGGGTCCGCGCTATATGGCTGTGAACGGCGACGAGGGCGAACCGGGGACGTTCAAAGACCGCTGGTATCTGGAGCGTGTGCCGCATCAGTTTCTTGAGGGAATGTTGATTGCCGCATGGGCGGTCGAGGCGGACAAAGTATTCTTGTACATGCGCGACGAGTACCCTCAGGTGCTGGCGCTGCTGCGCACGGAAATCGCGGCGCTTGAAGACGCGGGGCTTGTTGAACCCGGCTATATTGATCTGCGACGCGGGGCTGGGGCCTATATCTGCGGCGAAGAATCCGCCATGATCGAAAGCATCGAAGGCAAACGCGGCATGCCAAGGCACCGTCCGCCCTATGTGGCGCAGGTCGGCATCTTTGGCCGCCCGACTTTGGTACATAACATCGAAACACTGCATTGGGTCACGCGGGTTTGTCGCGAGGGGCCGCAGGTGCTGAACTCTACGGTCAAGAACGGCCGCACAGGCCTGCGGAGCTTCTCTGTCTCGGGGCGTGTAGCCAAACCGGGCATGTATCTGCTGCCTGCCGGATCAACGACCAACGACATAATCGACGCCGCTGGCGGCATGGCAAAAGGCCATGTGTTCAAGGCGTATCAACCGGGTGGGCCTTCCTCGGGGCTGTTGCCCGCATCGATGGCGGATCTGGTGATGGATTTTGACGTTCTGCAAGAGCACGGGTCGTTCATCGGGTCGGCTGCGGTTGTGATCTTATCCGAAGATGACAGCGCCAAGGCGGCGGCGCTGAACATGCTGCGGTTTTTTGAAGACGAAAGCTGTGGCCAATGCACGCCTTGCCGTGTTGGCTGCGAAAAGGCGGTCAAACTGATGGAGGCGGATCATTGGGATCAACCGCTGCTAGAGGAGTTGTCCCAAGCCATGGTTGATGCGTCGATCTGCGGGCTTGGGCAGGCCGCGCCAAACCCGATCCGGCTGGTGATGAAGCATTTCGCGGACGAGATTTAGTCCCCACGAATTGCAACATAGTCCGCTAATCTATCCTATTGCGGAGTGGACCGGTGCGTGAATAGCCAAACCGTTTGGCCGCGAGTTCACCTTGGAATTTTCGTTGCGGCCGTGCCGATTGGCGATAGGAATTGGATCGCAAATATCCGTTTAAGTTGCATTATCTGCGGCGTGAGCACTCAAGAGTTGCATTTTGATGCCCGTTGGACCATCCTGGGGTTGTAATCTTCTTGGGATCACAATTTCGAGTGATGTGCTGCCAGAATGGAAACGTAGCTATGGCCATACCTTCTATCCGTCCGCTTGTAATTTTAACTGTGTTTGCGATTTGCGCCTTTGCCCAAACCTTGCAGGCCGAAGACGTAAAGCTGAGCCTCGCGGTGGCGCTTAGTCCCCCACAGACCACCGCTGATCAAAATGGATATATCGACCTTATCGCCAAGGAAGCCTTTGCGCGCGCTAATGTTGGACTTGTCTATCAGCCAACCACAGTTCGTCGTGGAATGTTTGGCACCGCTACTGGTGGATTTGACGGCTTTATAGCAGCCCCGATAATGGCCGCGCCTCAGCTGAAGCCTTTGGTTCGTGTGCTGGAACCGATTTTTGCCAGCATCGCAGGAGGTGTCTTTCTGCGCGACGGTATCGAGATTAATACGCTCTCTGATTTCAGTAAGTACCGCGTAGGCTATCCCAAGGCCTGCAAGCGAGCGGCAATGCTGCTAAAGGACGTGCCGGATAAATATGCGGCGCATTCGCCCGCGCTTTTAATGGAGATGCTGGCCCAGAACCGGATTGATGTCGCCTACATCTTTTTCTCGCAGGCCCGACATATCGCGAGCGAGAGAAAGACCACGGAGCTAAAGTTCTCGAAATATATGAATTATTCGCGGCTATATATAAATCTGAACTCGAAACATGCTGAAATTGCGCCAGAGTTGGCGCGGGCTATCCGGTCTATGAAGGTTGATGGGACTTATTTCGAAATCCTCGGTCGCGCCAATACTGTGACGAAACAGGATGTTTCGGAGTGATATACCGTTTTTTCCCAGCGGGCATACGACGAGAAATCTTCAAGGCGATTTGGGGGCCGATGATCGGTTTGATTATTGTCGCATGTCTCGTCCCATCGGTTTTCTACTACGACATTTCCGAGGCGCGGTTGAAAGAGCGCGTTGATAACGTGGCCGCCAGTACTGTCCCAACGATGCAAGATGACATCTGGCAATATGATCTTGAGAGCGCCCAAAGGCTTCTCGACAGCTATGTCGAGATTGGGGTCGTTACAGGGGCAACAGTTTCCGACGGGAATTTGATCAACCTAGTTGCGGGCGCTGTTGACCAAAAATCATTTGCCTACCGGCTGGAAACGCCTCTGTTCGGAGCAGGCCCGTCAAGCGGTGTGCAGATCGCTACGCTGGTTCTTGAGGTCTCGCGAGGCGAAATATGGGAAGTGATACTTCTCCGAATAGCGGCCACGATCGTCATCTCGGTCATTTTTATTTTCTTCATTGGCTTTTTGGTGCTGCGGCTTTTGGATCGCGCTGTGCTAAGGCCAATCCTTAAAATTTCAGATACTCTCAAGCAGTTCCCAGAAGAATGGGAGACGCTTAAGATTGACTTGGACGATGGGCCAATCCGGCGTCCTCGGGATGAATTGACAGCCCTGGTTGAAGCCATTCACGGCATGCGCGAGCAGATTTTGTCGTCGCAGGCTGCTGGTAAGAGTTCGAAAAAGAAGCTGGCCTACGCAGCCCGGTTGGCGCGGCTAGGCTTTGCAACCTTTGACGTCACACTGGACAAGTTCCTTGAGTGTGATCCGATCTTTGCACAGGCCCTTAATATGACCGTACAGCAGGTTATCGATATGGATGTGCGGCAGGTCTATGTAGGCTCGATGTTGCGCGATGAGAGCCCTGAAAAGCTGCAATTAATCCGGGAACGTTTCGAAACAGGAGAGATCGTCGAAGCGACCCTAAAATTCTCGCTGGAGAACGGCGAAATTCGGTTTTTGCGCCAAATCCTACGGCCCTTTCATCATCCAAAAACGGGCAATCTTTTGCTCGAAGCCGTATCTCAAGACATCACCGAACAGAAAACAATCGAAGAACAGCTTTTGCAGGCTCAAAAATTGGATGCCATTGGCAAGTTGACCGGTGGCGTGGCCCATGATTTCAACAATTTTCTGGCGATTATTTCTGGCAACATCGAACTAACCCTTCTTACATTAGAAAGTCCAACCGAACGCGCATTTCTAAACGTGGCGCTTTCTGCGGTAGGCAGCGGGGCAAAATTAACCCAGCAATTACTTTCCTTTGCGCGCAAACAGCCATTGTCGCCCAAAAACTTTGATGCAGCAAAGCTGGTTCGCGACTCCAGCGCCTTGTTTGACACATCGGTTCGCGAAGCCATCAATCTTGAGATCATTGCCGAAGACGATCTCTGGAGCGTCTACGCCGATCCGGAAAAACTCAAGACGACGTTGCTGAACCTTGTGGTGAATGGGCGTGATGCCATGCCGGACGGCGGAACGCTGACCATCGAGATCGCCAATTTCCGGCTGGGTAGTGATTGCGAAACGACTCATCCGGGTGTGGCCGCTGGTGAGTACGTCTGTATTTCCGTCAATGATATCGGCCATGGGATGTCAGCTGATACAATCCAGCAGGCGATCGAGCCGTTTTTCACCACCAAAGGGGTCGGCAAGGGGACAGGTCTTGGGCTGCCCATGGCGTTCGGATTTGCCAAACAATCGGGGGGGCACTTGACCATCCATTCCGAACTAAATGTCGGCACATCGATCAAGTTATATTTACCACGCGCAGCCGAGGTGGATGCCCCAGCGGAAGTCAGCGCCCCGAGTTTGCCGCGCCCTGACTTCACAGGCATGGTCGTCTTGCTTGTCGAAGACAACGAAGCCCTTCGAAACATGTTCAGGGTTATGCTGATTTCCATGAGGTGCATTGTTCACGATGCCGAGGACGGGCCAGACGCTTTGGCTTTGGCAGAAACGCTACCGCATGTTGATCTGATTCTGACCGATGTTGTGTTGCCACATGGCATGGACGGCAATCAGGTGGTCAAACGTCTTGCTCCCTTTTACCCCGATGCCGCCGTTATTTTTATGTCCGGGTTCAGTGATAATTCGATCGTCCATAATGGGCGATTGGATCCCGGGGTCAAATTGCTCCAAAAGCCTTTCGGCGCGGCTGATCTGGTGGCTGCAATCATGTCGGTACAGGTGTAGCACCATTGCTGGCGGGGCAAAATCTTGGCTAGTTTTTGATGATCAGGCAGGTGCACCGGTTTTGAAGCAGGCGTGCGCAAAGCTTTTGCGCGCCGCTGCGGGTGTCCGAACCGTATTGCGCAAAATAGAAACCCTTTCGCCCCGAGACGCGGTTTTTCTTGAAAACCATATCCAACCTTTTGCCGCTCAGCGCCCTACGACAAGATGAAGTGTTCGATTTCGCCTTTGATTGGGCTGAAGCTTTTGAAACCCCAAATGCGATCTGCACGCCCCACGGTTTCAGGATCGGTGGCGGGGGCGTGATTTTGAGCGGTGTGATACGACGCGACGCCGCCATTTTATAGCAGGCGGCCAAGAACGGTTTGTCCTTTGACAGTCGAAAATCGGGCTTTTTGGGCGGCGTGTCACGCCATGCTTCGGCGGCTAGACCTGTGATGATGGGAACATAGTTCACGGTTTCAGAAGCCAAACCTTTGCCCTCCAGAAACCCTTCGGCGCGGCGTTCGCCCCCATTATAGCCAATCGCGGCCATGCCCTCGTTTCCATATTTCCCGACCATTTCCGCAAGATACTGCGCGGAATGCTCTAGTGCGTCAGCGGGGTTGTAAGGGTCTTTTAGCCCGCGCAGCGCTGCAGTTGACGGGATGAACTGCGCAATCCCGCGTGCGTTTGCATGGCTCAGGGCATTTTGATCAAAACGGCTTTCTTGCCAGATCAGCCGTGCAAAGAAATCACGGTTCAGCCCGTGACGGTCTGAAAAAACCTTGATCGCATTGCAGGTGTCAAATACGAAATGCGCCGGTCTGATGCATTGGACGTTGCCCCATTTGGTGCTGGAACAATAGCGTTGCCCGGGTTCCGCGTGCCCCGCGTTCCCCAAAAGCAAAAGGGTAAATATCAATACGAACCGCATATACTCTTGGTGGGGCAGGGCGCGTGCGCTGTCAATTCCTGTTGCAGCCCTTTCCTCTGGCCCAGTGAGCCTATAGATCATTGCAAACGCCTGACACTTTTGCGGAGACTACGCTTGGCCTTTTTCAAGAAACTGAAAAGCAAACTGTTCAAATCATCGTCAAAGATTGACGAAGGTCTTGAGGCGATTGTTGACGATGGCGGTGCTGTTGATACGCCCGAAACCATCGACGAGGTACCCGTTGATCAGGTGATGGAAACGCCCGCCGCCGCGGTCGAGGTATTGCCCGAGGCGGTCAATGATGATCCCGCGCCAATGCCCGCCGTTGAAGATACCCCGCCCGAACCCGTTCCCATGCGCGAGGTTATCGAACCCGCAGTTTCCGATTTGGAAGCGCCTGAACCCGCCAAGCCGGAACCCACGGAACCCGAGCCCGCAAAACCAGGGTTTATGGGGCGCTTGATGGGGCGCAGCACGGCCGCGCCAGTCGTGCGCCGCGTTCTGGATGACGAAATGCTTGAGCAGTTGGAAGAACTGCTGATTTCAACCGATATGGGCGTTGATACCGCATTGCGCGTCACTGCAAACATGGCCGAAGGGCGCTTTGGCAAGCGGTTGTCAGTTGAGGAAATCAAACGTCTGTTAGCGGCCGAGGTGGCGCGGATTATGGACCCGATTGCCAAGCCGTTGCCGTTGTATTCCAAGACACCGCAGGTGGTGTTGGTTGTGGGCGTGAACGGGTCCGGCAAAACGACGACCATCGGCAAGCTGGCCAGCCAGTTCAAGGCGGCGGGCAAGCATGTGGTGATTGCCGCTGGCGATACCTTCCGCGCCGCTGCGGTGGAACAACTGCAGGTCTGGGGCGACCGCGCGGGCGTGCCTGTACTGACGGCGGCCCAAGGGTCTGACCCTGCCAGCCTTGCCTTCGACGCGATGGGGCAAGCCGAACGCGATGGTGCGGATTTGCTGCTGATCGATACCGCTGGACGGCTGCAAAATCGTGGTGATTTGATGGAGGAGTTGGCCAAGATCGTGCGCGTGATCCGCAAGAAAGACCCCTCGGCCCCGCATAATACGCTGTTAGTGTTGGACGCGACGACGGGGCAGAACGCGCTAAATCAAGTTAAAGTATTCCAAGAGATTTCGGATGTGTCCGGTCTTGTGATGACAAAGCTGGACGGAACGGCCAAGGGCGGTGTGCTGGTGGCATTGGCGGATAAATTCGGATTGCCGATCCACGCGATTGGCGTGGGTGAACAGATCGACGATCTACAACCGTTTGACCCGCAGGAATTTGCGGATGCACTGATGGGCCTGGACCCTCAGTGACCCCTTTCATTGGGGGCGACGCCCGTGACTGACTGGATTGCCCAGATTGAAGGCACCGCAGCGGGCCATCAAGCGGCCCTATATCTTGCATTGCTGGCAGCATTCTTGCATGCGGTATTTGGCGCGTTGCAAAAGGGGCGGCATGACCCATGGCTGACGCGCGGGGCGATTGATTTTTCCTATGGTATGATGGCGGCTCCCTTTGCGCTCTTCGTTGTGCCTTGGCCCGAACCGCATATGTGGCCGATATTTGCAGGCGCATTTGTGATCCATGTGATCTACAAACTGCTTCAGGCGTGGGCCTATACCAAAGGGGCCTATACCGTCGTCTATCCGGTAGTGCGCGGCACGGGGCCGCTGTTCACTGTGATCGGGGCCTATCTGATTTTCAACGAGAGCTTTACCCTAGCGCAGTGGATGGGCGTGGGCGTCCTTATGGCCGGTATTTTTGGGCTGGCGTTGTATAACATGGTCTATCTGGTGTCCGAACGCGACACGTTGAACATGGCGCTGGGCCTTGCGGTGCTGACGGGGCTGTTTGTGGCGCTGTATACTACCTTTGACGCCTACGGCATTCGCGCGACAGAAAACCCGTTTACCTTTCTGGCGTGGTTTTTCATGATCGACGGGCTTGTGATGCCCGTGATTGCTGCGCGCCGCTACCTGAAAATGACCAACCCGCCAGCACTTGGCCCGCTGATGACACGCGGTGTCGCTGGCGGATTTGTGGCGTTCTTCAGCTTTGGGTCCATCATGCTGGCCACGCGCTTGGACAAGGTCGGCGAAGCGGCGGTGCTGCGCGAAACCTCGACCGTATTTGCCGCGATTATCGGCTGGTTGGTGCTGAAAGAAACCGTCGGACCGCGCCGCGTGGCGCTGATGGCATTGATTGCAGCTGGCGCTGTAATAGTTGAAATGGGCGGCTAATGGAGAGCAAGATGACCGAAAAACGCGAGATAAACCCGTTATTGAAGACGGCCCTGGAATTCGGGCCTGTGCTGATTTTTTTTGCGGCCTATCTGCGCTACAAAGACGATGTTTTCACGGTTTGGGGCACTGAGTACAGCGGCTTTATCCTGATCACCGCCGCCTTTGTGCCGCTGCTGATCGTGGCCACGGGTACGTTGTGGGCGCTCACGGGCAAACTAAGCCGGATGCAGGTCGCGACTGTGATTTTGGTAACCTTGTTTGGCGGGCTTTCGGTCTGGCTGAACGACGAGCGGTTTTTCAAAATGAAACCAACCGCGATTTACCTGCTGTTTGGTGGATTATTGGCCATCGGGCTTGTGCGCGGGCAATCCTATTTGAAATATGTGATGGAAGAAACGATGCCCCTGCAAGACGCCGGCTGGATGATCCTGACCAAACGGCTGATGTTCTGCTTTTTTGGCTTGGCGCTGGCGAATGAACTGATCTGGCGTTTTGCCAGTACGGAAACTTGGGTCTATTTTAAAACCTTCGGGCTGACGGCCGCTGTGTTCGTGTTCTTTATGGCGCAAAGCAAACTGTTTCAGACATACGCGTTGGAAAAAGACGACGCTTAGTGCGCTGTGGGGGACAAATCGGGGCGCCAAATAGCTTCTTTCGGGGCCACGGAATGGGCGACTTTTTGTGCCAGATCCAAGGATAAAGTCGCCTCGAGCGCCATCTTGAACCGCGCTGATTTAATCGAGGCGCGGCGCAGATCTTCGGCTGACCATTCCAGAACTTCAGACCCCTTGCTCATCAATGTGGTGGCGGATGCGCGTTGATGGGTCAAAAATGCGACCTCGCCCACGAATATGCCGGGTGGCATTGTGAAAGCATCGTGTTTTTTGGTGATCTTCGTTTCGCCTGACAGGGTATAAAAAAGCCGCGTCATCGGCGCGCCTTCGATTGTCAGCTTGGTTGGTTCATCCAGCTTGTACCGCTTTGCATAACGCATCAGCGTTCGGAAATCACCGGGCGGCAGGTTGGGAAAATGGTCATAGATGTCACGATGCGCACGCGGGATGGAAAGCCGCGATTTGCGCACCTTTAGGGCCAGCAACCCGACCATGTCGGCCAAACCAATCATGCCGCTGATATAGATTGCATCCCACAGGGGGGTGTCAGCAACGTTCCAGTAATACAGGATGTAAAAGCCCGTCCCCACCATCAGCACCAACCGCAATGCAATCTGGTTGATGATAAGGAACCCCAGCACATAGCAAGCGCCTGCCGCATACACGAGCATTTCAGAGTTGAAATCGAAGGCAGCCAAAATCAATTTCCCTTAAATTCAAGGGTTATTCTGCCACTATTTGCCAAATTCACAAAGCCATTTACTGCGGCGCTCTTATTTCGGTTTGAAAAGGGTCGTTTGAGCGTTGCTGTCTTTGCTGAAATCCGCCCGCTTTTCCGCAAAAAGCGCACGTCCCGCTTGAACGCCTTTGCGTGCACCCATCGTTTCCAGCCAGCGGGCCATGTGCGGCTTGTCATCCAGAGTTTGCTGCTGCCCTTCCCACAGGGATGCCCACCCCCAAATCGCAAAGTCCGCGATCGACACGAAATCACCGGCGACGAATTCGTGTTTTGCTAACTGCCGGTCCAGAACCCCGTAAAGCCGCGCGGTTTCACTGCGGTAGCGGTCTTTGGCATAGGGCAGATCGTTAGGCGGATCCATGTGGGGAGCGTATTTCAAAAAGTGGTGCGCTTGCCCCGCCATGGGCCCAAGCCCACCCATCTGCCACATGAGCCATTCTTCGACTGCGATCTTTTCGCGTTCGGTTGTGCCGCCAAACCGGCCTGTTTTGCGGGCAAGATATTGCAAGATTGCACCGGATTCAAAGATCGAAACGGGTGCGCCTTCAGGACCATCAGGGTCAACAATTGCGGGCATCCGGTTGTTGGGCGCAATCTTAAGAAATTCGGGTGCAAATTGTTCGCCAGCACCGATATTGATCAGATGCGTGGTATAGGGCAGTCCCATTTCCTCGAGTGCGATTGAGATTTTCCAGCCGTTCGGCGTGGGCCAGTAATACAGATCAATGGGGGCGGTCATGACAAGCTACCTTTTGGAAACACAGGTTCCCCCCATACTGCGCGTTTCTGGGTGGCCCACAAGGGAAAGCGAACCGTGTTTTGGTGCTGACTGTTGACGTGGGCCGCGCACAGGCGTAGCAGATGTCGCGTGGCGATTTGTTACCGGATTGCGGGCCACGGGCAGGGCGACCTGCTGAAATACCGCTAAAAGGTCAGGATGAAAGCCCCCTTTCGCTTGACCGCGTCTGGGGTTTTTTTACGCCCGGTTTTTCGGGTTAGAAGGATGAAAAAGATGAGCAACGATTGGAAACCACGCACCAAGGCCATTCACATGGGCACCCGCCGCAGCCAGTATAACGAGCTGTCCGAGGCGATGTTTATGACCCAGGGGTTTGTCTATGACAGCGCCGAACAGGCCGAGGCACGGTTTCAATCGTTGGGCGACGACGAATTTATCTATGCCCGTTATGGTAATCCCACCGTACGCATGTTCGAAGACCGCATCGCGGGCATGCTGGGCTACGAGGACTGCTTTGCTTGTTCGTCGGGGATGGCTGCGGTCAGCGGTGCGCTGACGGCTTTGCTGAAAGCAGGCGATCATGTGGTTGCAGCGCGCGCGCTGTTCGGGTCGTGCCTGTATGTGCTCGAAGACATCCTTGCGCGGTTCGGCGTCGAGATCACCTTGATTGACGGCACTGACAACGCGGCGTGGGATGCGGCAATCCGGCCCGACACCCGAATGGTGTTTTTCGAGAGCATCTCGAACCCGACATTAGAAGTGGTGGACATGCGGCATGTTGTGGCCAAAGCCCATGCCGTTGGCGCGTTGGTGCTGGCGGATGATGCCATGGCCACACCAGTCTATTCCTATGCGCGTGAGTGTGGGGCCGACATAGCGATCATTTCGACCACAAAGCACGTGGACGGGCAGGGGCGTCTGCTGGGCGGTGCGATCTGCGGTTCCAAAGATCTGATCCGCGGCCCGATCGAGGCCTATATGAAACACACAGGCGGCGCGATGAACCCGTTTACCGCTTGGACTCACCTGAAAGCGTTGGAAACCATCGACCTGCGTGTGCGCGCGCAGTCCGATGCGGCATTCAAGCTGGCTGATGCGTTGGACGGCCACCCGCGTTTGACCGCTGTGCGTTATCCGACGCACCCGTCACACCCGCAGCACGCGCTTGCGTTGGCGCAAGCCCCGTCTGGTGGGACCGTTTTTACAATCGAAGTGAAGGGCGGCAAAGAGGCTTGTTTCAAATTCCTTAACGCATTGGAAATTATGACCATTTCCAACAATTTTGCTGACGCCAAATCAATTGCCACACATCCCGCCACCACGACGCATCAGCGGTTGCCACAGGAACAAAAAGACGTTTTGGGCATCTCGGATGGACTGGTGCGCATGTCGGCTGGGCTTGAGGACGTGGATGATCTGCTTGCGGACATCAAACAGGCTTTGGACAAGTCTGCGTAAGTTTCTAACGTCCTTTTCCACTATTTTCACCAGTTTGATGGAAACGGTGCGATGATTACCCTATATATTGTACAGCTACCAAGGGGGGCTCAATCATGAATGTCGTCGCACCCGTTCCCGTTTCACCTGACCGTGACGCCGCTGTTGCGGCGCTTGATACCTTGCGGGCTTGGGCCTCGGAAGCGAGCCAATCGGACATTGACGCACTTGACCCGTCCTTGGCGCAGCTGTTGACCAATGTCGACCAATACCCGGAATTCAACCGCGTTTACCCCAAAGATTTCGCCGTGGGCGATAATTACAAGGCGACGTTGCCAGACCTGCAGAACGGACCTTCCAGCCTGATCCGCGGGGCCAAACAACAAATACAGCATGTCGGGATTTCAAACTTTCGGGTGCCCTTGCGGTTTCACACCCGCGACAATGGTGATCTGACGCTTGAAACATCGGTGACTGGCTCGGTCAGCCTTGAGGCTGAAAAAAAGGGCATCAACATGTCCCGCATCATGCGCAGCTTTTACAAGTACGGAGACGAGACATTCAGCTTTGAGGTGATGGAAGCCGCGCTGGATGACTATAAGGCCGATCTGGAGAGCCTTGATGCGCGGATCCAGATGCGTTTTTCCTTTCCGATGAAGATCGAAAGTTTGCGGTCGGGCCTGTCAGGATACCAGTATTACGACATCGCGTTGGAACTGGTTGAATTCGCGGGCGTCCGCAAAAAGATTATGCACCTTGATTATGTTTATTCATCGACCTGCCCCTGTTCGCTGGAACTGTCTGAACACGCCCGCGCCACGCGGGGGCAGTTGGCGACACCGCATTCGCAACGCTCTGTCGCGCGGATTTCGGTTGATGTGAATTATGATGCTGACTGTCTGTGGTTCGAGGACCTGATCGAGGCGGCCCGCCGTGCGGTGCCCACCGAGACCCAAGTGATGGTCAAACGCGAGGATGAACAAGCCTTTGCCGAGTTGAACGCCGCCAATCCCATCTTTGTCGAGGATGCGGCGCGCTTGTTTTGCGAGCAGTTGCAGGCCGATACGCGCATTGGCGATTTTCGGGTCGTGGCCAGCCATCAGGAAAGCCTGCACAGCCACGATGCGATCAGTATTTTGACCCAAGGCGAAACCTTTGCCGCACAAAGCATCGACCCCAAGTTGTTCACTACGTTATTTCACGTCGGGTGATCTGACACCGCCATAGTCGCCCCAACTTCAATGCTGCACAAATCTTGTGCGGCGTTTTCCCATTTCATTTATAGGTATTTTCTAGGATCGTTCAGGCAATGATCGCAACGAGCGCCAATTCCGCTCGCTTGCGGAAAATCGAAACCTTGAATGCGAAATCCGTCACAGAACAGGCAGAATTGGGCTTCAAACGCGAAGAAATCGTACACCACGTATTCCGCGATCTATACTATATCTAAGCTAGCCTAACGACGCAGAAAATGCGGCCCCGCTGACATCAGCGCGGGCCGTTTTCGTTTTCCGGCCGCCTGATCCTTGACTCCGCCGCTTTGCCACGCCAACGCTGCCGTCATGTTGGATATGCGACCAGTTGGATATGTGATCGGCCTTTTGGTGGCTGTGCTTGGCATCACGATGATTGCGCCAATGCTGGTCGATATTGCAGAAGGGCGCGGGCATTGGCCCGTGTTCGTCGAGGCCGGGCTAATCACCATTCTGGGTGGCAGCCTGATTGCGTTGGCCAGCGCCAATGGCGTAAAAGAAGGCCTTACGATCCAGCAAACGTTCTTGTTGACCACTGGCGTCTGGGTGATGCTGCCCCTGTTCGGGGCACTGCCCTTTATGCTGGGCGCAACCGAGGCGCGGCTGGTCGATGCGGTGTTCGAGGCCATGTCGGGCCTGACCACCACGGGATCGACGGTGTTCACAGGCCTGGATGAATTGCCCAAAGGGTTGTTGCTGTGGCGCGGTATTCTGCAATGGCTGGGCGGCATCGGTATCATTGTTGTCGCGATGGTTTTCCTGCCCGAACTGCGGGTCGGCGGCATGCAGATTTTCAAATCCGAAGCCTTTGACACCTTTGGGAAAATCCTGCCCCGCGCCGGTCAGATCGCCACCCAGATATCTGTGATCTACTTATGGCTTACGTTTGCCTGTACCCTGACCTATTCGGCCCTAGGGATGAACCTGTTTGACGCAACGGTTCACGCGTTGACCACGGTATCGACAGGGGGATTCTCGAATTATGACGCGTCTTTTGGCACGTTTTCGGGCTCATCCGAATATGCGGCGTCCTTCTTTATGATCCTCGCGGCGCTACCATTTGTGCGCTACGTGCAACTCTTGAACGGGCATCCGATGGCGCTGCACCGTGATCCACAGGTGCGTGGGTTCCTTCTTGTCGTATTTGTTTTGGTAATCTTGATCTTTATTTCGATCCAGGGGCTCTTTCCGCAGCATTGGGAGCAATCCCTACGCGAGGCATTGTTCAACATCACTTCGATCATTTCTGGAACCGGATATGCGTCGGTTGACTATATGCAGTGGGGGTCATTTCCAGTTGCCGTGTTCTTTTTCACCGGCCTGATCGGTGGCTGCGCGGGGTCAACTGCCTGCTCGATCAAGATCTTTCGGTATCAGTTGCTGTTCGCCTCGATCCGGGCGCAGTTGCAACGGATCAGATCGCCCCACGGCATCTTTACGCCGCGGTATGACGGACGTCCAATTAGCAGTGATGTCATGATATCGGTCATGTCATTTTTCATGTTTTTCACCCTGACGCTGGGCCTTGTCGCCGTCGCACTCAGCATGACTGGGTTGGATTTCGTGACATCCGTTTCCGGGGCAGGGGCTGCCCTTGCCAATATCGGGCCGGGTTTGGGCGATATCATCGGACCAGCGGGCAATTTCAGCACGCTGAATGATACCGCCAAATGGATCCTGACTGCCGCAATGCTGATCGGGCGGCTGGAACTGATGGCAGTTTATGTCATCCTCACATTTAAATTTTGGAGAGCCTGATGGCCAAGCAAAAGATCCAACAGACCCGCCCCTTGGGCGCGCAGATATCGCATATGTTGAAGGATCGCGGGGTCGAGGTGATTTTTGGTATTCCCGGTGTCCACAATCAGGAAATGTACCGCGGGATTGAAGAGGCCGGCCTGACACATGTGCTGGCGCGGCATGAGCAAGGTGCCGGTTTCATGGCCGATGGATATGCGCGGGCCACCGGCAAGCCCGGCGTTGCTTATGTGATCACGGGGCCGGGTCTATGCAATATCATGACTCCCATGGGCCAAGCCTATAGCGATTCTGTGCCGCTGCTGGTGCTGTCGTCTTGTCTGGATGAAACAGCGGCCCACAAAGGCCAGTTGCACCAGATGAAAGACCAGCAAGCCGCCGCAGCCACTGTCTGCGACTGGTCGGAGGAAGCCCGCACAGCAGAGGCTGCCTATACCCTGATTGACCGCGCGCTGGTCGAGTTCACGCTGCAGCGGCCACGGTCGAAGCACATTCAGGTGCCGATTGGAGTGCTTGAGGCAGGGGCGGAGTCCCACCCGGCAGCAGTTGCGGCGGTGGCACGGCCCAGAGGGCCAAGTCCCGAAGACGTTGCGCAGGTACATGCATTATTGATGGCATCCAAGCGCCCGCTATTCGTCTTTGGCGGCGGGGCGAAAGATGCCGGTGATATCAACACCCTGTTGCGCCGCACTGGAGCTGCGTCCTTTACCACTTATGCTGGTCGTGGCGTTGTGGCCCCTGATGCGCCCTTGCATTTTGGGTCTGCCCTCGCGCGCCCCGGCAGCGCCGAGGTGATTGCAGGCGCTGATCTGGTAATCGCGGTCGGTACAGAACTGGCCGAGGTCGATATCTGGCGCTCGCATTTGGGCCACACAGCCCAGTTGGTACGGGTCGATATTGACCCGACGGTGCTGACCGACCCCCAAGGCGCGCAAGTTCAGGTGCATGGCGATGCAGCTGCGTTTGTGACTTCGCTATGCGACATGGATCTGGGGCAGCCCCGCACAGGCTGGACCCCGCAGGAGGTCTCATCCGCCCGTGCCCGCTGGCGGTCAGAGATAAAGGCCGAGCGTCCGGGATTGTTGCCTGTCATTGACGCGCTGCAATCTGCGGTACCCAAGGATGCGATGATCTATTCCGACATGACCCAGTTTGCCTATGCCGCCAAGGAGGTCTGGGATATGGACGCGCCCGGACATTGGCATCATCCCTATGGCTTCGGCACGCTAGGCTATGCCACCCCTGCGGCCATCGGAGGCGCAATCGGCCGGCCCGGATTGCCCACGATGGCAATTATCGGTGATTATGGGTTTCATTATACGGTTCAGGAATTGGGGGTCGCTGTCGAACTAGGCCTGTCGCTGCCAATCATTCTTTGGGATAATGGCAAGCTGGGAGAGATCGAGGATAGCATGACCCGCGCGCAGATCGCGCCCAATGCCGTGGTCGCCCATAACCCTGATTTCTGCAAACTAGCCGAAGCCTTTGGTGCGTTGTCAGCAGCACCAACGTCGTTGCAAGAGCTGCCTGAGATTTTGAAAGCCGCCTTCAGCGCCGGGCGTCCGACACTGATTTACCTGACACCTAGCATTACTGCTTAGTCATTTTCATGCAATGAGAACGGGCGCAGAATTATTCTGAAAATTCAGCGCCCGACTGCGTGTGTTATTCCCAGCAGCTAACAAGGACGGTCATGCCTTTGGCCTTGGCCCGCAAATCCTCGGGGTGAAGAACGCCTGTTCCTTGGTTGGTCTGTACCGTCACGCCAGCTTTTTGCGCCACGCCTGCAATCTGGGTCGCCTCGACAGCAAAGTTTACGTCGTCAGGCAGCTGCTGTGCACCGTTCTCGCGGGGCAAAAGCATCCCCAAGACTCGGCCATCGCTGTCAAAAACGGGGCCGCCCGCATCGCCATCCTGCGAGGCAAGGTCCAGCCGCGCGATGTTCTCTTCGCCCTGCAGCCCGCGCACATCTGCTAGGGACCCAAAGGTTACCGTCGCCGCGCCCAGCACACCCTCGTAAGGGAAACCCGCAACAGCAATTTCTGATTGCAGCCGTGGCGGGACAGTATTGAAATTGGCCACTTCGAGAGGGGCCAATGGGTTGCGTGGCTTGAGCAGGGCAATGCCGCTGGCCGTATCATTTACAACAAGGTCCAGTTCGGTGTCGTCGTCCAACGTGATGCGGTTGCAGTTTTGAACGGCTTGCGACGTGGTCGCGATGGTCCCTGTGGCATCAACAAAGAACCCTGACCGTGAAAGTTTTGGCAAACGCACCTGCAGCCCCGACACCAGATCAATCGCCTGATCATTCCCACCGCCGGCTGCCGCATCCAGCACGCCTGGAATGCGCGTAAAGCTTTTGATCAGCTCGGTCATCACGCGGCGGCGACGCTCTTCGTCACCTGCGGGCCAGATAAGGGTAAAGCCTTTAATCTCGCCGTCTTGCAACGATGCCTGCGTCTGACTGACAACGCTGCCGTTTTCGCCGATCATCTCAAAGCTTTTGGACTTGCGCTCGCGTGGGCCTTCTTGGGGGACAATTTCAAGGGTCTGCATGATGTCGTACAGACCGAAAAGTGTGTCTTGATCGCCCGCTTGGCTGATCAGTAAAATGCGCGCATTTATATCGCCGATTGCATTGTACTGCACAAACGGCGGCTCAAGCTTTTCAAACGCCACTATCGCGGTGGGCAATAGCATTTCAATGCCCGCATCCGTGTTGCGAACCAATTGCAGGCCAAGACCTTCAAGGACGGCGTTGTACTGCTTGTTCAGTGCCGCGCGTTGCAAAGTGGTCAGCACGCCTGTCGCATCATAACCGTTGGCGGTTTGCCAATCGGCCATCGACCCGCGTGTGCCTCGCCCAAAGGCACCGTCGATGGCACCATTGTAATATCCGGTCCATTGCAAAGAGACCTGCAATTGTTCGCGTTCCTGACGGGTTAGGTCACGTTCGTTATTGCGTGCCTCTGCCAAAGTCTCGTCCGCTGGAGGCTCGGGCAGGACGGGCACCATTGTGGTCTGGGCTGGCTCTGCATCCACGGTGGTGTCGGCGTCTACGGCTATGGCCTCGTCTGCTGGGGGCAAGGTGGTCTGTGTGATGGGGGTTGATGGATCTTCGGCTGTCGCCGAAGGCTCATCTGCCGCCAGATCAGAGACGATAGGGGCAATTAACGGGATGTTCAGTACATTCACGCCGACCGGCCAGAATTGCTGCCGAAAACGCTCCGAGAATTGCACAAAGCTGTCATTTGGCACTACGCCGTCGCGACGGTATTCGCGTAGCAGCAATTCTGCATCGCTGCGGCGATACGGACCCACGACGATTGCATACCAGCCGCCTCCCAAGGAAAACCCGTTCACGTCCTCGATGCTGTTGCTATAATCTTGTGCACGCTGGGTCGCTTCCGACAAGGTAGGTTGCGCTTCGATCTGAATCCACACAACATCGTTGGCGGACTGGGCCATCAAGGAAAAAGGGGTCAAAATCAGGGTGGCCAACAAGGCCACGATCAATCGCTTCATTGTAAAACTGCTCTCGTGCATTGAAATCAAAGGCAGATAAGCAGGAACGGGGGTAAAATGCCATGGCTGATGCGCGTTAAATCATCACAAAGCTGCCAATTGACCCTTGGCCAAGCGCGCCGTAGGAAAGGCGCGCAGCAGTAAAGGCTTTTATCCCATGTCCGATCCGGTTCAGCGCCCCCGTTCTTTTCAGGAAATCATCCTTGCCCTCCAAACTTATTGGGCGCGTCAGGGCTGTGCGATTTTGCAACCCTACGATATGGAAGTGGGCGCAGGTACGTTCCACCCTGCGACGACGTTGCGCTCCTTGGGGACCAACTCTTGGGCAGCCGCCTATGTGCAACCTTCGCGCCGCCCGACCGATGGGCGCTATGGCGAAAACCCGAACCGTTTGCAGCATTATTATCAATATCAGGTCCTGATCAAACCAAGCCCACCCAATCTGCAAGAACTGTATCTGGGGTCGCTTCAGGCGATCGGCATTGATATGACGCTGCACGACATTCGGTTTGTAGAAGACGACTGGGAAAGCCCGACCTTGGGCGCATGGGGTTTGGGCTGGGAGGTCTGGTGTGACGGTATGGAAGTGTCGCAATTCACCTATTTCCAACAGGTCGGCGGGCATGACTGCCACCCGGTGTCGGGCGAATTGACCTATGGGTTGGAACGGCTTGCGATGTATGTTCTGGGCGTGGATCACGTCATGGATATGCCGTTCAACGACCCTGACGCGCCGATCCCACTGACTTATGGTGACATTTTCAAGCAGACCGAAGAAGAATTCGCGCGCTGGAACTTTGACGTGGCCAATACGGATGTCCTGCTGGACCACTTTGTCGAAGCCGAAAACGAATGTAACGCGATCCTGTCGCAAGACGCTATTGATCCCAAAACCGGCAAACGTATCGTCATGGCGCATCCGGCCTATGACCAATGCATTAAGGCAAGCCACATTTTCAACCTGCTCGACGCGCGCGGTGTGATCTCGGTTACCGAACGACAGGCCTATATCGGGCGCGTGCGTACATTGGCCAAAGCTTGCGCTGACGCCTTTGTTCAAACCCGCGCAGGTGGCTGGTCCGAGGACGCAGCATGAACGGTAAAATCGTAGGAGGCGTCATCTTGGTCGCAGCAGCCATTGCGGGCATCGCGCTCTATTACGTTCAGGTCTATGGCTATTACCGCGAGGTGCCTACGCCGCCTCAAGGCGTTGAACTGGTGTCGCTGTCGACCAACATGCCTGAACCGATCCTGACTAATAACTTCCGCGCCATTGACGCAGACAGCTCTCCGATCCGGTATCGCGCCTGTTTCGACACGACGCTTAGCCTTGCAATGCTGTCGAAAACCTATGTCGTCACCGAAGAGATCGAGCCGCGCAATGCGCCGGGTTGGTTCGATTGTTTTGACGCCCAAGCCATTGGCATAGAGCTTGAAGCCGGCACAGCCCTGACGTTCCTAAGCCAAAAGAACGTCCATTTCGGCGTGGACCGGATCGTGGCGATCACATCGGACGGGCGCGGCTATGTCTGGCACGAACTGAACGATTGTGGTGAAAAATCCTATGATGGCACCGTTGTAGGCGAGACATGCCCGGAACAGCCGACCCAATAGGGCCTTCTCCGGCTCCTAAGTATCCTCGCGCAAAGCGCAAAAAATCAAAGCCGTATCCCGACAAGCGGCCCCCGAAAGGTACCACCCATGCCCGACCTGCTGATTGAGCTTTTCTCCGAAGAAATTCCCGCCCGTATGCAGGCGCGGGCTGCGGATGATTTGAAAAAACTGGTAACTAACGGCTTGGTCGAGGCGGGTTTGACTTATGCCTCGGCCGCTGCGTTTTCGACCCCGCGCCGATTGACCCTGACGATCGAGGGGATGCTGGATGCCAGCCCGTCCATCACCGAAGAACGCAAAGGCCCCAAGGCCGACGCGCCCGAAAAAGCCATCGAAGGTTTCTTGCGCGGTGCTGGTCTGACCCGTGACCAGCTTGAGGAACGCGAAACGCCCAAGGGCAACATCCTGTTCGCGATGATTAAAAAGCCGGGCCGCCCCGCCGCCGAGATCGTGGCAGAAGTGCTGGAAACCACCATTCGTGATTTTCCATGGCCGAAATCCATGCGCTGGGGCACCGGTTCCTTGCGTTGGGTGCGCCCGCTGCATTCCATTTTGTGCATCATGTCCGCCGAAGACGGCGCGCAGATCGTGCCGATGGATGTTGACGGGATCGAAGCAGGGGCCACCACGCGCGGCCACCGCTTCCTTGCGCCCGACACCATCACAGTCAGCAATTTTGATGATTACACAGCCAAACTAAAACGCGCCTTTGTGGTGCTGGACCCAGCCGAGCGGCGCGATGCGATCTGGCATGACGCGACCAACATGGCCTTTGCAAATGGCCTCGAAGTTGTCGAGGATGCAGGCCTGCTAGCCGAGGTCGCAGGGCTGGTCGAATGGCCCGTCGTGCTGATGGGCCGTATCGGAGAGGCATTTCTTGATCTGCCGGCTGAAGTTTTACAGACCTCGATGAAAGAACACCAAAAGTTCTTTTCCGTGCGCAACCCCAAGACGGGCCGCATTGAGCGTTTTATCACTGTTGCCAACCGCACAACCGCTGACGATGGCGCGACGATTTTAGCGGGGAACGAAAAGGTGCTGTCAGCACGTTTGTCGGACGCGAAATTCTTTTGGGAAAATGACCTGCGCATCGCCAAGTCTGATGCGGGCATGCAGGTTTGGGTGGACCGTCTGTCGAACGTGACATTCCACAACAAGCTGGGCACACAAGCCGAACTAATTTCGCGCATGGAAGCGCTGGCGGGTGAGCTTGCCCCCATGGTTGGTGCCGACGCAGACGAGGCCCGTCAGGCCGCGCGTTTTGCCAAGGCCGATCTGTCGTCCGAAATGGTCTATGAATTCCCCGAACTTCAAGGGCTTATGGGCAGCTATTACGCCAAAGCGGCGGGCAAGTCTGATGCCATCGCGGCTGCCGCGCAGGATCACTACGCCCCGCTAGGGCCGTCGGACGACGTGCCCACCGCGCCGGTTTCCATTGCCGTCGCATTGGCCGAGAAGATCGACAAGCTGACTGGCTTCTGGGCGATTGATGAAAAACCGACAGGATCGAAAGACCCGTTTGCGCTGCGTCGCGCGGCCTTGGGCGTGATCCGGATTTTGGTTGAGAACAACCTGCATGTGCGGTTGGATCATCTGCACGCTGCCCAGTTGCTGCGAAACAAGCGCAAAGTCATGCCCGGTCTAGAAGATCACCACGTCGAAGACCTGCTGAGCGAAATTGCCAAGCATGGTGTGTTTGGTGCTGCATATGATGCGTTTATTCACCGCAATGATAAACAAGCACCCAACGTCGACATCGCCAAGCTTGAGACATCCGTTCCCTCAAAAAGCAATGACCTCCTTTCCTTTCTCCATGACCGCCTCAAGGTCTACCTAAAGGACCAAGGCGTCCGTCACGACATCATCGACGCCTGTATCGCGATGGAGGGGAATGACGATCTGACGCTCCTTGTGAAACGCGCCAAAGCCCTTAGCGAAACGCTGAAAACCGATGACGGCGAAAACCTGATCCAAGGCTTCAAGCGGGCCAACAACATCCTGTCCCAAGCGGAAGCGGCGGATGGCGTTGAATACTCCTATGGGGCAGACATCAAATTTGCCGAAACCGACGAGGAACGCGATTTGTTCGCGGCACTCGACGCGGCAGAAGCACAGATCAATCCGGCCATGGCGGCGCAAGACTTTACCGACGCCATGTCCGCGATGGCGTCTTTGCGCGGCCCGATTGATGCGTTTTTCAATGCGGTTCAGGTCAACTCCGATAACAGCACTGTGCGGCGCAACCGTCTGAACCTGCTGAGCCGCATCCGCACCATCTGTAGCTCGGTCGCGGACTTGACCAAAATCGACGGCTGACACACGGATACTTTGGTCTGGTAAGGTGTATCAAGCCTTGCCAGACACCAGTGAAAGCTTATGCTGCGGACAAACCAAAAGGTGCCGCAGTGCAGAAAACGCCCATGACAACACTGGTAACCCAGACCGCCGCCATTTCCACGGACACCCACGGCGGACGGGCGAAATGTTTGCAACGTCTGGTGCGTCTTGATCTGCCAGTGCCGCGCACGGTCACGTTGCCCTTTAATGTAGTCGGCGAAATCGCGCATGGCAGGATGCCCGACTTGCAGTCGGTTGCTGATGAATTTCCACGCGGCGCGCTGCTGTGTGTGCGCCCCTCCAGTCAGGATCCTGATTGGGGCGGGCCGGGGGCTGTTTTAAACATCGGTATGAACGATGCCCGCTTTGAGGAATATTGCGCCCGCATGGGCGAGGGGCCTGCATCAGCGCTGTATACGCGGTTTGTGCAATCCTATGCCGTCAATGTTGCGCGGCTGGACCCGGATATGTTTGACGATGTCATTGGGGACGGGCGCGAAGCGTTGGATCAATCCTTGCGCGCCTACGAGCTTGAGACCGAAGAGGCGTTCCCCCAAGATCGAGTAACCCAATTGACAGCGGTGCTTAGTTCCATGGCCCGCGCTTGGGAGGGCACGTCGGCGCGTCTGTTGCGGCAGGCGAAAGGTGCGCCAGTCGATGCGGGGCTAGGGCTAATTGTGCAGGAAATGGCCTTTGGGGTTGGCACAGGGGTATGTGGGTCGGGCGTCTTGCAACTGGTCGATAGCAACAGCGGCTTGCCCCAAATCACTGGCCGTTACCTAAGTCAGTCGCAAGGGCGCGACGCATTGGAGGGCAATGCCGATGCAATGTACTTGACCTGCGATCCGCGCGGCCCATCTCTGGAAGAGCACGCGCCCGAGGCGTTCGAGACGCTGAAACAACATGCTGAATTGATGCGGGTCAAACTGCGCGCCGAGATGCAGCTGGAATTTGTGATCTCGGACGGAGAGCTGTTTATTCTTGATGGCGTGCGGGTATCCCGTTCTTCGCGGGCCGCTGTGCGAATCGCCGTCGCACTGGCAGACGAGGGCATCATCACACGCGAGGAAGCATTAATGCGGGTGCAGCCGCGCACCTTGACTGAATTGCTGCACCGGCAAGTTGATCCGCGCAGCAAGCGCGACCTGATCGGGCGCGGCATTGCGGCTAGTCCCGGTGCCGCCACGGGCAAGATCGTGTTCAACGCCAATGAGGCGCAGGCCAGTGCCGCGCGGGGCGAAAAATGTATTCTGGTGCGCCGCGAGACTTCGCCCGAGGATATTCGCGGCATGCACGCGGCCCAAGCCGTGCTGACCGAACGCGGTGGCATCACCAGCCACGCCGCTGTGATCGGGCGCGGTATGGGTTTGCCCTGCGTGGTGGGGGCGTCATCAATGCGGTTTGATCTGGTTAAAGGGCAAATTACCGCCCCCGACGGCCGAGTTTTCAAAGCCGGCGACGAGATCACGATTGATGGCACCAAGGGCGAAGTTCTGGCGGGGGCCGCCCAGATGCTTGAGGCGCTGTTGGATGCGACCTTCCAAAAGCTCATGGATTGGGCTGAAGAGGCCGCTGACATCGGAATTCGTGCAAACGCAGATACACCTGCTGATGCGCAAACGGCACGGAATTTCAACGCCCATGGCATCGGTTTGTGCCGGACAGAGCACATGTTCTTTGATCCCAGCCGGTTGACCGTAATGCGCGAGATGATCTTTGCCGATAGCAGTGAAGAGCGGCGTGCGGTGTTGGAACGTCTGTTGCCTATGCAGCGTGATGACTTCATACAGCTTTTCCGCATTATGCAGGGCCAGCCTGTGTGCATCCGGCTGTTCGATCCGCCCTTGCACGAATTCCTGCCGGCGAACCGATCGGGCCAACGTGATCTGGCCGAAGCGCTGGGATTGCCCCTGTCTGACGTGATCCGCCGGATCGAGGCGATGTCAGAATATAACCCGATGTTGGGTTTGCGCGGTGTGCGCCTGGGCATCACTGTGCCTGAGATCTATGAGATGCAGGCCCGCGCCATTTTCGAGGCCACAATCGAGGCGAGCCGCGATGGCGAACCCGTCGTGCCCGAAATTATGATTCCGTTGGTATCGGCCAAGCGCGAGGTCGAACTGGTCAAGGCCAGCATCGACAAGATCGCAACTGCTGTGCGCAATGAACGCGGGGCGACGTTTACTTACCGGTTGGGTGTCATGGTTGAAACGCCGCGCGCCGCATTGCGTGCCGGCGAAATCGCGCCCTATTGTTCGTTCCTCAGCTTCGGGACGAACGACCTGACGCAGATGACATATGGCCTTAGCCGCGATGATGCGGGGCGGTTTATGTCGGCCTATGTCCAGCAAGGGGTTTTCCCCGAAGATCCGTTTCATATGCTGGATCAGGACGGCGTGGGCGAGCTGCTGCAACTGGGTGCATCGCGTGGACGCGCAGCGCAACCTGGCATCACTTTGTCCATCTGCGGAGAGCATGGCGGCAACCCCGAATCGATTGAATTCTGCCGCGAGGCCGGTTTTGACTATGTTTCCTGTTCGCCATTCAGGGTGCCAGTGGCACGCCTTGCGGCTGCTCAACTGGCGGTTGCCCACAAGATCGGGTATCTGGAACCGTTCTAAATCAATATATAGTTGAGCTGGGCGATTTGCCGCGCAATTGACTCTCGAAGGGTTTACGTAAGGCACCACGTTGTCTAATCGCCTTGACTGAAATCACCAGCGAGGCGCTCAATGCGTTATTCTACCTTCTTATCACTTTGCGCCGCAGTGGCGTTGCCCCTCTTGACCCCAATGGCGGCTACAGCCAACTCTCAGCATGCCAAGACACTGGCCGAGATCGAGGCAAGGGGCCTGCAAGCTGTCGGGTCGGAGCGGCTAGAAAGTATGATCGCGTTCAACGCTTCGGCAAGCAACGTCGAGTTCACCCGCAGCTGGCTGGCAGAGCAACCGAAAGCATCTGGCGGCGAGCAGTGGAAATGCCTGTCCGAGGCGTTGTACTTTGAAGCGCGGGGCGAGACGGTCAAGGGGCAGTTCGCCGTGGCCGAAGTGATTTTGAACCGGGTCAAGTCGGCTCGTTTTCCCGGATCATTGTGCAGCGTTATAAATCAGGGCACCGGCAAAAAATACCAATGCCAGTTTACCTATACGTGTGATGGCAATGCCGAAGTGATCGCAGAACCGCGCGCCTATACGCAAGTTGGCAAGATCGCGCGCGCTGTTTTGGACGGCAAGGCACCCACGTTGACGGATGGGGCCACGTATTACCACACGACCGCAGTAAAACCGCGCTGGTCGCGCGTGTTCACACGCACTGCGCACATTGGCGTTCATCTGTTTTACCGCGATGGCGTGCGGACTGCGTCTAACTAAGCAGCACGTCCAGTCGCCTTTGAGGTCTGGCCAGACGCAACTGGCTTTGTTACATCCGGCCAAGCGGTCTAGGATCGTGTTGACCCTGGAAACGTAGAGGCCCGCATGATGACCACCGATACAAGGCTTGCCTTTGCACATCCCTCAGAACGCGCCGCAGCGACAGCAGGGCCGGAACCGCTAGACCGCATTTCATTGCGCGACCACATCGTAGAGGTCGAGATTGGCGCGTTTCAGGCCGAACGCGGCGTCACGCAGCGGATTTGCTTTAACGTTGTGGTCGAAGTGCAGCCATTGACCGGACCAGTCGATGACGATGTGGACCGGATCCTGTCTTATGATCGGGTGACTGAGGCCATTGCCTATGAGCTGTCAGACGAGCGGTTAAATCTGTTGGAAACGCTTGCCGAGCGCGTGGCCGACCGGATTTTGCTCGAACGACAGGCGATTCGGGTTTTTGTGCGTATCGAAAAATTGGACCGTGGGCCGGGGGCCTTGGGTGTGGAAATCGTGCGCGGCCGCGATGATGCGCCGGACGCAAAGTCTGAGGCAGCCGAGGTACCGCATCCGGAATTGGTTTATCTGAGCAATGACGCGATCGTGTCGCCGCATCTTGGGGGATGGCTGGACCAGCTTGAACAGTTGGGGCGTCCGCTGATCCTGTGTGTGGGGGCGTCGGAGACGCCCGCCCCGCAGGTTGCACATAAGATGGCACAGCGGCGGATTGATTTGCTTGCGATTGAACAAAATGCCTGGGTCCTGGCGTCCAAAGACGACCGTTGTGTGGTCGTATCGACGCGCACAGAATTGGACTGGGCCATGAAAAACGGCCAGACTAGCGTTTGGGCCCCGTCAAAGATCGTGTTGGACAGCGTCGATACCCCCTCAGCGCAGCCACGCGATGCGGTTGCATTGGCCGCCTGGTTTGCCGCAACATTTGATGCAACTGAAATGCTGGTGATCGGGGCAGAACTGCCCAAGCAAGCATCCGTGCCCTTGCGCAAGGTGCCCGTTGATCAAAACCAGATTTAGGCCCATGACCGACTATTTTAGACCGCTTGTGCAAATTGGCCCCGCACGGCCTGACACGGCTGTGCCGCTAGCAGGCGGGTGGGGATGGTTCACACATGTAGAGGTGCTGTCGCGCAACGCACCTGCACAGGTGATACCAGCAGGCGAATTGCCAGCCGCAGCAGTGATGCGATTGACCACACCGCGCACGCCGATCGCTGGGATGTCGCTGGACCGGCCCCGTATCATGGGCATTTTGAACACGACACCTGACAGTTTCTCGGACGGGGGGCTGCATGCTGATGTAGCGAATGCCGTGGCGGCCGGGTTGGCAATGGCGCAAAGCGGTGTTGATATCATCGACATAGGCGGTGAATCCACGCGGCCCGGTGCCGGATTTGTGCCTATCGAGACTGAGATCAACCGAACAGCCCCAGCCATTAGTGCCTTGCGTGCGGCAGGGATAACCCTGCCTATTTCGATTGATACGCGCAAATCTGCAGTAGCCCAAGCTGCTGTGGCGATGGGGGCAAATCTGGTAAACGATGTATCGGGTTTGACTTTTGATGCGGGGTTGGCCCCGTTCTGCCAAAAGCATGGTTTGCCGGTTTGTGTAATGCATGCGCAGGGTGATCCGGAAACGATGCACTTGAACCCAACCTATGAAAATGTGCTGCTCGATGTCTTTGATGCGCTTGAACATCAGATCAGCATCCTTGAGGCAGGCGGAATTGCGCGCAATGTGATCCTTGCCGATCCCGGCATCGGGTTCGGGAAAAATCTGGAACACAACCTGGCGTTACTTGCGCGGATCAGCCTGTTTCATATGCTTGGCGCGCCATTGTTGCTGGGGGCGTCGCGTAAAAAATTCATCGGAACACTGGGCAACGCCCCTGACGCCAAGGATCGCGCGCCGGGGTCAATTGCCGTCGCCCTTGCAGGATTGGCGCAAGGCGTGCAAATGGTGCGGGTACATGATGTGGCTGAAACCCACCAAGCGATTGCGCTTTGGCACGCAGCAAATTCGGAGAATATTTTATGACGAAGTTATTTGGAACAGACGGTATTCGCGGCGAAGCGAACGTATTTCCCATGACCGCAGAAGTTGCGCTGAAGATCGGGGCCGCGGTCGGACGTTACTTCAGCAGAAGCCGAGTGGGCGAACATCGGGTGGTGATTGGCAAAGACACGCGACTGTCTGGCTATATGTTTGAAAACGCGCTGACCGCAGGACTGACGTCCTCGGGGATGAATGTGCTTTTGCTAGGGCCTGTGCCGACACCTGCCGTGGGTCTGCTAACCCGGTCGATGCGCGCTGATCTGGGCGTGATGATCTCGGCCAGCCACAACCCTGCGACAGATAACGGGATCAAGTTTTTCGGCCCCGACGGGTTCAAGCTGAGCGATGCGGTCGAGGCAGAGATCGAGGACCTGATCGCCAACGGGGTGGACCTGAACCCTTCGAACAAGATCGGTCGGGCGAAACGGATTGATGACGGTCGGTTCCGGTATGTGGAACGGGTCAAATCATCCTTTCCAACTGGTATGCGGTTGGACGGGCTGAAAGTTGTGGTGGATTGCGCCAATGGTGCGGCCCACCGTGTGGCCCCCGAAGCCCTGTGGGAACTTGGCGCCGAAGTGGTTCGGATCGGTGTCGATCCGAACGGATATAACATCAATGAGAATTGCGGTTCGACGCATCCGGAACAGGCGGCGGCAGCGGTGCTGCAGCACAAAGCAGATGTCGGCATTTGTCTGGACGGCGATGCGGACCGGGTGATATTGATCGACGAAGCCGGAAATGTCGGTGACGGCGATCAGTTTATGGCGCTTATGGCGTCACGTTGGGCGGCCGAAAAGCGGCTGAACAATAATGCACTGGTGGCCACCGTGATGAGCAACCTTGGTCTTGAACGGTTTCTGCAAGGCCAAGGTGTGCAGCTTGAGCGGACGTCAGTGGGCGACCGCTATGTTGTTGAGCGGATGCGCGAAGGCGGGTTCAACCTGGGCGGAGAGCAATCAGGCCATATTGTCATGACGGATCATGCCACCACGGGCGATGGCCTGATGGCGGGTCTGCAATTTTTGGCCGAGATGATCCGGTCGGGCAAACCGTCGTCAGAATTGCTGCGCAACTTTGATCCCGTACCCCAGTTGCTTGAAAACGTGCGGTTTGCTGCAGGGCAAACGCCATTGGAAGATGCCCAAGTGATGGCCGCAATTGCGCAAGCCGAGGCTGATCTGGCCGGACAGGGCCGTTTGCTGATCCGCAAATCTGGTACCGAGCCGTTGGTGCGTGTGATGGCCGAGCACGAAGATGCAGGCCTGATGGCACGGGCGGTAAATTCGGTTGTTGATGCGGTAACACAAGCCGTCCGGACCTAAAGTCGCGCTGGCGCGCATTTGATTTATTAGGGATTGGCGCTGCGGTGCTGTGCCGGTCCAGACCGTCTGAAAAAGGTTTAAGCTGGGATGCCTTCGGTGAGGATCTTTGGCTATTTGAATTTATCCGTGGCTTTTTGTGAATAGCCGGCGCAGGGCTCCATATTGGCTTAGGGCGACACCGGCCAGGATCAGGGCGAGGGACCAGATGAGCGAAGCCGGCAGGGGTTCGCTGAGAATAAGTGCCCCGAGGCAAACCGACCAGACCGGGACTTGGTAGTTCACCAATGACATAAAAACCGGCCCTGCGCTGCGCACGACCAGCACGCGCAGGAAGTTTGCAGCGGCGGTCGGAACAAGACCGAGAAACGCAAGAACCCAAAGGATTTTGGCTGACGGGAGTGGCGGGAGCCCTTCGGTCAGGAGCGCAAGAGGGATGGTTATTCCGCTGGCGATGATAAGCAGAATCGTAGCGAGGCCAATTGCGTCGATTGCGGGCAGGCGGCGCATCGCGATGGAGCTAAGCGCATAGCAACTGGCGGCCCCGATACAGGCCAGTCGGCCGGGGGTCTCGAGCGCGGAGCCGGTGCTTTCAAAGGCTTGTGCGCCGATCAGGAGTGTGACGCCAGCAAAGCCAATCATAAACCCAACGGTTTTGCGGGGTGTCATCTGTTCACCGTCTACAAAGAAGTGCGCCAGCGGCAAGATGATCAGGGCGACCGCCGCCATTGAAACGCCAGCGAAGCCGGAGGTAACATATTGTTGGCCCCAAGCCAGCAGGCTGAAGGGGACGGCAGAGCTGGCTGCACCAATAAAAATAAGGGCCCCGAGGTCTGTCTTGGTCGGGGCGGAGGAAAAGAGGTGAAAGCCGCGCAGTGACCAGATGGCGATCATGACAAGCGCAGCTAGGCTGACCCGGCTGGCTGCAATCCAGAACGGTGGCATTTCAGTGAGCGCTATTTCGGTGACAAGGAAAGTGCCGCCCCAGATAAAGGCCAGAAGGGCGATCATCAGCCAACTGCCGGTCGTGATTTTGGGAGCGTCTTGCATGGACCGGCCTTTTTAGATCGAAGCCCGTGCTTTATGGCAGTGCCGTGTGGCCTGCAACAGGATGTCGGTTTAGTGTGGTCCCAAAGGGCCGATAGGTAAAAAAGCCCGGAGGTTTATCTCTCCGGGCCTTACTGTGTTTAGTTCTTGGCTTTGTCGACCATTTTGCCTGCAGAAATCCACGGCATCATGTCACGCAGTTTGCCACCAACGATTTCGATCTGGTGCTCGTCGTTGGAGCGACGCGACGCTTTGAGGGTAGGCTGGCCCACTGTGTTCTCAAGCATGAAGTCGCGCACGAATTTGCCGGATTGGATATCGCTGAGAACATCCTTCATGCGGGCCTTGGTTTCGGCGTAAGGCAGGATGCGAGGGCCGGAAACATACTGGCCATACTCGGCTGTGTTGGAGATCGAGTAATCCATGTTGGCGATGCCGCCTTCATAGATCAGGTCCACGATCAGCTTGGTTTCGTGCAGACATTCAAAATAGGCCATTTCGGGCTCGTAGCCTGCTTCGACTAGAGTTTCAAAACCCATGCGGATCAGTTCAACGATACCGCCACACAAAACGGCCTGTTCGCCGAACAGATCGGTTTCGCACTCTTCGCGGAAGTTAGTCTCAATAATGCCGGAGCGACCGCCACCGATGGCGGAGCAATAGGACAAGCCGATTTCCAAAGCTTTGCCAGAGGCGTCTTTGTCAACGGCCACAAGGCAAGGCACGCCGCCACCCTTGGTGTATTCGCCGCGTACGGTGTGGCCTGGGCCTTTTGGGGCCATCATGATCACGTCGATGCCTGGCTTGGGTTCGATCAGGCCGAAGTGTACGTTCAGACCATGAGCGAATGCGATGGCGGAGCCTTCGCGGATGTTGTCGTGAACGTACTTCTTGTAGGTCTCGGCCTGCAATTCGTCGGGCATGGTGAACATGATAACGTCGGCCCAAGCTGCGGCTTCGGCAATTCCCATTGTCTTGAGGCCTTCGCCCTCGGCTTTGGCAATCGAGGCAGAGCCTTCGCGCAGAGCAACAACAAGGTTTTTCGCGCCAGAATCGCGCAGGTTCAGGGCGTGGGCGTGGCCTTGGGAGCCGTAGCCGAGGATGGCGACTTTTTTATCCTTGATCAGGTTAACGTCGCAGTCACGGTCGTAATAAACGCGCATTGGGGCGTCCTTTCGTATTCGTTGAAATCTGGGGTGGTTATAACGGATGGTTTGGGTGATGCCATTGTCGGAATATGAGTTTATTTGCCAAAATGAAGATGGTAATGCGTGGTTTCATGGAAATATGGAAAAATCATGCTTGATGATGAAGATCGGCGCATTCTGCGTCACTGGCAGGCGAATGCAGGGCTAAGCCCGGGCGACCTGGCGGAACGGACCGGGATCAGTTCCGGTAAGGTCGCGCGGCGTATTGTTCGGATGCAAGAGGCGGGAATTGTCGAAGGCGTGGGGGCTGTCGTCGATTGGGCGGCGCTAGGCTATGCGGTTGAGGTGTCGTTGCGCATTACCTTGGACAAGACCCAAGGCAATGCGTTCGACGTGTTTTTAATCGCGGCACGCAAGGTGTCTGAAGTCATTGAAATACAAACGTTCTTGGGGCGCGTCGATGTACGCTTGTCGATTATTGCAACTGATATGGCGCATTATCAGGCGATCTATCGCGGCAAAATTCTGACCCTGCCGCATATCGCTGACATCGAGGCGCTGATGCATGTAGCTCGGATCAAGTCGGACGAGGCGCTGCCGCTATGATTGCGCTGGACGAGATCGATCACCGGTTGATCCGGTCGCTGGCGCGGGATGCTACGCAAAGTGCGGGCGCTTTGGGCCGACATCTGGGGCTGTCGCAGCCAGCGACATGGCGGCGCATCCGGCGGCTAGAGCAAGCAGGCATCTTGCGCGGCAAACGGTTGCGGCTGAACCGCGAGGCGTTGGGCTTTGGCGTGACGGTTTTTCTGGGCGTCAAGCTGGCCACCAAGGGGCGCGTCAGCCTTGATGATTTTGAACGCGCGGTCAGTGCGATTCCTGAAGTGCAAACGGTCGAGCATGTTTTGGGGCTATATGACTACCGTTTGCGGGTCGTGGCACGGGATCTGGCAGATTTTGAGCGGGTCTTGCGTCGGCGGATTATGACCTTGCCGGGAGCCGGTGCAGTCGAGGCTAATGTGTTGCTAAGCGAGGAGCGTCTACCCGGTCCGTTGGGGCTATAACTTTGCGTGACACCGCGATATGTTTCGCGGAACAGAAAAGGATAGCTCCATGCCAGCATTGCTAAACACCGTCGATCCTACAGGTCTTGAAGAATTTTCGGTCGTGTTCACCGACCGGTCGCTGAACCACATGTCGGCGGCGTTCCAAGGTGTGATGCGCGATATCAGCGCCATGCTGAAAGAGGTGTATAATGCCGATGCCGTGGCCATCGTGCCCGGCGGTGGTACTTTCGGGATGGAGGCCGTGGCCCGGCAATTCGCCCGAGATGCCGAGGTTGTCGTTGTACGCAACGGTTGGTTTTCCTACCGATGGAGCCAAATCATCGAAAACGGTAATCTGACCGGAAACACCACTGTTCTTAAGGCGCGGATGCAGGGCAACAGCACGCCCGCACCCTTTGCGCCATGTCCGATCCAAGAGGTGGTCGACACGATCCGCAGCCAAAAGCCGCAGGTCGTGTTTGCGCCGCACGTGGAAACCAGCGCCGGGGTGATCCTGCCGGATGACTATATCAAACAGATGGCCGATGCGGCCCACGAGGTCGGCGCGCTCATGGTGCTGGACTGCATCGCGTCGGGCTGTGCCTGGATTGATATGAAGGAGCTTGGCGTTGATGTGTTGATCTCTGCCCCGCAAAAAGGCTGGAGCGCGTCTCCCTCTGCCGGGTTGGTGATGATGTCAGAGCGGGCCGTTGCGCGGTTAGCCGAGACCAAATCGGACAGCTTTTCCATCGATCTTGGCAAATGGCACAGCATCATGAAGGCCTATGAGGATGGCGGTCACGCCTATCATTCAACGATGCCGACCGATGCGTTGCGGGTGTTTCGGGACACGATGAAGGAAACGCAGGACTACGGCTTTGCGCGCCTGAAAGAGGCGCAGTGGCGCTTGGGCGATGGTGTCCGCAAGATGTTGGCAGAACGTGGTGTGGTTTCTGTGGCAGCCGAAGGATTTGGTGCGCCGGGTGTGGTGGTCAGCTATACCGCCGACCCGTCCGTACAGAATGGCAAGGCGTTCGCCGCCGAGGGGATGCAAATCGCTGCCGGCGTGCCACTAATGTGCGACGAGCCGGATGATTTCAAAACATTCCGGCTGGGTCTATTCGGCTTGGACAAGCTATATGACGTCGATGCGACGCTCGCGCGGTTGGCACGTGTGGTCGACAAGGTTATTTGATTTCAAGGTGTTGCGGCGGGGTCTTTACCTTGCCGCATGCCCAACCCCATCTCCATCAACATTTTGCGCACCGGGGTCATCGCATATAGCGCATTGAGGCCTGTTGCGCGGGCGTCGCGTGCGACGGGCGTTGACGCTTGGCTGGCGCGGTTCAGCAGATCAATCCCCCGTACCCGCAGCCTGATGTCACCAAACCGCGCTTTCTGGTAGGCATCAAGCATCTTTTGACTTCCCAGATCAGTGGGGTTGGCCTGCGCCAGTTCCAGCAAAGTGGCCACGTCTTGCAATGACATGTTCAGCCCCTGAGCGCCGATGGGGGGCATCACATGGGCGGCCTCGGCGATTAAAGCAATCCGTTCGCCAGAAAGCCGCGCGGCGTGTTGGGTGATGATGGGCCAGACATTGCGCGCGGTAGCCAGGGTCAAGGGGCCAAACAGGTGGCAACTGCGCACGGTGGCTTCCTCGGCAAACGAATCGGCATCCAGTGCCATCCGGCGGGTGCATTCGGCTGCGCTGTCCATCCAGACCACAGCAGAACAGGGCATCCCGTCGCGATCGGGCAGCGGCACAAGCGTGAACGGCCCACCCGTACGGTGAATTTCGGTCGAGACGTTTTCATGGGGCACGGGGTGCGTGACCGCAAAAACCACCGCCTTTTGACCGTAACCGGTTTTAGTCACGCCAATGCCTGCGGCCTTGCGCATCGGGCTGTCGCGCCCGTCTGCAGCAATGACCAGCGGCGTGGTGATGCGGCTTCCGTCGCTTAGGCCGACACGTGCTTCAGCCGTCCGTGTGAACAGCGATGTTGTGCCGGTGCCGGGGCGAAAATCCACATTGGGTAATTCGGCCAATCGGTCCAGCAGGGCGCGGCGCAATAGCCAATTTGGAAAATTCCATCCGAAAGGCTGATCAGAAATCTCGGCTGCGTTGAATTCTCGGGTCACGCGAGGTTCTGGGTTTTCCCCGCCTGCATCGACAATTCGCATGATTTGCAACGGGGCGGCGTGGTCCTCAAGGTGGATCCAGATGCCTGCGGCCTCAAGCACGCGGCGGGCAGGTTGCAGCATCGCCGTGGAACGCAGGTCGGCACCGTCGGCATCGCCGTCGGTGATTGGTGGGGCAGGGTCGACACAAATAACCTTGAACCCTGCGCTGCCAAAGGCGGCCGCCGCGGTTAAGCCGGCAATACCGCCGCCAGAAATGAGAATATCGCAATCCATAGTCATCCTCAAAAGCTAGCCCGTGATCCGCCCAAGAAAAGCGCTTAGGTCGTCGGTGTGAAAATGAATGTGATCGCCTGCCAGTGGTTCGGGGGCGACATGCACCGTGCCCATGCCCATCGCGTGTGGTGCGGCCAGATTGCGGGCGTCGTCCTCGAACATCACCGCCTTGGTCGCGTCCAGTTTGTCAGTGTTGAATACATGCTCGAACGCGGCGCGTTCTGGTTTTGGCAAAAACTGCGCATGTTCAACGCCATAGATCGCATCAAACAAACCGTCCAACCCACGTGCTGCTGCGACGCGTTCGGCATATGGGGCGGTGCCATTCGTATAGATGATGCGCCGCCCGGGCAGGGCGCGGATGCGATCAGCCAACACTGGATCGGGCATGAGCGTGTGAAAAGAAATATCATGAACATCGTCCAGATACGGGCCCGGATCGACCCCGTGTTCCCGCATAAGCCCCGCCAAGGTTGTGCCATAGGTATGCCAATAGTGCGTGCGCAGGTAATTGGCGCGGGCATGATCGACCCCCAGCGAGTCCATAACCCAGCGGGTCATCCGGACTTCGATCTGGTCAAACAACCGGGCGGAAGGCGGGTAGAGTGTGTTATCGAGGTCAAAGACCCAAGTATTCACATGAGAAAAAGCGTGCTTTGGCATACGTCCTACCTACGCCTCGCCGCAGGTTTGCGCAAGATCGTGGGCTTGTACAAATGGACGCGGGGGATAAAGTGCTGAAACCTTATTGAAAGAGACCCGATGACTGCGCCAAGACCTGGACCAACCGACGCCTATGCCATGATTCTTGAAGCTATTGATCTGGGCACCTACCGGCCGGGAAGTCGTCTGGTGGAAAGCGAATTGGCGGAGCGGTTCGGCGTCTCGCGCACCCCTATTCGCGAGGCATTACAACGGCTTGAAACGCAATCCTTGCTAGCGCGAGATGGCCGCAGCCTGATCGTGGCATCACTTGATCACAACCAAACGGCGGAGCTCTATGTGGTGCGCGGAGAGTTGGAAGGGCTGGCCGCGCGCCTCGCTGCGCGCCATGCCACGGTTGAAGAGGTCCGCGTTCTTCGCGAAATGGTCGAAGATGACAACGCCCTGCGCGATGATCCGGTGGCCTTGGCGCGGGCAAACCGGCGGTTTCACAAACAAATCCATCTGGCTTCACACAACAGGTATTTGGTGCAGCAGCTAGATTTGGTGCATCGGTCGATGGCGCTAATGGCGACGTCATCGCTTGCGGTGGAAGGGCGGGGCCACATCGCGCAGGCTGAACATGACAAGATCGTGCGGATGATCGAGCAGCGCGATGAGGATGGCGCGGACGAAGCTCTGCGCTTGCATATCTCGGTGGCCTTTATGACCCGCCTCAAGCAAGAGGCAGCGCGGCGCGAAGAAGAAGGTTAATCCGCACGGACCGGAGTTTTCCGTTCGGATTTCGTTGACGCTTGATGCGTCACGCCATGTTCTGTCTTATCCCAATAGAATGGATGAAAGACGAATTCGTACAGGGCTTTGTAAGCCGCGAATGTCCCTAGAATAAAATAGAACGGCAAGCCGAGCGCCCAAGGGATCAGATGCCTGTGTTCGTGCCCTGATACCGCGCGCACAGCGATGGAAATATTCAGGATTTCGGCGAAGATAAAAAAGCAGAACAGCCCCGTCAGCATATCTGCGCCAAGGGTCATTTCGACGGGGTGTGTGACGCCCAAGAGCGTGAGGCATAGCGTCCACAGCAAGGGCGCGCACAGAAATTGACTAACCGTTGCCAGAAAAAGCGTTTGCAGACCCAGAAATCGTAAAAACCCGACCTCTTTTATCAGTTTAAGCGGGTGACGCATGTGGACGCACCAAGTGATCAAGAACCCCTTGAGCCACCGGGAACGTTGTTTGACCCATGGCCAAGCGCGAAAATTCGCCTCTTCATAGGTGACCGTGGGCAGAAGGTCGGTTTTGTAGCCATGCCGCGCGAGCCTTACACCCAAATCTGCGTCTTCGGTCACATTATGAGCGTCCCAGCCGCGCAATTCCTCAAGCGTGTCCCGGCGAAAGAAGAGCGTTGTGCCGCCCAGTGGAATGATCAGCCCAAGACGTGCAATGCCGGGCAGGATCACCCGCCACCACGCGGCGTATTCGATGGTGAAACATCGTGAAATCCAGTTGGTTCGGGCGTTGTAATAGTCGAGTATGCCTTGAATGCAGACGACATCTTTTGGTGCGTCGGCAAAATGTTGAACGATGCGGTCAATTTGATCAACTTCGGGCGCATCTTCCGCGTCCCAGACGCCAATGATGCTGCCTTTGCAAAAATCCAAGGCATAGTTCAGCGCACGCGGCTTTGTGCGCAGATTTTTCGCCTGCGGCACTTCGATCACGTCAAACCACGCTGGCAGAGTGGTGCGGGCAATCGTTTCACGGGTCATTTCATCGCCTTCCTCAAGGACCAATACGATCTGAAGGAGCGATTTTGGATAGGTCAGTTTTGAGAGTCGAGCAATCAACGCCGTCGCGATTTCCTTTTCCCGCAATAGCGGGACAAGGACGGAAACGCGGGGAAGGGCGGCGCGGTCAGCGGGTTGTCGGGGTGGTGGTTTAGGTGGTGCCTTGCACACAAAGAGGTCCGCAAAGAACGCAATTGCCCGCAAACACACCGTCATAGTGCTGGTGCAAAGTGCCCAAAGGATGATGATTGTAAAGCCCCATGCAGGTTCTAACACCAGAAGGATGGCAACCAGAGCAAGCACCGAGATTGCCCAAGCCCGCCTGTTTGTGGCATCCAAACGCCATGTGCGACAGCTTTCAATCGGGGGGACTCGCACTGCGGCACGCTGTGCCAACTCGCCCCCATAAAGTGCTGTAATACTTTTATAAATCTGCTTTTCATCTGCAATTACCGGCAGAAGGCTGATGTGGTCGCGGTTGATTTCAGCAGAGACCTGATCAAATTTATCTGGTTGGCTGACGGCAACCAGAATCGTGTTCCCCAAGGACCGCCATGGGACGATGCCGAACCTCAGGCAATCAAGCGCGTCGAGATGCCGTGCCATACCAAGTTTTGGCGGGTCAATCTCAAGATCGATATGCTGAAGGCTATATTGCAGCGCCAGTGCCGCGCAAACCTGTGTCGAGGACACCACCCCGTTGGCAATCAGGCATTCCCCCAGAGGCACATCAAGATTTTGCTGGTCTTGCAAGGCGCGAACAAGGTCGGCCTGACCAATCGCGCCCGAATTGACCAATATCCGGCCCAAGGGCTGGTGTGTTAGTGCCGGTGCCGCAGGTTCGGGCGTTGTGAAGTGCAGACGTAGATCGCTCACCCGGCGAATCCCCCCTTACGTAGGTGGGAACAGGGTGCAACGAATTGCCTTAATCAGTTGTTAACAGGCAGTAAACTAGACGGTCTGGCCTTCGCGTTCGGCCATTGCAGCGGCGAAACGTTCAAACAGATAAAAGCTGTCTTGCGGGCCTGGGCTTGCCTCGGGGTGGTGTTGAACGGACCAAACGGGGCGGCCTTCCATGCGGATACCGCAGTTCGATCCGTCAAAGAGCGACCGATGCGTTTCAACGACACCGTTAGGCAGAGTTTGCGCATCAACCGCGAACCCGTGGTTCATCGACGTGATTTCGACTTTGCCGGTTTCCATGTCTTTCACGGGATGGTTCGCTCCGTGGTGGCCGTGGCTCATCTTGACTGTTTTGCCACCAAGGGCCAGTGCAAGCATTTGATGCCCAAGACAAATACCGAATACAGGAAGTTCAGTTTTGCCGATAATATCTTTGATCATGGGCACTGCATAAACGCCAGTTGCCGCTGGATCGCCCGGACCATTCGACAAGAAAACCCCATCTGGGTTATGCGACATCACGTCGTCAAAAGTGGCGGATGCTGGCAGCACAGTCACATCGCAACCAGCCGAGGCAAGACAGCGCAGGATGTTTCGTTTCGCACCATAGTCGACGGCAACAACTTTGTGTTTTGCATCGGTCTGCAGGGCATAGCCATCGGGCCACGCCCACCGCATTTCGTTCCAGCGGTACGACTGCGCGCAAGTAACGTCTTTTGCTAGATCGGCACCTGTCAGGCCAGCAAACCCACGGGCCGCTGCAACCAGTGCTTCAATGTCAAAATTGCCATCGGGATCATGGGCAAGGGCAGCATGTGGTGCCCCCTGCTGACGGATGGCGCGGGTTAGGCGACGGGTATCAATGCCGCCAATGGCGATGCGTCCACGTGCCGACAACCATTCGGACAGGGGTTGAACCGAACGCCAGCTACTGGGGTCGGTCGGCATCCATTTGACGACAATGCCAGCCGCCACAGGATCGCCGGTTTCGTCATCCTCGGGTGTGGTGCCGGTATTGCCGATGTGCGGGAAGGTAAAGGTGACGATCTGGCCCGCATAGGATGGATCGGTCATGATTTCCTGATAGCCGGTCATGGCCGTGTTGAAACACAGCTCGGCCACGGTTTGCCCTGTCGCCCCAAAGCCCATGCCGTAAAAAATCGATCCGTCCGCAAGTGCAAGGCAGGCGGTCGGGCGGGTGGATACTGGCGCAGTCATTGAAGGGGCCTCCAAGGGCAGATTGGTGGGGCTAAACGGGTGCAATCTAAAGCCGGGTGCGGGCAGGGTCAAGACCGAGTGAAAAATGAAAAATCGTTTATTAACAAAGCCTTATCATTAATTTGGGGCATTGCCTGTTTTAGGGGAAGTGTCTATGTTGGGCGGCTAACACCGCATTGGTCGAAGGACGATAGCAATGGAACTGCGCACACGCATCACAGACGCGATGAAACAGGCGATGAAAGACAAGGCCGCAGACCGGCTGTCTACGCTTCGTCTGATCAACGCGGCCATCAAAGACAAAGACATCGCTGCGCGTGCAGATGGTGGGGACGATGGCGTCGGCGATCCGGAGGTTCTGGCGATCTTGGGTAAGATGTCCAAGCAACGTATGGAATCAGTGCGCGCCTACGAGGAGGGCGGTCGTTTGGACCTTGCTGACCGCGAGCGCGAAGAAATCAAGATCATCGAAGAATTTCTGCCGCGTCAATTGACAGAGCAAGAAAGCGCCAAGGCCGTGGATGATGCCATAGCCGAAGTCGGTGCAACATCGATCCGCGACATGGGCAAAGTGATTGGTTTGCTCAAGGGCAAATACGCCGGTCAGATGGATTTCGGTGCTGTCGGCCCCAAAGTCAAAGATCGGCTAAGCTAAACCCCGCGCAGCAGCGAGCGGTTCAATTCGTCAAACAGCGCGATCCGCTCGTCCTCGCTTAGGAATTTGCCAATCTCGACCTCGCGGCCCTTGCCGCGCAGGGTTACGTAGTGTGGCACGGGGCCGTCTTTCTCGTATTTCGTGACGACGGCCCAATAGCGATTACAATCCCATTCCTTAATGTCGCCTTTGGGCGTGGTGTGGGTCAGGTGCACGGTATCGTCGCTGATGGTGAACACTTCCTCGATCTGACGGGCTTTGTGATTGCCCTGCAGGGCGAAATACATCCCCCCCACAGCCGCCAAGACAAATGGCAACAGCCCCCACAGCAGAGGTGTGCCCAACAGAGCCAAGGTTGGGATCAGGATCAACGCAAAGGTCGTGAGGATAAAAGCGGCAAACCCTTTCGGCGGCAAGGATTGGTGCGGCCACAGGCGCAGTTCCTGAGTTCGGGCGTTCGGGGCGGTTTTCCATTCATAGGGCATGGGGTGGGCGGTCCGGTTAACCTGTCTAAAGCCCCAATTTAGTACGTTTCAGGGGCCAGACAATGCGACAGATCGCGTCTGGCCCCGAACTTCTCTATTCCAACTCTACCAGCAGATCCTTGGCGTCGATTTGGCCGCCTGGGCTGACGTGAACCGCTTTGACCACCGCATCGCGGTCGGCATGAATGCCGGTTTCCATCTTCATCGCTTCGATTGTCAGCAGCAGATCGCCTGCTTTGACCTTTTGACCCACGATTGCCCCGACCGACGCCACAACGCCCGGCATGGGCGCGCCGATATGGTTGGCATTGCCGATTTCGGCCTTTGGGCGCTTTGCGGTCGTCGCTTTGACCAGACGGTTCGGGATACGCACCACACGGGGCTGACCGTTGAGCTCAAAGAATACTTTGACCTCGCCGTCTTCGTTGGTTTCGCTTAGCGCTTGCAGGCGTATTTCCAGCGTCTTGCCAGGATCAATTTCGGCGGTGATTTCTTCGCCCGGTTCCATCCCATAAAAGAATGTGCGCGTCGGCAGAACGCGTACAGGACCGTAGGTGCGATGACGGCCCATGTAATCAAGGAAAACCTTGGGGTACATCAGATAGCCTGATAAATCGTCATCTTCGACCTTAGCGCCTTCAAGCTGGGCTTCCAGCTCTTTGCGTGTGGCCTCAAGATCAGTGGGGGGCAGATGCGCGCCGGGGCGATCTGTATTGGGCTTCTCGCCCTTCAGAATCTTGCCTGAGATGCCCGCGGGGAACCCACCCGGAGGCTGGCCCAAGTTGCCGCGCATCATATCGATGACGCTGTCGGGAAAGGACATTTCCGCACTCGGGTCTTCGACCTGTGCGCGGGTTAACCCTTGAGACACCATCATCAACGCCATATCCCCGACCACTTTGGACGATGGCGTGACCTTGACGATATCGCCGAACATCTGGTTGACGTCGGCATAGGTTTTCGCGACCTCGGGCCAGCGGTCGTCCAGCCCCATGGACGCGGCCTGCGCCTTAAGGTTGGTGAACTGGCCGCCGGGCATTTCGTGCAGATACACTTCAGACGAAGGTGCCTGCATGCCAGTCTCGAAGGCCGCATATTCGCCACGAACTTCTTCCCAATAGTTGGAAATTTCACGTACGGCGTCCATTGACAGGCCGGTGTCGCGGTCGGTGCGTTTCAACGCTTCGACCACAGAACCCAGTGTCGCTTGCGATGTGTTGCCCGACAGCGCATCCATTGCGCAATCGACCGCATCGACGCCCGCCTCTGATGCGGCCATAATCGTGGCGATGGCGACGCCTGCGGTATCATGGGTGTGGAAATGGATCGGCAGGCCGACTTCGGTTTTCAGCGCTTTGATCAGCACCTTGGCCGCGTTTGGTTTCAGCAGTCCGGCCATGTCTTTCAGGCCCAGAACATGCGCACCTGCCGCTTTCAAGTCTTTGCCCATCGCCACATA
>CBDTUA010000021.1:0-53489 GCA_965363735.1 uncultured Sulfitobacter sp. | reverse complement strand
CTTTCGCTGCAAATGCACCAATGTCGACATTTAAAAGGCCCTTCAACAAACGGTCGTTTTTAGGATTCTTATATAAAGCTAATCCCAACCAGCGATAAGAATGAACCAAGGCAAGCCAATACAAGCAGCGCTGCAATTGGTAACATCGAGAGAGCAAATCCAAGACCTCGATTAGACGGCTCTGCAATGTACGCTCTCCAATAGATCGTACGTCCCAACAGATATATTATGCCAATGGGAGCGATCAAAATTACCGGCCAATATTTACCCGCCAGAAAAAGAACGGGCAAAAACGCAACTAAACATTCCAGAGTGTTCATCTGGACACGGTACATGCGTTCAAAACCGTCATGACCAGTCATCGCAGGGGCCTTAAGGCCACTTTCTCTCCGCTGAGCGCCAACCGAATATCCAAAAAATAGAAACTGAAAGATAGCAAAAAGAGCGACAAGATCGATGAGCTGCATTAGAAGTCCTCGTTGAAATCCAGAAGATCGGAAACCAAGGATTGCTTGATCCGTTTCCAAGGTATCGTTTCGTCAATTTATTTCGGAAGCACAAGGTTGGATTCAATAGATTGGGGTGCGCGGCCTAAATCGCTCGTTTATCGAACAGGCGCAGCCGTCCAAGACCGCGCTTGTATTAAAAACAAAGGCATTGTGTTAACATGGTTTAGTAATTTCAGAAATTTCTGCGTCAAGTTTTCGTAAACGGCTGATTATGACATCTGAGGATTAGCAACATTCTGATAAACAATGGTATCCGAGTTGTTGAAGCCAAAAGGCTTGATAGATTGGGTTCTAGCAATCCAATCTACGAGAGATTTGACGGCCATGAGCATGTTGGTTTGGCACCTCAGATCCGTGCGGAAATCAATGGTCCGGGCATTATATTCAGCGGATCTGCTGAATACCCTTTAGCCGAGACTAGCTTCACTCCCTATGACCGCATAAGCGAAGAAACGTGTCAGCCATTGCATGACGAAAGCTTGCTTTCTGAATTGGCCAAAAAGATGGCTGAATGGCCCGCACGCTGGGGTAAGCACCGATTTAACGCCAATGGTATTCCTGCAGCCTATACGTATCTAGGGCAACTTATCGCCCATGATCTGACCCATTCCGAACCACCCGCGTTTCCTGTCCGATATCGCAGTGCCTATCTCGATTTTAATTCGGTGTTCGCACGCGACCTCGATCTTTGTGCAGGCTCGTCAGTCCGCGAGGGTGGTGGGTTTGCCCTAGGCAGTACAACCACCAATCAACAGGATGATCTACCGCGGACCAAGGGCGGCACAACAATCTTGCATGACAAACGCAATGATCAAAACCTGACATTGTCGCAACTTGTTGTGCTGATCACCAAGTTTTATCAGTTTCTGGCCACAGGCAGCGAAGACGTGGCCGAGGCCCGTCTGGTTGCACGCCGCCATATGCAATGGATCGTCCTATACGACTACCTCCCCCGCATAATTGATCCGGTTGTATACCGCGACGTGATCCGTTCGCGGTCTTGGCCCCTGCTGGGAGAGGGCGCAGGTTTGATCCCGATCGAATTTGCAGCAGCCAGTTTCCGTCTGGGTCATGCGATGGTGCGTTATGTTTATCCTCATTGGCGGCGAGGTGGGGGCGGCGCTGATCTAAGTGACTTGCTGCGTTTTACTAATCACAGCGCGACCTCGCGTCTCGGCTGCATCGAAGGGGAGGCTCGGTTACCGGATGATTGGACCGTTGGGTGGCCCTGTCTGTTGCCCTCGGAGGAGAATAGCACGCGCACTAGCCTGTCTGCCGCAATTGATGAAAACCTCGCGTTGGACATGTTCAATTTGCCGGACTCGATAGGGGATTGTGCGATGTCTGCGCCAACTCCTATCGGGACAAAGAACGGCACATTCAATTTGGCTGAACATACTTTGATCAGGGGAAACCGTTTGCGGATCGACAGCGCGCAAGCCCTGTCTTCAGTTGCGCACGCGCGGCTGAAAGAAGCTGGTGCATCGCCATTGCCGCGCCGTCTGCCTGCCCTGCGGGTGGTGCAAACGCGCTCGCCTGGCCTTAGCGATTTCCTCTTGTCTGATGCTGCCGCATCCTTGCGCCACGAGACCCCGCTTTGGTTCTATTTTCTGCGCGAGGCGGATGTGCATGCGTCCGGCCAACATTTCGGCCCAATGGCCAGCCGCATCACGATGGAAACCATATATCGCGCGATCTGGAACGATCCCGACAGCATTTTACGAACCGATTTCACACCGGACTTTGCTGATAAAAACGGCAAGTTCGGTTTGAAAGACCTGCACGCCGTTGTGCAGAAACATTGGAAACCAGAAGCTTGAAAAGGAGAATGCTATGCCATCACTTTTGATTACACAGAACAATAGTCTGACTGGTCCACATTACGGGGATTGGAATGACCCCGATAAGAGGCAGAAAGGTCAGGTGTTTACTGGCGAAACCCTCCTCGAAAGTTTCAAAGCGTCTCCGACCGATCCGGAACATATCGTCAGGACGACAATCGGCACCATCCTTTCTAAAACGTACTCTATCTGGTTGCGATATGATGGAGAAGAAAACGAGAGCTTTGCTGTCATTACGGAATTTCTCGATGAGAAGCTAAATGACGAAGAGCAGAGACTGGCACCCTTTGTTGGGGGACAGATAAAGCTCGCCTATTACCAACTAGAAGTAACAGCAGCCGATGTGCCGATCCAGACGGTGGGAGGACCTGAGAAAATAACGCTTATTGTGCAGAAGGACACGCCGCCAAAAGACAAGAAAAACAAGAAAATGAATATCGTCGTCCCCAGCGATTATGCGCTTTTCGATGACGTCACATTGGACAGGAAAAAATACCTAAAAGCGATGACGGAAGACATCGAGGCATTGGATCCTACCGAGGATATCCCGTACCTGCTGTCTTCTCTGACCTTCAGGCGTTGTCTCTAACCTCCGCCTAACATCGCAGCATTCAGCGCGTCTTCCAGCGCGTCACGCTCAGCGGCGTGCTGGATGGGATAGGCGGATACGAACCAATCCCGCACGTCTTCGGGTGTGGGTGATGTTTCGCCATCCCAGACGGCTGTAACGTCATGGACAAGCTTGTCAAAGGCTGTGCGCGCTGCGGCCAACTGGCCGCTGCGCGCAAGTGCGGCGGCGGTCCAACCCGGGTTGTCGATAATCCGGTCATCTGACCGTGCCGCTGCCGATATTGCACCCGCGTCATCGCCGCCAAGAAAGCGGACGGATGCGGCGTAGCACCATTGGTAGTCCAACAAGACTGGCGCGCAATTCAGGCAATGCTCGAGCACCCGCGCGGCGCGATCATGTTCGCCCAAAAAGCTAAATCCCATTGCGCAGGACGCAAGCGTGCGCGGGCTATGGGGATTAAGGCGTTCAGCCATGTCCATATTAAGCGCTGCCCGATCGAAATTCCCTTTGAGCGCAGAAGACCACGCCAATGCCAAGCGATTGCGTGCATCCAAAGGATCAAGCCCCACAGCGATATTGCTGGCCTCTAAGGCACGTTTTGCCATCGCCGGATCGCGCTTTAGGCCGGGACGCACGACATGCAGAACATTAAGGGCACTTGCGAGGCTTGCGTGGGCCGGGGCGAACTCTGGTGCGCGCTTGATCAGTTTCTCAAATCTGGCAATGCCTTGTTCAAAGGCCTGCTTTGTCCATTGTGTCAGCAGCCGTTCGCCAGACAGCCAGTCATCCACAACGGCATGATGCGCACTTGTTTCAGCCGTAGCCGAACGATCCGTCGATACATACATTTCGAACATTGCCGCGATACGGCTGACGGCCTGTTGTCGGGATTTGGACATCTGTTCGGACCCGATGTCCAAATCTTCGCTCCAGACAATACGACCACTTTCTACAGCGCTGAGGGTTAGTGTCGCGTGGACATCATCTTTGGTTTGGGACGCACTCAAGACATAGTCCGAGCCAGACTTTGGCAGCGCATCATGATCACTTTGATCCCCTTCAACGACGGACCAGCTCCGGAAACGGGAAAGCCCTGAGACAATCTCTGACCGAAAAGAGGCGAGCCTGACCCGCGACGCATTTGACGTCCCTTCGAAATTCCTAAGCTGGATCCTGAGAGGTGCCAGAGGGTCTCGCAAATTCGGTGCGGATAAAATCTCTCCTCGCGCCGCCGCACGCGTTTCAGGCCGCGGTGCCAGCCCGTAACGCGTGGACAAGTTTTGAGCTAGTCGATCAAAAACGCGCATGGCCGCCGCAGTGTTACCTGTGACGGTCAAGCTTCTCATTAGGCGTCGCGCGGCACCTTCGTGACAGGGTTCCATATTGAGGATCGAAGTTGAAATGCCACGGATAGCCGGGTCTGAATCGTCACTGACCTTCTGCATTTCTGCCTCAAGTACCGAGACCAATTGCTCGCGGACATCACTGCGCACCAGCGCCTGCCAAGAGGTAACAACAGGGTTGAGTTCATCAAGCCCGGAAAAGATTCGCTCCAGCCAGTCGCCTTCAATCAACAGGATGTCGTCCAACTTGCCCCGTGCCGCGTTTCGAACAATTCGGTCTATGTCCGTCTGAACCAAACCCGGTTTCAACGACGCAACTTCGTCCTTAATAACGAGCGCACCACCAATCGCTTTCTGCAACGAGGAGAGCGCTAGATGAGTAGCCTTGCGTGCGACCTTTAAGCTTGCTTCAGGTCGAAGAAATGCACTCAGACGCCCCACTGCTTCAGCGTTGCTGGGGGCCATGGCGAGGTAGGCCAGCAACACTCTCGCGTCCTGTGTCTGCGGCAAGGCATGTGGGACCCCATTGGCGTGAAGTTTAGGTCCGCCAATGACCGAGAGGTGCAGAACATTACGTCCACTTCCCTTCCCTGGCAAAACTGGCCCTACATCCATCTGGAAAGGCTCGTAGGTGCCCGGTAAATTGTACAAACGTTGTGGACCCAACGACAAAAACTTTTGCCGCTTCTCGTCGGTAAGTTTGACAAATACTTCCCGAGAGACGCAAACCCCTCCGGGTTGGGAAAGAGGCTCGAGCCGGGCTGCGACGTTGACCGCATGGCCGAAAACATCATCTTTCGTCAACTCAACCACGCCAGAGTTGATCCCGATTCTGAAAGCATATTCAGTTGTCTGAGCTTCGATTTTGGATTGAACCTCTATCGAAAAATCCACCGCGTCCTGCGGATCATCAAACAGAGCCAAGATCCCATCGCCGGTCGTTTTTACCACACGGCCAGCGTGACGCGCACTGGAGTCTTCGAAGAGACTGAAGCACCTTTGCATGAAACGCAGGGTCTTGGCTTCGTCTTCAGCGACATGGGTGCTATAAGAAATTAAATCCGCAAATAGTATGGTGCGAAGCTGTGGCGCAGCAGCGTCACTTTGAACACGGCGCTTTTTGAGGGCGCTAACCATTGGGAATTCATATCCTGCCAAATGATGCGATATTGGTTAACACTTAGCATGGACGCGTAAATTGAACTACCGAGAATTAGAGGATCACTTTGATCTCATTCCTGTCAAACGCGCTCTCGATCCTTGTCACTACGCTTTCTGCGTACCGAACCAACGCGCCTATGCACGCTGGCCTGCCTTTCCGGCCGCCGCACGCCCCCACTCCGGCCGGGCAGCAGCCGGGCGTGGGGTAGATGCGGCGCAGTGCCGGGCAAGCGCATTTGGCGAAGCCGTTGAATTGGCAAGCTCTTGTGCTTGGGGCGACGAGACGTTGATCACGGCAACTGAACGCGAAATCGGGCCGAGTTCAATATCTCCCGAAGCGTTGAACGGGTTCTCAACCCGCCAGTTGACCAACCGCGCGGTATGGAATGCCTCTCCGTTCGCCGAACTGGACTGGTGCCCTCCTCCATTCGACAACTCTGATCCCATCGACTGGATCAGCGCTTCCCTATTGTCGGGTGAAACTTGCTTCGTCCCCGCCGACTTTGTGTTTGTCGGACGAAAAAACCCAGGTGATGCGAATGCCGTTTCTATTGCAACCACGTCCGGCTGTGCATCTGGCGAAACCGCTGCCTCGGCTAAGTTGGCGGCACTCCTTGAATTGATCGAGCGCGATGCGGTCGGCCAGTGGTGGTATGGTCGAATACCGCGCCCTCACTTGCCTCTAGAATGTCTATGCTTACCCGACGAAATTTCGTCCTATCTGCGGCAACGGGCTCGGCAGACGGTCATACTCAACCTCACGACTGAACTGTCTGTTCCCGTTGTCGCAGCTGTTTCTTACGAACCTGATGGCAAAAACCTGGCACTGGGTTTTGGCTGCAATCCTAATTTTACCCAAGCAAGTTGCTCGGCTGTGACTGAACTCTTTCAAACTGAAATTGGGCTTGTGCAACGCCAACAGCAAGATGACCAATTGCTTGAGATATGGCTACACAGCGCAAGTCGAGACACTTTGCCAATTTCAGAAACAACGATAGATACCTCAGACTTACTGAACGGTGGCCTCGAAACCGTCGTTGACCGTCTGACGAAGCAAGAAAAGGTCTGCGCATTTGTGGACCTTTCGCGACCGGAGTTTGGAAATTTCGTTTTTCGCGCCATTGTTCCAGAGATGTGGTCAGACAAACCGCGTCTAGCTGGCTTTGAGCGAGCGGGTCTGCCAGAACCGAGTCGCATTCTCCCTTTGCTGGTCTGAACATAGACGCTGATAGATGACGTAGAAAACTCCGCAAGAGCTCCGAACTTGTGAGCTGGTTTTGCGATCCTTTTCTGACAAGCTACCCCTAGCGTCAGCCACAGCCAATGTCCCCTTCGTATCACATCGATACCCGGTCAACACAGTGATTGTGGCTTACTTTTGCGCACCCACGAACATGATACCCGCGCCTTGCGGATCATCCGCCTGAATCATCCAACCGCTATTGTCCGGCAACTCATCCGGCCCCAGTCGGACTGTACCGCCGGCTTTCACTATCGCCGACTTTGCCTTGTCGATATCAGCGACCTGCATCGCGAAATTCCAGTAGGGCTTGGTTTCTGGGTCAGGCGCGTCCATCACCGCACCGATCATATCGCCGTTGAGGTTGATAAAAGTGTAGTCTCCCGTTGGCCCCATTGGCATTACGCCGCCGCGCTCCCAACCAAACAATTTGCTATAGAAATCTAATGCCGCCGTCTGATCGGACGTTACCAGCTCATTCCAGCAGGCGTGACCGGCCTTCATCGGCGCAAAGGCCGTGCTGTCCTCTTCACTATTGCCGCGCATCAGGTAAAAATGGGCACCTTGCGGATCCGTGCAAAAAGCAAACCGCCCGACTTTGGGGATATCAGATGGTTCGATATCGATCCGACCGCCGAGCGATTTTACCTTTTCTGTCGATGCATCAACGTCATCAACCCCGAAATAGACAAACCACATATCCGGCATCGCCTTCGCGTGTTCGGGCGTGCGGATAAAGCCAGCAACTGTCGTACCTTCAGCTGAGGCCACGCGGTAATCGCCACCCGGAGCGGCGGCCATTGGCTCAAATTCCCATCCCATGACCCGTTGATAGAACTCTTGCGCCGAATCGGGGTGCTGCGTCATCAGTTCGTACCAGATGGGGGTGCCTTCACGATTGGTCATTGATCTATCCCCCATTGTTTTCATGAATTAACCGGTCCTATTATTCGTCGACAATTGATTGAAACCCACCATAAATCATACGTTTACCGTCGAACGGCATGTCCTTGGCCATTTCCTCAAACTGCGGGTCCTCCATCATCGCCTTCATTCCCGCGTCACGAGTCGCCTTGTCGGGTCACTCCAACCATGAGAACACCACGACTTCGCCATCTTCCGCTTTCACAGCGCCGCGAAAGTCGGTGACTTTGCCGACAGGCACGTCGTCGCCCCAGCATTCGACCATTCGTATTGCACCGAGTTTTTTGAAAATCGCGATCGCCTGTTTCGCGTGATCAATGTACTTTTGTTTGTTAGCGGCGGGCACCGCGATCACAAATCCATCCACATAATTCATTGTCGTACTCCCTTGCGTGTTGAGTTCAATATTGAGGCAGTTCGAAGAGGTATTCGATGTAGCGATCATTGCGCCGACGGCTTCGGTATCCGGACCTAATAAGGTCAAAATCGCGGAGAGCCAGAAGCCAATACTTCAAAGTCGTGCGCTGCACTCGTTAACCTGATGAAATGGTTATCAAAGGTACTGGTGTTCACTCTTGCGGACACACAAGTACCTGTCGTCGAAGTTCGCTTGGTCCGCACTAGCTACATTAGTCTGGATAGCGACGAAGGTCAGCGTTCAGCCCTAAGTGCGCGTAGCTACTTACTAAAACAACAACACTATTTTTTCACGAGCGGTCCAACAGACGGCCTGTTACGTTAAATCTCTATGAACACTAAAGACAAAAGCGGCATCAAGATGCCCGTAGTATTATCGCATGATCGGCAGTCACAGCCCCCTAATCTGGGAAGTGGGGGATGACATTTGATTTCATCACATACTCAGGATGCATCACAGCATAGAGTTATATTTGAACATCATTTCTTCTTCGTCAAGATCGATGATTGCTGACCAGAAAGTCTTTTTGGGATATTCTCAGAGTTTCCAGACTCTTTTTGGGAAGTCCGCCACGACGGCGTCACGAAGCGCAAATGTCAGCTTTGATAAAGAATGCTGCTTTGCCAGCATCTCTACATTCTGTAGATCTTCTGCCGTGGAACAATTGCAGCCGGAGGCAATTAAACCCCGCTACCAACACGGTTTTCAAGCACCCACCTTGCTGTGGGGACATAGTATAACTTGGCCGTAATAACTTTTTGTCTATTGGTTCTATTAAATAACAAAACACCCGAGGCCGAGAAAATGGCAATTCGCCCATATCAAGCGACCATCGAAAGTTCCAAAAAAGTACCGCCCGAATGCGGCATTCACAAATTTAAGGGATAGGCTCATATTAAAACAGGCTTGAGCCTATCCAAAACCGTATCTCAACGGACACGTCTAGCGGAGGATCATAGATCTTTTCCATGATCCCGGATGGCAAAACCAACACCCCGCCGAATCCGCCTTGGCCTTTTCTTGCGGCAGACTTTCTTCAGGTGAAGACCGAACACCAACTCAAAGATAACGCGGAGGCTGGCTCTACATTTCTCGGTAGCCTCACCGGTCGTTCGCCGCCTAGGTGACAGATGTCTCACTTGCGGACTTAGCGGGCATTTAGCTGAACGAGTATTGCCGGCTAAGACGGGCTGGCTAAAATGGTCTCCCTGTTATTGCTTGAGAAACTTCATTTTCCCACAGCCCTAGTCATGATATGAACCGTCTCTTCTTTGAATCAGTAATACCACGGGCGCAACAAGCCCCTAGCGAGATTATTTTCTGTCTAGCCATTGCGACCACTTGCGCGGCCCCAATTCGACCCCATTTACTTCACAGTTTCAACCTGGAGGCCAACATGGTCCGCTTTCTCATCACCAGCCTTATACTCGCCGCCGCCCCTGCTTTTGCCGATGAACTTTCGGGCACCGTCATCGCATTTGACCGTGTCGATAACGTCATCGTTCTGGACGACAAAAGCGTCCTGACAATTCCCAACCCGGAGATTATTCCCGAGGGTCTGGTCGCAGGCGACACCATAACTGTCGAATTCAAAAGCGACGGTGACAATGGTTACGCTGCCTTCGTCAGCATAAAAAAGATGTAACAGGCATTAGATCTTTTTGACCTGCGGCCTGCCTTGTACGAACCAAGACAGGCCGCAATGGTTTTCAAGCCAGAAAGCTCCAAGTTGATCCGTCCAAGGGATCGATGCAACCAATCCGACCCATCTTATCTAACAGCCGCCTCCAACCGCCGAATGTCCGAGTATCATGCCAACCTGCTGGAAAAGATGAGTATCCGTTCATTGGGAATAGCTGCTTCCGTCCGCGGTTCAAAATCGACCTGCCGCACCGCCGCGTCACGCCTTTGAGCCCATTGCGGATCTTGGTAGTCGCCTTGTTGGCCCAACGCTGCTTTCAAATAGCGGAGCATTGTTCATAAAGTTGCCTGAGCGAATACGCGGCAATCCGATAAATTTCGAATTTCACTTGATACTTTTTCGCGCAGTAAATGCAGAAATAAGTCCGAGCCCGGCAGCCATCCAAAGGGCTAGGGCATAGCTTCCGTCCCAGTCGTAGATTTGGCCTGCGAGCCATGGTGAGAACAGTCCTGCAACACCCCAGGCAGTGAAGATGCGTCCGTAGGCAACAGGGCCATCTTCGCCAGGAAATAGAATGGCGATGGCGGCTGGATAGGTAGCTATTGTCCCTCCATAGGCGAAACCTACGACCCCCAAGAGGGCGATTGTGAGCGCCGGAAAAACGGAAAGCGCAAGCAGAGCCACAGCTCCGACAAGTGGCAAGAATGTGAGTATGCTGCGATGTGAAACCCTGTCGGACAACCACCCCGACAGCAGGCTACCCACAAGGTTGCTGCCTGCGATTGCGGCAGCAGCGATCCAGCCAGAAAAACCCGCCATGGCCGCGATACCCGCAGCGTGGCCAATTGCCATGAGCCCTGCAGCAACACCGCAACCATAGGCTATCCAGATCTTGGCAATGCGGCCCATCGGTAGGCTAGAGACGTAAGGTTCGGCTTTCTCGTCAGAATAGCCGACGCCACTTCGCGCAACCAAGAATGCGGCCCAAACGCTGGCAACAACAACGATCAAAGCGAGGGCCATCATCGCCGAAAAGAAACCACCGAACGCCAGCGCCGCTTCGAAGCCGTATGGAGCCAGAACCGCGCCAAAGGCATACGCTGCTGTGACCACGCCCATAGCTAGGCCTGAGTGACCAGGGTTGGCACGTGCTGCGAATTGCAACCCGAACCCATAGCCAAGTCCGTTCGCAATGCCAAAAATGAAGCTGTACCCCACAAAGACAAATTCTAACCTATCCGCGATTCCGGCAAGGCCAATTCCGACAGCACCAAGGACCGCAACCAAGATATAAATTGTTGCCGGTTGAAGGCGTGAATAGATAGCAGGGCCAAACAAAACCGCTGTTGTCAGGAAGACCAAACTGAATGAGTAAATCAGGCTTACGGTTGCACGAGAGGTTTCGAACACGACCTCGAGAGGCTCTAGAAAAACTGAAAACGCGTGTATTGAGCCGAGGACAATCGAAACCATTGAAGCGGCGAACAGGACCTTACGTCCTTGAGGCTTAAGTGAACTCATGGCGGAACCGTAGCGTAGTTAGCACGTTTGGCAACGCTCGCGGCATCCCGAGTTGCGTCCTCTTCTTTCTGATTGCCACTAATGCAAAATTACGTCGACGGCCTAAACCCTATCTTTGTAGTTTGCGCAGCCAACGGCCGCTCTGAGCCCTTTCTTCCATCCCTCTTCAATGTGGCGAATGGCTACCATCACCGGAGAGGAAAAAAGCTTCAACAACAGCTTTGATTTCGAACAAGGATTGTGGTGGTGCAGAACAAGGCCGCTATGTCACACTCCGAAAGCGAGCGTTTGCAGCGCGGCTCTCTGGGTCTAGGCATGCGGAAAATGCGCCGTCGTCGCCCGTGGAATTGCGTTATCCCTCTCGTCCGGGTTCGTCCGGATCGTTGGAGAACAGCGCGATCTTGTTGCCTTGGGGATCGCGAAAATAGCCAACATAAAAATGAGGTCCATACGAAGCGCGGAAGCCGGGCTGGCCCTCGTCAAAGCCGCCTGCGGCAAGCGCGGCGGAATGAAGGTCACGAACTTGCTTTTGACTGCGAGCCTCAAATGCGATCATAGCACCGTTCCCAGCCGAGGCCGGATGTCCATCGAAGGTTGGTTTAACGTAAAAATCCGGTAGAGCGGCGCACTGACCCGGTTGTCCGGGCAGCGCGTAGCTTAGGCCCTCAGGACCCTCCTCCAGCCTGTAATCAAGGGCTGGCAGGAACGCAGAATAAAACCGTTTCGCCCGGGCGATGTCATCAGCACCGACGGTGACGTAGGAAATCATGCTGCGTGTTCCTTTTCGGAAGTTTGGATATCGCAATGAGTCTACTGCATTATGATAGGCCAACACACAATCCGGCTCAATAACCGCTACACGAAGCGACGGGCTCTGTTGCACAAATCCGGCAGGGATTCATGTCGTGAATCCAGTGTGGTAGCTCGCGGGTATGAGCAAACTTACACTTGCCCTGCAAGCTGGTCACCCGCATTTGCTGTGACCGCAGCTGCCGCAGGTCATGCAGCCTTCCACCATGCGCAGATCGTATTGCCCGCAGCTGCTGCATGCTTTGCCGCGAGGGGTGTTCAGGCCGACAACTTGCGCGCTTGGGTCCGACTTTAGCCCCTGACCTTCACCTGCAATAAAACCGGTTGCGATCAGGTGTTGTTCAATCACCCCACCAATCGCGGCAAGCATGGAAGGGATGTATTTTCCGCCCATCCATGCACCGCCTCTTGGGTCAAACACCGCTTTCAGTTCCTCGACAACAAACGAGACATCTCCCCCCCGACGGAACACCGCCGAAATCATCCGCGTCAACGCGACGGTCCACGCAAAATGCTCCATGTTTTTGGAATTGATAAAGACCTCGAACGGGCGGCGATGCCCGCCGATCACAACATCATTGATAGTGATGTAGAGCGCGTGTTCGCTATCGGGCCATTTGATCTTGTAGGTGGACCCTTCCAGTTCTTCAGGACGGTCCAGCGGCTCGGACATGTAAACAACCTCGCCTCCGTTCTGTGGCGTGACCTGCGCTGAAATTTCGCCAGGGGCGCTGTTTGTGCTTTCGGAAACGGACAGAACCGACCCCGTCACATCATTGGGGCGATAGGTCGTGCAGCCTTTGCAGCCCTGGTCCCAAGCTGCCATGTATACGTCTTTGAAGGCATCAAAACTGATGTCCTCTGGACAGTTGATCGTCTTGGAAATACTGCTGTCGACCCATTTTTGCGCTGCTGCCTGCATTTTGACATGGTCCAAGGGGGCCAAGGTCTGCGCATTAACAAAATAGTCCGGCAATTCAGCATCGCCCTTCAGATCGCGCCACATCTGAACGGCGTAATCGACAACCTCTTCTTCCGTGCGACTGCCATCTTTTTGCAGCACTTTGCGGGTATAGGCATAGGCGAACACGGGCTCGATACCGGAGCTCACGTTGCCCGCATAAAGGCTGATCGTACCAGTTGGCGCGATAGACGTCAGCAATGCGTTGCGAATGCCATTTTCCTTGATGGCATCGCGCACATCTTCGTCCATTTGCTGCATTGTGCCCGACGAAAGATAGGCATCCGCATCAAACAGCGGAAACGCGCCCTTCTCACGGGCCAGATCGACAGACGCCAAATATGCGGCCCGCGCAATCGTCTTCAACCATGCCTCGGTCTGGGCTGCGGCCTCGTCCGACCCATAGCGCAGTCCGACCATCAGCAACGCATCTGCCAAGCCTGTCACGCCAAGGCCGATACGCCGTTTCGCTTTGGCCTCGGCCTCTTGCGCGTCCAGCGGAAATTTCGACACATCGACAACGTTGTCCATCATGCGCACAGCAGTCGCGACCAGCTTGTCCAATGCGTCAACGTCCAGATGGGCAGCATCGTCAAAGGGGTCAGCAACCATGCGCGCCATATTGATCGAGCCCAATAGGCAAGCGCCATAAGGCGGCAAAGGCTGTTCACCACAGGGATTGGTTGCCGCAATGGTCTCGCAATAGCTCAGGTTATTCGCGCTGTTGATCCGGTCGATGAAAATTACGCCGGGTTCTGCGAATTCATAGGTGGCCTTCATGATCCGGTTCCACAGATCACGCGCCTGAACAGTGCGGTAAACCTTGCCATCAAAGACTAAATCCCATGCATCATCTGCCTTGACTGCATCCATAAACGGGTCGGTAATCAAGACCGACATGTTGAACATGCGCAAACGGGCCGGATCGGATTTTGCGGCAATAAAATGTTCAACATCAGGGTGGTCACAGCGCATCGTCGCCATCATCGCACCACGACGCGACCCGGCAGACATGATGGTGCGGCACATCGCATCCCAAACATCCATAAAGGACAGCGGTCCCGACGCATCTGCAGACACCCCAAGTACATCCGCACCCTTGGGCCGTATGGTCGAGAAATCATAGCCGATCCCGCCGCCCTGCTGCATGGTCAGCGCCGCCTCTTTGAGCATGTCAAAAATACCGCCCATGCTGTCAGGAACAGTGCCCATGACAAAACAGTTAAACAACGTCACGCGACGCGCGGTGCCTGCGCCCGCCGTAATGCGCCCTGCGGGAAGAAACTTGAAATCCTCCAAAGCTTCGAAGAACGTATTTTCCCAAACGTCCGGCTTCTTTTCTACCTGCGCCAGATCACGCGCGATACGCCGCCAGGTGTCCTCGACCGTGACATCCCTAGGAGTGCCATCAGCATCTTTGAACCTGTACTTCATGTCCCAGATTTGTTCGGCGATAGGGGTGGCGAATCGTGACATACTCGGTTCCTTGGAGTTTTTCGGGATGGATTTCACCTTACCTCGAAGCACCGCCAAAGCACAACAGTTTGAAGGCTCTGTCAGATGAGCTACCTTATGTCGTGGTAAGCCGGAGGGATTCTGTGGATAAGTACGTAAACATCTTAAAATTGTCAGTAGGCACCGAGAATATTGATGATCTGCTCGCATGGCAGCAGACAAAGCGTGCGCAGACGACAGAAGGCCTGCCCCGCCACGTCACCCGCATGTGGCCGAAACGCGAGGCCGAATTGATGAATGGCGGCTCGATTTTCTGGGTCATCAAGGGTGTCATTCAATGTCGGCAGAAAATCATGCGATTGGACGAACATTTCGGACAAGATGGCATTCGCCGTTGCGCGATTGTGATGGATCCAACGCTCATCCGCGTTCAAAGCAGCCTCAAGCGCCCCTTCCAAGGCTGGCGCTATCTAAGCCCAGAAGACGCACCCGCTGATTTGCCAAAAGGCCGCAAAGATGAAGAACCGCTTCCTGTCGAATTAAACCGCGCCTTAGCCGAAATTGGTGTGCTTTAAACTTCGACGACGCCGAATGCTGCGAGCGTAGAATTTGCGTTTACTCTGCGAAATGGAAACTGCCGTCGACTATATGTTTCATTTTGCCCCCGAAAACTCCTGCCGGTGGTACAATGAAGCATGTAATCGCGCAGCAGCGCGGCCTTTGGACTAAGCCAGTTGTTTCAGCAAAGCAGCAAGGGTACGGCGTTCTTCATCATCCATGTCAGCCGTGCGGCTGCGCCAAAGCGTCGCTTGCGATTTCAGGATCAGCCCATCAGACAGAATTTTCAAATGGTTGGCCCGTAACGTTTCGCCGCTGGACGTGATGTCAGCAATCGCTTCAGCCGTTTCGTTTTTGACGGTGCCTTCCGTAGCACCCTGGCTATCGACCAGCGCATAGTCTGCCACCCCGGCACCACGCAAAAATTCGCGCACCAGACGGTGATATTTTGTCGCGATCCGCAGACGAAAACCATGTCGCGCTCGAAAGGCGGCGGCAGCGGCGTCCAGATCATCCAATGTATCCACATCGCGCCATGCAGCGGGCACAGCTATAATCAAATCGGCGTACCCAAAGGCAAGCTCTTCCACCGGTACAACCAACTGATCCCACAAGGCCAATTTTTCCTCGATCAGGTCAGTGCCTGTAACCCCAAGGTGAATACGCCCTGCGGCCAGTTCGCGCGGAATTTCCCCTGCCGACAGCAACATAAGAGATACGCCCTCGATGCCGCCCACCGCCGCTGCGTATTCCCGATCTGATCCCGTGCGCTGCAAGGTGATGCCGCGCGCTGAGAACCATTCGAATGTTTTTTCCATCAACCGGCCTTTGGAGGGTACGCCAAGCTTGATTGTCATTGCGTTGCCTCCAGTTCCAACATCAGTCCCGGGCGCATGACGCCCCCGACAGCCGGAATTTCATCACCCCGCCCCAACCGCTTGGTCAGCGCATCGTAACGCCCGCCGCTGGCAACAGCTGGCAGGTCAGGCCGCAGATCGGCGCGGAACCCAAATACGAACCCGTCATAATATTCCATCGAAGAACGGCCAAAGCTGCCCTCGAAGGCCAACACATCCGTATCTATCCCACGTGCAGCCAACGCATCCGCACGTGCCGCAACGAGGTTCACCGCCCCTGCAATCGCTGGCAGATCGACCGCAATATCGCGCAATCGGCTCAAGGCATGTGGCATCACCTCGCGAACATCCAGCAGTGCTGCGATCAACGCTACCTCTTCGCCGGACAAAGCGGGCGTTTTGGCATCTTCACGCAAAGCTTCGATCCGCGCTTCAATCTCTTGAGTGCTGCGCAGACCAACCATCGGCGCATTGTTCTGGTTTTCACCAGCAAGCAAAGCAGCGCGTCCGGCTGGCACGGGTGTTTTACCTGCAAAGCGTTCAAGAAGGCTCCGGAACCGTCGCGGCCGCCAGATATGTCGCATCAACGCATCCTTGCGGCGCTGGGTTGTGGCCAACCCGTGAACGGCCGCCATCAGAATGCCGATGTCACCGGTCACCGGCTTGACCGGTAGCCCGCTCAACGCCTCGGCAATTAACGCAAACACCTCGGCATCGGCTGCCGCCGGATCAGTCCGGTCAAACACTTCGTATCCGACCTGGATAAATTCATTGGCCCGCGCGGGGTCGTGTTCTTGACGGCGAAATACCTCTCCGGCGTAGGTATAGCGCGCGGGATCTGCACCATGCGCCATGTGCATTTGGACCACGGGCACGGTATAGTCGGGGCGCAGCATTTGCTCTCCGCGCAGTGCGTCCGATGTCACATAGGCACGCGCCCGAATGTCTTCACCATACAGGTCCAGCAACGTTTCAGCGGGTTGCAGGATCGGGGGCTCAACCACCACAGCGCCCTGTCCTTCAAACATAGCACGCAGCATCGCCGCCTTTGCAAGCGTCTCAGAACGGGTCGCCATTAGCGGTTCAGCTCCAGAATTTCACGCACTTTTGCGACCAGATCGACACGGGGCACCTCGTATTGGCTAGGCCGGTCTTTCCACTCTTCAAGCGTCGCGTTTTCGGCAATTTTAGCCCCTAGGATCAGATCTTTGATCTGGACCATACCGCTATCGAACTCATCGCCGCCCGCAATAACCGCCACGGGGCTGTTGCGGCGATCTGCGTATTTCAGCTGGTTGCCAAAGTTCTTGGGGTTACCCAGATACACCTCTGCGCGGATGCCAGCCTGACGCAATTCAGCCACCATCGCCTGATAGTCGGCCATGCGCGCTTTATCCATCACTGTGACGACGACGGGACCAATTGTATCGCTGGTCAAACGCCGCTTTGCATGCAGCGCCGCCAGCAGGCGATCCACGCCAATCGAAACCCCTGTTGCTGGGACTTCTTGTCCGGTGAACCGCTTGACCAGATCGTCATAGCGCCCGCCGCCCGCAACGGAGCCAAAGTTACGCACACGGCCTTTGTCATCCTTGATCTCGAATGTCAGTTCGGCCTCGAATACGGGTCCGGTGTAATAGCCAAGACCACGCACGACCGAAGGGTCAATCTCGACCCGGTCGGGACCATAGCCCCCCGCAGCCATCAGATCGGCAATGGTTTCCAACTCTTCGACGCCTTGCAGACCAACGGTTGATCCGCCAACCAGATCACGCAGCCGTGCCACGGTCTCCGCACCGGTGTCGCGCTTGGCTTGCATAAAGCCCATGACCACATCGGCCTGTGTTTCCGTCAGGCCAGCACCATCGGTAAAATCACCGCTGTCGTCCTTGCGGCCCGCACCCAACAAAGCGCGTACGCCGTCCAGCCCCAGCCGGTCCAGCTTGTCTATTGCACGCAGGACGATTCCGCGCTCGGCGGCTTTTTCGTCCCCTGCCAGCCCTGCCACTTCCATGACCCCGTTCAGCACCTTGCGGTTGTTCACGCGCACAATGTAATCGCCGCGCTCGATCCCGACTTCCTCAAGGCAATCGGCCAGCATCGCGCAAATCTCGGCATCGGCAGCAACCGACGGCGCGCCTACGGTATCGGCATCGCACTGATAAAACTGACGAAACCGGCCCGGTCCGGGTTTTTCATTGCGCCACACTGGGCCCATCGCATAACGGCGATAGGGCGTTGGCAAATCGTTGCGATGTTGTGCATAGACCCGCGCCAAGGGTGCCGTCAGATCATAGCGCAAGGCCAGCCAGTCACCGGGCTTGTCCGCATCCGCGTCTTCTTGCCACGCGAAAACCCCTTCGTTAGGGCGGTCCACATCGGGCAGAAACTTGCCCAAGGCTTCGACGGTCTCAACGCCCGAACTCTCAAGCGCATCAAACCCGTAGCGATGATAGACCCCCGCAATCTTGCGCAGCATTTCGGCACGCTGCGTTACTTCGGCACCGAAATAGTCGCGAAATCCTTTGGGCGCTTCGGCCTTGGGGCGGGGGGTCTTCTTTGGCTTGGCCATGGGATCACATCCTGCGGGCTGAACTTTGCGCCTCGCATCTACCCCAGCCCCCCGACAAGAGCAAGCAAACCGCGCGCCTTTCCGATCTGCGCACTTGTCCTTCTCTGGCTTCAATTATCCTCGGGGGTCGGGGGCAGGCAGGCCCCTGAAGGTTGCCAAGGCGATCCCCCTCGCCTATCTGCGGATCACACGAATGGTAAGGATCAGAACATGGACAAGCTTGAAGAACAAATGGCCCATCTAATCCGCAGCGTTGATGATCTGTCGGATGTGGTTGCCCGTCAGGAAATCGAGATCGCCACCTTGACCCGCCGCGTGCATATGCTGATGCAGCGCGAGGGTGAACGCGAGGCGTCTGGCAACGAGGGTGTCGTGATCGGAAATGAACGCCCGCCACATTATTAATCCAGATCGGCTGGGTCGCTGGCTTTTTTTCAGGCTGCTTATGTGACATCAGCGGGTCACCCGAAAAGCAACCCGCTGGCTAGATTTCCTCGACTTCCAGAACTCCGCTTAGGGACCGGATCGCGCCTTTAATCTTGGGTGTGACCGGGTATTCCGCGCACAGGTCCACCTCGACCTCGCCCGGCAGGGTCGGGTCCATGAGGCAAAGCTGGATTGGTCCTTTTCCAGCGGATTTAGCGGCAGTTCGTGCACCGACCAATACTTCTGCAACCGCTTGGATGGCGGCAGCCTCATCCACAAAAATACGCAGGCCCATGTTGCCGGCGTCCGCCACGACCGAGTCAATCGGCGCAACCGACCTGCCCAGCAGTTTCAATTGGTCGCTTTCCATCGTCGCCTCGACCATCACCACAACTTTTGATCCGGTTTCAAGATGATCACGCGCCAGTTCCAGCGTGTCAGAAAACAATGTCACTTCGTACGCGCCGGTAGGGTCAGACAACTGCGCAAATGCAAAGCGGTTACCCCGGGCTGACTTGCGTTCCTGCCGTCCCGCGACAATCCCGGCCAACCGTGCGTTCATTGCGCCTTTGACCGATACCTTTTCCGTCAGTTCGTCCAGGGTCAGGAAAGGAACGCCGCCGCTCGCCGATTTGCGTTTCAAAGGCCCCATATAGTCGTCCAACGGGTGGCCGGACAGATAGAACCCGACAGCTTTAAATTCTTCGGTCAGGCGTTCAGCAGCTTCCCAATCGTCGCAAGGCAGGATGCGCGGTTCGGGCAGGTCATCGCCCGCCTCGCCAAACAGAGACACCTGATTGCTGGCCTTTTGCTCATGGATCGCGGCGGAATAGCTAACCAATCCGTCGAGCGCATTCCAGACCCGGCGACGGTTGTCATCAAGCTGGTCAAACGCACCCGACCGCGCCAGCATCTCCAACGGCCGCTTGCCAACGCGTTTCAAATCAACGCGCCGTGCCAAATCAAAGAGCGTCGCGAAGGGCCGGTCCAACCCCTCAACCTTGCGGCCTTCGGTGATCAGCTTCATCGCCTCGACGCCCACGTTTTTCAGCGCGCCCAGCGCATAGATCAGCGCCCCATCGACAACCTTGAACGTCGCGTCAGAGCGGTTCACACAAGGCGGCACCCACGGCAGCTCAAGTCGCTTGCGTACTTCTTCGAAGTAAATCGCCAGCTTGTCGGTCAGATGGATATCGCAGTTCATCACACCGGCCATGAATTCGACTGGATGGTTCGCCTTCAGCCAAGCGGTCTGATAGCTGACCACGGCATAGGCCGCCGCGTGGGATTTGTTGAAACCATAGTTGGCGAATTTTTCCAAAAGGTCGAAAACTTCCGACGCTTTCTTTTTGTCGACCCCATTCGCCATCGCACCCTTTTCGAACTTGGGGCGTTCCTTGGCCATTTCTTCGGCAATCTTTTTACCCATCGCGCGACGCAGCAGATCAGCACCGCCAAGGCTATAGCCCGCCATGACCTGCGCAATCTGCATAACCTGTTCTTGGTAAACGATAATACCTTGGGTCTCTTCAAGGATGTGGTCAATCGACGGGTGTACGGATTCGCGGTCTTTGATCCCGTTCTTGACCTCGCAATAGGTCGGGATGTTCTCCATCGGGCCGGGACGGTACAGGGCCACAAGGGCAACAATATCCTCGATACAGGTCGGTTTCATCCGCTTGAGGGCATCCATCATGCCGCTGGATTCCACCTGAAACACCGCCACTGTCTTGGCGCTGGCATAAAGCTTGTAGGACGCTTCATCATCCAACGGAATGGTCGCGATATCGTCAATCAGGCCCTCGGGCGGGCTGAACAATTCTGTTCCGTCCGCAGCGATATGTAAATGACGGCCCGATGTTCTGATCTGGTCGACGGCGTTCTGAATAACGGTCAGGGTTTTCAGGCCCAGAAAGTCGAACTTGACCAGACCAGCCTGTTCCACCCATTTCATATTGAACTGGGTTGCGGGCATGTCGGACCGCGGATCTTGATAAAGCGGCACAAGCTGATCAAGCGGCCTGTCGCCGATCACAACGCCCGCCGCGTGGGTCGATGCATTGCGCAACAGCCCCTCGACCTGCTGACCGTAATCCAGCAACCGCGCGACGACCTCTTCGTTACGGGCTTCTTCGCGCAGGCGCGGTTCGTCTGCCAGGGCCTTTTCGATGCTGACAGGTTTGACCCCCTCAACCGGGATCATCTTGGACAAGCGATCCACCTGACCATAGGGCATTTGCAGCACCCGCCCGATGTCACGCACGGCGGCCTTGGACAGCAGCGCCCCAAATGTGATGATCTGCCCCACCTTGTCGCGCCCGTATTTCCGCTGCACATATTGGATCACTTCCTCGCGGCGATCCATGCAAAAGTCGATGTCAAAGTCAGGCATCGATACACGTTCGGGGTTCAGGAACCGTTCAAACAGCAGTTGATAGCGCAGCGGATCAAGGTCAGTGATCGTCAAAGCATAGGCCACCAGTGACCCCGCACCCGACCCCCGGCCCGGGCCTACCGGAATATTCTGGTCCTTGGCCCATTTGATAAAGTCCGCAACGATCAGAAAATAGCCGGGGAACCCCATGCCTTCGATAATACCCAGCTCGAAATCCAGTCGCTTCTCATAGTCTTCGACACTGGTGGCGTGGGGAATAACCTTCAGCCGGTCTTTCAGGCCTTCGTGGGCCTGACGCTTAAGCTCTTCAATCTCGTTATCGGCAAACTTTGGCAGAATTGGATCGCGGCGATAGGCCATGAACGCACAGCGCTTGGCGATCTCGACTGTATTTTCAATTGCCTCAGGCAGATCGGCGAACAACGTCACCATCTCGGACTGAGATTTAAAGTAATGCTGCGCGGTCAGGCGGCGGCGGTCCTGTTGCTGGTCAACATAGGCCCCGTCCGCAATACAGATCAGCGCATCATGCGCCTCGTACATCGTTGTCTTCGGAAAATACACGTCGTTGGTGGCTACCAAGGGGATGCCCATAGCATAGGCCATCTCGACAAAACCGCGCTCGGTCAGGCGTTCTGCTTCGGGTTGGCCGCTCTCGCCCGGATGCCGCTGCAGTTCGACATATAATCTGTCGCCAAAAATCCCGTGCAAACGCTTCATCAACGCTTCGGCAGCCGGCCCCTGCCCCGTTTGCAGCAACTGCCCCACAGGGCCGCCTGCCCCTCCGGTCAAACAAATGATGCCCGCGCTAAATTCCCCAAGCTGGTCCAAGGTCACCTCGGGCAGTGCGCCACCCTTATCGATGTACAGGCATGAATTCAGCTTCATCAGGTTTTCATACCCGACCTCTGACTGCGCCAGCAGCACGACAGGGGCGGGTTCGCGGGGCTTTTCCCCGGGTTGCGCGGCGACATAGGCCAAGTCAACCTGACACCCGATGATCGGCTGAACGCCCGCGCCCGACATGGCGACAGAATATTCCAACGCCGCGAACATGTTGTTGGTGTCAGTCAGTGCCATTGCAGGCATGCCTGCTGACTTGCACAGGTCAGGCAGCTTCTTTAGCCGCAACGCGCCTTCCAGCAACGAATATTCGGAATGGGTGCGCAGGTGAATGAATCGGGGTGTATTTGCCATCCCCCAAGCTTAAGCGAGCAAACCCCAAGCCGCCATACCCGCTGTCACGTCATGCCCACAATTTCGGCATGCACAGTCTAAACCCTATCCGAAGCAGGAAAACCCTTGCCAATCCCCCGCGCTCGCGCATAGCCTCGCTTAGCATTGCCCGCGCCGCGTTCTACGTCGCATCGAACCCCGCGCATTTCTTGGGCCCCGGTACCGCGGCGGAACGGACCTATGGACATCACTTTTCTCCTCAACGGGGAAGTCGTGTCGCTGACCGGCATCTCTCCTACCACAACCCTGCTTGACTGGCTGCGCGAAACAAAGCACCTGACCGGCACCAAAGAAGGCTGCAACGAAGGCGACTGCGGTGCCTGCAGCGTTATGATCAGCGATCAAACTGGCCACCGCACCCTGAACGGCTGCATCCTGTTTCTTCCCCAGATCAACGGCAAATCCGTTACGACAGTCGAAGGCCTCAGCGCGCCAGATGGCACGCTCCACCCGGTGCAACAAACAATGATCGACCATCACGGCAGCCAATGCGGTTTTTGCACGCCTGGCTTTGCCGTCTCGATGGCCACCGCCCATTTAAATGGTGCCACAGATCACGACACGCAACTGGCTGGAAACCTGTGCCGTTGCACCGGCTACGCTCCCATCATCCGTGCCGCACAAGCCGCCGAAGGCCAACCCGTTCCCCAACACCTCAAAACCTTAAGGATTCCAAATGGACAAACATCCTCCGTGGGTCCGGCGCAGCCGGATGAGGGCAGACAGCCCCCTCAACATATCCAGCCCAAAACCACCGATGATTTGGCCCGCTGGTACGCCGCCAATCCTGACGCGACCCTGATCGCGGGGGCCACTGATGTCGGCCTTTGGGTCACCAAACAATTCCGCGACCTCGGCCAAACCGCGTTTTTGAACCAGATCGACGACCTGCGCGGCATTACCGACGCTGGCGATCACTGGCGCATCGGGGCGACCACGACGATTGCGGATCTTGAAACCCATTTCGCGCCCCACCATCCCAGCCTCGCCGCCATGCTGCGTCGTTACGGGTCTACCCAAGTGCGCAACGCCGCCACCATCGGCGGCAATATCGCGAACGGGTCCCCAATTGGTGACGGGTCGCCCGCATTGATCGCGATGGGGGCCACACTGCACTTGCGCCACGGGGACAGCCGCCGCACACTCCCGCTCCAAGACTTCTTTATCGCCTACGGAAAACAAGACCGAGCCTCCGGTGAATTCGTCGAGGCGATTACGGCCCCCAAACAACCCGATACGCTGCGATGTTACAAACTGAGTAAACGCTTTGACCAAGACATCTCCGCTGTATGTGGTTGTCTCAATCTAACCCGCGAGGGTGACACAATCACCGATGCACGCATCGCGTTCGGCGGTATGGCTGGTACGCCAAAACGGGCCGCAAAGACCGAGGCGGCATTGATAAGCCAACCCTTTACCGAGGCTACGTTACGAACAGCAATGACGATGATCGCAGAAGATTTCCAACCTCTGTCGGACATGCGCGCCTCTGCACAATATCGCCTACAAACTGCGCAAAACATGCTGATGCGGTATTACTTTGAGGCCCAAGGGATCAGCACTGACATACAGGCGGTAACAGCATGAGCGTCGCAAAACCCCTGCCCCATGACGCAGCAGAGCTCCATGTTACGGGCGCGGCGCGGTACGTGGATGATATTCCGGTGCCCGCAAATACGCTCCATATCGCCTTTGGTCTGAGCAAGATCGCTGCTGGCAAGCTGATTTCGATGGATCTAAGCGCGGTGCGTGACGCGGCGGGCGTGGTGGCAGTCCTTACCTCAGACGACTTAGCCTTTGCCAATGATGTCTCGCCCTCCAACCATGACGAACCTTTGCTGGCGACCGATGTCGTGCACTATGCAGGTCAGCCGTTGTTTATGGTGTTCGCCACCAGCCATCTGGCAGCACGCCATGCAGCGCGCCTTGGCCAGATCGACATCGAAAAGACCGATCCGATCCTGACAATCGAACAGGCGCTTGCCGCCAACAGCCGGTTCGAGGACGGCCCGCGCATCTATCAAAAAGGCGATGCTGCGGCGGCGCTGAACAAAGCGGCTAATAGCTTGAACGGCACGATCAACATCGGCGGTCAGGAACACTTTTACCTCGAAGGTCAGGCTGCACTTGCCCTACCCCAAGACAATGGCGACATGGTCATCCATTCCTCGACCCAGCACCCGACCGAAATCCAGCACAAAGTCGCCGAAGCCCTTGGGCTTCCGATGCACGCCGTACGGGTCGAGACGCGCCGCACGGGGGGCGGATTTGGCGGCAAGGAAAGCCAAGGCAATGCTTTGGCAGTCGCCTGTGCCATTGCAGCCGCGAGAACCGGTTCGGCTTGCAAAATGCGCTATGACCGCGATGACGATATGATCATCACCGGCAAACGACACGATTTCCGCATTGATTACCGCGTAGGGTTCAATGCTGCGGGCCGTATCACCGCGCTTGATTTCACCCACTACACCCGCTGTGGCTGGTCGATGGATCTGTCTTTGCCGGTCGCGGACCGAGCGATGCTGCATGCCGACAACGCCTATCACTTGGATAACATCCGTATCACCTCGCACCGTTTGCGCACCAACACGCAAAGCGCGACCGCCTTTCGCGGTTTTGGCGGCCCCCAAGGGATTGTTGGGATAGAACGGGTGATGGATCATATCGCCCATCACCTTGGCGCTGATCCGCTGGCCGTGCGCCGCGCGAATTTCTATGCTGATGCGCCAAGCGATCAAGTGCAAACCACCCCCTACCACCAGCCTGTGACTGACGGGATTATCAACGCTCTGACCGACCGGTTGGTCTGTACATCGGATTACGCGGCCCGCCGGACAGCCATTGAAGCATGGAATGCCAGCCAGCCTGTTCTGAAACGCGGCATTGCGCTCACCCCGGTCAAGTTCGGCATTTCATTTACGCTGACCCACCTCAATCAGGCGGGCGCGCTGGTGCATGTCTATAATGACGGCTCCATACAACTGAACCACGGCGGCACAGAAATGGGCCAAGGCTTGTTTCAAAAAGTCGCCCAAGTCGCCGCAAGCCGATTTGGTGTCGATGTCAGCGCGGTCAAGATCACTGCAACCGATACCGGCAAGGTACCCAACACCTCTGCCACTGCGGCATCTTCGGGCACCGATCTGAACGGCATGGCGGTTCAGGCAGCCTGCGATACGATCCGCGACCGCATTGCAGGGCATTTGGCCGAACTATATCAAACCACGCCCGATGCCATCAAATTCGAGAATGGTATGGTTGCGACCGGGAACGGTGAAATCACTTTTGCCCAAGCTGCCGCATCTGCCTATGAACACCGCATTTCCCTGTCCTCGACCGGTTTCTATAAAACGCCGGACATCAAATGGGATCGGATCACCGGTCAGGGCAGCCCGTTCTTTTACTTTGCTTACGGTGCCGCCGTGACCGAGGTGGTGATTGATACATTGACCGGTGAAAACCGAATTCTACGGGTTGATATTTTGCATGACGCAGGGGCGTCTCTGAACCCCGCGCTGGACGTTGGACAGATCGAAGGCGGCTATGTCCAAGGGGCCGGATGGCTCACCACCGAAGAGCTGGTGTGGGACGATCAGGGCACGTTAAAAACACACGCACCGTCGACCTATAAAATCCCTGCAATCTCGGACCGGCCGGATATTTTCAATGTTGCCCTATGGGATCAACCCAATCCTTCACAAACGGTTTACAGGTCCAAAGCCGTCGGCGAACCGCCCCTGATGCTTGGGATATCGGCGTTTATGGCGCTGTCGGACGCGGTCCGAACCTGTGGCCCAACCTATGCTGATTTGCAGACACCAGCGACCGCCGAGGCAGTGTTGGCCGCCACCCTCAAGGCCCGCGCATGAGCGACGCCATTTACATTGAAATTACCGCGACGCGCGGCTCGACCCCGCGTGACGCGGGCACCGCGATGAAGGTAACGGCACAAGACATCGCTGGCACCATCGGCGGCGGTGCGCTGGAGCATCAGGCCATTCTGACTGCGCGCGAGATGCTCGCCAAGGGGCGCGCAGCCCACATCCTGAAAATCCCCCTTGGCCCAAACCTGGGGCAATGTTGCGGTGGTGCCGTCACTTTGTCCTTTACCGATCAGCAAAGGGAAACCGACCCGCTGCCTGTTGCGACACTTGCACCCCACACCTCAGGGGTGCCGCGGCAGCTGTGGCTTTGGGGTGCAGGTCATGTAGGGCGCGCTGTGGTAGCCGCAGCGCCTGCCGGGGCCTTTGAGATCACTTGGATCGACAAGGACATTGACCGATTTCCCACATCAGTCGCGGACGCGATCACCGTTGTCCCCACGCTCGACATGCCGCGCCTTGCCCTGCGTGCGCCGCAAGACGCGCATCACCTGATCTTTACCTATTCCCACGACGTTGATTTGGCGCTTTGCGACGCGTTGCTAACACGCAGTGCGGCCAGCGTCGGATTGATCGGTTCCGATACAAAATGGGTCCGCTTTTCCAAGCGTTTGGCCGCGATGGGCCATGATCCCTCTCAAATCACTTGCCCTATCGGCGACAAAACCCTTGGAAAACGTCCCTCAGACATTGCACAAGGGGTCGTTGCCGCGTTGCTGGATGACGCTCAATTAAAGGCCGGACCATGACTGTACCTCTTCTTGCCCTTTCAGGACTAACCAAAGCTTATCCCGGCGTTATGGCGAATGATGACGTTTCGCTGACCATCGCCCCAGGCGAGGTACACGCCCTGCTAGGGGAAAATGGTGCCGGCAAGTCAACACTGGTGAAAATGATCTATGGTCTGGTCAAGCCCGACAGTGGCACGATGCAGATGCATGGCGCTGCGTTCCATCCCAGCGAACCACGCGCTGCACGGGCGGCCGGGGTCGGCATGGTCTTCCAACATTTCTCGCTTTTTGACGCGCTAACTGTTGCGGAAAACATCGCGTTGGGCATGGAAAACGCACCCAAGCTGCGCGCATTAAGCCAACAAATCCGCGAGGTGTCCGAAGCTTACGGCCTGCCGCTGTCGCCTGATCGCATTGTAGGCGACCTTTCAGCGGGCGAACGCCAACGGGTCGAGATTATCCGCTGTCTTTTACAAGATCCGAAGCTGTTGATCATGGACGAACCCACCTCGGTTTTGACCCCGCAAGAGGTCGAAATCCTCTTCAAAACCCTGCGCAAGTTAAGCGCCGAAGGGACAGCGATTTTGTATATCTCGCACAAGCTTGAAGAAATCCGGAGCCTGTGTGACAGCGCCACCATTCTGCGCTTGGGTAAAGTGGTCGGCCATTGCACCCCTTCGGAAACATCTGCGCGTGACATGGCAGAAATGATGGTTGGCAGCATCCTGAAAACACCGTTGCGTGCTGGTAAAACCCCCGGTGCGGTACTTTTGGATTTGCAGGCGCTGAATGCGAAATCACCCACAGCTTTTGGCATGCCGCTGCGCGACATAACCGTTCAGGTCCGCGCTGGCGAGGTGTTGGGGATTGGCGGTGTCGCAGGCAACGGCCAGGACGAATTATTGGCGGCCCTGTCTGGCGAACAGCTTTCTGGGCCAGGGATGATCCAGTTCAAGGGCGAAGACGTCGGCCAACTTGGCCCCATTGCGCGGCGGGGTTTGGGCATTCTCGCAGCCCCCGAAGAGCGGCTGGGCCATGCTGCAGCACCCGATATGACATTGACCGAAAACGCAATGCTGACCGGGGCTGTGCGTGAAAACCTCATGCGCGGCGGCATGTTGGACTGGCCAGCTGCCAAACGTTTCGCAGAGCGTATCATCAAGGAATTCGATGTGCGCACCCCCGGACCAGGGAATGCCGCGCGCGCGCTGTCAGGGGGAAACCTGCAGAAGTTTGTTATCGGGCGCGAGGTGTTGCAACGCCCTGAAGTATTGGTTGTGAACCAGCCCACATGGGGGGTTGATGCATCCGCCGCGGCCGCGATCCGGCAGGCTTTGCTGGATTTGGCCGAAAATGGGGCCGCCGTTATTGTGATTAGTCAGGATCTGGATGAGCTGATGGAAATCTCGGACCGGTTTGCAGCCCTGAACGAAGGCCGTTTGTCAGAGCCGCGCCCGGCGCAAGGTCTTACGGTGGACGAAATCGGGTTGATGATGGGCGGTGCCCACGGGATGGAGGTCGCGCATGTTTGATATGGTGCAGGCGGGGGTTTCACGCCCCTTTTCCTTTGAGCTTGAAAAAGTGGCGCGCAATAGCCGCGTCCCTGTGGGATACTTGAAAGCCAAAGAAGGGGCCGCCGCGTGATCAGATTGGAAAAACGACCGCAGGCCAGTCAGGCGTTTTCTTGGGCAGCGCCCGTTTTGGCTGTCTTGGCAACGATGTTTTTCGGTGGGCTTTTGTTCGCCGCATTGGGCAAGGACCCGTTGGCATCGATTACAACGATTTTCTGGCAACCGCTGTTCGGTGATTTTGCATTTTACTATCGGCCGCAGTTGCTGATCAAAGGGGCACCTTTGGTGTTGATCGCCATCGGTTTGTCCTTGGGGTTCAAGGCGGGCATCTGGAATATTGGCGCAGAAGGCCAGTATATTATGGGGGCCATTTTTGGTGCGGGGGCCGGGTTGGCATTCTACCCCACTGAAAGCGTTTTCATTTTCCCGGTGATGGTTTTGGCAGGTGCGTTGGGCGGCTGGATCTGGGCCATGATTCCGGCACTTTTAAAGGTCAAGTTTGGCACCAACGAGATTTTGGTCTCCTTGATGCTGGTGTATGTGGCCGAACAGTTTCTGGCCTCTATGGCGCTTGGCCTTTTGAAGAACCCGGAAGGTTTCGGATTTCCCGGCAGTCGGAATTTGCAGCAATACGGCTCGGCCCATAACGCGGAATTGATTGCAGGATCAGGTATGCATTGGGGTGTCGTGGCGGCGTTGATCGCTGTGATCTTTGCCTATGTATTGCTTGCACGGCACCGGCTTGGCTTTGCCATTCGTGTAACCGGCGAAGCCCCACGTGCGGCCAAATTCTCCGGCGTAAACCCAACGCGGTTGGTCTTGTTCTGCATGGGTATGTCCGGTCTGTTGGCCGGGCTAGCCGGGATGTTCGAAGTCGCTGGCCCCGCTGGTCAGATCACTATTGATTTTAACGTGGGCTATGGGTTCACAGCGATCATTGTTGCGTTCTTAGGCCGATTGCACCCTGTCGGTATTTTGCTGGCGGGCGGATTGATGGCGCTGACCTATATCGGCGGCGACATTGCGCAAAGCCAGTTGGGTCTGCCCGCCGCTGCCATTCAAGTGTTTCAGGGGATGTTGCTGTTTTTCCTGCTCGCCTTTGACCTTTTCACCCATTACCGGCTGCGACTTGGCCGGGCGGAGGCCGCATAATGGATCTTTCAGCCATCAATCCTATCCTGTTCGTTGCAGGTTTTCTGGTCGCAGCAACGCCCCTGATTTTTGCCGCATTGGGGGAACTCGTCGTTGAAAAATCGGGCGTCCTTAATCTGGGCGTCGAGGGCATGATGATCATGGGGGCCATTTGCGGCTTTGCCACCGCAGTGGAAACCGGATCGCCGATGTTGGGTTTTGCGGCCGCTGCCCTTGGCGGTGCGCTCTTAAGCTTGCTGTTTGCATTTCTGACGCAAATTACTCTGGCCAATCAGGTCGCGTCAGGCCTTGCGCTGACGCTGTTCGGGTTGGGGTTTTCGGCGCTGCTGGGGCAAAGCTATGTCGGGATCAAACCGCCACGCCTTGCAGAGGTAAACTTTGGTCCGTTGCACGACATTCCGGTCCTGGGGCCAGTGCTGTTTTCCCATGACATCATATTGTATTTGGGCTTTGCGATGGTTTTCGCCGTTTGGGCGATGCTTAAATTCACGCGGGCGGGTCTGATCCTGCGCGCTGTAGGTGAAAGCCACGATGCTGCTCATGCGCTTGGATATAAGGTGGTTCGAATTCGTACGCTGGCAATCATGTTTGGTGGGGCCTGTGCAGGGCTGGGCGGGGCCTATATCAGCCTGATCCGCGTCCCCCAATGGACCGAAGGGATGACCGCTGGCGTAGGATGGATTGCGCTGGCCTTGGTCGTCTTTGCCAGTTGGAAACCATGGCGTTTGCTGCTGGGTGCCTATTTATTTGGCGGAATCACACAGTTACAGCTAAATCTGCAAGGTGCAGGCGTTGCCATTCCTGTAGAGTATCTGGCAATGTCGCCCTACATCATCACCATCCTTGTGCTGGTGGTTCTTTCTGCGGATAAAAGCAGTGCTCCGGCATCGCTTGGCCGCACTTTCCATGCCTCGTCCTAACGGGGTCACACTTTCAAATGCCCTATAAAAGGGCAGAATACTCAGGGGAATAAGTTATGAAACTATCTACACTCCTCGCCAGCGCTGCGCTGGCGATCGGTCTTGCGGGCGGTGCCTATGCCGATGACAAAACCAAAGTCGGCTTTGTTTTCGTGGGCCCTGTGGGCGACGGCGGCTGGACATACGAGCATAACCAAGGCCGTTTGGCCGTTGAGAAAGAATTCGGCGACAAAGTCGAAACTGTTTTTGTTGAAAACGTGGCCGAAGGCCCGGATTCCGAACGCGTAATGACCCAGATGGCACTAGACGGTGCGGACCTGATTTTCACCACATCGTTTGGCTATATGGACCCGACAATCAACGTTGCGGCCAAATTCCCCGATGTAAAATTCGAACATGCGACCGGCTACAAGCGTGCCGATAACGTGTCGACTTACTCCGCGCGCTTCTACGAAGGCCGTGCGATTCAGGGCCACATCGCCGGCAAGATGACCAAATCAAACATCGTCGGTTATATTGGGTCCTTCCCAATCCCCGAAGTTATCCGCGGCATCAACTCTGCCTATATCCACGCCAAAAAGGTTAACCCTGACGTCGAGTTCAAGATCGTTTGGGCCTATACATGGTTTGATCCTGCAAAAGAAGCAGACGCGGCGAAGGTCCTGATCGAACAGGGCGCTGACGTTGTATTGCAGCACACAGACTCCACCGCGCCACAGGCCGCAGCCCAAGAAGCCGGTAATGTGATCACTTTTGGTCAGGCATCAGACATGGCGCAATATGCACCTATGCCGCGCGTTTCGTCGATCATCGACGATTGGGCCCCCTACTATATCGCGCGCACCAAGGCCGTGATGGATGGCACATGGGAAAGCAAAGACACATGGGACGGCATCGGTGCCGGCATGGTTGGCATCGGTGAAATTTCCGATGCAGTACCTGCAGACGTGAAAGAGGAAGCACTGGCGCTGAAGGCATCCATCGCGGACGGTTCATACCACCCATTCACCGGCCCGCTGAAAAAGCAGGACGGGTCTGATTTCCTCGCGGATGGCGAAGTTGCGGATGACGGCACACTTGCTGGCATGAACTTTTACGTTGAAGGCATCACAGGCGACATCCCTAACTAATTCGATGTCTTGAAAGATGATGAAAGGCCCTGCTCACGCGGGGCCTTTTTTTTTGCGGCCACGGAGGGGTGCTATTGTCGCATTCACATATAAATTTTTGAATGAATTCAGTCTGATGAGGATTCTGAGAGGCATTTAGATGAGGTATACCGAAAAACAATCCAAAGTCTGGCGGAGCATGCACGCGCACTGGAGCAACAGATCGCGCCGCAAGACGTTGCGGCAGTGATGGATGACGGTGCAATCGCGTTGGATATTCGTGACCCTGACGAACATGAACACGGCCATATTCTGGGCTCTCTCGATATAACCCATGGGAAACTGGAAATGAAAGTCGAAGGGGCTCTGCCTGATCTGGATGCCGCCATATTAAGCATCTGCAACGCCTAATTACCGGAGTGCTTTGTTGGCGCCAACCTCGCAGAGCGCCAACGCTTGGCGTTGATTTGCCGCTCTGGAAACCGAACTTCGCGGGCGTCACAAGAGATCGCCGACCAAGTCAACTATCCGGTCGTCGATGTGCTGGGCGGCATGCTAAGAGTTCTAGAAGTAGGCTATGCCCCTGTCAGACCAACCCAAGAGATGGGCTGTCAAACCTGACTGACAAGCTCTGGTCGCAGCAAGTTAATAATACTGCGTCCGGGCTTTTTGAACGCCTGCAGAACCTAGGCAGTAGCGGGCACATTGGGCACATTATCGATCAACCGGTCTGCCGCTATCCCCGCAAGCCACATCGAAACCAAGGCCACCCAAGCGGTCAGCGCAAAGGTAGAGCCGCCCGTCACACCGGCCCCGATGGTGCATCCACCAGCTGTCATCGCACCAAAGCCCATCATCGCGGCCCCCGAAAGATAGCGCTGCATGGACCTCGCGCTGTCCCACCCTTGCCAGATCAACCGCCCGGAAATCAGTGCCGAGACAAACGCCCCAACCGCCACACCAGGAATAAGACCAACATCGAATTCAAGCACAGAGCCCGCCGACAAGAGATACATCAGTGTATCTGCTGATGGCCCAGAAAATGTCAGACTGCCAACGGGGACAGGATCAAAGCTGATTTGCGACAGCGTATAGGTCAGGTACCACCCCACCGCGACCGAAAAACCAACCCCGCAGCCGAACAATAGCGTGACCCACGACACTCGATTTCGAAATGCGATAACAAGTGCCAAAGCTGCGAAACCGATGCCTATTGCAATGCCGCTGCCGTTTGGCAGGTGCAACTCCCACAATATATTCGGGTTCGGTCCCTGGGTGATCCACGCACCGGATATCCACTCTCGAAGGGGGGACAAAGCGCCGCTCAAGCTCATTTGCGCGACGACGGCAAAGACAAGACCGGAAAGGATTGCACGCAGGTTGCCCGTTGCACCCAGAACCAGCAATCGCCCCGGACACCCCCGCGCAAGGATCATCCCGACGCCAAAGATCACGCCCCCGATAATTGCCCCCGAAATCGTTCCGGGTGAGGCAAGCCAACGGCTGGTTCCCAGATCAACGACACCGGTGGCGTTCATCACCTGCGTCCACAGCAGCCCGGTTGAAAAGGTCAAAAGCCATACCGCCATGCGCGGCCCAAGGGTCGCCCGCGCCACCTCGACTGCAGCGGCGCGTAGACAAAAGCGGCTTTGCTCGGCTGACAGGCCGAAGATGATACCTGTAATCATACCGGCCAAGGCCGCAATTGCGGGCTCGCCCAGGGTTTCCAAGATTGACGTCACATCCATTAACATATCCCGTTTTCAGCATGTATCCACGATTGATCCACCATACACATTGATCTGTGTCATGGTTGACCACAAAAGACCCCGCCTGTGCGGCGATCGCGCGACGGGAGGGCATCATTTCACTATCCATTGCGCATCAAACCGCTATCGTCAGACCCATGATAAAAATCCATCACCTTGACAGGTCCCGCTCTCATCGAATTCTGTGGTTACTCGAGGAACTTGAGCAGCCATATACGATCGTGCCTTACAAGCGCGACGCGAAAACCAACCTTGCCCCGCCCGAGCTAAAGTTGGTGCACCCTTTGGGGAAATCACCACTATTGGAAATTGATAATGTGTTGGTTGCGGAAAGCGCGGCAATAACCGAAACCTTGTGCGCCCGCTTTGCCCCCGAGATGATCCCGGACCAAGATACCCCCGCGTATTTGCAGCATCTTGAGATGATGCACTTCGCCGAAGGGTCCGCGATGACACCGATTTTGCTTAACCTTTACGTCAGCCGGTTGGGCGATGCGGGTGCCCCTTTGCACCCCCGCATCAAAGACGAACTGAACAGTCACTTTAGCTATATGAACAGCCTTGTCCGCCCGTCCGGCCATTTCGTCCAAGATAGCCTGTCGGCCGCGGATATCATGCTAAGCTTTCCGGCAGAAATCGCGATGCGGAGCGACGATGCTAAGGCGCGTTATCCTGCGCTCGCTGGATTTGTTGAGATGATACACGCCCGCCCTGCCTATCAGCGCGCGACAGAAAAGGGCGCGATGAACGACTAAGATCGACGTTGCGAAGGGGGGCTTGCCGTGGCACGGTTTGGGGATGAAACACACCCTGACCAGCCCCAATGGAACCCCCGCCAGCCGCCTCGCTTTTGGTACAATGCAATTTGGCGGGCGCGCAGACGCCGATGCCTCGCGTGCTATGTTTGACGCCTGTCTTGACGCGGGGATCACCCATTTCGACACGGCCCATGTCTATACAGGTGGGGCGTCGGAAACACTGCTGGGCAGTTTTCTGGGGGATCGCCGCGAAGACCTGATCATCGCGACCAAGGCAGCCTATGACGGAGGATCAGGCCGCGCCAATCTGCTGCAGTCATGCGAAACGTCGCGCAGCCGGATGAAGCTGGACACGCTTGATGTCTTGTACCTGCACCGGTTTGACCCCGACACCGATATGCACGAAACATTCCAAACCTTCGCCGAGATGAAGACTGCGGGCCACATCCGCCACATTGGTCTGTCAAATTTTGCCGCATGGCAGGTCGTCAAGGCCGCTGGAATCGCAGGCGAATTTGATCTGGATATCGCCGTAATCCAACCAATGTATAATCTGGTCAAACGACAGGCCGAGGTCGAAATTCTGCCTATGGCAGATGATCTAGGCGTTCTTGTTGCCCCCTACTCCCCCCTTGGTGGCGGATTGCTGACCGGTAAGTACGCCAAAGGCGAGGCCGGTCGTCTGACCCAAGACGACCGTTATGCCACGCGCTATGCACCTGATGGGATGCATCAAACTGCTTTAGGGTTGGCTGATATGGCCGCGGACATGGGCGTGCACCCTGCTACGCTGGCAGTGGCTTGGGTTGCGGCCCATGCAACTGGGCCGTCACCAATCATCTCGGCCCGGTCGGCTGAACAATTGGCACCGTCATTGGCGGCAATGGCCTATGACATGCCGGCTGACCTTTGTGCCAAGATCACAGCCCTTTCGCCGACCCCGCCGCCTGCAACCGACCGGATTGAAGAACAAACATGACAGATGTCATTGTTATTGGCGGCGGCATTGCAGGCATTTCTGCTGCTGCACGTTTGTCGGCTGATGCAGATGTGACCCTGATCGAGGGGGAAACCTCGCTTGGCTATCATGCCTCTGGCCGCTCTGCGGCATTGATCGAACAGAACTACGGTGCCCCATCCGTGCAAGCATTGAACCGTGCCAGTGTCGGCTATCTAAATGACGCAAATGGCGGGTATCTCACGCAGCGCGGTTTGATGATTGTCGCAGACATCCACGAGGAAGCCGCCCTTGACGCCGATCTGCAAACGATGGGCCTGAGCCGGATCACCCCGTCCGAGGCACTGGGAATGGTTCCGGTGCTTGATCCGGAACGGGTCGCCTTTGCGGGCTACCATGCTGATGCGCATGACATAGATACCGACCGGCTGATGCAGGATTTTGCCAAGACATTGCGCAGTAACGGTGGCACGATCCGGATGGGTAAACTCGTGACCGCAATCAGCCACAGCCCCTTGGGGTGGGAGGTTGAAACAGGCGGCGAAAAACTGCGTGCCAAAAAGATTGTAAATGCAGCAGGTGCTTGGGCAGATCAGATTGCGGTTATGGCGGGTCTTTTGCCGCTTGTCATCATTCCGCATCGTCGGTCGATGGCGCGGATCGCGGCCCCCGGTGGCCATGATCCTGCACGCTGGCCAATGTTTTTCGGAGTCAACGAGACATGGTATGCCAAACCCGATGCGGGCGCGCTGATCATCTCGCCTGCGGACGAAGACCCGGTCGAACCCCATGATGCATGGGCCGATGATATGGTATTGGCCGAAGGGTTGGAGAGGTATCAGAACATGGTCGCCGTTCCGCTAACAAAACCGATTTCGACATGGGCGGGTTTGCGCAGCTTTGCCCCCGACCGGACGCTCGTGTTGGGGCCCGATCCCGATCAAGCCGACTTTATCTGGTGCGCGGGTCAGGGCGGATACGGGTTCCAGACCAGCCCTGCGGCCTCTCAGATGGTGGCTGATTTGACCTTTGGCCGCCCCTCGAGCTTGTCACCTGAAACTGTCGCCGCGTTGCGCCCGGACAGGCTGCGCGAATGACCGGAAACAAGCTGCCCAGCGCATGCATCGCTCTGCCCCCAATCACCCTCTTCTCCTTAGCCAGAAAGCCCTGATAATGTTTCCACTTCGCGCCCTTGCAGTGTTTTCGCTCCTTGCTCTTGCGGCTTGTGGGGCACCGCAGATTTCGGTTCCCCTTGGCACCGTAACCTCGGCCAATTTTAGCGACCGCAAGCCGCATGACTGGGCGCGGCGCACGCCACAAAGCTATGCTGTACATGGCATTGACGTCGCGCGTTTTCAAAGTCCGCTTAACTGGGGCGTGGCACGCCAAAACGGTGTGAACTTTGCCTTTATCAAAGCGACTGAAGGTGGCGATTTATTGGACCCGATGTTTGCCGATCACTGGCAGGGCGCAGGCCGCGCGGGCGTGGCGCGGGGGGCTTATCATTTCTACTATTTCTGTACCACGCCCGAGGTCCAGGCCCGCTGGTTCATCCAGAACGTACCCAAAACGCCCGGCATGTTGCCACCCGTGCTGGATATGGAATGGAACCCGTTTTCGCCAACTTGTACCCTGCGCCCCCCTGCGGAAACCGTGCGCCGACATACCAAGACCTTTTTGCGGATCGTCAAGGCACATTACGGCCAGCAACCGATCATCTATACCACGCCTGACTTCTACGAAAAAAACCAGATGGGCCGTCTGCGCGGTGTTGAATTCTGGCTGCGTTCGACCGCCGCGCATCCGTCCGAGAAATACCCGAACGAGCGCTGGACGTTCTGGCAATACACCAGCACAGGCCGCGTGCCCGGTGCATCGGGAGATCTGGACATCAACGTTTATTCAGGCGGTGCAGCCAGTTGGGGCAACTGGCTGGCCCGCCGGCAGGTACGTTAAACATTGCAAAACGGGAGAGGCCAGCCGCGTAGTGAACACGGCCGGCCTCGAGTGCTGCAAATGACACCAGCAAAACCGGTGTCAGAATTATGCGCTTAGCCGTCCATCCGGATCGTCGCGTTTTTCGGATCATAGGGGCTGTCCTCGACCACTTCGGCGTCCCAAAGCTGGTCAAACATCTTGACCTTCAGCTTGGTCCCAACGGCTGCTTGCTCAGGTTTGACATAGCCCATGCCGATTGATTTCCCAAAAGCCACGGAATACCCGCCCGATGTCAAACGCCCGACGCGCGTTTCGCCATGGTACAAGACCTCGCGGCCCCACGGATCAGCGTCATCTGGCCCGTCGATCAACAACGTCACGCACTGCGCGTGGATGCCATGTTCCTGCATCGCATCTTTGCCGTAGAAGTCTTTGGACAGGTCCACAAACCGCGGAAGATCAGCCTCAAGCGGAGTCGCGTCGCGGCCCAATTCAGTTCCGAATGCACGATATGATTTTTCCTGACGCAGCCAGTTTTGCGCGCGTGCGCCGACCAGCTTCATCCCGTGCTTTTCGCCCGCCTTTTCCAGCAGATCAAACAGGTGGTTTTGCATTTCAATCGGGTGGTGCAATTCCCAGCCCAATTCCCCGGTATAGGCAACGCGTATGGCGCGCACAGGCACCATGCCCAGTTCAATGTTGCGCATGGTCAGCCACGGGAACCGCTTATTGCTCAGCACGGTTTCCGGGTCGGCGTCCTTGATCACCTCTTTAAGCACATCGCGCGATTTCGGGCCAGCAATGGCGAAAACACCCCATTGCGTGGTCACGTCGTGGCATTCGATATACCCAAACTCAGGTGCCTTATCCGCAATAGCCTTGCGCAGATAGTCGCTGTCATAGGCCGTCCAAGCACCAGCGGAAACAAGGTAGTATTCATCATCAGCCAAACGCACGATTGTATATTCCGTGCGGGTCGTCCCGTGGCTGGTCAGTGCATAGGTCAGGTTGATGCGGCCCACCGATGGTAACTTGTTACAGGTAAACCAATTCAGAAATTCAGTCGCGCCCGGCCCTTTGACCAGATGCTTGGTGAATGCTGTTGCGTCAATCAGACCCACGCCCTCGCGGATCGCCTTGGCTTCTTCGACGGCATATTGCCACCAGCCACCGCGCCGGAACGACCGGCTGTCATGGTCACTGAAACCCTTCGGTGCAAAATAGTTGGGGCGTTCCCAACCGTTCACATGGCCAAACTGTGCGCCCCGTGCTGCCTGACGGTCATAGGTTGGCGATGTACGCAGCGGACGGCAAGCGGGCCGCTCCTCATCGGGGTGGTGCAGGATATAGACATGCTCGTATGCCTCTTCGTTCTTGCGCGCGGCATATTCGGTGGTCATCCAGTCGCCGTAACGCTTGGGGTCAAGCGACGCCATGTCGATCTCGGCCTCTCCGTTCACCATCAATTGCGCCAGATAATAGCCGGTGCCACCAGCCGCCGTGATCCCAAACGAGAACCCTTCGGCCAGCCACATATTGCGCAAACCGGGTGCAGGGCCAACCAGTGGATTGCCGTCTGGTGTATAGCAAATCGGCCCGTTGAAGTCATCCTTCAGGCCACAGCTTTCGGCCGAGGGGATGCGGTAATTCATCGCCATATACTGATCTTCGATCCGGTCCAGATCCAGCTGGAACAGATCTGCCCGGAAACTGTCGGGCACACCATATTCAAACCGCGCAGGCGCGTGTTTCTCGTAGACACCCAGAATCCAACCGCCGCGTTCTTCGCGGACATAGGACTGCGCATCGGCGTCGCGAATAACGGGGTGCTCGACGTTGCCCTCACCCTTGCGGAACGCCACCAGCGCAGGGTCCTGATCCATGACGATAAACTGATGCTCAACCGGAATGGCCGGCATCTTGATGCCCAACATCTTTGCCGTGCGCTGCGCATGGTTGCCAGAAGCGGTCACAACATGCTCAGCGGTAATGATAACCTGCTCGTCCGACGGAACAAGGTTGCCCCCCCGCTCGACCATCTTGGTCACGGTCACTTCCCACGCTTCACCATTCCAATGAAACGCATCCGCCTGCCATTTACGTTCAATCACAACGCCCCGCTGGCGCGCCCCCTTGGCCATCGCCATGGTCACATCAGCAGGGTTAATATAGCCGTCCGTCTGGTGATAAATCGCGCCTTTCAAATCCTCGGTGCGGATCAGCGGCCATTTCGCCTTGATTTGGTCGGGGGTCAGCCATTCATAGGGCACGCCGCATGTCTCTGCTGTGGCCGCATACAGCATATACTCGTCCATGCGCTCATCGGTCTGCGCCATGCGCAAGTTGCCCACGACAGCAAAGCCCGCGTTCAACCCGGTCTCTTCCTCAAGTGATTTATAAAACTTGATCGAATAATCATGAATATGCGTCGTTGCATAAGACATGTTGAAATACGGCAGCAACCCCGCCGCGTGCCACGTTGACCCGCTGGTCAGTTCGTCACGTTCCAACAACATAACATCGTCCCACCCCGCACGGGCCAGATGATACGCGATCGACGTGCCAACAGCACCGCCGCCGACAACCAATGCTTTGACTTGAGTTTTCATAAATCCAATGCTCCGCCGGACTAAGGGTTGCGCCGATATTTAACAGCCCCAGCATAAAACGCACAGCCCAGCCGACCCATGACGGCCCAAATGCGACGCGGCCCAAAAAACCGGGCCCCTAAACCCTTTCCAAATGGAGCTAGATCCCCGCCGGAGACATCAAACGCCCCTGCGGGACGCAGGGGCAAACATCATGCCGCGCGCCAGCGCGACCTTTGGATCAACCCGGAAATATCTTACCGGGGTTCATGATGTTGTCAGGATCCAACGCACGTTTGATCATGCCCATAACCTCCGCCGCACCGCCAAGTTCTTTCACCAAATAAGGGCGTTTTCCTTGCCCTATGCCATGCTCGCCCGTGCAAGTACCGTCCATTGAAATAGCCAAACCATTGAGCCAGCTGACATATTCCTCGGCCCGTGCCACCTCGTCTGCGTCGTCCATGTCCAACAACAGGGACGCATGGAAGTTACCATCCCCCGCATGGCCGACAATCGGCGCAATCAGGCCAAGCTCGGCCGCCTTGGCGTTCGCCGCGCCCACCGCATCAGCCAACCGCGAGATTGGCACACAAACATCGGTCGCCACAGCTTTGCAGCCGGGGCGCAGCGCCAGCATTGCCCAATACGCATCATGTCGCGCTTGCCACAGCTTGTTGCGTTCCTCCATCGTGGTGGTCGCCTGATAATCTGACCCACCGTTTTCCTCGGCCAATGCCCTGAACGATTCAGCCTGTTCGACCACACCCGCGTCTGATCCGTGGAATTCCAGCAGCAGCATCGGTGTTTCGGGCAACGACAGCTTGGAATAGCCATTTACAGCCTTAACTACCATCGCATCCAGCAGTTCGATCCGCGCCACGGGCAACCCGAATTGGATGACACTCATCACAGTTTCGCAGGCGGCCTCGACCGATGGAAACGAACAGCGCGCCGAGCTGATGGCCTCAGGTATGCCCTGTAATTTCAAGGTGATTTCCGTGATAATCCCAAGGGTGCCTTCGGACCCTACCATCAGCCGCGTCAGGTCATACCCGGCAGAAGATTTGCGCGCGCGCTGTGCAGTGCGGATGACCGCGCCATCGGCCATTACGGCCTCGACCGCGATTACGTTGTCCTTCATCGTGCCATAGCGCACCGCATTGGTGCCCGACGCCCGCGTCGCCGTCATTCCCCCAAGGGATGCATTGGCACCCGGATCAATCGGAAAAAACAGTCCCTGATCACGCAGATGGGTATTCAGCGCCTCACGGGTCACACCCGGCTGCACACGGCAATCCAGGTCAGCTGCATTAACCTCAAGCACGCGGTCCATGTGCGACACGTCGATCGAAATTCCGCCCGCAGGCGCGTTCACATGCCCTTCGAGCGACGTGCCCGTGCCAAAGGCGATGACTGGCACTTTATGCGCGGCACAAGCTTTCACGGCGTCGACCACATCTTGGGTGGATCGGGCGAACAACACTGCGTCGGGGGCCTGGTTTTTGATCCACGTCGTTGTATGGCCATGCTGTTCGCGGATCGCTTGACCCGTCTGAAACTGCTCTGCAAATTGCTGCTTTAAGATACCCAGAACGGTGGCTATGCCAATTTCGTTTCTAGGCAGGTCTGTCGGCTGTACCATATCTGGTGGTCCCTTGGTTATTGACCAAGGGCTATGCCTTCGCGGCGCGGATCGGCACCGCCGCTTAGACCGTTACCGATGGCGATCATATGCAGGCCCGAGGTCAGCGCCCGCGTGGATGTCTTGTACCCAAGGTTTTCCAAAGCGTCGACCGAAACCGCCATTTCGGTGCCCTCTTCCAGATCATAGGTGCCGAAACGGTTCACGGCATGGGGCAATGACGCAGCTTGCTGCACGTCCATACCCCAATCGATATACGCGATTATCGCACCTGCGACATAGCCAATGATGCGGCTTCCACCGGGGCTGCCTACGGCCAACACGGGCTTGTCGTCCTTCATCACAATTGTTGGTGCCATTGACGACCGGGGCCGCTTACCCGGCTCAACCCGGTTCGCAATGGGCACGCCGTTTTCATGACTGCTAAAGGAGAAATCCGTCAGTTCGTTGTTCAATAGAAAGCCGCGCACCATCAACCGACTTCCAAATCCGTTTTCAATCGTCGTTGTCATACTGGCCACGTTGCCCATGCTATCTACAATCGAAATGTGCGAGGTCGAGGGCAGTTCAATCGCCAAGTCATCGGCCCAGTTCAGTGCGTGATCAAAAGTGGGCTTGCCGGGGGCGACTTCGGGCAATGCATCATCGCCTGCCAGCAATTTAGCCCGCTCCGCGAGATAGGCTGGGTCCAACATGCCCTCCACCGGGACGGGCACATAGTCGCTATCGGCGACATAGCGGCCTCGATCCGCAAAGGCGAGCCGCGAGGCATCACCGATCAAGCGCAACACATTGGGGTCTTTAGGGCCCGCGCTCAAATCATATCCTTCGAGCAGCCCCAGAATTTGCCCGACAGCCAATGCACCAGACGAGGGAGGACCCATGCCGCACACCTCATGTGCGCGGTAAGGGGCGCAAACGGCGGCGCGTTCTTTGACCTGGTAGATCGACAGATCGACCTGTGACAACACGCCGGGATTGCCTGCCGCCCCCTGTACCGTCGCAACGATGTCAGCCGCGATCCCCCCGGTATAGAAAGCATCAGCCCCCTGTTCCGCGAGTATCCCGAGCGTGCGCGCATAATCGGGGTTTTTCAGAGTTACCCCCGCCGCAATCGGCACCCCGTCCGGCAGGAAATATGCGGCTGTGCTGGGCGAGCTTGCCAAACGCTCAGCGTCACTCATCACAAGGCTGGCAAGGCGCGGCGACACTGTGAAACCCGTTTCTGCCATTGCTCCTGCAGGTGCCAACAGGTTTGCCCATTCGAGCTTGCCCCAACGTTGATGCACAGCCTCCAGCAATGCGGGCGTGCCGGGTGTGCCCACAGATCGTCCGCCAACAACCGCGTCAAAAAACTTTAGCGGTTCGCCTGTCGCATCCTGAAACAATTGCGGCGTCACGGCTAAAGGTGCCGTTTCGCGACCGTCTAATGTGGTTATTTCGCCGCTGGCAGCATCGTACCAGACCAAAAAGGCACCACCACCAAGGCCCGAGCTTTGTGGTTCGACCAGACCAAGCATCGCCTGAACCGCCACCAGCGCATCCGCCGCCGTACCACCATTGGCCAGCACATCAGCGCCCGCCTGAACGGCATGAGGGTTGGCGGCAGCGACCATCCAGTTTTCAGCCGTGACCGGCTTGCCCGCATCTTTGGCGGCAAAAGCTGCAGTCACGTTGGGTGACATTGCCTCGAATGCCCCAGCCCCAGCTGCCTCTGGGGCGATGCTATCGGCGGCCTGCTGCGCAAGCGCCCCGCTGGCCAGACAACAAAATGCAATGGCGGTAAGGGTCATACGCATGGGGGACGCTCCTTCAGGTAGAAGAGAATTACAGCATCGACGGCACGACCTGATCCGGTGGGCGGTGGCCGTCTTCGAATGTCTTGATGTTAATGATGACTTTTTCGCCCATCTCGATCCGCCCTTCGAGCGTGGCAGACCCCATGTGCGGCAGCAAAACCACGTTATCCAGTTCGCGCAGGCGCGGGTTGATGTCGGTACCGCGTTCGTAGACATCCAGACCAGCGCCTTGCAATTCGCCCGCGCGCAACATCCGGGTCAGGGCGTTTTCGTCAATCACTTCGCCCCGCGAAGTATTTACGATCACAGCCTCGGGTTTCATCAATTTCAGGCGTCGGGCGCTCATCAGGTGGAACGTGCTGGGGGTGTGCGGGCAGTTGATGCTTAGCACATCCATTCGGGCGACCATCTGATCAAGGCTGTCCCAATAGGTGGCACCCAGTTCTTCTTCAACTTCGGGGCGCAGGCGGCGTCGATTGTGGTAATGCACCTGCATGCCAAAGGCGGCAGCGCGGCGTGCCACAGCTTGACCGATCCGGCCCATCCCAAGGACGCCCAAACGGCGCCCGCTGACACGACCGCCCAGCAAAGCCGTGGGTGCCCAGCCTTTCCAATTGCCAGATTGCATTTGTGCCATGCCTTCGGACATGCGGCGCGTCACAGCCAGAATAAGCGCCATAGCCATGTCAGCAGTGTCATCGGTCAGAACGCCCGGCGTGTTGGACACCAGAATGCCGCGCTGACGGGCGGTGGTGACGTCAATATGGTCAACACCCGCGCCATAGTTGGCGATTAATTTCAGTTGGCCACCCGCCTGCCCCAAAAGGGCCGCGTCGATTTCATCCGTGACAGTTGGCACCAGAATATCGGCTGTTTTCATGGCCTCGCCCAGTTCGGCGCGCGTCATTGGCGTATCATCTTCGCGCAATGTCACATTAAAAAGTTCCGACAATCGCTTTTCAACGACCTCCGGCAACCGTCGCGTGACTACAACACTTAGCGGTTGCTTTGACATTATGAGCCTCCCAAATCTGGCTTTGCGCTTTGCTTAATGGCATGGTGTCCCAAGCGGCGACGAGGCACAAGAACTTCGCGGCCTAAAAGAGCATTAAATCAGCAACAAACCACCTAGCAGGCTGTCATGACACCCAAATTTCGTATTGCCCTATTCGGGGCGCTTCTCTTGATTCCGTTGGCTTTCAGCCCTGTCCAAGCGGCGGAAGAGCTTGGCCAGGTGACCAATTTGCCAGTGCCACGATTTGTGTCGATGAAAGCCGCCGAAGGGAATGTTCGGCGTGGCCCTTCTCTGACCCATCGGATCGATTGGGTGTTCAAACACCGCGACATGCCCCTGCGCATCACCGCTGAACATGGTCACTGGCGCCGCGTCGAAGACCGCGATGGCATGGGTGGCTGGGTCCATTATTCGCTGCTGTCCGGCACCCGCACAGTTTTAATTGAACAGGACAAACTTAAATTGCTGGTGCGCCCTGATCCGAACGCCCCTGTCGCCGCCGAATTCGAGATCGGTGCCATTGCGCGGCTTGGCGAATGCAGTCTTGAATGGTGTTTCCTGCGTGCAGGCGGCTACAAAGGCTGGGCTCCCAAGGCTCGACTTTGGGGCGTTGGCACCCGCGAAATCCGCGACTAGGGTGGCGCCATGGGCCACGAATCCATGACACTTCACTTAATAAGGACATAATCATGCGCGCGATAACCTACTCCACACTGGGCGAAGCCCGCGATGTTCTAAAGCTGGTCGACATGGAAACGCCCTCGCCCGCCCAAGGCGAAGTCTTGGTGCGTTTGGCAATGTCTGGCGTAAACCCGTCTGATGTGAAATCGCGGCGCGGCCGCCCCGGTATCACAAAGCCCCCCTTCGATCAGGTTATTCCGCACAGCGATGGTGCCGGTGTGATCGAAGCGGTTGGCAAAGGCGTCGATAGCGCACGGATTGGCCAACGGGTCTGGATTTGGAACGGTCAGTGGCAGCGCCCCTTTGGCACCGCAGCAACCCATATCGCGCTTCCTTCGGCCCAAGCTGTCGATCTGGCCGATGACGTGTCGTTTGAGGCTGCCGCAAGCTTTGGCATTCCCGCCCTTACCGCGTGCCACGCCGTATTTAATGGTGAAGATGTCAAAGGCCAAACGATCCTGATCCAGGGCGGCGCTGGCACGGTCGGCTATCTGGCCGTGCAACTTGCCAAATGGGCAGGCGCACGGGTGATTGCCACGACCGGCAAAGACGGTGCGCGCCGCGCCACGAAAGCGGGGGCAGATGTCGTGTTGGATTACGCCTCGCCCGACTTGTTGGCAAAGGTGTTGGCCGCGAACGACGGAAAGCCAGTCGATACAGTGATCGAGGTAGAGTTCGGCGTAAACGTCGGGCTAGATGCCGAAGTCATCAAGCCAAACGGGCGCATCGCAGCCTACGGATCGGCCAAGGAAATGGCACCAACCCTTCCCTTTTTGCCGCTGCTTTTCAAGGCGGTAACAATCGATATTATCCTGGTTTACCTTTTGACGGACGCCCAACGCCGGATTGCCATCGACAAGGTCCATCAGGCATTGGCCGAGGGGGCGCTGGACTGTCCCGTAGAGCTGATTTTTCCGCTGTCCGATACAATTCGAGCCCACGAGGCGGTCGAAGCAGGTGCCCGCAGTGGTGCTATCTTGGTTGATTGCTCAGAATAACTGCGCGGTCAGAGCGGGGTTCTTAAAGATTCCGGACCAACTACTATCTAAGGAATTGCGCGCGATTGCAAAGTTGCGCGCCAAGGCACAGTCTAGGTCTGCGAACGTGTATCGCCGATAAGAGGGACGTACCATGAAGTTTCTTGCACTGATCTTCTGCCTGTTGTTCCCTCTGGGCGCAGCTGCCCAAGACACGTCCACCCAGCCCACCGGCACAATCACTGTCCAAGAAAGCGCCGCCGGTGACCGCGCCATAGCAAGGCGGATTCGCGATATACTTGCTGAACTGGATGGGTATGCCAGTGTGGATGTCACCGTTTCGGCCGGGATCGTGACCCTGACAGGCACAACTGTTGATACCCGAAAGGCCAAGCAACTAAACGATCTTGTCGGACGTATCGAAGGGGTTGTCGCAATCGAAAACGAGGTGGCAGAAACCACCGATGTCGGCGACCGGCTCAACCCCGTGCTTGACCGTTTCAAATCCCGCATCGCGCAAGCCGTGGCGTTTCTGCCACTCGCAGGGATCGCTTTGGCTGTTTTTGTTGGAATCGTTCTGTTCGGTTTTTTCGTCGCAAGGCGACAGCAGCCATGGAACAGAATAGCCCCTAATGCCTTTATCGCCGACATCTACCGTCAGGTCATCAGGCTGTTATTTATCATTGCCGGCCTGGTTCTTGCCCTAGACATTGTTGGCGCGACGGCCCTTTTGTCAGGGATCCTTGGTGCTGCCGGGATCGTCGGCTTGGCAATCGGTTTTGCTGTACGTGACACGGTTGAGAATTTCATCGCCTCGGTCATGCTGTCGATCCGCCAACCCTTCCGTCCCAACGATACCGTCGAGATTGAGGGCGACACCGGTAAGGTAATCCGCCTGACCAGCCGTGCCACGATCCTGCTCAGCTTTGATGGCAATCACATCCGGATCCCCAATTCGACCGTCTTTAAAAGCCGCATCGTCAATTTCACGCGCAACGCAGAGCGCAGGTTTTCTTTTGAATTGGGGATGGCCCCGGACACTGATTTTGCCTCAGCGCGCACCCTTGCCCTTGAGACGCTTGCCGCGTTGCCCTTTGTTCTAGATAAGCCAGAACCCAGCGTTTGGATCGAAACGATTGGCGACAGCACAATTTCACTCCAACTTGCTGCATGGGTAGACCAAACGGATACCAGCATCGATCTTGCCCGCGGCGAAGCAATCCGTCTGACGATCGCAGCGTTTGATCACGCCGGCTTTGCCATGCCCGAACCTACGTACAGGCTGAAAAGTCCAACAGATGTTGTCGGCACCGAATCAAAGCCAAAAACCAAAGGAACGTCACCCATGCCACCACCTATGGCCGCGCAAGATGTGGACGCAAACGCAGAGAAAGCGCTGGAGCAGATCATCGACCAAGAACGGGCCGGAACAGAGAGCGACTTACTGACCGACAAAGCCGCAAAGGAATGAATTTCACCCGAAACTCTGCATTTTTTCTTTAATCAGGTCTTGCACCATCCCGAAACCCGGACTAAATAACGGCCAGTGATGGGATGTGGCCTAGCGGTAGGGCACCTGTTTTTGGTACAGTAGATCGTAGGTTCGAATCCTACCATCCCAGCCACTTACTAAAATTCAATATACTCAAAGACTTATGATGCCATGTGTGTTACATGCGTGGCACATGTGTGTTACAGTTTTGTTGATCAGATAATCTCCCTTACCTGAGTGGTATGCTCTCTGTGAAACTAAGATATATCGGTGGTTGGTCCAAAAGGCCGATTATTAATAAGGCTGGCGATTCTCTGGCCCCTTCCTTTGTTTTCAAAAGCCCTATTTCACCACCATCAAGGATCTAAATATGAGCGACCTAAAACTGTTCCGGCTTGCCAACAACTCGGCAACCGAAGTTCTGGGCACCGGTCTCGCTCTTGAGAAATCGCTGCAAACCTTGCTCGAGCAAAACTTGGAGACCTTCCTCGGCGTCCGTTTCCTAGCGTCAGAATTTTCGACCGGCTCAGACCATGGCGGGCGTATGGACACACTTGGACTGGATGAAAACGGTTATCCCGTGATCATCGAATACAAGCGCTCTACGAATATGAACGTCATTAATCAGGGTCTGTTCTATTTGGATTGGTTAGTCACCCATCGGGGTGATTTCGAAATGCTGGTGCTCAAGACATTCGGGCCGGAAGCCGCGCAATCGGTCGAATGGTCTTCACCCCGCCTGATTTGTATCGCTGGGGATTTTAGCAAATTTGATGAGCACGCAATCAAGCAGATGAACCGCAACATCGACCTGATCCGTTATGTGAAGTTTGGCGAGGACCTGCTGCTGCTAGAACAGATCAATGCAGCCGTGGCCCCGTCGAATGGAGTAACCACCATCACGGGCCCCAAATATGCTGCTGGGAAGGCGAAATATACTACCATCACAGACTACCTAGACAAGGCAGATGCTGACCTGACGGACCTCTATGAGGCTGTGAAAGCGTATCTGATGGGATTGGGCGATGATGTGCAGCACAAGACACTCAAAAACTACTTCGCCTTCAAACGGATCAAGAACTTTGCCTGTGTCGAAGTGAAAAACCAAGACAAGAAGGTCGTGCTATATCTGAAGGTAGACCCCGACACCGTGGAGCTTACCGACGGGTTCACCCGTGATGTTCGCAAGATTGGCCACTTCGGCACTGGTGATCTGGAGGTGACCATCCGGTCACTCGCTGATTTCGACAAGGCAAAGCTGCTGATCGAGAAAAGTTATGAAGGTGCGTAGCAATCGACTAGGGTTTAGGCCCAAACCTAGGCCATAAAGCCAACGTTCGCTCACTGGCTCACGAACATCCAGAGAGATTGACCTGCCCCCCCCAAAAAAAACCGTCCCTCACTTTGATGCAGAGTTTGCTCAACCATTCGAAGAAGCAAACAAATGCGACTGAGCCGTTTCACCGAAACCCAGATTATCGGGATGATCAAAGAACAAGAATCCGTGTCATTTCGGAGCAGGTCTCGGATCGTTTGAGGACAAGTCTGGTCGGCAGGAGCCTCGGCAACCAGCTATCGATCCTTCACTGTTAATTTTAGAAATGCGAGCTATAAAAGCCAATCTACAACGCAACGGCACTAGTCACAACGTGTTGAAACCAAAACAAGGGCTGCTTGATCATGTTGGAAATAAACAGTCCGCCCACTTCGTAACCTTGAGGGACGGACCGTCAGCCATTCGACTAAGTCTGGTTTCCGATGTACACTAAATTCGGCGTATCTTCGCGCGACAGATAACACGTCGCCGACGTTCTTACCGGAAGGCCATTATTACGTCCCCTTGTGAGATTTTCAGGTCCGACACCAGCTGGGCAGGCAGGAATATTGACCCAATCCCAACCCTTCCTCGCCATGCACTGCATGTAAACCCTATCCCTCAAACCAGAATTTGCATCCGAAGTGACAACATTTCCACCATAAGTTTGACCACCGGTGCTGTTGCAGATCGTCTGGTAGCCGATTTGATTACAAAAGGTTTGTACCGGCGTGGTGTATGTTGGCGTTGTGCTTACGACCGTTCGCTGAGGCACTCTTTGAGTTGCATCAACCTGACAGTCTAGCATTTCGTTTTGCAATACAGCATCACTTGCGTTTGCTTTGTATGGAAAGGATGTCAAAGGCTTTCCGGCCTTATAGCCTTGATAGGACGTCGCTTCACAACCGGCCACAACAAGCACGATTGCCATGCAGCCAAACTTCATAGAAAAATTCAATTTCGTTCCACTTCTAATACCTCGAATCGACATTCCCCAATTAGAATATCTTTCCGCTCAAAAAGCCACTGCTCTGCGCACCGATCAAGCCACTTCGCCCCTAGGTACCATTGCTCGGACAGGGGGCGGTCTTGCCCAACGCCTTAGAACGGCAGCGCGGAGGCCAAGCTCATAGGGCCACGCCACCAATTGTCCTTTTGGAACGTCTAGGACCTGCATGTTGCTGGTGGTGCTCGACAGGGGGACAGTTGACTTTGAAAACAGTGTCCAAACGGCTCAATACTGTTCACGTCTGAACACTCTGAAGGTCTACTTTTTTCCATGGCTTGACGAGCATTGAAGTCCGTTGCTGGTCTTGCGGGCATACTGTCGAGTTAACGCCAGTGGAGCTGCCCAGCGGCATCCTTCAGCATGACTTCGAGCGCAGGGCAAAGTGCAAGTGTGGCACTGGATGGCCGCAGGTGAAACCTGTTTCCGAAGCTTCTAAGCCGCTGGTAACCCAATTGCGTAGAACTTCCTTGTTGTTGTCATACTAACGGCACCTTTTCGTCAAATTTTTCAGTCATCTGCTTGCGTGTATTTTAGGCAGAAATTTTCTATAGGTCAGCGGTCCGCTGCGAAGTATGCGGCGGGCCGCTTTTTCGCGACCTTCATCCTCGAACTCATGTGCTTAGGCGAACGACCAGCCGACCTGAGCTTGAAAGGGGGCAGGTTCGTTCCTCCAGCTCAAAGAATGGTCGACCGCAACTCTCAGTCAGTTTTGTTCACTGTCAAAATCAATAGAAAAAGCTGCCATTCAAATTCAAACTGGGGGTCAAATTGGTGGACGCCGAAATATCTAAGCATTCTAAAGCACTGATATATAATATCAAATTTTAGATCTATGGCGGAGGAGGTGTCCGCCTCTTGAAAGATGCAGAGTGTGGCGGAAAACTGCATAACCACTTATTTTATATAGATTAAACCAATGGAACTTTTGATTTCGCTTGCAGGAACACGCAGTTGAGCGCACATGATTGCAAACTTTATGGTGGCAAGGATGGTGGCAAGAAATGCCGAAACGTGCGCTTGAGCTTAAGTCGATCCAAGTAAACCGTATTGCAACCCCCGGACGGCACCCGGTTGGAGGGGTATCGGGCCTACACCTCAATGTCACCGATACTGGTGCAAAGTCTTGGATACTTCGGGTGATGGTTGGGAACAAGCGGCGACACATCGGCTTAGGATCGCTGGCCGATGTATCGCTGGCACAAGCTCGCGAGCTTGCACGCGAAAAGCGGAAGATGATCGCAGAAGGCATCGATCCGGTTGAGGTGCGCAAGGAAGCCCGAGCATTGGCCGTTTCACAAAGTGAAAAAGGCATGACCTTTGAAGATGCTTTTGAGAGATATTTTACGGAGAAACTTGAAAGTGAGCTCAGCAATCCAAAGCACCGAGCCCAGTGGCGATCTACATTGACCACCTACGCCTACCCCACGATTGGCGACGTGGCCGTGAATGATATATCTAAGGAAGCGGTCCTATCGGTCCTGACACCAATATGGATTACAAAAACAGAAACGGCCACTAGAGTGCGTCAGCGCATTGAGCGGGTATTGGATTGGGCTACCGCCATGGGATATCGCTCCGGGCCGAACCCTGCCCTGTGGAAGGGCAATCTGCAACAACTCCTCCCAGCTCCGGCGAAGATCAAAAACGTGGTCCACTACCCTGCAATCGCTCTTGATGACGTCACCCGATGGTTCAAGATTCTGCGCACAAGGGATGGCGTAGCCGCGAAGGCCGTTGAGTTCCTTACCCTCACCGCTTCGAGGTCCCAAGAGATCAGAAAAGCAAAGTGGGACGAAATTTCGTTTGAAACTGGCGTATGGAATGTTCCTGCGGACCACATGAAAGCGAAGATTGCCCACCGCGTGTTATTGTCGAAAGCCGCTTTGGAACTGTTGCGAAAAACGCCACGATTTGCAGGCTGCCCTCTAATCTTCCCTTCACCCCGGAATGGCGAGATGTCTGATGCCACTTTGGCAGCGGTTTTAAAACGTATACAAAAGGCAGAGACGACCAATGGCGGCTTAGGGTTCGTAGATCCGGTATCAAGACGGCCTGCTGTGCCGCACGGGCTACGATCAACCTTCCGGGACTGGGCAGCCGAGAAGACTGAGTATGCTAGTGATCTGGCTGAAATCGCCCTGGCGCATGAAGTGGGCAATGAAGTTCAACGTGCTTATAGACGTGGCGACATGTTGGAGAGGCGTAGGGATTTGATGGAAGATTGGGCGGCTTTTTTGAGAGCGCGATAAATTTGCCCGCGAGATGCATGGGTTAGCTGATCTATGGCTAACCATTGAGCGGCAACCAGCTTTGCTGGCAACACCAGAAAGAGCCTCTAACCTACAACTGAGTGCATTGCCCCTGCTTCATTTCCACTCCCTGCGAACCTCTCACATAGAAAGCGAGAACTTCCCGAACTGATACATATACGCAGGTAATTGGCGGGAAAGCAGCATTGGCAGATGCCCCGTCAGCGCGCCGGATTTCTACCGAGGTCAACGGGCCTTCATTTGCGTTGCCTGGAAACGCGAAGATGTTGTGGATGACACTTGCCGGAGCTCCCGCTGAATCAACGACCTCTCGAAGAGCTTTCTCGTAAAACATCTGTTTGGCAATGTCTGGCCAGCCAGGCGCACTTTCCGCGCTCTTGGCTGCGTAATATTTCGCATCAACGATGGTGTAGCTGGATATGTCTTCAAGGATGATGTCGGTTTGCATACCCCTGCTGCGCGGATCGTCTTTGCCGCTGCCCATCAGAAGATAGACCGGCTTGGGCAGCTCACTGTTCCAGTTCCGCCGCTTGTCATATGGAGATCTTACGATGGTTTCGCGAAGCATAGTTTCCCAGACCGCATGAAAGTCGCTGACACCGAAGACAAAGGCACCGTCTGACGACTTGCGTGTTTCACGAAGATAGAACCGCAGATATTCCGCAAGGAATATCGACCGGGCCGAGTATAGCGATGGCAGAAGGGCATCCAGCTTTCTGGCCCATGTAGTTCTCGGAAACGGCGGGCGCGGGCATGAGAGCAGCTCCTGACGTTTACTGGATGTTCCGGTTAACCACCAGGCATGGGCAAGATGGATTTCACGAACCACAGCGGCCTGAATCTGAGCAAGAAGGGCGTTAGTGCTTCTGGTCGTGCGGCTGGTGCGGATGTCGGTAAAGACGGGCTGGCCTTTGTGGCCAGGCATTGCGATCTCGCGTTTGACCGTTCTTGTCCAGTCAGGCTTTCCTGCGTTTCTGGTCTGCTGACGGATGCGCTCCGAGAAGAGGCCGTGATCCCTGAAATCATCAGCCAGCCGCTTGATCACCGACAGCGCACCAGGATTGCCCGCCTCGCCATCGTCCTCGAAATCGCGTTTCGACGTTTCCCCGCCGAAGCGCGCCAGTGCCCGCATAGTCAGTGACGCGGTTTCAAGATCAACGTCCGCGTTGCCGGTTTTCGCCTCTCTGGGCAGAAATACGACAGCGCCCTTTTCCGAGTGATGGATCAGGCCGCAGTAGTGAACCGTCTTTTGGTCATCCACACGGCCGATGCCCCGTTCGCGCATGGCAGCAAGCACCGCATCTTCATGCCGGTCAAGACCTGCTACGGGGTCACGGTCCGAAAGGAAGACAGGAAGGTTAGGATGCATCGTCGCCGGTCTCGTCCTCTTGCACCGGTTCGACAATAATCGCAGCGTGAGCTACTCCCCATTAGTTGGACAGTATCTGGCGTAAATTAAGCTACTCTTTGC
>CBDTUA010000020.1:0-55072 GCA_965363735.1 uncultured Sulfitobacter sp. | reverse complement strand
CACGTGAAAGGTTCCTTGGGAGAGATGATGCGAGAACCCCAAATCCGGATCTGAAAAAGCCGTGCTCTGGCAGGATGACGTCCAGATTAGAAGATAATGTACCGAAGATCTGTGAACAGCTTTATGCATGAAATGCTGTAAAATTGGTGCGGTCGGAGAGACTCGAACTCTCACGGGTGTTACCCCACAGCGACCTCAACGCTGCGCGTCTACCATTCCGCCACGACCGCACGCCATGGATGGTGTGGCTCGTTTAGACAAACTTGATCCCCTTGTGAAGAGGCAATCCTCATCATTTTGAACAACTGCATTTTCTGCCCTGCCTCTGGCGTAAGTTCTACAGCCCCCTTGAAATACGGGCGCAAAACCTGACTTTAGAGACAAGCAAGTAAAAAAGGTGATCCACAGTGACCAATGACGCGCCCGCACAGACCGCCCCTGCCCTGCAAGTCGATATCATTTCCGATGTGATGTGTCCGTGGTGCATCGTGGGGTATCGTCAATTGGAACAGGCGCTCGCGCAGACCGGCGTGGGTGCGTTTATCCGCTGGCATCCGTTTGAATTGAACCCGAATATGCCACCCGAAGGTCAGAACACAGCTGAACATATCGCTGAGAAATACGGGGCCAGCCCTGAACAATCGGCGCAGAACCGGGCGCATCTGGCGCAAGTAGGCAAGGATCTGGGGATCGATTTTCAGTTTACCCCCGACAGCCGCATCGTAAACAGTTTTGCCGCGCACCAGCTTTTGCACTGGGCCCAAGAACACAATCTGCAGCATCCTTTGAAACTTGCATTATTTAATGCGCATTTCACTCAGGGGCGCGACGTGTCTGACCATGCGGTGCTGGTCGATGTGGCTGAATCGGTTGGTCTGGACCGCGCACAGGCTACGGAAGTGCTGGAAAGTGGCAGCCATGCTGACGCCGTGCGCGAGCAGGAAGGCGTTTGGACAGGTCATGGAATCAGCGGCGTGCCTGCGATGGTATTTGAGGGGAAATATCTAGTGACCGGCGCACAAGGATTGGATAACTACACCCAAGTCATTCAACAGATCATGGCGGAAAAGGCTGCAGCTTAAGGGCGGTACCCTTGCAGAAAAACAGGGCGCAAAGCAGCTGACAATGGTGGAATGGATCATCTCTGACGGTTTGACCGACTTTCGAACCGCCGAGGCGTGGATGGAAGAACGCGCGAACCAGATCGCCGCAGGCACAGCCAGCGAATGCATTTGGCTGGTCGAACACCCGGCGCTTTATACAGCCGGCACCTCGGCCAAAGTCAGTGATCTGACGGATCCCGACCGGTTCCCCGTTTATGACACCCGCAGAGGCGGACAATATACCTATCACGGGCCCGGGCAGCGTGTGGTCTATGTTATGCTTGATGTGGGCAAAAGGGGGCACGACGTGCGCCGCTTTGTTCAACAGCTCGAAGAATGGGTGATCGCCACCCTAGACAGCTTCAACGTTAAGGGCGAAATCCGCGAGGGCCGTGTCGGGGTTTGGGTCCAGCGTCCAGACAAGCCTTTGAATATCGACGGAAATATAGCCGAAGATAAAATCGCCGCCATCGGAATTCGCCTGCGCAAATGGGTAAGCTTTCACGGCATCAGCATTAATGTCGAGCCTGACCTAAGCCATTTCGGCGGAATTGTTCCCTGCGGAATTACCGCACATGGTGTGACGTCTCTTGTTGATCTCGGGCTACCCGTCTCGATTGAGACGCTCGACGTGGCCTTGCGGACGCAATTCAATAAGATCTTTGAAGGCGCACCCGAAAATATTTGATTCGTACAGGTTGCGGTAAGGCTTTTACACATAACTGCGGTGCCGAAACCGTCTCGCTTTCCATTTTCTGCATCGTTTGCATTCCGAAATTTACATGTGTTTCACATATTTGGTCTTAGCTGGCAGGCGAAGTAGACTAAAAAACCAAACGATAGCCAACTGCTTTGGTAAATAAGGCCCGCCAGCGATGACCTCGATTTTTTGAGAAAATACCGCACCTGCGGCAATCGTGGCCATTGCCCCTTTGAGCAAGGCGCACTAGAACCTACGATAATCCAGCGCACGTCCCTTGTCGGGGGCGTGGGTTGACCAACCAATCTCAGGAGGCACCGCATGGCCGACGCAGCCATTCACGGGCAAGACCATCACGACGAGCGTGGATTTTTCACACGCTGGTTTATGTCCACGAACCACAAAGACATCGGTATTCTGTATTTGATCGTCTCAGCCTTCGTTGGCTTTATCTCAGTATGCTTTACCATCTACATGCGACTGGAATTGATGCACCCAGGTGTTCAGTACATGTGTTTGGAAGGCGCGCGTTTTATCGCCGATAGCGCTGCTACATGTACGCCAAACGGGCATCTTTGGAACGTTCTAATCACCGGCCACGGCATCTTGATGATGTTCTTTGTGGTTATTCCGGCCCTTTTCGGTGGCTTTGGTAACTACTTTATGCCGCTGCAAATTGGCGCGCCTGACATGGCGTTTCCGCGTATGAACAACCTGTCATTCTGGCTGTATGTCGGTGGTACCACGCTGGCTATCTGTTCGGTTCTGACGCCGGGCGGTAACGGTCAAGCGGGTTCCGGTGTGGGCTGGGTACTGTATCCACCGCTTTCCGTTCGTGAAGGCGGTATGTCGATGGATTTCGCGATCTTCGCGGTTCACGTATCCGGTGCTTCGTCCATTCTGGGTGCGATCAACATGATCACAACCTTCCTGAACATGCGTGCCCCTGGTATGACCTTGTTCAAGGTGCCCCTGTTCAGCTGGTCGATCTTCGTGACAAGCTGGCTGATCCTTTTGTCCCTGCCCGTTCTGGCTGGCGCAATCACCATGCTGTTGATGGACCGCAACTTTGGTTTCGCGTTTTTTGACCCAGCAGGCGGCGGTGATCCGGTACTGTATCAGCACATCTTGTGGTTCTTCGGTCACCCCGAAGTGTACATCATCATCCTGCCCGGCTTTGGTATTATCAGCCACGTGATTGCCACGTTCAGCCGCAAACCGATCTTTGGCTACCTGCCAATGGTTTGGGCGATCATCGCAATTGGCGCACTAGGCTTTGTTGTGTGGGCACACCACATGTACACAGTCGGTCTGTCTCTGAACCAACAAGCCTATTTTATGCTTGCGACGATGGTTATCGCGGTTCCCACCGGTGTAAAAGTATTCAGCTGGATTGCAACCATGTGGGGCGGCTCCATTGAATTCAAAACACCTATGCTTTGGGCTTTCGGCTTCCTGTTCCTCTTCACCGTTGGTGGAGTCACAGGTATCGTTCTGTCACAGGCCGCCGTGGACCGTTACTACCACGACACGTACTACGTAGTTGCACACTTCCACTACGTGATGTCGCTGGGTGCCGTCTTCGCAATCTTTGCAGGTATCTATTTCTATCTGCCCAAGATGTCAGGCCGCATGTATCCTGAATGGGCTGGCAAGCTGCACTTCTGGGCGATGTTCATCGGCGCAAACTTGACCTTCTTCCCACAGCACTTCTTGGGTCGTCAGGGCATGCCACGTCGTTACATCGACTATCCCGAGGCATTTGCCTACTGGAACCTGTGGTCCTCGATTGGCGCGTTCCTCAGCTTCGCATCCTTCCTCTTCTTCTTCGGTGTGATATTCTACACATTGACCCGAGGTGCAAAGAGCACGGCAGCGAACCCATGGAACGAATATGCCGATACGCTTGAGTGGACTTTGCCAAGCCCACCGCCTGAGCACACATTCGAAATCCTTCCAAAGCAGGAAGATTGGGATAAAAAGCACAGCCACTAAGCTAGGTCATCAAAAACAAAGGGCTCCAACGGCGGTTGGGGCCCTTCTTCGTTTCTAAGGCTATAAGCAGGATGCTGAACCGTCCGAGAAATCGATAGCTCAGTAGTCAGATCCACCTACCGATCTCAAACTACGGTCGCTCCGCAATCCGTCGGGGCTGTTGGGACGGATATTTTGCCGTAGGATGCGTTCTAAACTTCAACAAAATGAAAGCGCCCCGATGCCCCTGCCAATCACCTCAATATATGCTGCGCTGACCGCGTTGATTTTCCTGATCCTCAGTTGGCGCGTGATCAGCTATAGAAGAACAAATATCATTTCCCTTGGCGATAGCGGCGACAAGAACCTGTTGAAACGGATGCGCGCCCAAGCGAACTGCGCTGAGTACGCGCCACTGGCGCTGATCCTGCTGATGTTAAGCGAATTGAGCGCTGCCCCCACCCTAGCCCTGCATATTCTTGGCCTCATGCTGGTCGGCGGCCGTGTTCTGCATGCCTTCGGATTCGCATCCACACCGCAGAAAATCATCCTTCGCCAAGCGGGAATGCTCCTGACACTGGCGATGATCGCGTTTGCCGCTTTGGGAGTGTTGGGCCACGCGCTGCTCTGACCGGTCGGGAAATCCGTGTCAGGAAAAAATCTTAAAAAAATTGCATTCAAAGGGAATTTCCCTCTTGCGGACATAGCGCCCTATGGGTATCTCACGCCCTACCAGAGGATGCGGGCGTAGCTCAGGGGTAGAGCATAACCTTGCCAAGGTTAGGGTCGAGAGTTCGAATCTCTTCGCCCGCTCCAACTGGTTTCTGCAACCCCAGCAGATAAAACAAGGCCGCCCTCGGGCGGCCTTTGTGTTTTCAGGGTTAGAGTTGACAGACAGCCTACCCAGCCCCGAAACAGAAAAGCCGCCCATTACAGGCGGCTGAATTCCGATTTCAGAAACAGTGTCTACAATAGCGAAATCTGCGAGCGCGCTGACACCGTCTCGCGCTCCATCTCGTCGATCGCGCTGATGTGCCATTCTAGTCCAGACTGCCCTTGTGCCGCTGCTTCGCGCAGGTTGGCGGTCGCAGCGCGGGCCTGTTGAGACGACATCATCAATGCCCCGGCAAGGGTCGCCCGGCTGGAGCGGATCGCGGCCAAGCGCGCCTCATAGTCAGCGTCACTGAGGGTTCCTGCCGCCCTGAGCGACCGCAGGCCTTTCACGTCTATATCTTGCTGAGCCAGAAACTTTGGCAATTCGGACGAGATAGCATCCAGCTGTACATTTAATTTCCGAATACTGCGTACAATTGCATTGGCCGACACCAATTCCATCCGCTGAGCAACGTCGCGCTTGCCAGCCGCATGACCGCTAACCGCCCCCACTGCCCCGCCAGCTGCCGCGGCAGCCAGACAGTGCGACGCGTTAGACGTCACCACAGCTAATCCGCATCCGACCGCTGCCCCGACCGCTGCATGCTTGATCGTTGTATTGCGGACGATGTCTTTCATCAATCGGTCCAAAGCTGCGGTTTGTTCAATCAGTACGGCCTCATCCTGATCTGTTGCCTGGAAAGACAACGTCGCAGGGGAAATAGACGGGTTCTGACGCGAAGCCGAACAACCGGACAGGATCAAACCGGCAACAATCGGCATAAGAAGCAAGGACTTAGACATTCGTATTTCCACTTGAAGTTTAGTAAACAACGTTCGAACAAACTCGAACTAACACCAATGTAGTGAAACAATGCGCCCATTTCTGGGCAGATTGACGCAAATATCGAAATTATCATGAATTAAGACCAGCCGTTGGCAGATCTTAGGTTTGAGATCACGCATAGAGGGAAACTTCATTTCCGTCATATTCCTGCCTAGATTGAATTCTAGCACTACCCCCAATCATCAGCACCCCAGACGGTGCTAGAGAAGTTGGTAAGTGTCGGAGTAGTTTATGAAGATCCTAGTGGTTGACGATGATCCATTCATTCTTGAGTTATTTCCGGAAATCTTTGAATTGACCGACCAGATTAATGTGCACACAGCCGCCTGTGGGCCCGATGCCCTGCGCCTGATCGAGGCTGAAGATCAGCCTTTCGATTGTCTTATTCTGGATGTCGATATGCCCACGATGAACGGCATTGAATTGTGCCAGCGCATCCGCACCCTGCCCGGCTATGACAAAAAGCCAATTCTGATGTTGACTGCCAGAACCGACGCCGTGTCGATCGAAAATGCGTTTGCCGCAGGTGCAAATGACTACATATCAAAACCTTTCAACCTAAAAGACATTTACAACCGTATTCGTGTGGCAGAGCGGCTTAGCAAAGCCGCGAAGTCAGTGGTTAGGGTCGACGCGCTGGATATTCCGATTGAAAACTCGGTCGGCTTGCATAGCTTTGAACTGTCCGAAAAGCTGCACCTTGCGCATGTGGAACGTCTGATCCTGTCCTTTTCGCTCGGCAATTACCTGACCCAACTTGACCGGAAAACGCTGGATGGATGCAAGGTATTCTGCGTCTCGCTGGATGAGGCTGACCGTGCCTTTCAACGCAGCACATCGATGGACTTCAACACGCTTATGAGCAATCTGGGCGAAAGCATATATCATGTGGTCGACTGCCCGCATCTGCTGATGTCCTACGAAGGTAATGGCCAATTCATATGCATCACCCGTGAAACAGAGTTGCCCGATTGGGAGCTTCTGGAAACCGAGATCCAGCGTAGCATCGATGAGACATCCCATGGTCTGAGCATCAGTAACACAGTGCCGATTCAGATTTCAGTCGGCGCACCAATCGCGCCTAATGCAAACAGGACGCAACGTGTGAAAAACACCTTTACCCGCGCAATCAGCCGCGCAGAAATGCGGCGCTCAACCAAGGTCGCTGCGGCCTGAGCCCTAATTGATCGGGAACTGGACCAGACATTTGGCCGCGTTGCTACGATAATCGCGCAATGTGGTGTCGATGTCGCGGCGATCACGCATGACCATCATCGCGGCTGTTTTTTCCGCCCGCGTACCACTGACATGTCGTTCAAGAATGAGCACGGTAATGCCCAGCATGATGTCCTTTTCCTCTTCGCTAATCAATTCGGCCCGCGCCAATGTTACGGCCGTGTAGGCGAGCATATTGGCACAGCGTAAAGCGGCGGCTTCCTCGCCCTCATAGGTACGCGCGGCAAGGGTCGGCGTGGCAAGCAATAGCGCGGCGCAAAGGATAATGAGATGTTTCAAAATACTTTGAATGTCATCGTAGTCAAAGACCGTTCAATCCCGTCGATGTCCAATAGATGGTCGTTGATATAGACCCCGACGTCTTCGCCTTTTGGGATATAAAGCTTCATCAGCAGATCAAAATCGCCAGATGTCGAATACAACTCTGAATGGATTTCGCGTAGGGCAATTTCTTCCGCAACGCGATAAGTTGTGCCGGGCCGGCAACGGATCTGGATAAAAACGCAGGTGGACATCGGGTCGCTTTCGGCTGGTTGCTGTCCTGCCACGCTGTCATAGCGTGATAAGGGCTGCAATCCCTTATGATGTTCAAATCGGTTTGGCTGGGCCTTGGCGTGGCCGCCCGCGCTGCTATAAGGGCACCAACAGCCGGAGAGTTCCCCATGCGTCAAAGCACCATCAGTCGTTCCACCGCCGAAACCAAAATCACCGTCGAGGTCAACCTTGATGGCACCGGCGCCTATGATAACCACACAGGCGTTGGGTTCTTTGATCACATGCTGGATCAACTGGCGCGTCATTCACTGATCGACATGAAAATCTCGGCCAAGGGCGACCTGCACATCGACGATCACCACACAGTAGAGGACGTGGGCATTGCACTGGGTCAGGCATTGTCAGATGCTCTGGGTGACAAGCGCGGCATCCGCCGCTACGGCGCGTGTCTGCTACCGATGGATGATGCACTGGTACGGACCGCGCTTGATCTGTCGGCACGCCCCTTTCTGATCTGGAACGTTAATTTGCCCACATCAAAGATCGGCAATTTCGACACCGAACTTGTGCGAGAATTCTTTCAGGCGTTGTCGACCCATGGCGGCATCACCTTGCACGTGGATATGCTGCACGGTCTGAACAGTCACCACATAGTCGAAGCCGCGTTCAAATCCGTTGCCCGCGCTCTGCGCGAAGCGGTCGAAGTTGATACCCGTAAATCGGGCGATATCCCATCGACCAAAGGTGCGTTGTAACGGATGCTGACCGCTATCATTGACTATGAATCCGGCAATCTTCACTCTGCTCAAAAGGCGTTTGAACGGATGGCCCGCGAGACCGATGCAGGCGAGGTTGTCGTTACCGCCGACGCCGATGTGGTCGCACACGCAGACCGTCTTGTGCTGCCGGGCGATGGGGCATTCCCGTCTTGCATGGCATCCCTCAAGGGCAACAGCGGCATCTACGCCGCCATGGTCGAGGCCGTCGAAGTCAAAGGCCGCCCCTTCTTGGGTATCTGTGTTGGAATGCAGTTAATGGCCTCTTGGGGGCGTGAATACGAAGACACCCAAGGTCTGGGCTGGATCGAAGGCGAAGTAACCAAGATCACCCCTGCCGATCCAGCGCTGAAAGTGCCACATATGGGTTGGAATGATTTGGTAATTGACCATCCACATCCCGTTTTCGACGGTATCAAAACCGGCGATCATACTTATTTTGTGCATAGTTATCATATGGCTGTGGCCAAACCGGCAGAGCGGCTGGCGCATGTCGATTACGCTGGCGAAGTTACCGCTGTGATTGGCCGTGACACCATGCTGGGCATGCAATTCCACCCTGAAAAAAGCCAGGCCACAGGCCTGCGCATGATCGCAAATTTCCTCAACTGGCGACCATAATCCAGTGCCCCGCGATGGTTTGGAGCCGCTTAACGCAAGCGCGTCCAAATCACCTCATCGCAAGTGGCACCAGCACATCTGACCAAATGCATGGCATTGCCCTCGACCACCATTTTTGCTTGTTGAAGCTTAAAGCCTGACGGCTCAATCAGCGTCCCTTCATAGGTGCCATCGGGCTGTTCGATCATGTCCCAAAACACCCGCTTGCCCACAGCGCTCGATTTCTTGTCATAGCCGCGCCGATCTTTGGCCCGTTCGACAACACCGCACAGGGCTTGCCCGCAAGCTTTGGCACGTACATGGACAACCAATCCGTTAACATCTGGTGTAGATTTCCAGACACCTTCCACCACATCAGCAAATACAGGGGCAGAAATCCCATAAATAAGGGCGCTTAATAAAATACATTTCTCTAAAATCATTGTATCACTCCCCAAAGCGACACACATGCCTTACAATCATTTGGCACCTTACCAAAAAACCAAGGCGCTGATGTTATGATACACCAACGCCCTGATTCTCGCAAATCCCCGCCAACGGGGACGCATAATCTCTAAGATTTACTGAAGACGGCTCCAGCTTTGCTTGGAACACAGCAAGCCGCCTGCAACACATCCAGATAGCTTCAGATTGTTGCCCGAAACGCTCATTTTACCAATATAGGTTTTACCGTTCGAAGGTCGCCAGACTTTGCCCGCATAGTTGCCTTTACCATCCGGTGCCATACCCAATACTAGCTGTTTGCCGATGTTTTTTGACTTGTATTCACCATCATCATTGAATGTCCGCATGATCGTGCCACACACTTCGGCACCACATGGGCTCATCTCTACATGCGCATACGCGCCATCATCCGGTTGGGTCTTCCAAACACCAACCGCAGGATCCGCCGCCATCGCCGCCCCTGCTGTCATGATACTCATCACCGCCGCCAAAATCGTTCTTTTCATGATATCTCCTCCAGATATGCGGATAGTCTGACGTAAGATCATTGATTCAAGCAAGCTTGACGTAGGGGCCACGCCTGTTCCGTTGCACATTTCTGCCCACCATGCGATTTGATGCGAAACACCCGCAACCCAAGGCCAACCCTATGATCCTTTATCCTGCAATCGACCTCAAAGACGGCCAAGCTGTGCGCCTCGTTCACGGCGACATGGAGCAATCTACCGTCTTCAACGATGACCCGGCGGCTCAGGCCCGCGCCTTCGTAGATGCAGGCTGCACATGGTTGCACCTTGTTGATCTGAACGGCGCTTTCGCAGGCACGCCCGTCAACGCAGCCCCGGTCGAAGCGATCCTGAAATCCTGCAATGTTCCGGCCCAACTTGGCGGCGGCATCCGCGACATGGCAACGATCGAGGCTTGGTTGGACAAGGGTTTGGCGCGCGTAATTCTTGGCACCGTCGCCGTCGAAAACCCCGATCTGGTCCGCGAAGCCGCCCGCGCCTTTCCCGGCAAAGTTGCCGTTGGTATTGATGCACGAAACGGGCGTGTGGCAACAAAAGGCTGGGCCGAGGAAACCGACGTTATGGTCACTGACCTCGCCAAATCCTTCGAGGACGCAGGCGTCGCCGCGATCATCTACACCGATATCATGCGCGATGGCGCGATGGGTGGTCCGAACATCGATGCCACAGCCGCCCTTGCCCGTGCCGTCAATATTCCGGTCATCGCTTCAGGCGGCGTCAGCTCGCTTGACGACCTTATAGCTCTCAAGGCGACGAATGTGATATCCGGTGCAATTTCAGGCCGTGCCCTGTACGACGGTGCCATCGATCTGGGACAGGCCCTCAAGGCCCTCGCCTGATCTTCCAAATGGTTTCAAATCCTCGGGTGGTCTGGAGGGCAGACAGCCCTCCGGTGCCTTGCCACCAGCGCCCCCCATCGCTAAAGAAAACCTATGCTTAAAACCCGCATCATCCCCTGCCTAGATGTCGCCGACGGCCGCGTGGTCAAAGGCGTGAATTTCGTGGGCCTGCGCGATGCGGGCGATCCTGTTGATGCCGCCATCGCCTATGATGCGGCGGGCGCGGACGAACTGTGTTTCCTCGACATCCACGCCACCCATGAAAACCGGGGCACGATGTTCGATCTGGTGACCCGCACGGCTGAACATTGCTACATCCCCCTGACGGTCGGCGGCGGCGTGCGCACCGTGGCCGACGTGCGTGCACTCCTATTGGCAGGCGCGGACAAGGTCAGCTTTAACTCAGCCGCGGTTGCAGACCCCGACGTAATTGCCCGAGCAGCAGATCAATTCGGCAGCCAATGCATCGTATGTGCCATCGACGCCAAAACAGTCAGCCCCGGCAAATGGGAAATATTCACCCACGGCGGCCGCAAACCTACTGGCATTGATGCGGTGGAGTTTGCAAAACTGGTTACCGCGAAGGGTGCCGGTGAAATCCTGCTGACTTCAATGGACCGCGACGGAACAAAACAAGGTTTCAACATACCCCTGACCCGCGCGATTTCCGACGCCGTCAGCGTGCCGGTTATCGCTTCTGGTGGCGTCGGCAACCTTGATCACTTGGTCGAAGGTGTCACCAAAGGCGGCGCTTCAGCCGTCCTCGCCGCATCAATTTTTCACTTTGGCGAATATACAGTCGCACAGGCCAAGCAACATATGGCCGCCGCTGGTATCCCTATGAGGCTGACATGACCCTTGATGATCTTTACGCCACCATCTCGGCCCGCAAAACCGCCGACCCGTCAAGCAGCTGGACTGCCCAGCTTTTCGCCAAGGGACCCGAAAAATGCGCCGAGAAATTCGGCGAAGAGGCAATAGAGGCAATCATCGAAGCTGTGAAAGATGACAAACCGGCCCTCACATCCGAGGCCGCCGATGTCTTGTATCACTTGCTCGTCATGCTCGCCTCACGCGATGTCCCGCTTCAGGACGTTCTCGACGAACTCGCCCGCAGACAATCCAAAAGCGGCATCGCTGAAAAAGCGTCCCGCTAATCGTCTCTGGCTTTCAAATTTCCTAGGGAGAAGCTGATTTATCGGCTTGGTGGGCAAGCACCCCTTCCCCACTGCCGCAGGAATAATCGTCAGGTCACAGCTTGCTTGAAATAATACCTGTCGCAAAACCACCCATGCGCAATTCCGAAAACAACCGTTGGTATTCGATCTTCGGGCAGAGGTTCTGTATGACAGTCACCCCGCGCGCCTCGGCCAAAGCAGCAGCCTCCGCGTGCTCGACACCTATTTGCATCCAGATGGTCTGCAAACTGGGAAACGCTGCCAGCGCCTCCTCCACAATCTCGGGCACCGCTTCAGAGCGTCGGAAAATGTCTACCATATCCACATCGCCTTCGATGTCGGATAATCTGGCGACCACCTTAACCCCAAACAACATCGCGCCGGCATGCCCCGGATTTACGGGGATCACGTCAAACCCTTTCAGCGACAAATACCGGGCCACGAAATAGCTGGGCCGCACCGGATTGGTCGAAACCCCGACCACCGCTATGCGCTTGGTCCGGGTCAGGATATCTTTCAAAAAAGCATCTGAATATTTCATCCCCCACATCTACACCGATTCGCAGATAAAAAAAGCGCCCAGCGGACGAATGTCCGAGGGCGCTAAGGTATGGAACGAGGGACAGATAAAAGACCGGCAGGAGTTCCGAACCTGCCGCCTTACACAAGAAGTAGGTACTCTTTGTGCTATTCAAAGACCGTCTAACAAATCCGTGAATGAAACCTGAACGTTTGAGCAGAATACCGCCAACCATCAGGAACACGACATCAATCAAATATGTCATCCACAACATCAAAAACTTCGTTGGTCAGCTTTGTAAGCCGGAATTCCTTGGGTTTTGAATGTTTCACTTTGGGCTTGGCCGACAATTTAGGCGGCCTTGCAGGCGCAAAGCGCCGCAATTCGGGTGAAACCGACGGCCTCACCGATGCATCAGCTTAAGCAGGTATTTGCTTTAAATCATGCAACGGTGCGCCACATTGCGCACAGGACAGATCGTGGCGACCCGCATCCAACATCAATGCCGCCTTGCTGCCGCAAAAGCAGCAAGTCGCGATTTTTGTTGGATAGCTCACTCCATCTCTTCCAATACGTCGCGGCCTTAGCCGTGCGGACGAGATGCATATAGGGCGATCGCCGCCGCATTTGAGACATTGAGCGAGCCAAATCCACCATCTGCGTCAATCCGTACCAACAGATCGACGGTTTCTTTGGTCTTTTCGCGCAGACCCGGCCCTTCGGCCCCCAACACCAGCGCCACCGGACGATCGCGTTTTCCCTCCAGCGCGGCTTCGACGGTCATATCGGCCTCACCATCCAGACCGAGCACAAGATAACCCATATTCTGAAGTTCTTTGATCGCGTCCGCCAAATTGCGCACTCGCAAATACGGCTGGCGCTCCAGCGCCCCGCTTGCAGATTTTGCCAGCGATCCGGTCTCGGGGGCGGCGTGGTGGCGCATGCCGATCACGGCTGACGCGCCCAAAACCTCAGCTGACCGCAAGATTGCCCCAACGTTATGCGGATCGGTTACGCGGTCCAGCAGCAGTACGCGGGGTGCCTCTGCCCCGATGCACACCTCTTCCAGAGCCCCCCATGCCAGCGGCTTGACCTCCAGCACAGCGCCCTGATGCACCGACCCTTGGTCAAGAGGCGGGCGAAATTTGCGTGGATCCACGACCTCTGGCACGATTCCGGCCTTTGCAATCGCTTCTTCCAGCTTGATCTGCGCATTTGGCGTGACCATCAGCGTCAGTTTCTCGCGTTTAGGATTCTCAAGCGCGTCACGCACCGCGTGCAACCCGAACAACCACACGGTCTGGTTCGCCTCGACCTTTTTATCCTGCTCTTTTTGCACGACCCACTTCGGTTTTTTCATGCCCAGACCCTTTGTCATTTGCCGCAAGGAGCATTTCCCTGCCTTTCGCCTAGGTTTTCGCCTTGACGCCTATCAGGACCGCTTGTAATCACGCCTTCACATCCGGTGCAATGCACTGGCTGAAAGTGGGCGACAGGCCGCAAGGTGTGGCAGGGGACTGTAACTCCCTCGCGGAGACGCACGCCTGGTTCGATTCCAGGGTCGCCCACCACTTTCCCTTTATGTGCCCAAGTGGGCTGAGAGCCGGTCGTTATGACTGGATTGTTCAGACCAACGTATTTGGCGTCTTTTGCGAAACGGCGTTTGCCCCTATAGTCCAAAGAAAAAGACAAGAGGCATCGCGTTGATCAATACTCCACCCCCATCGCAAGATTTCAATATTGTCATCGTCGGACAACAGGGCCGCCTAGCATACGAGGCGTTACTTTTCGCAGCGTCGCTGCGCCACAGCAGCCCCAACTTTCGCGGCCGCCTTTTGGTGGCCGAACCGCTAGCCGGGGTATTGTGGCCAAATGATCCGCAGATCAAAAGCGCAGAGATACGGGCAGCCCTAGAAGAAGTGGGGGCGGAAATCATTCCGTTTCAATCGAAACACTTCGGTGCCGCATATCCCTATGGCAACAAGATCGAAATGCTTAGCGCCATGCCCAAGGGCGAACCCTTTGTCTTTTTCGACACCGATACGCTGATCACAGGCGATATCACCCAAGTTCCTTTCGACTTCGACCGACCTACTGCATCAATGCGCCGGACCAATACGTGGCCGGTGCCACAGCTTTACGGACCTCAATACAGCGGGCTATGGAAATCGCTTTACGATAAATTCGATCTGGATTTCGAAAGCAGCCTCGATCTTAGCCACCCTGACGAATATTGGCAGCGATATCTGTATTTTAACGCGGGTTTCTTTTTTTACCGGTGCCCCCATGAATTCGGTGCACGGTTTTTAAAGTATGCCTTGGCGATCCGCGACACCCCCCCGGTTGAGCTGTGCGCCCAAAGCTTTGATCCGTGGCTGGACCAAGTGGCTTTGCCGTTGGTCATTCATTCGCTGGGCGGCGGGCGCGATACCCTGCCAGCGGGGCTTTTGGATGGCAGCGTCAGTTGTCACTACAGGTTGCTGCCCCTGCTTTATGCGCGCGAAAGCCAAAGTGCCGTGGATATTCTCGAAACGGTTGCCGCCCCCAATAAACTCAAAAAAGTTCTGAAAGGCTATGAGCCGATCAAACGCATGGTGTATCAAGGGCGCGGCCAGAAAGCGCGGGCATTGTTTGATCAGGACGACCTGCCCCGCAAGGAACAAGCGATCCGAAATCGTCTAAAATCCAACGGTTACTGGATGCGTTAGGCCCGCGTCTGGAGACGGAACATCTGAAAATTCCGCCTCCCCCTCCAACGTTGCACAATCTCTTGTACCGCAATCCCCATTCCAATATCTCTAGCCCAACCAATCCACGGGAGGATAACCATGACAGACGGCCCAACATACGGCTTTGACACGCTGCAAATTCACGCAGGTGCCAAGCCCGATCCAGCGACCGGTGCGCGCCAAACACCAATCTACCAGACAACGGCCTATGTTTTCCGCGACGCCGATCACGCGGCCGCGCTTTTCAACCTGCAAGAAGTGGGATTTATCTATTCGCGTCTAACCAACCCGACCGTGGCCGTCTTGCAAGAACGCATTGCCACGCTTGAGGGCGGTGTTGGTGCCGTCTGCTGCTCCTCCGGTCACGCCGCCCAGATCATGGCGCTGTTCCCGTTGATGGGTCCGGGCAAGAACATCATCGCCTCAACCCGCTTGTATGGCGGTACGGTTACCCAGTTCAGCCAGACGATCAAACGGTTCGGCTGGTCGTGCAAGTTTGTCGATTTCGACGATGTCGAAGCGGTTAAAGCTGCCGTTGACGACGACACACGCGCCATCTTTGGTGAGGCTATTGCCAACCCGGGTGGCTACATCATGGACGTACGCTCGATTGCGGATGTGGCCGATGCAGCTGGCATTCCGCTGATCATCGACAATACCACTGCCACGCCGTACCTGTGCCGCCCGATTGAACACGGTGCAACGCTGGTGGTGCATTCCACCACAAAGTACCTCACCGGCAACGGCACTGTCACCGGCGGGTGTATCGTCGATTCCGGCAAATTTGACTGGTCTGCCAATGACAAATTCCCGTCACTCAGCCAGCCAGAGCCCGCCTATCACGGTCTCAAGTTCCACGAGACCTTTGGCCCCCTCGCCTTTACCTTCCACGGTATCGCCATTGGGCTGCGTGATTTGGGAATGACAATGAATCCCCAAGCCGCGCACTATACGTTGATGGGGACCGAAACCCTGTCCTTGCGGATGGAGCGTCACGTCGAGAACGCCATGAAGATTGCACAGTGGCTCGAGAAAGATGACCGCGTTGACTATGTGACCTATGCTGGCCTCAAATCCTCGCCGTATTTTGATCGCGTTAAATCCGTTTGCCCAAAAGGCGCAGGCGGCTTGTTCACCTTTGCAGTCAAAGGCGGTTATGACGCCTGCGTCAAGCTGGTGAATGCACTAGAGATCTTTAGCCATGTGGCCAACCTTGGCGATACTCGGTCGTTGATCATCCACTCGGCCTCGACCACCCACCGCCAGCTTAGCGCGGAACAGCAAGAAGCCGCCGGTGCTGGTGCCAATGTTGTGCGCGTGTCCATCGGGACAGAAGACGCGAACGACCTGATTGCCGATCTGGATCAGGCACTGACCAAAGCTACCAGCTAATCCAGCCATACAAACAAAAAGCGCCCGAGAGATGATGATCTCTCGGGCGCTTTTCTTTTTTAACTTTGGGCCGCTTACTTTTGCGAGATCGCAAACTGCATGGTGACCTGCGCGCGGATATCTACTTCACCTGTTTCGATGGGCACATCCATACTGCGCATCTGGGACGCCTTCATTTCCATAGGACGGTACCCTTGGCTTGATTCCGACATCTGTAAGACATCGCCCAGATTAACCCCAGCCGCATCGGCAAGCTGACTGGCCCGTGCCATGGCATCCGCAACCGCGCCCTTGCGTGCCGCAATCAATGCTTCGGCGTTGTCTTGTAAACCAAACTCCAACCCGTTGAAATCATTTGCCCCTTCGGCCACTACCGCATCCAAAAGCGCGCCCAGTTTGCTAAGGTCGCGCACCGTGATGCTGACAGTATTGCCCGCCTCATAGCCGACCACCTGCACCGGGCCATTATCGTCTCGTGGGCGGTTGTCATAGACTGGGCGCAGGTAAAGACCGCTGGTCTGGCGATCTAGTCCTGCCACCTGAATACCGTCCAACTGATCCAGAATCCCCCGGACTTTTTCCGAAGTCTGGCGCATCGCATCCGATGCGGTCTCGGCACGCTCTGTCACGCCCAAGCGAATTGTGGCCATATCCGGGGCCAAAGAAACAACGCCCTCTCCGCTTACGGTAATTCCATTTTGGGCGTTCTGCGCCATGACACCTGATGCCAGCGCCACCCAGATTACGGCGGTCCATTGCAAAATTCGCATTATTTCAACCTTTAGTTTGATAAATTCATCCTAAATTATGTGTGGCGAGCCTATGCCCCTACTTCAAGCCCCGTTGCCACCGTGACCTTTCCATAGGCAAACTACTGCTGTAATCTGAGTGATATTCTGGTGCTCTGTTTTAATGTGTGCGCACGTGATAAAACCTGACCTGTAACCGTCCGATTAAAAAGCGTCGATATGAAGCCTAACTTTGCACTTTCCCTGTCCTTTGAAGGCATTAGGTTGCTGCACCGCGTTGTTGGCGGTTGGCGCAGCATTGGCGATGTATCCTTTGACGCCGATGACATGACTGCAGCGCTGGCCATGCTGCGCAAGACGGCGGCATCGTTGGAACCCGGTGGCGTGCGGACGAAACTGCTGATCCCGAATGATCAGATAAAGTTTATGACCCTTGAAACACCGGGGCTTTCGGATGCGGATCGCATGGTCGAAGCCCGCCGCGCCCTTGAAGGGGCGACGCCCTATGCTGTGGACGATCTGGCGTTTGATATAAGCAATGATGGCGCGCAAACCCATGTGGCCGCCGTCGCGCGCGAAACACTGGCAGAGGCCGAAGCGTTTGCCGCTGAACATCGTTTCTATCCGGTCAGCTTTGTCGCCCAGCCCGACAGTGGTGTTTTTAAGGGTGAGCCCTTTTTTGGCCCGACAGACGCATCGTCGACCCTGTTGGATCGGGACGAGACGATCGAGCCTGACGTTGAGGCCGTCGTGATTCTTGGCCCCTATGTCCCACCAACTGAAGGCACCACGCCAGAAGCTCCGTTGACGGACCTTCTTGAGCAGGTGACGACAAAGGACGAACCTGTCGCCACAAAGACGCCGGACAAAACTGCGGCATCGCGCAAGCTGGACGCCACAAGCTCTGCCGACGCGCCGTCAGACAGTCCGGCCAAAGAATCGGGTAAGGCTGATAAGCCCGTGGCTAAGGCCAAAGAGGAACCGGTTTCGGCTCCCGCTGCGACGCTTGCGCCAAAGCCTGATACGGCAGCAGAGGTGGCTGAGCCAAAGACAGATCTGCCGAAAAAGATACCTGTGGCTCCAAAAACAGCGCCTATCCCCACGGTTCCCGAAGTGTCCAAGAGTATAACGCCGGCAGTTGCGGCACCTGTGTCCGCCCCCACAGGCTTTGCAAGCCGCCGCACCGCGCCCTCGCCGTCGGCAGGGGCCGCAACCCGCGGCCAAGATACTCCCGCCGTTTCCGCCGCAACAGCCGGTCCAAAATCGGCGGCACCTGCTGTGCCCCTTGTACCGGACAGCCGATCCTTAAGCCCAGTCCCTGCTGAAAAACCCACAGCCAAAAAGCTGGGCTTTTTAAGTAGACGCAAAACACCACCGCCCCCAGCCGAAGCTTCCAATGGCCCTGCCCTAGCAGCTAAAAGCACGGGCACTGTCCTGCCCAAAGCCACTTCTGAAGCCGAAAAAATGACGGTCTTCGGGGCACGAAAGCCAAACAATGTTGGTGGGAAACCGCGTTATCTGGGGCTTTTGCTGACAGCCGCGCTGCTGGTGTTCCTTGCCGGGGTCGCCGCGTGGGCATCTGTATTCTTGGATGACGGAATTTCGCTGTCGCGCTTGTTTGCCAAACGCGACACCACGGCGACTGCGTCAGCCCCGGTTGTATTACCCGATCCGGCCCCCACACGTGTTGAAACCGGTGCTACGCCTTCTGTCGTCACGCAGTTGGACGCAGTTTTACCAGACCAAAGCGAAGAGCGTGTTGCCGCACTTGATCCAAGCCTGACAGATGAAGACGGGGCCGTTCTGGATGCGCTGCGCGTACCGGAATTTGCCCAGCCACGCAGCCTGACCCAGCAGGAGATCGAGGCGAAATACGCGACATCGGGCATCTGGGCCGTGGCACCAGAAACACCCAGCGCACCTGCCATGGTGTCGCTTGATGATCTCTACATGACCAGCATCGATCCGGTCAGCACCGCGAATGATGCCGTGGCCCTGCCCACACTGGCGTCATTTGGCGGGGATGCGTTCGACTTTTTGCCCGCGTCACCCGCACCGCCCGGCACAACATTTACTTTGGACAACGACGGCATGGTCGTTGCGACACCCGACGGGGCATTGAACGCAGACGGCGTCAAAGTGATCGCTGGCCGCCCCCCGGTTGAGCCACCCCAAGAACTGATACGCACGACCAATGCCCCCGACGTCCCGCAAGAGACGCAGAAGACACAACCTGGATTACTTGAATTCAGACCGGTGGTGCGGCCGAATGGTCTGATCGAAAGCAATGAGCGGTCGAACCTTGGCGGGCTTACCCGCAGCGAATTGGCCAGCCGACGCCCGTCATTGCGTCCTGCATCCATCCAGAAGGCGGTCGCCGCCGCCGCTGCGGTGCCAGAACCGACCGCGCCTGAAGTTGATGCCGCCGCTGCGGCGGCGGGTGCGTCTCTTGCCGCGATTGCGGCGGTCCCGCCGAAACCTGTCGGCCCCGTTCTAAACGACGCAACCCGCTATGCTGTTCAGGCGTCGATACGCCCCGACACGCGCCCCCGCAATTTTGCGCGGATTGTGAAACGTGCGCAACGCGCGAAACCCGAACCGACACAAGTCGCCAGCGCCGCCGGTGTAGCACCGCGTACGGTAGCACCTAGCGTTCCGTCAAAAGCATCTGTCGCTAAGCAAGCAACCGTTAAGAACGCTATAAAACTGCGCAACATCAATTTGATCGGGGTATATGGTAAGCCATCCAGCCGCCGCGCGCTGATCCGGCTAAGCAACGGGCGTTATCAAAAAGTAGCCGTTGGTGACCGGCTGGATGGCGGGCGTGTATCGGCAATCGGCGAAAGCGAATTGCGTTATACCCGACGCGGGCGGGACGTCGTATTAAAGATGCCGCGCGGCTGAGGGTACCTCAGATGGGGCCAGCCCCACCGGAATATCTCCGAGCCAGAAAAAAAATAAGGCCGCATCGATTGACGCGGCCATTGGTTTTTCTGTCAGGCTGAGTTTAGTTCGCCATTATCGATTTGCTCTTGTTCGATGCTTTCAAACAAAGCTTTAAAATTGCCTTCGCCAAAGCCGTCATCGCCCTTACGTTGGATGAACTCGAAAAAGATCGGGCCAATGACGGTTTTCGAAAATATCTGCAACAGTATGCGCGTCTCGCCACCATCCACGACACCCTCACCGTCAATCAGGATCCCGTGCTTTTTCATCCGGTCCACCGGTTCTTGATGATCCTTTACGCGGGTCTTGCTAAGGGCATAGTAGGCATCGGGCGGGCCCGGCATGAATTTGAGCCCGTTTTCAGCGATGTGATCCGTTGCGGCATAGATGTCGCGCGCGCCAACGGCGATGTGCTGAATGCCCTCGCCCTTGTACTTTTTCAGATACGCAACGATCTGGCCTTTTTCGTCCCTATCTTGATTGATTGGAATGCGGATGCGACCGCAGGGCGACGTCAAAGCGCGCGAGGTCAGGCCGGTAAACTTGCCCTCGATATCAAAAAAGCGGATTTCGCGGAAATTAAACAGATCGCCATAGAATTTGAACCACACATCCATGTTCCCCTTGAACACATTATGCGTCAGGTGATCGAGATAGTAGAACCCGACCCCCGCTGGCTTGGACTGTGCAATCCAGTTGTATTCTTCGTTATAGGGGGATGTGTCGTAATATTGGTCAACGAAATAGATCAGTGATCCGCCAATCCCCTTGATGGTCGGAACGTCCAGAACCTTGCCCGCCCCGGTATATTCTTCGGCCCCTTTGGACAGTGCATGGGCCAAGGCTTGCTGTGCATCCACCACGCGCCAACCCATAGAGGGGGCGCAAGGGCCGTGTTCTTGCACGAATGCCGCTGCAAAGCTGCTTGGCTCCGCGTTCAACACATAGGTAATGTCGCCCTGCTGCCAAAGTTCAACGGCTTGGGTTTTGTGATTGGCCACGTGCGTATAGCCCATACGCGCAAACAGATCACGGAGTTCTTGCGGTTCAGGGCTGGCAAATTCGACAAATTCGAACCCGTCGGTGCCCGCCGGGTTGTCGTCCGTGATTTTGGACTTTTCGGCATCATGTGGAAACGGACCCATAAGGATTCTCCTGTCGCTAAAGTGTTTCGCCCAAGATATCGGCATACCCTTGCATTATTTGCGCAAAAAGCACCTATTCCCTAGCCAAATATGCGCGAACCCCGCATAATCCTGGTAAACCAAGCGAGAATCCCGCATGAGACTGGATGAAACCGATAGCCGCCTGCTTGCCGCCCTGCAAAAGGATGCACATCTGACGGCGCAAGAATTGGGCGAACAGCTGCACCTGTCCCCATCGCAGGCCGGGCGCAGGCGTCAGCGGCTTGAGACCGAAGGATTTATCGAAGGCTATCATGCCAAGTTGAACCCGATCCGGTTGGGGCTGGCCGTACAGGGTTTTATCCAAGTGCATCTTGGCACACATGGGCCGGACCATTCCGCCAGCTTTGCGCGGCTTTTGGCCACCCGCCCCGAGATCGTGAGCGCTTGGACGATGACGGGGGATGCAGATTATCTGCTCCGCGTCTATTGTGCGGACTTGTCGAGCTTGAACCGCTTGATCCATGATGTTTTGCTACCTCATGGCGCTGTTGCAAAAGTGCATAGTCAGATTGTTATGGATCAGCTAAAGCACGACGGGCCATTGCCCACCTAATCGACCCTTTGCCGGTTCCCCGCCGGCCCTAAGAAAGAGAAACGCCCCATGGAAGGTTTCCTGTTTCAAGCCACGATCTATCTGGCCGCTGCGGTCATCGCGGTGCCAATTGCCTCGCGGTTGGGGCTGGGGTCGGTTCTGGGATATCTCGCAGCAGGTATCATAATTGGTCCCGCGTTGGGTCTCGTCGGGTCAGAGACCAAAGATCTTCAGCATTTTGCGGAGTTCGGCGTTGTGATGATGCTGTTCCTGATTGGTCTAGAACTGGAGCCACGTGCCCTTTGGAACATGCGCCACAGGTTGTTGGGTCTGGGTGGCTTGCAGGTTCTGATTTCGTCTGCGGCGCTGATGGGTATCGCAATGGCCTATGGCCAGCCACTGGGGGTGGCGATTGCCGTTGGCTTGACCTTGTCGTTGTCGTCGACTGCTATCGTGCTGCAGACCCTGTCGGAAAAGGGTCTGATGCAGACCGCAGGCGGGCGATCTGTGTTCTCTGTCCTGCTCACGCAGGACATTGCGGTGATCCCGATCCTCGCGTTCTTGCCGTTGCTCGTCACGAACATAGCCGCAAAAGTATTGCCGGACGGGTCAATTACGGTGGACACAGATGGCCATGCCGCATCAGCAACGGGCCATGGTGCAGGAGAGCCGGTAGGGCAAGGTGCTGAAGTGGCGCAAGCCGCGATATCGTTGATCCAAGGATTACCGGGCTGGGGCATTACCCTTGTCACTATCGGTGCGATCGCGGGGATCATCGTTACCGGCGTATTCTTCACCCGACCAGTATTTCGCTTTATCCACGCCGCCAAACTGCGCGAGATGTACACAGCGCTGGCCCTATTGATCGTTGTAGGGATTTCATTCCTGATGATGCTTGTCGGTCTGTCCCCTGCCCTTGGCGCATTTTTGGCCGGTGTGGTTCTGGCAAGCAGTGAATTTCGTCATGAACTGGAAACCGACCTTGAGCCTTTCAAAGGGCTTTTGCTGGGACTGTTCTTTATCACCGTCGGCGCAGGTATCAACTTTGAGCTGTTGTACGCGGATACGGTCGTTATCATGGGCATGGCGCTGCTGGTGATCATCGTCAAGGGGATCATCCTGTTCGGCTTGGGCACCTTGTTCCGCCTGCGCGGCCGCGACAGATGGCTACTGGCGCTCGGGCTGGCCCAGGCAGGCGAATTTGGCTTTGTTCTGGTCAGCTTTTCGGTCGCTACCGGCGTGATGCCCAACAATGTGGCCGAGGTGTTGCTTCTGGTTGTTGCCCTTTCGATGCTAATCACACCGCTCTTGTTCATTTTGTACGACCAGATCAGCAAACGTTCTGAGACCAAGGCCGGCCCCGTCGTCGCAGATGAAATCGACGAACAGGGCACCGTTATCATTGCAGGCGTTGGTCGCTTTGGTCAGATCGTGAACAGGCTGGTTCAGGCATCGGGCTTTCGCACTGTGGTTCTGGACCACAACCCCGAAACAATCGCCGTTATGCGGCGCTTTGGCTTCAAGGCTTTTTTGGGCGATCCGACCCGTCCGGATATCCTGCGCAAGGCCGGTTTGCGTGATGCCAAAGTGCTGGTCGTGACGTTGGACGATCCCAAATCCGCGCTTCAGTTGATTGCCTATGCCCGCAAGGAACGCCCCGATCTGCATATCGTGACACGCGCACACGACCGCACGGATGTGTACCGCCAATATCAAGCCGGTGCGAATGATATCGTGCGTGAGATGTTCGACAGTTCCCTGCGTGCCGGGCGCTATGTTTTGGAAAACCTGGGACTGTCCGAATACGAGGCTGCCGAAGCGCAGCGCATGTTCTATAGCCATGACCGCGCCTCTGTTCGTGAACTGGCGGCCCTGTGGCGCCCTGACATCCCGCCAAGTGAGAACAAGGCCTATGTTAGCCGCGCGAAAGAGCTGCAAAAGGATCTTGAAACTGCGTTCATGAACCGGAGCGAGGAAGAGGCAAAGAAGCAAGCCTAGCGCCAGACACGCAAAAGCCGCGGCAAGGGAAACCTGCCGCGGCTTTTTTTGTTTCTAACAGTGCCCTTTAGGCTGCTGCGACGCGGCTTTCCAGAACATCGCCGATCTGCTTGGCGGCTGCCAATTCATCGCCACCGGCGACGGCAGACACTTCGCGTGTCAAACGTTCAAGGGCGGCTTCGTATAGCTGACGCTCGGAATAGCTTTGCTCGCGCTGGTCATCAGTGCGGTGCAGGTCGCGAACGACCTCAGCAATGGCAATCAAATCGCCCGAGTTGATCTTTTGTTCGTATTCTTGCGCACGGCGCGACCACATGGCCCGTTTCACCTTAGCTTTACCCTTGAGGGTCTTCATTGCGTGGGTGATCGTGTCAGGGCTGCTAAGTGAACGCATCCCGATTTCGACCGCCTTGTGGGTCGGCACGCGCAATGTCATTTTGTCTTTGACAAAGGCAATCACGAAAAGTTCTAGCGTGATACCCGCGACTTCCTGTTCTTCGACCGACACAATTTGTCCGACGCCGTGCGCAGGATAAACGACGAATTCGTTTGGACGGAAATCTAGCTTTTTTGACTTGCTCATAAACATGGCTCCTTGGTCACGGGACGTAGCCCGCAGGGGTAGATTGTCTTTTCACAAAGACAAAGGCTGACCGGCCCTATAAAGGCCGACAGCCAACAATCACAACTTCAGAATTTTATTTTCAACCGCATCAGAAGGGTTGAGAGGTGGCAGGTGTGTATAGTCATCGAAAGGACAGTACCACAAAAACAGCCCCACCGAAAGCGATCGCTGGGCCTTTTATATTAAATAAATGTATAGCAGACGTGTTTTCAGACGAAAACCCACAAAATTCCCGTTTTAGATAGTTGGCCGTGCGAATCGCTCAACCGCCCTCGCCCGGTGCCTCCGAGAAGTATTTATCCAACTTACCCGCCTCGCCATCGCGTTCTTCCGCTTCGGGCAAGGGGTCCTTTTTGGTGATGATCACAGGCCAAAGTTCGGAATACTTGCGGTTAAATTCGACCCATTTTTCCATGTCCGGCTCGGTATCCGGGCGGATCGCATCGGCGGGGCATTCAGGTTCACACACACCGCAGTCGATGCATTCGTCAGGGTGGATGACCAACATGTTTTCACCCTCATAGAAGCAATCCACGGGGCAAACCTCGACGCAGTCAGTGTATTTGCAGGCGATGCAGGCGTCGTTAACGATATAGGTCATAGGATCATCTTTTATAACGGATTTGGCGCATTGCTAAATCAGCACAGCACATCATTCAAGATGGCGTGCCCGAGAAAGATCAAGCACACGCCGATCACGCTTGCTGGGGCGCCCCTTTCCTTCAAAGGCCGGATTTTCGGGCGGTTTCTTCTCGGATTTGGGCGCAGGCGGGGACAGATCGGTATAAAGTTCCTGCGCTTCGGGGGCCGGACCGCGCCGTGTGCCGATCCCGTCGACTTGGATCACACGAACGTCATCCCCCATCGCAAAGGTCAGCACATCCCCAGGCACGATGATCGTGGCCCGTTTCTGCGCGACACTTCCGTTGACGCGGACGGCACCCGCTTGCACGCGCGCCGCCGCTAAGGATCGTGTTTTAAAGAACCGCGCATGCCACAGCCATTTATCAAGCCGCAGTTTTGTGGCCCCCTCCACCAATTACTTGGTTTTGAGACCCATCAGGGCCGCAGCAAAGGGGTTGTCGGGGTCGATAGGCTTTTCTGCCTTGGGTGGACGTGCGCTAGAGTTTTGAGGCTTGTTGCCTCCCTTGGCGTCACGCTGGCCACCTTTTTTGCCACGAGGTCCAGGCTTGCCTTTTCCTTGTGGGCGCTCACCACCACCGCGACGTGCAGGTTGGTTGGCGCGGACGGGACGGCCCCAGGTAAATACGTAAAACACCTCGGTCTCTGCTCCGGCGATGGATGCATTGGGTGCCGTACCTAGCGGGTTTTCCCCAGCAGCCGTGTCGGCGATGTGGTCCGAAACCTCCGGTGTTTCCGCCTCTTCCGAGATGATTGGCGCGATGCCTTCATCTGCTATACCAGCCGTTTCCGGGACGATATCATCAGGCTGTGCCGCCGCGGGGTCAGCAACGATGCCGCCTGCTGGCTGCTCTGCTGCGACATCCATAACGGGCGTGTCTGCATCAGCACCTTTGTCAGTCGCCATCTGCGCACCATCATGCGGAATGACAGTATCAACAGCCTTAACCTTGGTACGCTCGGACTTCTCAGCCTTGTAGCCAAGGCCTTCCATCAGGGCAGCGAACTGCTCAAGCGTCATGCCGGTGATCGACAACATGTCGGCCTTTGCCTCGAACCCGCCGCGCGAATCCTCGGACCGCAGCATGTCTGCCAACCGTTCAAGCATATCAATGCGGATCGCACGTGTGCCGGCGTTGCGGTAGCCCGACATGGTATCGGCTCCCGCGGGGGCCGCTGTGTCCACAGGAATCGTCACCAAACCAGGGGGAGGCGATTCAGGAAATTCCTGCAAGCCCTTGACCAGCGACCATAAAACAAGCCGCAGACGGGTTGGGGCGGGTTTCAGCAAAGCCTGCATAAAGATAGTGAATTGACCAAAGCGGATGCCGTGTTTGCGCAAGGCACCACGGGCGTCTTGATCCAATGCTTTAACATCATCAGCCATGTCCGCGCGCGGCAAAATGCCGAAATTCTCGACCATGCGAAACGCAAAACCACGGGCAAGACCAGTAAGGGCCTCGTCCTTGGACAGTGCAACCAGTGGCTCAAACAAAGCCGCAATTTTGCGATCAATGAAATGCTGCAAACGGCGCTGCACCTTTTGCGCGACCTCGGGTCCTGCAACATCGTCGACAAAAACCTCGATACCGGGTTTCAGCGCATCAGGGCCAGCAACAAGCTTTCCTACAGCCGAATTGCCCCACATGAGGCCGCCCTGCTCCGTGAAATCAATCTCGGTATCGGGTGCATTGTAAAAACGGTCTGCACGCAAATGGAATTGCGGGGCCAAAGCCTGCAATGACGCGGTCTTGATCGTTTTGTCTTCTGCGACGCCAGCGCCTTTGTCTTGCCGGAAACGGAAACCGTCCAACTTGCCTACAAATTCGCCTTCAACGGTTACTTCACCGGTCTCGTTTACTTCGGCCACCATGGCTTCCTTCTGTCCTAGCCGGCGCAAAAGCACGGATGTGCGCCGATCTACAAATCTTTGGGTCAGACGCTCGTGCAGCGCATCCGACAGTCTGTCTTCTACGACACGCGCCTCGTCTCGCCAATGGCTTTCGTCACTTGTCCAACCTTTGCGTTGGGTGACGTAAGTCCATGTGCGAATAAACGCCAGTCGCTTGGACAACGCATCAATGTCGCCATCGGTTCGATCAATGCGCTGAATTTGTCGCGCGATCCAGTCATCCGGGATCGATCCACGCTGATGTAGATAGATAAATATAGTCTCAAGCAGGCTGGCGTGCTCTGCATGGCTTATACCACGAAAGTCCGGAATGCGGCAAACATCCCACAAAAGCTTGACCGAAGGTCCGTCGGTGCACCGCGCTGCGATTTCGGCATCTTCGCCCAGCGATTTAAGCACACGAAGATCGTCAGCCTCGCGCGCTTTGAACAGACGTTCATGATCTGGGGCCATCTCAAGTGTATTGATCAGCCGACCTATCGACCCGAATTGAAGCGACGGATTGCGCCAGTTAATTTTGTTTTGCGGCGTAAAGTTGTGATCCATGATGGCACGGGCAACGCCGTCCTCCAACGGGGGCGCGTCGCCGGTCACACCGAATGTCCCGCTCTTGAATCCGCGCCCTGCCCGCCCGGCGATCTGGGCCAGCTCGTTCGGGGCAAGCGGACGCATGCGCCGTCCGTCAAATTTGCTCAAAGCCGAAAACGCTACGTGGTCGACATCAAGGTTCAACCCCATCCCTATGGCATCCGTGGCCACCAGATAATCGACCTCGCCGTTTTGGTACATTTCAACCTGCGCATTGCGCGTTCGTGGCGAAAGTGCACCCATCACAACGGCCGCACCACCTTTTTGGCGGCGGATCAGCTCCGCTATCGCATATACATTCTCAACCGAAAATCCGACAATTGCGCTGCGTGGGCGCATCCTACTTATCTTTTTCTGACCAACATAGGTCAATTCGGACATCCGCTCGCGTTTGATGAATTGCGCCTTGGGGACTAGTGCCGCGATGGTGCCGCGCATTGTGTCAGACCCCATAAACAGCGTCTCGTGCAGGCCACGCGACCGCAGCAAACGGTCGGTAAAGACATGCCCGCGCTCGGGGTCAGCGCATAGCTGGATTTCATCTACTGCAACCAAATCTGCGCCCATGCCCTCGGGCATCGCCTCGACAGTGCACACCCAATACTGCGTGCGCGGCGGAACAATCCGTTCCTCGCCCGTGACCAAAGCAACCACGGACGGGCCGCGCAATGCGACAATCCGGTCATAGACCTCGCGCGCCAACAGGCGCAGCGGCAATCCGATGATTCCCGTACGATGCGCCAGCATCCTTTCAATGGCATATGTTGTTTTGCCCGTGTTGGTCGGGCCCAAAACGGCCACGACCCTACCTTCGCCTGTCACCAGATTATTCCCGACGTCTTAAAGTGTGCGCCCGATGCCGTCGCGCCGAAGCCCGTCCAGCGCCTTTTGCGCGTTTTCATGGTGAGGGTTAATCGCTAACACCCGGCGATACAGTTCCGCGGCAGAACGCAGGTTTCCAAATTCTTGCAAGATCGCGCCCAGACCAAAAATAGCGTTATACTGTTGCGGGTTAAGCGCCAAGGTGGATTCCAGATCATCAATCGCCGGGCCGTATAGATCGGCCTGAAAATACGCTTGGGCACGGGCATGGTAACCCTCGGCGAACGCGGGCGCGTGATCAGTCAAAGCGGTAAAATGTTCTATCGCAAGCTTGGTATCGCCTGCTTGCATCGCCTCACGCCCTCGCTTCATCAGCAGATCAATTGTTGCAGACCCTGACCGTGACCATGCGGTCTGGACCTCGCGCTCGATTCGCGAGACATCTTCGACCGGGGCATTTTTCAGTTTTTCCAACAGCTCATCGGTCTGCGGCAAGGCAGATTGCGCAAAAGATATACCTGCAAGCAACACCCATAAACCAAGTGCCGCTACGATATGTTTGAGGTTGACGATGTGATTGACCATAACAATGTTGAATGTAACAGGCTGCCGCCACATTTCCAGACGTGTCGGCACCATTTGCCAAAAAAGGGCCTACAATGAGCGATATTTTGAACGAAGCGGCAACTGTACTGAATGAAAAACTGGCAGGCGCTGACTTTGACGGCACCGCAAAGTTCGACATCGAAGGCGAAGGCTGTGTCATGATGGACGCAACCGGTGCACGTGTAGCAGACGAAACTGCTGATGTGACCTTATCAGCGGATGCCGAAACGTTTCAGGCGATCCTTACTGGTGACACCAACCCGACCGGTGCATTCATGAGCGGGAAGCTTAAGATTGATGGCGACATGGGCATGGCAATGAAGCTGGCGGCCGTTCTCGCTTGATGCTCCACGCACCCGCGCCCCTTTTTACCGACATCTACCCTGGCCCAGACACTGGTGTGGCCCATTGGATCGAGACGTCTGACGGCAAAAAACTGCGGGTGGCACATTGGTCGGTCGAGGGGGCAAGGGGCACCGTTCTCTTGTTCCCCGGTCGTACCGAATATATCGAAAAGTACGGCGTTATTGCAGGTGAATTTGCCAAGCGCGGTTTGGCAGTTATGGCAATCGACTGGCGCGGTCAGGGGTTGGCAGATCGCATGCTGCCGGATCGTCGCATCGGCTATGTTGATACATTTTCGGACTACCAAAAGGACGTCGCCGCCATGATGCGCGCGGCCCGTAGCTTGCAATTGCCGCGACCGTTCTTTTTGCTGGCCCATTCGATGGGCGGCTGTATCGGCCTGCGCGCAGTGATTGAGGGACTTTCGGTTCATGCTGCTGCCTTTACGGCCCCGATGTGGGGCATTTACATCGCACCGCAACTGCGTCCCGTCGCAACGGTCCTGTCGCATCTCATGCCAAAGATCGGCCAAGGGCACCGGCTGCCCGTCGGAACCAAACCGGACCCTTATGTTTCGGTGGAACCGTTTGAAGACAACATGCTGACCACCGACGAATCTATGTATGACATGATGCGCGATCAGTTGGCGGCGCACCCTGATCTGTCGTTGGGCGGACCCAGCTATGTCTGGCTTCGCGAGGCATTGTCCGAAACCAAACATCTGGCTTTGCGTGCAGCACCCAGCCTGCCCTGCATAACCTTTCTAGGCACCAATGAACGCATCGTGCATTTGGCCCGGATCAGGGATCGCATGAAGAACTGGAAGAACGGGCACCTGCAAATGGTTGAAGGAGCCGAGCACGAAATTCTGATGGAAACACCAGCGCTTCGCAATGCCGCAATTGACGACATCACCCGGCTTTTCCTCGGCAATGCCAAAAGTTAAAATTCAAGCGCCACATCAAGAGTGCAGCGCAACCATTTGATGTATAAATAAAAACGCGCCGGCGATTATCAAAATTTCATGATCGCCCTGTTCAAACCCTTAGACACAACTATCTGTCTTGGATGAGCAAAACACCCGTTCTTAGCTTTACCGAAAGCGGCATCTACTGCGCTGCCGGGGATTTCTATATTGATCCGTGGCACCCTGTTGATCGCGCATTGATTACGCATGGGCACTCTGACCATGCGCGATGGGGCATGGGCAGCTATCTGGCAACCCACGCTGCCCTGCCCGTCATGCGCCACCGTTTGGGCGACATCACCGCCGAAGGTATCGCCTATGGCGAGGTTCGGCGGATCGGAACCGCTAATGTGTCCTTTCACCCTGCAGGTCACGTGCCGGGATCAGCCCAGATCCGGATCGAGGTGGAAGGTGAGGTTTGGGTTGCGTCGGGCGATTACAAGGTCGTTGATGACGGCCTGTCCGAAGCATTCACCCCCATAAAATGCCACCATTTCATTACGGAAAGCACCTTTGGCCTGCCAGTATTTCATTGGGCCGACCAAGGAAGCGTTGCCGGCGAGATTAACGCGTGGTGGGCAACCTGCGCCGCCGAGGGAAAGACCGCATTTCTGGGTGCCTATGCCTTGGGCAAGGCGCAACGCCTGCTGACTATGCTGGACCCTGCAATCGGCCCGATCCTAACCCACACCGCGACAGAAAACACCAATCAGGTGATGCGCGATCAAGGGATCAGTTTGCCTGATACTATCCTTGCCAATGCTGACCTTGTGCCCAAGGACCATCCCGGCGCGATTGTCCTTGCCCCGCCATCCGCCTTGGGCAGTGCGTGGTCCAAAAAATTCGGCCCCCAAGAAACCGCCTTTGCCAGCGGATGGATGGCCATACGTGGTGTTCGGCGCCGGCGTGCGGGTGACCGTGGCTTTATCATCTCGGATCACGCGGATTGGGATGGATTGCTGTCAGCGATCAAACAGACAGAGGCGGAAAATATATATGTTACACATGGTTACACGGACATCTTCAGTAAATACTTGAACCTTAACGGTTGGAACGCCCAAGTCGTCCCGACCCAGTTCGAGGGCGAGACACTTGACAAGGACGCGACAGAATGAAGCGTTTTGCCGAGTTGTTCAGCACCATCGACCAAAGTACGAAAACCAACGCCAAGGTCGCGGCCCTTGCGGATTATTTCAAGCATGCACCTGACACGGATCGGCTGTGGACCATCGCGCTATTCTCGGGTCGGCGACCAAAGCGGGCGGTCACAACGACCAAGCTGCGCGAATGGGCGGCAGAACTTGCTGAGATACCCCTTTGGCTGTTCGAAGAGAGCTATTCCATCGTCGGAGATCTGGCGGAAACCATCGCCCTTGTCCTGCCTCCGAACACGACCCAAGACGACCGCACCCTATCCGACTGGATCGCAGCGCTGCGCGAAATCTATACACAAGATGAAGACGCCCGAAAGGCATTCGTACTGTCAGCGTGGGACCAGCTTGGCGGGGCAGAACGGTTCATCTTTAACAAACTCATCACGGGCGGTTTCCGGGTTGGGGTCAGTCAAAAGCTAATGACCCGCGCCCTAGCTCGCGCCACTGACAAGCCAGAAGTCGAACTGGCGCATCGGTTGATGGGCAACTGGCACCCTGATGACACCACATGGCACGCGCTTGTCGTTGCCGACGATGCCTCTGCCGATGCGTCGCGCCCCTATCCATTTTATCTGGCCTACGGGCTTGAGGATACCGCGGACCAGCTGGGAGACACCGCTGACTGGCGCGCTGAGTGGAAATGGGATGGCATCCGCGGTCAGTTAATTTTGCGTGATGGACTTTATTTTGTCTGGTCCCGGGGCGAAGAGCTGATGACCGACCGCTTTCCAGAACTGGCGCGGGCCGTCGACTATCTGCCCGATGGCACCGTGCTGGATGGCGAACTGCTGGTCTGGCCCTCGGATCAGCCGATGCCCTCTTCCTTCAACGCGCTTCAATCGCGTATTGGCCGCAAGACCGTGCCAAAAAAGCTGCTCACCGAGGCACCTGTGGTGCTGCACGCCTATGATCTGCTGGAGTGGCAAGGGCAGGACATGCGCAACATCCCCTTTTCGGACCGGCGCGATCTTTTGGAAAACGCCTGCGCGGATCTGCCCGCCGATGCGCCCGTGCGCCTGTCACCGCAACTGGGGTTTGACACGTGGGATGATTTGGCAGCTCTGCGCGGCGATGCCCGAAACGCCCAAGCCGAAGGGGTGATGCTTAAACGTGCCGAAAGCCCTTATCTTGCAGGACGCAAGAAAGGCGATTGGTGGAAATGGAAGCTGGACCCGCTTACGATTGATGCGGTGATGATCTATGCCCAATCGGGTTCCGGCCGCCGCGCCAACCTGTTCACTGACTTTACCTTTGCGGTTTGGAACGGCAACGATCTGGTGCCCTTTACAAAGGCCTATAGCGGCCTGACCGACGCCGAATTTCGCCAGATCACCGCTTGGGTGCGCAAGAACACCCTCGAGCGCTTTGGCCCTGTGCGCAAAGTAACACCCCAGCATGTGTTTGAAATCGCATTCGAAGGCATCCAGCGCAGCCCGCGACATAAATCCGGCGTCGCCTTGAGGTTTCCAAGAATGTTGCGCTGGCGCAAAGATAAACCGCTGCAAGAAGCGAATTCACTCGCTGATCTTGAAGAGTTATTGCGCATTTACGGCTAATCACTGCCTTACCCCGCTTGCTTTGATGCGGGGGCGCGCTTAGGTAACCTAAATGTCAAAAAGAGGTTTAAGATGTTCCAACTGCCCTACCCCGTCCGTGATGCAAATGCTGGTGCTGGCACCTCTCCGTTGGGCAACTTGCCAGAGTGGAACCTTAACGACCTGTACACCGGTGAAAACGCGCCCGAACTGAAGCGTGATCTGGACTGGCTGGAAGAGGCATGCCGCAGCTTTGCTACCGATTACGAAGGCAAGCTGGCAGAGCTGGACGCGGCGGGTTTTCTGGACTGCGTCCTGCGCAATGAAAAGATTAGCCAAATCGCCGGGCGCATCATGTCATATGCCGGCCTGCGCTATTACCAGCTGACAACCGATTCAGGGCGGGCAAAGTTCATGTCCGACATGCAGGAAAGCATCACAAACTTTACCACCCCGCTGGTTTTCTTCACGCTCGAACTGAACCGTCTAGAAGACGATCACTTGGGTGGGCTTCTTGCGCAGAACGTTGATCTTGCACGGTATAAGCCAGTGTTTGACCGAATTCGCGCAATGAAAGACTATCAGCTTAGCGACGAGTTGGAAAAATTCCTGCACGATCTGGGTGTCGTTGGTGACGCCTGGGAACGGCTATTTGATGAAACTATCGCGGGCCTTGAGTTTGAAGTCGACGGCGAGCCGTTGAATATCGAAGGGGTGTTGAACCTTTTGACCGACCCCAAAAGGGACATTCGCGAAGCCGCCGCGCGTGAGCTTGCAGATGTGTTCCAAAGCAATATCAAAACCTTTGCGCGGGTCCACAACACTCAAACCAAAGAAAAAGAAGTGCTGGACCGCTGGCGCGGCATGCCAACCCCGCAAACCGGTCGCCACCTAAGCAACGACGTCGAACCCGAGGTCGTCGAGGCCCTGCGCAACGCGGTCGTCAACGCGTATCCAAAGCTGAGCCACCGCTACTACGAGCTTAAGCGGAAATGGCTGGGCCTTGACGTGATGCAGGTCTGGGACCGCAACGCGCCATTGCCAATGGAAGACCCCAAAGTGGTCGACTGGAACCGTGCTGAGGGCATGGTGATGGATGCCTATAACGCCTTTGACCCGCGCATGGGCGAAATCGCCGCGCCTTTCTTCAAGGACGGGTGGATTGATGCTGCCGTAAAACCGGGCAAAGCGCCTGGTGCCTTTGCCCACCCGACCGTGACCAATGTGCACCCCTATGTAATGCTGAACTATCTTGGCAAACCGCGAGATGTGATGACGTTGGCACATGAGCTGGGCCACGGCGTGCATCAGGTTCTGGCCGCAGGTCAGGGCGAAATGCTGTCTTCGACGCCACTGACCTTGGCCGAAACGGCATCGGTGTTTGGCGAAATGTTGACCTTCCGCAAAATGCTGGACGGGGCTAAAACCAACGCTGAACGCAAGGTTCTGCTGGCCGGCAAGGTCGAGGACATGATCAACACTGTCGTCCGCCAGATCGCATTCTATGATTTTGAATGCAAACTCCACGACGCCCGGCGTGGCGGCGAACTGACGCCCGATGATATCAATGCGCTTTGGATGTCGGTGCAAGCCGAAAGCCTAGGGCCGGCATTTGAATACATGGACGGCTACGAGACCTTCTGGGCGTACATCCCTCATTTCGTCCACTCGCCATTCTACGTCTATGCTTATGCCTTTGGTGACGGTTTGGTGAACGCCCTCTATGCCGTTTATGCCGAAGGAGAGCCCGGGTTCGAGGACAAGTATTTCGATATGCTTAAGGCCGGTGGATCGAAGCACCACAAAGAGCTTTTGGCCCCGTTCGGATTGGACGCGTCAGACCCCGCATTCTGGGATAAGGGCCTCTCGATGATCTCTGGCTTTATCGATGAATTGGAAGCGATGGAGGACTAGGCAAGCGCCACACCGAAGGGAAGAAATGCCCTCGGCGAGGCTTTTTGCCACTTGGAATGAAAGACGGGCCCTTGATAAATCAGGGGGCCGTCTTTTTTATTTAAGTTGGCTGTCTTTGCTACCGCGCCGGTTGATGCCCCCGCGTGTTTCTGGCCGGTTGTCGCGCTCGTTCACGCAATCAATACAAAGTTTTACACCCGGGAGCGCCTCTCGGCGTGCTTGCGGGATCGGTTCTTCACATTCCGCGCAATGTGTACGGCTCTCACCCTGAGGCTGTTTGCGCGCCTTGAGGCGGGCGAGTTCGTCATTGATTGATGCCTCAATCTGTTCGCTGACGGCACCGTCTTTCGCCCATCCTCCAGCCATGTTCCCTTACCTTTCGTTGAAGATCACCTAGCGTGCTGCGTAAGCCATATCGATCATTACCTGTGTGCCTTTGCTGAACTCAAGCGGACACGGATAGGCAGCGCCTGTTGTGACCGAGCGGCCGAACGCTTCCACCTGCTCAATATAATGATTTGTCCCGGGGAAACGTTCCGTAGTGATTACGTTCTTTTCTGTTTCAAGGTGCAGTTCAGCTTGTGAGTGGACCGTTGGATTAAACGGACAGGTTAGTCGCAACACACCTTTTTCGCCATGAATTACAATCTCCTGACGAGGGAACATGCGCATGGACACGGTGGCAGAATAGTCGAAGCCCTCAAACTTTGCCGCCACTTGGGCAAAGACGTCAACGCGGTTTTCATAGTCAATCTTGGCATAGGGTATCGACAACGGTTCCTGCCCAGTCAAAAAGCGCACGGAACCAAAGGTGTATATTCCGATATCGGGCAGACCACCCCCACCCGCTGAAGGCTTGTTGCGGATGTCATTGGTGTCGTCGTTGAAGAACGAGAACGTCGCCCCCACGTGGCGCACGCGGCCAAGCGTTCCCGCCGCAATGATATCGCGGGCGCGTACCATCTGGGGATGGTGGACAATCATGAATGCCTCGGCGGCGAGCAGGCCTGCCGCATCACGGGCAGCGATCAATTTGTCAAAATCAGCGGCTTTCAGGGTCATCGGCTTTTCGCACAGGACGTGCTTTCCTGCCTTCAGCGCCTTGACGGTCCATTCGACATGAAGATGGTTGGGCAGCGGTATATAAACAGCGTCGATATCGGGATCGTCCAACAGCGCATCGTAGTCGGAGTAAACCTTAAGATCGGGCGCGAAGGCGCTGAAAGCCGAAGCTTTTTTCGGGATGGACGTTGCGAGCGCTGCAAGCCGCGCGCCGCCGGCTGCGTGAATCGCAGGCCCCATATGTTCACAGGCGAATTTTGCCGCTCCCAAGATGCCCCAGTTCAAACTGTCCATTTCTGCTCTCCTGTTTTGCGGCAGCTTAGGCAAAATCACGGAAAATGACGAGGGCTGAAACGAAAACCCCCGCAAAAGCCAAGGCTTTGCGGGGGCATTCCATCAGGCTATGAACAGGGATCAGGCGGTCGCCATCATCCCCTTTTCACGGGCCAATTCACGCATGCGCTGTTGCAGTTTTTCGAACGCGCGCACTTCGATTTGGCGAATACGCTCGCGGCTAACACCGTACTGACTGCTGAGATCCTCGAGCGTGATTGTCTCATCGGACAGGCGGCGTTGGGTCAAAATGTCCTTCTCGCGGTCATTCAACACATCTAGCGCCTCGGCAAGCATCTCGCGGCGGGTTTCCAGCTCGTCACGCTCGGCATAGTCGCCAGCTTGATCCGCGTCTTCATCCTCAAGCCAGTCCTGCCATTGCATGGTCCCCTCGCCTTCGGACCCTACAGTCGCGTTCAACGATGCATCACCGCCCGACATGCGGCGGTTCATCGAGATCACTTCAGTCTCGGTAACGCCAAGGTCAGTCGCAATGCGTGTCACGTTTTCAGGGCGCATGTCGCCTTCTTCCAACGCGCCAATGCGGTTTTTCGCTTTGCGCAGATTAAAGAAGAGCTTTTTCTGACCCGACGTGGTGCCAAGCTTTACCAAGCTCCACGAGCGCAGGATATATTCCTGAATCGAGGCGCGGATCCACCACATGGCGTAGGTTGCCAGACGGAAGCCCTTTTCAGGGTCAAAGCGCTTGACGGCCTGCATCAGGCCCACATTGGCCTCCGAGATCACCTCGGCTTGGGGCAGACCATAGCCACGATAGCCCATAGCGATTTTGGCCGCCAAGCGCAGGTGAGATGTCACCATCCGGTGTGCGGCTTCTGTGTCTTGCTCTTCGACCCAGCGTTTCGCGAGCATGTATTCTTCTTCGGGTTCCAACAGCGGAAACTTGCGGATTTCCTGCATGTAGCGGTTCAGGCCGCCTTCTGGTGTTGGTGCTGGCAGATTTGCATAATTAGCCATTTTCTTGTCCCTTTCCCTAGTTTTAGGGGCCCATGTTATTGGGCTTAACATAGATATGGAGAGCGCTAACACCCTTTTCAAGTGCTCCGTTAGCCATGTTATATGAATATGGTCTTAATCTGAGTGAAGAAAAGCATTCCTTCATCCCGCTCACACGGTCGTGCAGTTTGTGACCGATTACGCCTGCGCAAGCCCCACCAACTCAAGCAAATCCGTCATATCGCGCGGCAATGGGGCCTCAAACCGGACCATTTCGCCAGTCACCGGGTGTTCGAACCCCAAAACGGCAGCATGGAGCGCCTGACGTGGAAAGGCCCTTACCGCGTCTGATGCGATTTCAGGCAATGCCGCCTTGGGCAATTTTCGTTTACCGCCATAAGTCGGATCGCCAACCAGCGAATGCCCGGCATGGGCCATGTGAACACGAATCTGATGGGTGCGACCGGTTTCCAGCCAACATTCCATCAAGGCAAGGACGGGTGGCGTGCCGAAACGGTTGATCGTCCGCGCACGCGTAACTGCGTGGCGGCCACCTTGGAACAGAACCGCCTGACGCTGCCGATCCGTGCGGTGTCGCGCCAGTTGTGTGGTCATTTTCAGGATATTACCGGGTTCAAAACTGGCCCCCTTGATGCCGCGCAGGCGCGGGTCATTGGCGTCGGGCACGCCATAAACGAGTGCCTGATAATACCGTTCTACCGTGTGTTTCTCGAATTGTTTGGCAAGCCCGTGATGGGCCGCATCAGACTTCGCCACGACCAAAAGGCCCGATGTGTCCTTGTCTATGCGGTGGACGATACCGGGGCGCTTCATGCCGCCAACGCCGGACAGGTCATCGCCGCAGTGCGCCAGGAGTGCGTTAACCAAGGTGCCAGACGGGCTGCCCGGCGCGGGATGCACCACCATCCCCGCAGGTTTGTTGATAACGATCAGATCAGAATCCTCGAAAATCACCTCAAGCGGGATTGATTCGGGGGCGATGTGGCTTTCTTCGGCCTCTTCGACGTCAATCGTGATTTCTTGACCTTCGACCACGCGGGCACGTGGATCTGTCACCACTGAATTGTCGATCTGAACTGCACCATTGGTAATCAGCCTTAGCAAGCGTGTGCGCGACAGGTTCGCGTCCTCTGGCACATCGCGGGCAAGCGCCTTATCAAGACGCGGCGGCGGTGTGTCCGCGATGACAAAACTGATACGGCGGTGCGACATGACTGATCCTTCCGAGCCCCCAAACATCAAGTTCCTGCGAAGGCTGGTGACGGTGCTAACCGCCACTATGATTTGCGGCCTTCTAGTCGTGATTGGCCTGCTTGTCATCCGCTTCTCGAGCAAAGCGCCGGATTTGCCGAATGTAATTGTCTTGCCGAGCGGTGAAAAGGCCACGGCATTCACCCAAGGGCCGGATTGGTATGCAGTTGTGACGAACGAAAACCAGATATTGATTTTTGACAGGACCAGCGGCGCGTTACGCCAAACGGTCGATCTAAAGTAGGGGTTCGTTTGAGGGGGAATAATGGTACCACCTCCTGGTCTCGAACCAGGGACCTCCTGATCCACAATCAGGCGCTCTAACCAACTGAGCTAAGGCGGCACTTGCGCCGATCTAACGTCCAAGCAAAAAGATTGCAATACCCTAAGACGCGCGAATTTAAATTGTTCGCCTCATCGGGTGTCTGGTCAAACTTGCCTTTCATCTGCGCCCACGCTAACGCTGGCGACATCATTTCGGAGGGACCTATGGGTATCGACACTGAACGCGACATCGAAGCAAACCTGCAAATCGGCCCGACCGACTCAGGCATGGTCCGGCTTTTTATCGAAGCCGATGGCGGCATTGAAATCCCGATGGATTTTACGCCCGACGAGGCTGTAGAGATTGCCGAAGAAATCATGGCTGCAGCGCATCGCGCGGGTAAAAACGCAAGTAAAAAGCGCTAAGTTTTTTGATAGTGGGTTAAAGGGGCCGGCCCCCACCACGCCAAGGCGCGGCCCCCCGAGATCTAGATCCCTTTGGAAATAAGGGTTCAGTCCCAATGCTGGGTCAGATGCGGATCACGTAAATAGTGTAGCCTGCGTGCCGCGTGGGTTGCGAATTTATGGGTCATGACCTTGCGGCGTGCAGCGGCAAGGCGGGTTTCTTCGCCCATGCGCAAAACTTCGGCACCGTAACCGTCAGCGATGATCAAACCCGAGTGGCCCGGCAGAAGATCGGTGTCGAAATCTGCGTCAACGGCCCAGAAAAAGCGATCGGCCCATTCAAGATAGCCCTGCCATTTGCTGTCTGTCATGAAATCGGCGCGGCTTGATTTGCATTCGACAATCCAGATGTCGCCTTTGGGGCCAAGGGCCATCACATCAACACGCAATCCACGCGCAGGCACCAGTTCCTCGACACAGACAAACCCAAGCGCCGACAGGTGGCGCGCCACGCCGCGCGCTAGAATTTGGCCGGGCTGCAGGGGTTTGGGATCGTCGAGTATCATGCCTGCATTTATGAACAATACGTGAACATGAGGCAAGCCCCGACCTAGCACCTTGGTTATTTTGCTGCGCGGCCCTATCTTTGGATCGGTAGGGCAAGGGGTCGATTCATGACAGACGATACAACGCACGGCAATCAGCACCAACGTGGCGCACGCTATGCCCGCGAACTGGAAGGGCATTTGAGCTGGCTGGATGCCTTTTCAGGCACGGCCTTGGGCGTTCTGGCTGTCGCCTCGGGTATCTATACCTATCTGGGCGTGTCGTCGTTGCTGGATGACAACGGAGCGATGTCGGCATTTGCGGCAATTGCCTATTCAATCGCCGTGTCAGTCGGTATTTTTGTGTTCTGGTCCTATATGTTGCGCCTCTTTCCTGCGGTGCGCGGCGCGCGGGCGCGGACTGGATTATTAGGTGCCATGGCCCTTGGATCACTGGCGATCATCGCGATGTCGAGCTGGCTGAATGCGGCCGCACTTGCGGGGTCGGCGGCGGTGGAACAACACCTTGCCGTGACGGTTCAGGATTACCAAGGATCACTGGAACATGCTCACGAGATTGCGTTGTCAGCCCAAGGGTTGGAACGCGATGTTACCCGCGTGCGTCAAAGCTTTGAGGATCTGAGCGAACAAGAGGCGACCGGCGGCTTGTCCGGCCTTGCGGGACGTGGTGCCGTGTTTCGTGTACTGCGTCAAAAATCTTCGGAACTGGCAGGGCTTGAGGCCCAGATCGCAACCCAGACCCCCTTGGTCGATGCCGCATTTGTCGAAGGCAACCAACTGCTGAGCCGGATGCGTGCCCTTACGGTCGAACCCGGTCCGGTAGAGGCACGGTCAGTGGAGTTTTCGGAGCAAGCCGTGCGGCTTGCCGGTTTGATTACCCAGCTGCGCCAGCTTTCCGTCGCCTCATTGGTGGAACGTGCGGCGCAGGATTTGTCGGCTTCTGTGGTTTTGCCAGAATTGGATGGCGGGTCAGCGGAATCGCGCGGCAATCAGGCGTCGACCATCACTTCGGTGCTTGAGGTGCTCGCCCAACGCGCCACAACATTGGAGCGCGCAGCGCAAGCTGTGCTGGCCATGCCACCCCCGACCGAGACCACCTATACCCCGATTTCAAGCGCCGATGCGGTGATCAAATACGCCCGCAATTTTGTGCCGTCTTGGGCTGGTGCGATAGCTATTGACCTGTTGCCTGGCGTTTTGGTGTTCATCTTGGCCATCACCCACGGGGCGATCCGCGAGGGGCGCGAAGGCACCTCGATCGAGGAGACCTTGACGCTGGCGGAACTGCGGGCCGCTGTAAACGCGATGCGTGACGTGGATGCGTCGATGAAAGGTCCTAACGCCGCATCGGTAGCAGCCGAAAACTCACCACGCGTAACGCCCCTGAAATCAACATGAGCGACACAACGGACGCCCCCAAACGCAACCCCGTCGGCAGAGTGCTGGTCTGGGTGCTGCTGTTTCAACTGGGATTGGCAGGGTTGCTGTTCTGGGGCGATCTGCGCGATGGCCTGCGCCTGCCCAGTTTCGGCCCACGTGCGCCTGAATTAACCGATCCGGTGCGTCCCGGCGACCAAACCCGACGTTTCCGGCCTGACCGTGCGCCACCCGGGGGCCAACCGATGCCCACAACGCCCCTGCCCGAAAGATTGACCCTGACGGTCGTTGAAGGCGGGCAAAGGGCACTGCTGGAAGGCGGCATTGAGCAGGGCGACGCAGAACGCATCGAAAAGCAGTTGGCTGAGCTTGACCCCAAGCCCGAGGGCGTGATTCTGAATTCCCCCGGTGGATCAGTGCAGGACGCGCTGCTACTGGGGCGCTATCTGCGCACTGCCGATCTGACCACTGCACTTCGGTCCGGTGATATCTGCTATTCCGCCTGCCCTTATCTGCTGGCCGCTGGCACCGGTCGCACGATCCCTGATGATGCCTCAGTCGGCGTGCACCAGCATTATTTCGGGGAGAGCACGTTATTGCCCGCTTTTATCGCTGTAGAAGACATTCAGCGGGGCCAGGGAGAGGTGATGAGATTTCTTGATGACATGGGCATTGATCCGCTGGTCATGCAGCATGCGCTGGTGACACCGCCCGATGAAATCTATGTGTTGCTGCCCGAAGAACTGGAACGCTATCGCTTTGTAGAAAAACCTGACGGCAGCTAAGATAGCCCCTTGTCGTGGAGCCGGTCCAAGCCTACCTGTTAATGGTGACGGTTCTGCCCTGTTTGTAAAAGTTACATTCCAGTGGCCTTAAGCAAATCCGAGGGAGCTGGCTCTGTTTGAACCCTGGTTCTTTTACCTGGCGCCCACCTGTACATACAGGTCCTCGGGAATATACAACGGTACGGCAGTGGTGGTTCCGTCACACTATGCAAGCGCCAAAATTTAGCGCCTGTCCCGGTTTTCACGATATTTCTTAGAACGCCTCGGGACGGGATTCGCGGGCCATGTGGTCCAGAACTGCGTTCACGAACTTCGGCTCGTCGCTGCCTTCGAAAAAAGCGCGCGCCACATCCACGTATTCGGTAATAACGACCTTTGGTGGTGTGTCATGGTCGCGCAATTCGGCCCCTGCTGCCCGGAACAGAGCACGCAATGTGGGGTCGATACGCGCAATCGGCCATTTCGCCACCAAGGCGCGATCCGTCAACTGGTCAATCGCCGCCTGATAATTCACAGCCGTTTCAAGGACATGGGAAAAATGGCTGATATCGCCATCAATCATTTCCTCGCCATCATAGGTCGCCCCGAAACGGTGGTTCAGGAACTCGACCTTAACGGTGTCGTAGCTTTGCGATGAATGTTCCATCTGGAACAGCGCCTGCACCGCGTATAGCCGCGAGGCTGATTTCATCTTACGTTTTTGATTGCCCGAAAGGCCGGCCGAGGGTGTCATGCTATTGTGGGTCCGTCATTGTCGCCCGCCATCAGATATTCTTCTGATCGCGGCTTGAAACCGATGTCTTTGCGAATTTCGCCCCACTTACGGGCGAGCGCGATCAGATGCAAGGCCGCAGCCGCAGCGCCACCCCCCTTGTTTTGCCCCGCCGGATCGGAACGTACCGCTGCCTGTTTGTGATTTTCCACGGTCAGGATGCCATTGCCGATGCACAGCCCTTGCAAGCCTAGCAATTGCAACGCACGGCTGCTGTCATTGCACACTGTCTCGTAATGGGTTGTTTCGCCGCGGATCACACAGCCCAGCGCCACATACCCGTCAAAATTGCTTTTGCGGTCCGAGATGCCAATCGCGGTCGGAATTTCTAACGCACCGGGCATTTCGACCACGTCCCATTCGACGCCTGCAGCTTCCAATTCGGCCTTGGCCCCTTTTAGCAACCCATCGGCGATGTCGGAATAATAGGGCGACAAAACGATCAAAACCTTAACTGGCTTGTCAAAATGCGGCGTGACCAATGTGGTATGATTTGTAGCAGCCATGGGGATTACTCCGTTGTGATGGGACGCGTGCCCACGATGCTAAGGCCGTAAGCGTCCAAACCTAAATAGCGCGTATCAGGGTTATCCGTTAGCAAAACCAGTTCGTGCAACCCAAGCGTTGACATGATCTGCGAGCCCAAGCCAGTGCGCTTGATGGTGCGCGGGCGCTCGTCTTCCTCGTCTTGGAACCGTAGGCGTGGATCAGGATCGCGAAATAGCAGCACGGCACCGCGCCCTTCATCTGCGATGATCTGCATGGCGCGGGGCAATTCGTCTGCGGGGCTAGGACCAAGGCCCAGAATATCCTCGAGCGCGTTAATAGCATGCGTGCGGACCAAGACAGGGGCGTTCGTGGTCAAATCACCCTTGGAAAGGACCACATGGTCAGTTCCGCTGATCTCGTCGGTAAATATCTGCATTTTCCAGTCGCCGCCATATGCCGATGTCACCGTGCGGCTGGTGCGTTCGACCAACAGGTTGTCATGCTTGTGACGATAGGCAATCAAATCGCTGATCGTGCCGATCTTCATGTCGTGGTCTTTGCAGAATGCCACCAGATCGGGCAGCCGTGCCATGGTGCCGTCTTCTTTCATGATCTCGCAGATGACGCCCGACGGGTGCAGCCCGGCAAGCCGCGAAATATCAACGGCGGCTTCTGTATGGCCTGCACGTATCAGCACGCCACCGTCTCGCGCCCGCAGTGGGAAAACATGACCCGGTGTGGCTATGTCTGCGTGGCCCATGCTTTCGTCAATTGCCACCTTTACAGTCAACGCACGGTCGGCTGCGGAAATGCCGGTTGTCACCCCTTCGCGGGCTTCAATCGAAACGGTAAACGCTGTTTCGTGACGGGCCGAGTTATTGACAGCCATCATCGGCAAGCCCAGCTTGGCGATCCGCCGTTCGGTCATCGGCAAGCAGATCAATCCGCGCCCGTGGGTAGCCATAAAATTGATGGCATCCGCATCTGCAAATTGCGCCGGAATGACCAGATCGCCCTCATTCTCGCGGTCTTCGTGATCCACCAACACAAACATGCGACCCTGACGGGCCTCTTCGATGATGTCTTCTATGGGGGAAATTGCCGATGACAATTCAGCTTCAACTGGGCCGGGCGTTTCAAATTGCATGGGGCGTTCCTCTTGTATCACTTGCTGTGGCACATAGCCCACCACACACCACTTTGCCAGAGCGCGGACACCCGCGGCCCAGCTTCATTTTGCTAAATAAACTCAATCCCGCAACGTCATTTGAACGCAATCGCCTGCCGTTAGACCCCTGCGCCAAAATACCGCCCCGCCTCAAGGTAACCTGCGGCCTTACTCGCGGCAGACCAGTCCCGTTCGATCGCGGTATCGCCGATGATAAGGACCTGATCGCCAACCAGCTTGCGCCCCTGCACGGCACCGCTCAGATGATTGCGCATATCGGACCAACTGTCGGTAAATTTTGGGGCCTGCCCGACAAAGTCCAAAATAGGGTTCGCAGCGCCAATCGTAGTCGGGTCCAATGGGCGGTACACCAACGCCAGCTTTTGCGCGCCCTGTACTGCATTCAGAACCTCGGCCTCTCGCATGGGGATCTGCGGCGCATCCGCACGCACAACCCGCAATGCATTGCTTGAAAACAGCAGTGCCAAGATATCGCGCCCTGTGGCCTGTCGGATCGCGGCGTATGCCTTGTAATCCAAGCCCAGTTCACGCGCCCGTTTGACGCGCATCTTGACCACCATTAACGGAATCGACTTTGGCATCGCGGCTTCTCGCGCTTTTTGCCATTGGAAAGACCGCCATTTGTGACCGACCTCCATGCTGGGGCCATTGTTGTGGCCGATGACTGCGATCATGGCATTTCAGCCAACCGCGCGACATAGCGGGCCAACGTATCAATCTCTAGGTTTATGCGGTCGCCCACGGCCACGTCGCCCCATGTTGTCACTTCTTTGGTGTGGGGAATAAAGTTGATGCCGAAATCACAGCCGTTGACCTCGTTTACGGTCAGGGACGTGCCATTCAACGCAACCGATCCTTTGGGTGCAATGAACCGGGCAAGATTTAGCGGCGCGCGCAAGGTGACGCGGGTGCTGTCGCCTTCGTCGTGCATGGCGATCACTTCGGCCACGCCATCCACATGACCCGATACGATGTGGCCGCCCAGTTCATCGCCGACCTTTAGCGCCCGCTCAAGGTTCAGGCGCTGGCCCAGCTTCCAATTGCCAAGGTTGGTTTTCTCGACCGTTTCGGCGCTGATCTGCACCTCGTACCAGTTGGGCCCCAAATCAACGACCGTCAGGCACACCCCGTCGCTGGCGATGGACGCGCCCATGTCGATCCGGCTGGTATCATAACCCGTTTCGATCCGCGCGCGCAGGTCACCTTCTTGTGCAAGCGTTGCGATCTTTCCAATGTCTGTGATAATTCCTGTAAACATGCGCAGCCCTTTCATGTATCCCCCAAGGAGTTAGACCGCCGCCCCGACCATGACAAGTCCGCACCCGCGCCTTAAATTCGCCCGGATCGCGTGATTTTTTACGCTTTGATCAGAATGAACCGGAAGCTAGACATGAATTCCGCCACCGCCCCCCAACGGGTCTTCCTGTTTCTGCAAGGACCGCATGGCCCTTTCTTTAACAGATTGGGCAAGATGCTTCGGCGTGCCGGGGCCGATGTGTGGCGTGTGGGCTTTAACGCGGGCGATCGCGCATTTTGGTTTCATCCGTCCAGCTATATCCCCTTTCGGGGCCAGACTGACGCGTGGAAAGACACCTTTGTTGCGCTGCTCGCTGAAAAGGGTGTCACTGATATTGTACTGTATGGCGACACGCGGGCCATTCACGCCCAAGCCGTCGTCGAAGCCAAAGCGCGTGGCCTGACGGTGCATGTGTTCGAAGAAGGCTATATGCGGCCCTATTGGGTCACCTACGAGCGGGGCGGGTCAAACGGCAATTCGCGCCTGATGGACATGTCGATCGAGCAGATGCAAACCGCACTCGCCAACTCCGATATGGAGGCCCCTTTGCCCCCCGGCCATTGGGGCGACATGCGCCAGCATATTTTCTATGGTGCATTGTACCATTGGTTCATTCTGTTTCGGAATGGCGATTACCGCAATTTCCGTCCCCATCGCAGCATCCCTGTGACCAAGGAATTCAGCCTTTACGTCAAACGTCTATTGCTGATGCCCGCCCTTGCACTAGATCGGTTGATTGCAACCTTGCGCATCCGGTTGGGTGGCTTTCCCTATCATCTGGCGCTCTTGCAGCTGGAACACGACAGCTCGTTTCAGGAACACTCGCCGTTTGAGACCATGTCGGACTTTCTGCGTGTCGTGCTTGAAGGGTTCGCCAAAGGCGCGCCGCGCCATCACCATCTGGTCGTCAAAGCGCATCCGCTAGAAGATGGACGTGTGCCCGTGCGCCGCGACATCAAACGCATCGCCAAGGAATTGGGCGTGTCAGACCGCGTGCACTTTGTGCGGGGTGGCAAGTTGGCGCAGCTTTTGAACGATGCCCGCACAGCGGTGACGGTAAATTCAACCGCAGGCCAACAAGTGCTGTGGCGCGGGATTCCGCTCAAGGTGTTTGGCCGCGCGGTCTATGCCAAGCCGGAATTCGTGTCCGATCAACCGCTGGCAGATTTCTTTGCCGCCGCAGCGCGCCCTGACAATAAGGCCTACAAGGACTATCGGCGCTATTTGCTGGAAACATCGCAGCTTCCTGGCGGGTTTTACGCCACCCGCGCGCGCACGCAATTGTTGCGGCAAGTGGTCGATATGATGCTGGCATCTGATGACCCGTATGACGCGCTTGAACAAGGCACCGCGGCACCACGGCAACAGTTGCGTGCCGTAACCTAAGCTAATCCCTTTCAATCGGTAGCTTTTTAATCCGAACTGCGCTAGCCTGACGGGAATTACGTCGAAACAATCGGCGAATTCGAGGCAGAGTTTGAATAGGTCGAGGAGACCGGGCAGTGAAATCCGTACCTTTCCGGTGGGCGCGTCCCATCGCAGTTCTTGCGGCTGTTGCCGTAGTGTCATCATGTGGTTTGCCGCATGTTGGCCCAAATAAACGCCAAATTTACTCGGGCTCCGTCCAGCGCGAAGGCGACGCTTTCATTGTTGAAGTCAACGATCGCGTGTCTCGTGCGACAGCCGTGACCCCTGCATTGGGTTTCAGCCAATCTTTTATCAACGCGGGGCAACTTGGCTCTGACACAATCAGCGCAGGCGACACCTTGGGTCTGACGATCTGGGAAAACGTCGATGACGGTTTGCTGGCGGGTGAGGCAAGCAACGCGACCCAACTAGAAGAAGTCCAGGTGGACGGTGCGGGCTTTATCTTTGTGCCCTATGCAGGGCGCATCAAGGCAGCAGGCAATTCCCCCGAAGCCATACGCCGCATCATCACCCAACGTTTGTCGGAACAGACACCGGACCCGCAGGTGCAAGTACGGCGCGTTGCAGGCGACGGTGCCACTGTATCTTTGGTCGGGTCTGTCGGGGCGCAAGGCGTTTATGCGATCGAGCGTCCGACGCGGACGTTGTCGACCATGCTGGCACGTGCCGGTGGTGTGTCGATCACGCCCGAAATTGCACTAGTCACTGTTCTGCGTGGCGGACAGCGCGGCAAGATCTGGTTCGAAGACCTGTATCAGCACCCCGAGCTCGACATCGCATTGCGCGGTGACGACCGTATTCTGGTTGAAGAAGACACGCGGTCCTTCACTGCCCTTGGTGCAACTGGGTCACAGCAAAAGGTCAAGTTTGAATCGCAGAACCTTTCCGCGCTAGAAGGCATCGCACAAGTTGGCGGCCTGAACGCAGGCACGGCTGACCCCACAGGTGTCTTTATTTTCCGCAATGAAGCCCCGGAAGTCGTAGAGCAGGTTCTGGGCCGCAATGATTTGCAAGGGGCGCAGCGTCTTGTCTATGTGCTGGATCTGACCAAACCCAACGGCATGTTCATGGCCCGTGATTTCGTGATCCGCGATGGCGACACGCTTTATGTCACCGAAGCCCCCTTCACCCAGTGGAGCAAGGTCATCTCCTCGATCACCGGTTCGGCAAGTTCGCTAAACAGCATTAGCTCTCTTGCCACGACAAACTGATCGCAAAAATGGCTTTAGGGCCTGAGACATATAATACCCCAGCCGCCGGACCTGAAAAGGACCGGCGGCTTTTCGTGTATAGCGGCGGTTTTCTGACGCAAAAACGCGTGAGACGGATCTTGCAGCTATCCGGTCACTCCATCCATCTTGGCCTGCCCCGCACGGGTGATGCGGTCGCGGTCTGGGGCAATTCGCCAACTGCGCATCGGGGCCTTGCCATTGCTGACAAACGCGATGTGCCCGTCGTGCGGATCGAAGACGCGATGCTGCGATCGCTTTTCCCCGGCCGCGAAGGTGAGCCACCGTTGGGGCTGCTGATTGACAGCAAAGGCGCGCATTTTGACCCCTCTCGCCCCTCTGATCTGGAAACCTTGCTGGCCACACATCCGCTGGACGACACCGCACTGTTAAACCGTGCGCGGGGCTGTATTGCCCGCATAATCGAGGCGCATCTGACAAAGTATACTGGGTTTGACACAGACGCATCAGCACCTGACCCAGGCTATGTGTTGGTGATCGATCAAACCCGTGGTGATGCGTCGGTGACGGCATCCGGCGCGGATCGGTCCCATTTTCTGGAAATGCTGGTGTTTGCCCAACAGGAAAACCCCGGTGCCCGCATACTAATCAAAACCCACCCCGAGACGGCAAAAGGCTACCGTGCAGGCCACTTCGGGCCGGATGACACCAACGACCGGATCACGCTGTTGACCGATCCCGTCAGCCCGTGGACACTGTTCGAGGGGGCTGTGCGCGTTTATACCGTGTCGTCGCAAATGGGGTTCGAGGCGATCTTTGCCGGTCATAAACCCCGCGTCTTTGGGCAGCCGTTTTATGCCGGCTGGGGCCTGACAGATGACGAATTCCCGGTTCAACGCCGTCAACGCAAGTTGACTCGCGCCCAGATTTTTGCCGCTGCGATGATCCTGTATCCCATATGGTACGACCCGCACCGCGATCAGTTGTGCGATCTGGAAACCACAATCGAAGCCTTGGCCGCAAAGACCCGCGCATGGCGTGAGGATCACCAAGGCTGGACTGCCTCTGCCATGCGGATGTGGAAACGCCGGCCCTTGCAACGCTTTTTTGGCGCTTGGTCTCCTGTGGTGTTCGAAGACGATCCCGCCCGCGCACGCAATGCAGGCAAGCCTTGGATGGTTTGGGCTGGCAAGGCCGACATCGGCCATGGCGATGCCTTAAGGGTCGAAGACGGGTTCTTGCGGTCACGCGGTCTGGGGGCCGATCTGATCCCGCCCTTGTCGCTGGTCTGCGATGATCTGGGTATTTACTATGATCCCCGCCAGCCCAGTCGTCTGGAAAAGTGGATCGAGACACGGCAAATTTTGCGGCCGGACCAACGGCAGCGCGCGGAACGGCTGATCACTGTCCTACGCCAAGGCGGGTTGAGCAAATACAACCTTGGAGGAACAGCCGAACTGGAAAATCTGCCGGAAGGGCGGCGCATTCTGGTGCCCGGACAGGTCGAAGATGATGCATCAATCAAGACTGGTACAGATGAAGTTTCAACCAACCTTGGCCTGTTGCAGGCTGCGCGGGCGGCAAACCCCGATGCCGCGATCCTGTACAAGCCGCACCCTGATGTTGAGGCGGGATTGCGCGGCGGTGGGGTCGATGCAGCTGAATTGGCAGATGTTGTCTTGAGCCATGCTGACCCCATCGCCATTCTAACCCATGTTGACGAAGTGTGGACGATGACATCCCTTTTAGGGTTCGAAGCCTTGGTGCGTGGGGTTCATGTCGTCACATTGGGCGCGCCGTTTTATGCGGGCTGGGGACTGACCGACGATCGCGGCGATGTGCCACCACGTCGGCGTGCTGATCTTACCATCGAAGGGTTGGTATATGCCGCCTTGATTGATTATCCGCGCTATTTTGACCCGCACAGTGGCAGCGCCTGCCCTGTCGAGGTGGTCGTAGAGCGGTTGCGAGACGGGGGTGTCCCGCATCCGGGTATGGCAAACCGGCTGCTGGCCAAATTACAGGGGGCCTTTGCCAGCCAAGCACATTTGTGGCGCAAGGGATGATTTCTGAATCCGGGGACCAGCCCCGGGATTGCTGACCATTTGTAATAGAAAGATTAGCTTCGAACCCAGATGTGAAGAACATCCGGGCCGATTGCCTGGGTGGACTGTAGATTGAAACGAGGGGCATTGGCGAGGTGCCGGATGCCGAGCGGCCCGATGGATGGGATCCCGTCAGAGCCAATAGTGACACCAGCCGTGAAGCCCACAAGACGGTCTACCAGCCCTGATTTCAGAAGCGTGGCGGCAAGCCCTCCGCCGCCCTCGCAGAAAATGCGGGTCAGGCCGTGGGTGCCCAGATTCTCCAAGAGATCGTGTGGATCGATTTGTCCAGCGTGGGTGGCGCAGGGGATTAGCGTCGCACCGATATCGCGCCATGTTTTAACCAACTGCTGGTCGGCGGTGCGGGCGTGGCACAGTAAAAGCGGTGTCTGTGCTGCCGTCTGCGCAAGCTTGCCGCCCAAGGGCAAATCTAGATGCCTGCTGATCACAACCCGCGCAGGTTGACGCGCGAAGCCGAGGTCGCGGATGTTCAGGCTGGGATCGTCTTTGCGGGCCGTGCCGCCGCCCACTATCACCGCATCATGGCGTGCGCGCATTGCATGTACCAAACGGCGGGCCGGGCCTGCCGTGATCCACTGGCTTTCGCCCGTAGCCGTTGCAATACGCCCGTCAAAACTGCTGGCCAGTTTGAGGGTGACCATTGGGCGGCCATGATCGACCTTGGAGAAGAAACCGGCATGATCGGCGCGAGCTTGCGCTTCGGCCAAACCAACCTCGACGGTGATGCCTGCGGACTTTAACTGTGCAATTCCCTGACCGCTAACGCGTGGGTCGGTATCGGTGCAGGCAATCACAACACGCGCTACCTGCGCATCAATCAATGCCTGTGCGCAGGGCGGCGTTCTGCCGGTATGCGCACAAGGTTCAAGCGTGACATAGGCCGTCGAACCCTTGGCCGCTGTGCCCGCTTGCCGCAAGGCTTCGGTCTCTGCATGGGGCCGACCACCGGGTTGGGTCCAGCCGCGCCCCACGATACGGTCGCCTTGCACAATGACACATCCAACGGCAGGGTTGGGCCAGACGGCTCCCTCGCCCCTTTTGCCCAACGACAGGGCAAGCGCCATAAAGCGGGTGTCGGCCTTGAGCGTCACTCTTCCGGTGGAACTTCAGGGCGCAGCTCTTGGACAAACTTGTCGAAATCATCCGCCGCTTGGAAGTTTTTGTACACGCTTGCGAACCGCACGTAGGCGACCGTATCGATGCGGGCCAAGGCCTCCATCACGATTTCACCGATCTGTTTGGAACCGATGTCGGTTTCGCCCATGCTTTCCAGACGCCGTACGATACCCGAAATCATCTGATCGATACGCTCGGGATCAATCGGGCGCTTTTGCATCGAAATACGGATCGAGCGTTCAAGCTTGTCGCGGTCAAAGTCTTCGCGTTTGCCAGAGCTTTTGATGACCACGAGATCGCGCAACTGCACACGCTCATAGGTTGTGAAACGGCCACCACAGGCCGGGCAAAAACGACGGCGGCGGATGGATACGTGATCCTCGGCCGGGCGGCTGTCTTTAACTTGGGTATCGATATTTCCGCAAAACGGGCAGCGCATGGCCGGTCCCCTTTATTATCTGATCTGCCTCAATAGTGGAGCTATTCGCTCTCTTGGCTAAAACTATAGGATACCCGCGAAGTTTTGGGTAGAGGCGAAATGTGCCTCTAGATGTTGTGTTTGCGAAAGTGGCATGAACCCAACAGGTGGTCTGTGCGTTAGACCATGATTGAAACAGACCTGCAGGAGATTATTGTGGCCAAAACCCTTTTTATTACAGGCGCATCGAGCGGCATCGGGGCTGCAACAGCCAAAGCAGCAGCGGCGGCAGGTTGGAATGTCGGGCTGTTCGCGCGCAGCGAGGATAAGCTGAACGCGCTGGTTGCAGAAATCGGCGCGCAGGCAATTGCCCTTCCCGGTGATGCAACCTCTTATGAGGCGCAAAAGAATGCGTTGGATAAATTGGCCGCAAAATTCGGGTCAGTGGATGCAGTTTTTGCCAATGCCGGTCGGGGAACGTCGCAAGGCGGCACAGAAAAGGGCGACCCCGAGGATTGGAAAGCAATGGTTGATTTAAATGTGATGGGGGCGCTGTACACAGCCCACGCCGCTATGCCGTACCTGCGTAAGACGACCGGACAATATGTGGTCACCGGATCGGCAGCGGGGCGTCGCCATATCAAAGGGTCGATCTATGGCGCGACCAAATTCTTTATCCACGGCTTTGCTGGCAATTTAGCGGACGAGATGGCCGAATGGGGTGGCAGATGCATGGTGGTGTCGCCCGGCATGGTCAACACCGCCTTTTTTGATGAGGCAAAGCCAGACAAACTGCAGCCAGATGATGTTGCGTCGGCCGTGATGCACGCGCTTGAAGCCCCAGCCCATGTCGCAGTTCGCGAGATCCACCTGATGCCAGTCGGCTAGGAAACACCAAAATGTGCCGCGATGCGCCTGACTTGTGGCGCGTCGCGGTGTTCGAACAGATAGATTCCCTGCCACGTGCCCAGCATCATCGCCCCGTCATGTACAGGGATGCTCAGATTGATTGGTAGCATCGCCGCTTTAATATGGGCTGGCATGTCGTCAGACCCTTCTAACGTATGGGTCAAATATGCCATTGAGGGATGGTCGCAACGTGGCACGGCACGATTGAAGAACGCCAATAAATCACTCTGAACATCCGGGTCGGCATTTTCCTGAATAAGTAATGAAGCCGAGGTGTGGCGCACCATCAGGGTCAGCAAGCCATCCGACTGACTGTTCAACCAACGCTCAACATCACGGGTAAACTCGTACAGCCCTTGGCCCTTGGTAGAAATCTGAAACTCTGTAATCATATAGGCAGATTAGAACCATACTTAGGGGCAGACAACTGCGGCCTAACGGTTCGGCAGACGGAAGTCTGCACAAAAGGTCAACGCGTGATCAACAGATAACCTTGCACCCTTGCGGCTTAGGGAAGTGCCCACAATGAAGACGTCAGATGCCATCAGACCCGTGGGATCAAGGGTAAAGGACACGGCGTTCGGCTTGCCTAAACCACGGACGCGCGGTTCGCTCACGTAAATATCCTGATAGCCCCGCGCGCCAAGCTTTTCACGCGCATAGTCAGCGGCGGCACACCACGTACCGCGCGCGCCGTGACCTGTTTCACCTTCGATCCGCACGCCATTTTCCAGTGGTGTAAAGGTAAGCCTGTTGCGCTGCGTATAGCCTTGCGCCATCAATGGTTCCGAAATAAATGCGGCCAAAAGGGCCCCTATAAAATACCGTTTCATCACATCCTCCAAGGGCTAAAACCTGTTCAACTCAATGATGTTGTCTCTGCAAAATTGGATTGCATGACCTGCCGTAAGCCCAATGCTTTGCTGATCAACACCGACAGAATAGGATTTTCGTGGTGGCGAAGGAAGATCGTTCGGATCAAATGTAAACACTACACCGGTGCGACCGGCACCACTGACTGACGGGCCGCGCGGGGTTTTGATATACATCCGCGCAGCGTTTGAGGCACCTACTTGGTTCAGCGCATAGCTTGCCGCTGCACACCAAATGCCACGCGGGCCTTCGCCGTATTTTTCAATCACCTCAAAGCTTGATCCAGCCAAAGCAATCACATCCAAACCGTTGACCGCCTCATAGTTTCGCGCGCTGGCCGCAAAGGGGATCGTTGCACTAATCGCTGCCGCGAGAATTAAACGCATGTCGAATACTCCTTTTTATAGCCTATCTATATAAGATAGGTACGCATTGCCGATCGCCCAATCACAGCTAAGTGACCAACGCTTTGCCCGCCGGTCCAGAATGTTTGTGAAAGCAAAAAAGGGGCGGAGTAATCACTCCGCCCCTCTTCGTAAAAAATCACTGTTTCTGGTTTACTGATCCAGGAAAGACCGCAGCTTGCGCGACCGGCTTGGGTGCTTGAGCTTGCGCAGTGCCTTGGCTTCGATCTGGCGAATACGTTCGCGCGTAACGCTGAACTGCTGGCCGACTTCTTCCAATGTGTGGTCGGTGTTCATGCCGATACCGAAGCGCATCCGCAAAACACGTTCCTCGCGTGGGGTAAGTGATGCCAGAACCCGCGTGGTGGTTTCCTTGAGGTTTTCCTGAATGGCGCTGTCCAAGGGCAGCACGGCATTCTTGTCCTCGATGAAATCGCCCAGCTGGCTGTCTTCTTCGTCGCCAATCGGAGTTTCCAACGAAATGGGTTCCTTGGCGATCTTCATCACCTTGCGAACTTTTTCCAAAGGCATCTGCAGCTTTTCTGCCAATTCCTCGGGTGTCGGTTCGCGACCAATTTCGTGCAGCATCTGGCGACCGGTACGGACCAGCTTGTTGATCGTTTCGATCATGTGCACAGGAATACGGATGGTCCGCGCTTGATCCGCAATAGACCGCGTGATCGCCTGACGGATCCACCACGTCGCATAGGTACTGAATTTATACCCGCGACGGTATTCGAACTTGTCCACGGCCTTCATCAGACCGATGTTACCTTCTTGAATAAGATCAAGGAATTGCAGGCCACGATTGGTGTATTTTTTCGCGATCGAGATAACCAAACGCAGGTTTGCCTCGACCATTTCCTTCTTGGCCTGACGGGCTTCTTTTTCGCCCTTCTGGACCTGCTGCACAATGCGACGGAATTCGGAGATATCAAGACCGACATACTGACCGACCTGTGCCATGTCAGAGCGCAGCTCGTCTACTTTGTCGGAAGACCGTTCGATAAACATCTGCCAGCCGCGACCGGACTTCTCGGCCATCCGCTCCATCCAGTTTGGAT
>CBDTUA010000019.1:0-55881 GCA_965363735.1 uncultured Sulfitobacter sp. | reverse complement strand
AATCATACAAAACGCCCGCAGTGCCAAAAACACTGCGGGCGTTCTGCGTTGAAAATAAGAAGAAAAAGATCTTTGGCCTGCAGCGCTTTTGGGCTGCTGCTAGTCCTGCGAACACCAAGATAAGGTGTTTGGGAGATTACAGGTCAGCAATGACGAGAAGAGTTAACAGCCCCGAGTTGAAGCCTGAAGCCGCACAGCTTCTAGTAGGGCGTGGCGCAGGCATAAAATATTACATCGAGGGTTCGATGAGGGAACACCTTTATGGTCACGAGATTAGCTACTGACGTAGTCAGCCGTGAACAGTGAAACTTAATAGCCTATTTTTCATAAGCCCATCAGACCCGTGCCTCGATTTCAAATCTGCAATGCGATATTATTTGACTGTGGCACCTAAGCCCTAAGCGCTTGAACTTATGCAGTTGCGTGTAACTGTTATCCTTCCGCTGTTACTGCAAGATTCTCCTTGTTGGTCTCTCTGGGAAATATGCGGTTAAACCGAAAACCAGCACAATACGTTGTCTGGTGACAAAGACATTCCGCATCAAGATATTCAGATATTATGACAGAAGGCTCTTACGTTGCTGTGGCCAGCTGGTCGCAGATCTGAGCACCCTTAAACGAGGTGTCAGATGTCCCCAAACTTGGACCGCTCTACTTTAGTTCCTAAAAACCGAACAATGATCTAATTCCGAATGATGGCGTGGGCGCAACAATAACCTAGCCGCATCGCCTATTCGGTTTTGTCGGGTTCTTCGTCGTCCAGCAGCAATCGTGCTGCGCTGCCTTCGGCATCGTCGTATTGCCCGCTGCGCAGGGTCCACAGAAATCCGCACAGACCCAAGGCCCCCAAAATAATGGAAACCGGTATGAGGATGAGCAGGACGTTCATTCGACAAACCTAACACGCATCGCGTTCGCGATGACCGTAATGGACGAGGCTGACATAGCAATTGCCGCAACCAGAGGGGTGGCGTAACCCAAAAGAGCGACCGGGATCGCGATTGCATTATAACCAGCAGCAATTGCAAAGTTCTGTTTTGACAGGCGCGAGGTGCTGCGCGCGATGCGGATGAGCAGTGGGAAATTATCAAGGTTCTCGCGGAGCATGACAACGTCAGCTGCATTTCGCGAAGCGTCCAACGCGGATGAGGGCGCGACTGATGCATGTGCAGCGGCGAGGGAGGCTGTATCGTTGAGGCCATCCCCAACCATAAGGACGTGGTGACCCTCTTTTTGCAGATCTGTCAGATACTGATGTTTTCCCGTCGCGCTGACTTCGGATTGGATGTCTTTGATACCTAATTCTTGAGCCAGTGCGCTTACCGCATCTTGCTTGTCACCGCTCAAAATACGAGGCGGAATACCCAAATCTTGAAGTCCCTTGATGGCAATAGCGACCCCTTGGCGCGGCGTTTCCTTTAGCGGCAGGGGGATAGCGGGTGCAAGGCCGACCTGCAGGCCAGGACCATCAAAGGACGCGCCCAACCAAGTGCCGCGCCCAAGCTTGACGGTCTGACCCTTATAGTTTGCCTGCATGCCGCAGCCCGCTATCTCCGTGACACTGGCCAATTGAGCGACCTCAGCGTTCGGCAATGCTGCGACTAGGGCGCGCGACACGGGGTGATCAGATGCCTGAGCCAAGCCCCGCGCTATTGCCGCCTGTTCGGGGCTAAGGTGTTCCAGCCGCGCATTGCCACCAGCCAGGGTAAGTGTCCCGGTCTTGTCAAAGATGGCTACATCGACTTCGGCTAGACGCTCCAGTGCTGTGCCAGACTTGACCAGAAACCCCATCGAGTAAAGCCGCCCGATCGCCGCTGTGGCGACTGCGGGTACCGCTAGACCTAGCGCACAGGGACAGGTGATAATCAGGACCGCGACGGCGATGTTAATGGCGTGCCGAATATCACCGTCAATCCATACCCACGCAACAAACGACACGAATGCGAGCAGATGCACGGCAGGGGCATAGATCTGCGCCGCGCGGTCGGCCAGGTTGGTATAGCTGTTGCGGCTGTTTTCGGCCATCTCGACCAAACTGGCGACCCGCCGCAACGTCGTGTCATCCCCAACGGCGGTGGCTGTCATCTCGAATGGGCCGCCAAGGTTGATTTCCCCGGCCTGCACCTGTTGCCCCTGTGTAAGAGCAATTGCGGCAGATTCGCCAGTGAGGAACGAGCGATCAGAGAGTGCCTTGGGGCTGTCCAGTGTGCCGTCGACGGGAACACGCACGCCGGACGGGATCAAAATGCGGTCGCCGACCGCAAGGCTGGACACCGCTGTTTTTACGGCTTTTCCGTCTTCGATCCGTTGGGCGACGTGTACCTCAAGTGCGGCCAGTTCTTTGGCCGCAGAGCGGACAGAACTGCGTGTATGGTGGTCAAGATAACGACCGATCAACAAAAAGAACGTCAGTGACAGGGCGGCATCGAAATAGGCATGGGCCCCCCCATTCATCACTTCGAAAAGGGACGTGCCAGTGGCCAGCAAAATCGCGAGCGAGATTGGGACATCCATATTTAGCCCGCGCACCCGCAACGCAGACCATGCACTGGCAAAGAATGGTTGCCCACAATACAGGACCGCAGGCACAGAAATCGTGGCTGATATCAGATGAAATAGTTCGCGGGTGGTGTCTGATGCACCGGACCAAACCGCGACAGAGAACAGCATGACGTTCATCATCGCAAAACCGGCAACGGCCAAGCGCACCAACAGGTTACGCCCTACGCTGTCTTGGCGCGTTTCCAGCAATGCAACATCAAGGGGGTAGGCGTCATATCCAATGGACTTGAGCGCCGTGACGATGGTGTCCGTGTCGACATCTTCGCCATGCACAGACAGCTGCTTGAGCGACAGGTTAACCCGCGCGTTGTCAACTTCGGGCATGGCGTTCAGTTTGCGTTCAACCTTGCCGATGCAGGCGGCGCAGTGGATGGTTGGCAATGACAAGACTAACGCGGGTGCCGCATGACTTTCGGCGTGTTTCATCGCCGACGGGGCCGCTGCACAGCCCGGACATGCCGCAACCATAGTCATTTTTGCACCTTAACAATCACACGTTGCTGAAACAACGTTCCGTCTATGGAGCGCATTTTTAGTCGTAAGTTCCAGTTGCCTGGACCAGCCTTGACGTCCGCGATATAGGCCTGACCGTTAAACTTAAAATCGGGCGTCTGATCCGCCGCAACACTGGTGGCGCGGCCAAAAATGGCTTCTTCGATCTCGGGCGACACAGGTGCATCGCCTTTGAGGATGGTAAGTACCAGATGATCGCCTTGCAGCGTCGCATCAACACTCCAATTCAGGGCCTCTTGTGTCGCACGATCTGCGTCAAAGCTTTGCGAAGCGACATAGGAATTCTTGACCTCGAGCCCCGGAAATGTGCGCACAGCGTTAAAGGCCAATGTCAGGTTGACCGCGATGATAACGCCAAAAGCCAGCGCAAAGCCGGTAAAGACATGCCACCCTTTTAGTTCGCGTTGCATTTAGTTCCCCTTTCCATTGAAGGTCGTTGATTTGGAGGCGCGCGTTTGTGCTGAGGTGTCTTCCACCCATAGCCGCAAGTCGGTTGCCGCAGCCTTTGCTGCATGATCTTGCGGGCGTGCCGTGACATAGACGCGCTGCAAAACCGTTGTATCTGCCGGTACGGTTAGGCTCAGATCATCCATTCCTTCAAGGTCGATGCGCAGGGTTTCGTCACTGGTGAGCTTGAGCCGGAATTCGCGGTCCTCGCCTGACTTGTTGCGCAGGCGCACATCATAGATGTTACGGATTGTGCCATCTGATAAGACCACAAAAGTCGGATTGCGCACAGGGCTGACTGTCAGCTCGATGTCGGACCGAATAAAGAGCGCATAGACAAGTCCCAGACCAATCAGCAGCCAAGCCACCGTATACAGGATCGTGCGGGGCCGCAGGATGTGTTTCCACAACGGTTTAATTGGTTCGCCTGCACGTTCAGCGGTTTCATCGGACAGGGCAAGGTAATCAATCAACCCACGCGGTTTGCCGATCTTGTCCATGACATCGTCACAGGCATCGATACACAATGCACAGGTGATACACTCCATCTGCTGGCCGTTGCGGATGTCGATGCCCATTGGGCAGACGTTCACGCAGGCCATGCAATCAATGCAGTCGCCCGTTTCGGCAACGGGTTGAATAACGGGGGCGGCTGGTTTGGCGCCTTGACGATACGGCGTGCCGGGATAGCGTGCCTCGCCGGGGCCAGCTGCCTGCGCGTCAGCCTCGGCCTGGATGGCCTCGGCTTTGCTGCGGCGACGGGTGTTGCTTTTGCCACGCGGTTCGCCCCGCCAATCGCGATAGGCGACAGTGATTGTATCAGGGTCCATCATCGCCGCTTGGATACGTGGCCAAGGGCACATGTAAATGCAGACCTGTTCGCGAAGGAAACCCCCAAATATAAAGGTCGTCGCGGTCAGGATCGCGATGGTAATATAGGCTGCTGGATGTGCGGTGAGGTTCACCAGATCAAGGGCCAGCGCTGGCGCGTCGGTGAAATAGAACACCCACGCCCCACCGGTTGCCACGGAAATGGCCAGCCAAGTTGTCCATTTGGTCAGGCGCAATCGCCATTTACGCAGGTTCCATTTGGCTTTGTGAAGCCGGACTTGGGCGTTCCGGTCGCCCTCTATCCAGCGTTCGACAAGAATGAAAAGATCAGTCCAGACCGTTTGGGGGCAGGTATACCCGCACCAAACGCGGCCAAGGGCTGATGTAAAAAGAAACAGGCCAAGCCCGGCCATGATCAATAGGCCCGCCACGAAATAGAACTCATGGGGCCAAATTTCGATCCAGAAAAAATAGAAACGACGGCTGGCCAAATCGACCAAGACGGCTTGATCCGGCAGGCTTGGGCCACGGTCCCAGCGGATCCAAGGGGTGAGATAGTAGATGCCCAGCGTAACGATCAGGATCGCCCATTTGAAACGGCGAAAAAAGCCGGTCACATGGCGCGGAAAAATCGGTTCGCGCGCGGCATATAAAGAGGGAGGCGTTGTTTGATCGGTCATATTTTTCTTCCTGTTCGCTTCTATTGCCTATCCGGATTCAAGCGTGCGAACTTTGATCTTGATCAACAACATCCCCGAAGCGGCGCGTTTTGCGAACAGGCACGCATTCGGGGATGGACCAGTTGCTGCTGCAGCTGGTCGCTATCGTGCTACTCTCCACCTCCCAGAGAGTGCACGTAGGCGGATACGGCGCGAACATCGGCCTCGGTCAGGCGTGGACCCCAAGCAGGCATCACACCAAAGCGGGCGTTTTTCACCGTGTTTGTCAGGGCTTTGCGGTCGCCACCATAAAGCCAGATCGCGTCTGCCAGATTGGGGGCACCTTGCGCCCGATCACCCAGCCCGGTTTCACCATGGCACGCAGAGCAGTTATCAGAGTAAACGGCTGCCCCTGTTTCTGCCAGCTTAGCGTCAAATTCAGCATTCGACAGGGACACTACATGTTCGACAACGGCTGTTATTTCGCCTTTCTCAAGCATCTCGCCAAAGGCAGGCATCTGTGAGTACCGCGCGTCATCGTCTTGATCGTTGCGAATGCCATGGCGCACAGTGTATTCGATGTCCGCCATCTCTCCGCCCCAAAGCCAGTCGTCATCCAGCAGGTTGGGATAGCCCTTTGCACCCGCTGCACCCGACCCGTGGCATTGCGAACAATTGGCGCGGAATACTGCGCCACCGCGTGCAATAGCATAGCGATTCAGATCGGCACTCGCCGGCAAAACGTCCATATCTGTGGCCAAAAGCGAAGTCACCAGATCGGCATTCTTGCCCTCGTGTGCGGTAATGTCAGCCGCGACATTCGCGCGGGTGGACCAGCCCAAAAGACCTTTGGTCGCGCCCGAAACCATCGGCCAGGCAGGATAGGCGATCGTGTAAAGTATCCCCCAGATGATGCACAGGTACAGCGTCCAAAGCCACCAGCGGGGCAGGGGTGTGTTCAGCTCTTCGATGCCGTCCCAGCTGTGGCCTGTGGTTTCGGTGCCGGTGACGTCGTCCGTTTTGCGCTTAGACATTGTCGTCCCCTTTTTTTGTCATGCTTTTGGGTTGGGTATCGTCGCCCAAAGGGATCTGGGCCACGCTGTCATAAACCTTGGTACTGCCGGGCCGGAATGCCCAAAGGATGACGCCAGCAAAGAAAAGGAACATTGCCAGCAGAACCCAGCTGTCGGCGAGTTGTCGCAGGAAGGAATAGGTATTCATCTCAAGTCTCCTTAGCGGCTGGCATCTGGGGTGAAGGTCGAAAAATCAACCATTGTCCCAAGGATTTGCAGATAGGCGATCAGCGCGTCCATCTCGGTCAATTCGGGTTGGCCGTCAAAGTTGGCAACCGCAGCACCGGGATAGCGTTCCAACATGCCGTCATAGTCTGAATCAGGGTCAGCCTGAGCGCGGAAATCTGCCCGGGCCGCGTCGATCTGTTCATCCGAATAAGGCACGCCGACAAACCTGTGGGTTTTCAGCAGCGGTTCGATATGGGTCGGCTCGATTTGCGTGTCCATGAGGAACGCATATTTCGGCATAATCGATTCCGGCACGACCGATTGGGGGTCGCTTAGGTGATCGACGTGCCAGGCGTCGGAATACCGCCCGCCCACGCGCGCCACGTCCGGACCTGTACGCTTGGACCCCCATTGGAACGGGTGATCATACATCGATTCAGCCGCCAACGAATAGTGGCCATAGCGTTCCACCTCGTCGCGCATGGGGCGGATCATCTGGCTGTGGCAGACATAGCATCCTTCGCGCACATAGATGTCGCGCCCCGTCAGCTCGAGCGGCGAATAGGGCCGCACGCCTTCGACTTCTTCGATGGTGTTTTCCAGCCAGAACAGGGGGGCAATTTCCACGATGCCCCCCACTGTTACCACCAGCAGGGATGCAACCAGCAACAAGGTGGGGCTTTTCTCAAGGATGGCGTGTTTGTCGATAAAGGCCATTGGTTCAGCTCCTTATTCTGCTGGTGTTGCGTTTGAGGGCAAGGCCGTGGTGACCGGTTTCGCACCGCGAATGGTCATCCACATGTTCCACACCATGATCAGCCCGCCACCAAGGTAGAGAACCCCACCCAAACCGCGCACCACATACATCGGGAACTTCGCAGCAACGGTGTCAGCAAAGGAGTTGACCAAGAAGCCTTGATCATCGACTTCGCGCCACATCAGACCTTCCATGATGCCGGTAACCCACATCGACGACGCGTACAAAACGATGCCGATCGTTGCCAACCAGAAGTGCCAGTTGATCGCGGACATCGAGTGCATCTTTTCACGACCCCAGAGTTTTGGCGTCAGGAAGTACAGCGCGCCAAAGGTGATCATGCCATTCCAGCCTAGCGCACCGGAATGCACGTGCCCAATGGTCCAGTCAGTGTAATGCGACAGAGAGTTGACCGCGCGGATCGACATCATTGGACCTTCGAAGGTCGACATGCCGTAGAACCCAAGCGAGATGACGAACATCCGCAAGATCGGGTCGGTGCGCAGTTTGTCCCATGCCCCTTGCAAGGTCATCAGGCCGTTGATCATGCCACCCCAACTGGGCATCCACAGCACGATCGAGAACACCATGCCAAGGGTCGCGGCCCAATCGGGCAGGGCAGTATAGTGCAAGTGGTGTGGACCAGCCCAGATGTACAAAAAGATCAGGGACCAAAAGTGGATGATGCTGAGCTTATAGGAATAGACGGGGCGGTTCGCTTGTTTAGGAACGAAGTAATACATCATCCCCAAGAAACCGGCAGTCAGGAAGAAGCCCACGGCGTTATGGCCGTACCACCACTGCGTCATTGCATCCTGAACGCCAGAAAAGACCTGAACCGATTTCGAACCCCAGAAACTGACCGGGATCGACAGGTTGTTAACGATATGCAGCATTGCAACTGTGATGATAAAGCTGAGGTAGAACCAGTTGGCGACATAGATGTGGCGTTCGCGCCGCTTAAAGATCGTGCCAAGGAACACCACCAGATAGGCCACCCAAACGATGGTCAGCCAGATGTCGGTATACCATTCAGGTTCCGCATATTCTTTCGACTGTGTTGAACCCAACAGGTATCCGGTTGCCGCCAGAACGATGAATAACTGGTAACCCCAGAAAACGAACCATGACAGGTTGCCCCCGAACAATCGCACTGAGCTGGTGCGCTGGACGACATAAAATGAGGTGCAGATCAGTGCGTTGCCCCCAAAGGCAAAGATTACCGCTGACGTGTGCAACGGGCGCAGCCGACCAAAGTTGGTAAAGGGCTGGCCCCACTCAAAGTTCAGCTCTGGAAAGGCCAATTGAAATGCGATGAAGGTGCCGACCAAAAAACCGGTAACGCCCCAAAAGGCCGTTGCGATCACGCCAGCGCGGATCACGCCGTCGGCGTATCCCGTTTCAGCGACAGGCACAGGTTCGTCAATGCGCCGCAGCGTCCAGATAAACATACCTGCGGCAACCGCCATGATGACAAAAGCATGAAATTGATAGGCCAGATCATGACCCCAGTTCATGCCCATGCCCGCAATCAGAGCAATCAGCCCCAAAATAATGAGTTTAAAATAATTCATAGTGCACCTTCTTTTTAGCGCAGCCCTGTTCGGGGCGCGCGCACCTGTTCGCAATTATCGGGTAACCGCAGGGCGGAGAGGCTTCCTTGATCTGTATCAAGTTTGACAAAGCGGTCGGTCAACGGATCACATGAACCGCACATTTTGCGTGGCGTACGACATGATGTGCTACCGAACCCAACAAAATGTCCGAAAATGCCGGCTGGTGGGAGGCGATGACGATACAATCCGAATTGTTCTTTTCAGCCCAGCTCAGAATTTCCGACCCGGCGCGACCTTCGGTCGTGGCTGCGTGACAATTGGGAAGTGTTTTTGCCAGATCTTTCAGCTTGGTCTGAACTGAATCACGCGCCTCGACCATGAAATCCGAGGGAATGTAATCAGATACATAGATCGGGATCGCTTCGATCACGTGAAGTAGGGTGAAATGCGCGCCTTCGTCAGCAAGCGCTTGGGCGGCTTTAAATGCAACGTCGTTTTTTTCCGGGTTATCCAGAATAACGGGAATTAAAATATTGGAATACATCTAATGGTCTCCTCTTTGCTGAGAAGAGATAATCACTTTGCCGGATCTACGGCCTTGATACAGATCAAGTCGGTAACCGGTTGCAAACAACAGGTGATGCGGCCCCTAGACCAGCATACCGCCGTCTGAATCATCGCCAGTTGCCAGGTGCAGTGCTGGGAAATTGGCAACCTCGAAATTCCGCCGATTCGAGAACCGCAAAATCCCCTCTTTCTTCATCGCGCCAAGCTGTCGGCTGACAGTCTCAAGCGTGAGGCCAAGGTAATTGGCGATCTGTTCCTGCGTCAGGGGCAGAACAAGCGCGAGCTTAGTCGTCTCTGCGTCGCCCATATGCTGACGTTGCACCAACATATGAATAAACGTCGCGATTTTTTCACGGGCGGTTTTGCGCCCTAGCAAAAGCATCCATTCGCGGGCAACATCCAGCTCATCCAATGCCATTTCAACCAGACGCTGGGCGATATGCGGGGTCGATGCGATCAACGCCTCAAAGGGCTTGCGCTGAAAGCAGCACAGCGTCACATCGGTGACAGCAACCACATCAAAATCAATCTCCGAACGGCCGGGACGACCGATAAAGTCAGAAGGCAGCAGCAGACCCACCATTTGGGTGCGGCCGTCTTCCATCGTTTTGCTCAAGGTTGCGACGCCTTGAACAAGCGATCCCACATAGGTCAACGTATCACCACGCCACAAAATGGATTCGCCTGCCTTGAAGGACTTATAGCTCTTCAGATCTTCCAAAACATCCAGCTCGTCGGCGCTGCATTGGGCGCAAACCGCGCGATGCCGTATCGGGCAATCGCTGCATTTCGTGCGCGAGAGTAATTCGAGTGTCATAGTTGATCTAAATCAAAGAAAATTGCCTGCATGTTTGCAAGTTATCTGTATGACACAACTTAAGCAACTCCGCCGCTACGGTATCTTTGATGCCAAAGTGCCGCGCTATACCAGTTATCCGCCCGCCAATCACTTTGGCGATCAAGTGGGGCAGGGCGACCAAGCCGAATGGCTGCACGCTGTGCCCGATGGTGCAAGTGTATCACTGTACCTGCACATCCCGTTTTGCAAACGCCTGTGTTGGTTCTGCGCTTGCCGCACGCAAGGGACAACAACGCTCCGCCCCGTCGAGGCATATGTCCAAACGTTATTGCAAGAAATTGATCTGGTACGTGCGCGTCTGCCCGGTCGGGTGTCGCTGTCGCGGCTTCATCTTGGGGGCGGCACCCCGACGATCTTGACCCCGGATTTGATGGCGCAATTGCTGGGCAAGATTTTCGCCCATTTCGATGCGGGCGACGGGTTCGAATTCTCGGTCGAGATTGATCCGACCGAGGCATCCCCTGCGTTGCTGGACACCCTGCTTAATTACGGCATGAACCGCGCCAGCATCGGGGTGCAAGATTTTGACCCCCGTGTGCAAAAAGCGATCGGCCGGCTGCAATCTTTTCAACAAACTTCGGACGTTGTGCACCACCTAAAGTCGGGCAACTTGGACAGCCTGAACATGGACTTGCTTTATGGCCTGCCTTTCCAGACCCAAGAAAGCCTGAGCATGTCCTTGCAAGAAGTGATGTCTTTGCAGCCGGATCGCTTGGCGCTGTACGGATATGCGCATGTTCCGTGGATGTCGAAACGGCAGGTTTTGATCGATGAAACCGCCCTGCCGAACCCGGAAATGCGCTTTGAGTTGTCAGAACTGGCGCGGGTTTTGCTGACCTCGGACGGATTTGAACAGATCGGTTTTGACCATTTCGCGCGCTCAGGTGACAGGCTGTCAATTGCCAAGGCAAACGGGCATCTCCGGCGGAATTTTCAGGGCTATACCGATGATACTGCCGAGGTTCTGATCGGCCTTGGCGCGTCGGCCATTTCCAAATTTCCGCAAGGGTACAGTCAGAACCAGCCCGCAACGGCCAAATATGTCGCCGCAATCGAGGCGCAAACCCTTGCTGGTGCGCGTGGTCACACATTGACCGACGCGGACCGTTGGGTGGCCTTGGCCATCGAACAGCTTATGTGCGGGTTTCAGGTCAACATCTCGGAATTGCTCGCAGATTTTCCGGAATTTGCGCCAGCCATAACCGCAACATTCGAAAAACTTGCGGCAGCATTCCCGCTGGGTGTTGAGTTGGACGATCAGAGTCTAAAGGTCCGTCCCGGGTTCGAGCCATTGGTCCGCATCCTAGCGGGACAGCTAGACACGTTCCAAGCTCCGCAAGTCGCCCACAGCAGTGCAATCTAGCTTTAAGAAACCTGCAACAGCGACTTGCGCAGCCGTCCATGCACGCCTTTTTCCTGGTTGACCGACTGCGTCACCGCAAAATCAGCGGCCAGCGAACATAGTTGATAGGCTTGGGTTTCGGTAAGTGTCGTAAGTTCGCAGATCATAGCGATCATCTCACGCAGCGCAATTTGCAGCGCCGTATCCAGACTGGCGTGAAACCCCATCGAGATAATCTCGTCCTCGGTTTCCGCCCTTGGGTGGGTAATTTGCGTGGTACCTGCTTTCAGCAGATCAAATCGGAATGTCCCCGTCAAAGCAGTCTCTAACGCGGTGATGCATACTTCCCCGTCGCCTTGGCAACCGTGGCCGTCACCGCAGGAAAATAACGCACCTTTGGCGTGAACGGGCAAATACAGCGTGGCCCCTTCGGTCAGCAGTTTCAAATCCATATTGCCACCGTGCAATCGCGGCTGGATCGAGGTGATCTCGCCCCATTCGGGCGGCGGCGCGACACCCATCACACCAAAGAACGGGTTTAGCGGTAAAACCGTCCCCCAAGGCAGACGCGCTGTCTTTTTGGCCGTATCAATCGGTATATGCGTGATCGTTTCAGTCGATACCGGAAATTCACCGGGCAGGGTGCCCGCCGTGGGGCGCACAACGTTAAAGCCCCAGTCCGCCCCAAGCGTGATTTTCTCAATAGTAATTTTCAGCACGTCACCAGGCATGGCCCCGTCAATCGCGATAGGGCCAGTCAATAAATGCCCTTGTCCGGGTATGTCAGCCGCAAGAATAGTGCGATGCTCCGGAGCAATGGTCATGCCGGACCCCTTGGGCGGCAAAACGGCTGCACGTCCCGAATAGGTTTGGATAGCGGCACGGTCCCCGTCAGCGATGGTCAAAACCGGAGGATGATCAGACAAGAACCGCCCCCAATGAACGGTGTCAGGTGTGGCAGACAGAGAATGGTCGCTCATTATTGGTGGCCTTTTGTTGCACGCATGCCCCCGACTGTTGCGCCCCAACCCCCGGCGGTAAAGCGTTTTCGGACCGCCGCGCTATCTGACGGAATTGGTCGGGTCAGAACAGGCCCGATTCGCGTGCAATCAACGCGGCTTGGGTGCGGTTGGCCGCATTGATCTTACGGTAGAGTGTTTTCATGTGCAGCTTGACCGTTGGTTCTGTGATGTCGAGATCGCGTGCAATTTCCTTGTTCGATTTCGCTTCGGTCAGACCTTTTAGAACCTGCAATTCTCGGGGTGACAGTTTTTCGGCAAGCGGATGTTTAGTGCCTTCGTCCAGCGCAGTCATAAAATCAAGTGGGGCGTATTGTTCGCCCATAGCCATAAATTTGACTGCGTTAATCAAAGATTTTGCGGGTAAGGTTTTAGGGACAAAACCAGCGGCGCCTGCCTCCAGTGCATTTTCGGCAATTTCGCGGGTGGCTTCGCCAGACAAAAGCGCGACACGCTGGCCGCCTTTCATGGCGAGGGTCGATTTCAGACCTTCCAGACCGTTCATGCCAGGCATGTTCAGATCCAGCAGCACCAGATCGAACGGGTCTTGTGTGTCGATAAGTTTATGCGCCTCGCTTAGGTCGGCGGCTTGGCTAACGGCGATGTCGCTCTGGGTCTCCAGAAACATAACCAATGTATCTCGGAGCAGGTCATGGTCGTCAGCAATAAGTACGCGCATTGCGGCCTCCTTGGTTGGCAATACACGTAAACCGAGATTACGTCCGTTGCACGCTTATAATATGGTGCCTCCATCCCATGTCCAATGGCCCTCTTGGATAGGTCCCGCTTGGTTTGTGCGGGAATATTTTTTTTGGAGAGATCTTTTTGCCAAAGCGGCGTTGTTCTGTCCGTTTGCTTGATGAAGCGGTAAGGTGCGCTCCATCAGGTTGAGGAAATCTTAGAACCTCAAGGACGTCCCTGATGGCAACAATGCATCTGGCCTTTGTTCGGCAGAACAAGCCCAAAAACTTGGGCTTTGCAGTTCGGTTGGCGCATCGACAGGCTGAGGATTAACCGCGTGCGGTACGGTTGCCCGACGATGCTATCCCCGCGCCAAGTTACAAAATGGTCACCGTTCCACGCAGAAATCCGCGGCCACATGGCTGCAACGATGGATTTGCCGCTGGCGAAAGTATCGTCCCACGGTGTTCTTGATGTCCTAGGTCAAAGGGGCAGATAGGCGTCTGCCAACGGGATAGTCGAGAATCCCCGCTCCGATCAGGCACTATCAACCCAAGCGATTTTTTGCCGCTATATTCTTGAACCGTCGATTTTTGGCCATTTGGCGAATTTGGGTCCGGTTGCTGGCCGAGAGCTGGAGTTGACCGATCCTGCTAACGCGAAATTAAGAGATACCGGCGTGACGGGCTTTCGGTTTGATTGTGAACAGTTTTATTTCGGGTCTTAGCAGGGTTTTGTGCAGGCGGCATCCGCCTTTGCAATGCACAATACAGACCTGAAACCGGAGCTAAAAAGGTTCTTCGAAAATCGCACTGCGCCCTTGTGCCAAGTCGGGTATCGGTTGAACCTACCCCAAAGGATAGGTACGTATCCTCCTGCCCATTCGTCTGCGAGCCAATGTTATGGCAAAACGCCATCAGTCAGCAAAGGAAACCTTGTTATGTTGTCGACATTGTTGAGAGCCTTGCTTTTCGTAACGATTACTTCTTTACCAGTACGGGCCGACGACCTTGGCGTAGCTAAAGGTGAAATACTATTGACTGTTTGGGGTGCCATCGAATCGACAAATGCGGACGGCGTAGCCCAGTTTGATCTGGCTATGCTTGAAGCGCTTGGCGATACAGTGATCAACACTTCGACCATCTGGACCGATGGCACCCACTCATTTCAGGGCGTTGCGCTGAATGATCTTGTGAACCGTTTGGGCGTTCAGGGTAAAACCCTGCGGGCCACAGCGATTAACGATTATGCCGTTGAGATACCGATATCCGATGCCGTCAGAGGTGGTCCGATCATTGCCTACATGTTGGACGGCGAAACCATGTCTGTTCGTGAAAAAGGGCCGCTTTGGATTGTGTATCCTTACGATTCAAATCGGGCTTACCGGAGCGAAGTGATCTATTCACGCAGCATCTGGCAGGTCGACCGGATCGAAGCGTTGGACTAAGTCGGGCGGAAAGTGCACTCTCTTGGGTACCGCCGACTGTAGGAGCCCGGCCCGTGTTATTCTTGGAAAAGTTGTCTATCCGCCTCCGGCTTGCAATTTCGGTGCTGCTGGGGGCGTTTGGCATTGTATCAATTGTATATTTGTCCATCAACGTTGCACGCGATCTAAAATTGCTGAATTCGGCCAGTTCGGACAATGTGCAATGGACGCTGTCGCAAGCCGAAGTGGAGTTCGTCGAGTTCCAACTACATCTCGCGACATTTAACGACAGCGAAGTCTCCGAGATCAACACTCTCCGCCGTGAATATGATATCTTTTATAGCCGCATTCGTACCCTTGCGCAGTCCTCGTTATATGCTGACCTGCGCGGACAGTTCGAATTTGCAAACAGTCTGTACCTTGTCCAAAAGTTCCTAGATCAGACGGTGGGTATCATCGATTCTGATAATGGCGGGCTGGTTGAACGTCTACCTGAACTGCAAGAACGCGCAGCCGCTGTTCGGCCGGCCATTCGGCGTCTGTCGAATTCCGGCTTAAATTTCTTTGCGCGTGTTTCTGACATGCGTCGCAATAACATCTCTGTCACTTTAAGCCAGATGGCCTACGGCGTGACGGCCTTGCTGGTGGCATTGCTGCTATTGTCACTGTATTTGAACTTTTTGAACCGTATTAATATCCGCCGCAAGACCGAGGTGATCGAGTCTAGCAGACGTATGAAAATTGTCACCGGAACCGCGCTGGAGGCTGTGATTGTTTCGGATGCGCATGGCAATGTTTTGGATTTCAACGCGGCTGCCGAACAGATTTTTGGATACAGTGCGGCAGATGCGATTGGTCAGGATCTGGGTGCCTTGATCGTGCCCGACCATCACCGAAAGGCCCATGAAGCGGGCTTAGAAAGGATGCGAAGAGGCGGTGAAAAGCACATTGTGGGCAAGGGCCGCCTCCAGCTTGAGGCTAAACGAAAATCGGGTGAGGTGTTCCCCGTCGAACTTGCAATTCAATCCGCGACCACCCGTGAGGGCGAAATTTTCATCGCATTCCTTCGAGATATCTCAGCCCAAGTCGAGGCCGAGCGCGAATTGGTCAGGGCAAGGGACAGCGCGATGGCAGGCGAAAAGGCCAAAACCAATTTCCTTGCGACAATGAGCCATGAAATTCGAACGCCGCTGAATGGGCTGTTGGGCAACTTGACCTTGTTATCCGATACGAAACTAACGGCGAAACAATCCCGCTATATCAAGAATATGGACACATCCGGCAAGCTGCTGATGAGCCATATTTCCGATGTTCTGGACATTACGAAATATGACGCGGGCAAACTGCGCCTGCGCCCTGTTGCGATGGACATCAGCCTGCTTCTGCAAGATATCGTCGACAACCAAAGCGGCGCGGCCTCGGCAAACGGCACTTCACTTAAATGGGAGTGGATCAGTGCGCCAACAAACTGGATTTGCGCTGACCGGGCCCGCATCCAGCATATTTTGATGAATGTCATCGGGAACGCTGTGAAATTCACCCACGATGGGCAAATTGTGGTCCAAGCTGAGTTGATTGACCATGCAGGCCAGTCCCCCGAGTTGCAGATTTTGGTGTCTGACACAGGCATCGGCATGACCGAAGATTTACAAGCGCAGATTTTCGATGACTTCTTGACGGGTGACCGCGCCTATGACCGCGAAGTGGGAGGGACCGGACTTGGGCTGGGTATCGCGCAACGCTTTGTCACAGCTTTGGGCGGTAAGATTGACGTTACAAGCAGCGTTGGAGAGGGCAGTACCTTTTGCATCCGTTTCCCGGTTGAACCCATTGACGCGCCGGACCCGCAGGCCGCAAAACGCAAAAATCGAGTGCTGGCAAAAGACCAATCGATCCTGCTCGTCGAAGACAACGAGATTAACCGTGTTGTTGCGCGGGAATTGCTCGCTGCGGCGGGCCATCACGTGACCGAAGCCCATAACGGGCGGGAAGCGGTCGAGATGGCCCAAGACGTGCGCTTTGATTTGATCTTGATGGACATCAGCATGCCGATCCTCGACGGGCGGGGGGCAACCCGTGAGATCCGCGGCGGGCAAGGCGCAAACGCAAAAACCGCCATTGTTGCCCTGACCGCAAACGCGATGGCCGAGGAGCAAGAGGCGTTTCTTTCCGACGGGATGAACGACATTCTGACCAAACCATTGGTGCGCGAGGATTTGTTGGACGTCATCACGCGTCATGTTCAGAATAAGGGTGCAGGTGCAACGCCCAATAAAATCACGACCTCAACCGGGGCCGTTGCTGCACACTATCTGGATGATTTGCGGGAAACACTGGGGGTCGACCGGCTAAGGTTGCTGCTTGACCGCTACGCTCAGGAAGTGGAAAGCACGATTGCGGAGTTGTCGGATTCGTCGACGGACGCATTCTCTGACACCGCGCGGATGGCCCATCGATTGGCCGGAGCATCCGCAATATTAGGTGCCGTGGCAATGCGGGCGGCGTTCCTCAAGGTCGAGACGTCTGCGAAAGCCGAAAATGGTCCGCAAACCCGCAATGAGATTGCTGAACTTGCATCAGTCTGGGCTGAAACACGCCCCCTGCTGCGCGCAGCGCGACACCGTTTCCTAGTTTCTAGAATGTAATCTGGCCGACGACACATTCTATTCCACCCCTGTCGTAATGGTCCAGCGGAGGAAATATCTCGGGTCCTATCCGAACGGATAGGCACCTAGCCGATTGGGGCGCCAACATGTCCGGCGGGGTGGGCGACGCGGGTTAAGGCAATGCTTAGAGAAGGTTCAGTAGATTTGATTGGATCTTGGCCATGCTTGCCACAAATTGCCACAGCAATCACGGATTGAGCAGAACTCGTTTGCATATGGCTTATCCGAAGTCGCGGCCAAGGCTCCGCTTGGTTTGGTCACTCTTGCTTCCGGTTATGCCATCGTTGCAGCCGTCTTGGTGATTGGTGCCTTTGTACCCGCCTCTTTTCTGGCCGTCTGGCCCTCACCCGCAAAGGCTTGATCCTATGTCCGATTTTTCAATCATTATCCCGTGCTTTAACGCCGAGGCCACGATTGTTGACGCCTTGGCCAGCATCAGCGCGCAGACGCATTTGAACTGGGAAGTCATCTGCGTCGATGATGGGTCAACCGATGCAACCGCCTTGCTGGTCACCACTGCCGGGCAGCAAGATCCGCGTATTCGTCTGGTAAGAAATCCCGGCAAAGGTCCCAGCGACGCGCGAAACGCAGGTGTGCGGGACCATGCCAACGGGCGATTGATCGCCTTTTGCGATGCCGCCGATATGTGGCTGCCAAACAAGCTTGCGGAACTCTCGAAGTGTTTTGCCGACCAGTCTGTTGATGGCTGCTTTGGTCAGGTTGGATTTTTCCAAGACAACCCTGCCGATGCGACCGTTTTTTCCACTGTAAGAGCCGGCGATTTGACGGTTGAAATGCTGCAATGTGAAAATCCGGTTTGCACCATGTCGAATATGGCCATCCGCAAATCTGCGTTTGTGGCTTCGGGCGGGTTTGACAGCCGCATGGTCGATAGCGAAGACCTTGAATGGTTGATCCGTCTCGTCGGGGGTGGAGCACGGATCATTGGTTTGGTGTCTCTCCAGACTTGGCATCGGAGCAACAACAGTGATCTCTCAACCGACGTTAGCGCGATGCAGTCCGGGCGTGACCAAACCATTCACTTGGCTTCCCGCTTTGGCGTTCGGGTCGCCGGTGCCACCCAAGCTGTACACCACAGTTAACAAGCGCCCGTTGGCAGGCGTTGATAACCGAACTTGCCCCACAGTGATCCACAGACTTGACCCGGGGCTTGGCGGCTGACACGACTTTGGCACAACGCATTTGCCAAGGACCTGCCATGCCCCCACGCGCCATCATGATCCAAGGCACAGGTTCTAACGTGGGCAAATCGATGCTGGTCGCGGGGCTTTGTCGCGCAGCCCTTCGGCGGGGCATATCGGTCGCGCCATTCAAGCCGCAAAACATGTCAAACAATGCCGCCGTTACCGAAGACGGGGGTGAAATCGGCCGTGCGCAAGCTTTGCAGGCGATGGCATCTGGGCGTGATTTGTCGGTACACATGAACCCCGTTTTGCTAAAGCCCGAAACCGACACCGGATCGCAGGTGGTCATCCAGGGCCGCGCTCAAAGCCGGCTGGAAGCGCGGGATTTCGGGGGTGCCCGTGGTGTATTGCTGAAACCGGTTATGGAAAGCTTTGGCATCCTTGCGAAGTCTGCAGATCTGATCATCGTCGAAGGGGCTGGCAGTCCGGCCGAGACGAATTTGCGCCAGGGCGACATCGCGAACATGGGCTTTGCCCGCGCAGCAAACGTGCCGGTGGTTCTAGCGGGTGATATTGATCGGGGAGGAGTGATCGCGCAGATCGTGGGCACCAAAGCAGTAATAGACCCGGATGACGCAGCCATGATCGCCGGTTTCCTGATCAATAAATTTCGCGGTGACGTACGCCTGTTCGATGACGGGTACCAAGATATTATCCAACGCACGGGCTGGACGGGATTTGGTGTGCTGCCGTGGTTTCACGGTGCGCATCTATTGCCCGCAGAAGACGCCGTCGATCTGGCGCGCGCACGATCAGATGGCGATTTTCATATCGTTTGCCCAATGCTGTCGCGGATTTCGAACTTCGACGACCTTGACCCCTTGGCGGCGGAGCCGGCGGTCCGGCTAAGTATGATACCGCCGGGCACACCGCTGCCCGCTGATGCTGATCTGGTGATCCTGCCGGGCACAAAATCCACCCGCGGCGATCTGGCCTTTTTGCGGTCGCAGGGTTGGGATATCGACCTGCAGGCCCATGTACGGCGCGGTGGACATGTCCTGGGGATATGCGGCGGATATCAAATGCTTGGGAAGGCGGTAAGTGATCCCGCCGGATTAGAAGGCGCAGCAGGCCAAGATGCGGGGCTGGGTCTACTCGATGTAGAAACCCGGATGGCGGCGGGAAAAACGCTGACCCGCGTGACGGCGCTTCATTGCGGGACACAAACCAAGATTGACGGGTACGAGATACATATTGGCCAAACGAAAGGGGCCGATTGCCAGCGTCCATTCAGCCAGATTAACGGTGCGCCAGATGGGGCCGTTTCACGGGATGGCAAAATCGCGGGCACGTATCTGCACGGGTTGTTTTCCAACGACGCGTTCAGGGCAGCGTGGCTAGGGCAATTCGGGTTGGCTGCAGCGCCGGTATCCTACAGCCAAACGGTCGACGATACGCTGGACCGGCTTGCCGATCATATGGAACAACATCTGGACGTATCGGCGATTTTGGACTGCGCTGGGCCTGTTTGATCTATTGCACCAATAGCAGTCTTGCATCTTTTGCTGTTCATGTTGATACAAGCGCGACCCAACTGAAAGTACCCTAAATGGAACGAAATCTTACCCTAGTTGCCTTGTTTGCCGCACTTATTGCAGCACTTGCGCTGATCCCTCAATTCACCTTGGCCTTTGGTGTGCCAATCACGGCGCAAAGCCTTGGTATCATGCTGTGTGGCACGGTTTTGGGGTCCAAGCGCGGTGCCCTTGCTGTTCTCTTGTTCATGCTGCTTGTTGCGATGGGCTTGCCCTTGCTGGCTGGTGGTCGCGGTGGCCTGGGGTCGTTCATGTTGCCTTCCTCTGGCTTTTTGATCGGTTTTCCTTTTGCCGCATTTGTCACCGGCCTGATCGTTGAAAAATGGCGAGGCCCTTCGCTGGCAATCGTCGCGGGCGTCGCGTCGGTTATTGGCGGTATCATTGTGCTTTATGTGTTTGGGATTGCAGGTCTTGCCATCGCATTGAACAAAACTGCGCTTGAAGCCGCAGCACTGGTCACGGTCTTTATTCCCGGTGATATCGTCAAGGCGGTATTGGCTGGTCTGATTACAGCCGCCCTTGCCAAAGCGCGTCCTGCAAGCGTGCTGTCACGCGCCTGAAATACTGCGAAAGTGCCCTGACTACGGGGCGCTTTCGCCGATATCCCAGAACAGTCCTGTCATGATTTGCAGCGCACTTTGACAGACGGATTTCAACGCATGTTCGTTCGGGGCGTGCTGATTACAGCCAAGATAGCTGTGGGGAATCCAGACAGTGGGCAGTCCCAAAATATCCGCAAAACATTCGTTTGGTAGTGACCCGGCAAGATTTGGCAGCACATGCGGTGCCCTCCCGGCTGTCTTGGTGATCGATGTTTTCACATATTGGACCCAGGGATGGGTCGGATCCAGACGAGTAGCTGGAAAAATCTCGGCATGGGGGACGATTTGCACCTTTTGCAAACCCTGCGCGTCCAGATGTTCGCGCAGGGCAGGCAACAAGGCCTGCGGATCAGTGCCCACGACATAGCGCAGCTGACAGGTCGCCCGCGCGCTGCCCGAAATGGCGTTGACCGGTGCGTCTGGCACGCCACTGGTCATTGCCAAAACCGCAAAGGAATTCCAGCCATAGGCACGCTCTGCCGGGGTCAGGGTTTCCTCACCCCAGTCTTCGTCTACGGGGGGAAAGCTGTCTTGGACGATGGGCAACCCGTCAAGCGCATCGCGTATGGTCTGGGTCAGGCTATCTGGCCGCCATTGCGGAATGCGCAGTTGGCCGCGTACATCGGTGATCGACGCAATGGCGTGGGACAACAAGATTGCCGGATCAGCCAGCAAGCCGCCCCAGTTACCTGAATGATGGGCCCCCTCACGCAGATCGACGACCAAATCAAAGCTAGCACCGCCACGTGCGCCCATAAACATCGTTGCCCGATCCGGACGCAAGCGCGGCCCGTCCGAGGCAATTAGAACATCAGCCGACAGCAGGTCTTTGTTGACCTTGCAAAAGGCGGCCAACCCAGGCGATCCGATCTCTTCGCTCATCTCGAAGATGACTTTGACGTTAAAGCCAAGGCTGCCCCGCGTGGCCAAAACCGTTTCCAACGCTTTGAAGTTGATCAGATGCTGAACCTTGTTGTCCGCAGCACCACGGCCGTACAGGCGGTCGCCGTCTTCGGTCAGATCAAAGGGGGTTAGCCCATCGCGCCATTGGTCCGTCTGTGCGCGGGTCACATCGCCGTGGCCATAGGTCAGAACAGTGGGGAATGAAGGATTCTCGATCCGAAGGCCAACCAATAGCGGCCCACCGCAGGGATCAGGGTTTGCGTGGATCTGACATGCAAACCCCATCGCATTCAATCGGGGTTCTATTGCTTGGGTCAGATAGCGGGCTAATTGCAACTTCTGCTCGGCCGTCTGACTTTCCGTTTGAAATGCTACAAGGCTGGCGAGGTCGGATTTCAGGTAGCCGTTGTCAAAATATGCCTGTGCATGCTTCAGCGCCGCATCGCGGGACACAATGCCTTCAGCTGCGGGCATAGACGTCCTCGTAGCGGATAATATCATCTTCGCCCAGATAGCTGCCTGTCTGGACCTCGATCAGCACCATAGGCACTTTGCCGGGGTTTTCCATGCGGTGAACGGCACCCAACGGGATGTATACCGACTGGTTTTCGCTGATCAGATTGACGTTGTCGTCGACGGTGACCTTCGCAGTGCCCTCGACCACAATCCAGTGTTCAGATCGGTGGTGGTGGCTCTGCAGGCTCAGGGACGCGCCGGGATTAACCACGATGCGCTTCACTTGAAAACGGCCACCGATAACGAGGCTTTCGTACCAGCCCCACGGTCGGTAATCGCGGGGGAGCTGGATGGCTTGGCCTGCACCCTTGGCCTTGAGCGCATCAACGGCCTCCTTGACGCGCTGCGCTTTGGATTTGTCAGCGACCAACACCGCATCGCCCATTGCAATTGCAACAATGTTGTCCAGCCCTATGCCGACCAGCTGTAACCCGTCGGTTTCAGACCGCAGCAGCGTATCGGTGCAATCAATCGCCGTCGCGTTTTCAGAACATACATTCCCTTGCGCATCCGGGCCGGATTCCATCCAAACGGCATCCCAGCCCCCAAGATCGGACCATCCCGCGCCAAAGGGCATCACGGCCAGATTGTCCGCCTTTTCCATAATCGCATAGTCGATCGAGATATCGTCTGCCTTGGCCCATTCGACGGGGTCCAGACGGGTAAAGCCCAAATCCGGATCCGCTTGTTGCAGCGCGTGGGTGACGGCCGTCAGCAAGGCGGGTGTATGGGTTTCATAGGCGGTGATTATGGCGTCGGCGGTAAACAGGAAAATGCCTGCATTCCACAGGAAGTTTCCTGCCGCCAACATATTGGCCGCGCGGTTGGCATCTGGTTTTTCAACAAAGCGCGCCAGCGTCTGCGGTGTGTCGGCCCCTGCATTCGCATCGGCAGCCAGTTCAAGATAGCCATATCCGGTTTCAGGGCGCGTGGGAGTGATACCGAATGTCACCAGATCGCCAGATTGCGCACGTGGCGCGGCGGCCTGAACTGTGGCGGCAAAGGCGGCAGTGTCGGGAATGACGTGATCGGACGGGGCCACAAGCATCAGCGCGCCGGGGTCAGTTTTCGCGATCCAAAGGGCAGCAGCAAGGATGGCGGGGGCGGTATTGCGGCCGTCAGGTTCAATCAAAATCCCCATCGCGGCCTGTTCGACCTGCGCCAACTGCTCGGTCACGATAAAGCGGAACGGGTCGCCGGTAACGATCACAGGCGCTGCAAAGCCTTCGCCAGACAGACGCCGGGCCGAGGCTTGGAAAAGGCTTTCGTCCCCCATCAGTTTTGCGAACTGCTTGGGATATGATTTGCGCGACAGCGGCCAAAGGCGCGTACCAGAACCGCCGCAAAGAAGGATAGGATGGATCATGATACAAACCTTAATAGCGATTGAACTAACGAGACATTAACAAAAGTAGAGGGATCAGGCCTGCGGTCAGGTGCGATCCATCCCGCCCGCCGCATTATGCAGGGGCGGGACCCGGTCGAGTGACCTAAGCCCGAAGCCCAGCCAGGGCATCGACAGCTTCGGGGATCGGATAGTGGTGGTTACCGACAAACAGCCCGTTCACGTCAATATATTGCGCGTTCTCGAGGTTCCCGTGAATGACATGAGGGATATGCTCCATCACGGGGTTTTTAGTGAAATTGCCCGCCACGATGGGGCGACATTCAAATCCAAGGCTGTCCAGTTTGGTAACAAGGTCACTGCGTGATATGCCGATATCGGGGCGCAGCAACAGCGAAAAACCGAACCAACTGCTTTCGCCAATTTCTTCTTGGAGGGTGAACAGGGGATGGTTCGAAAGCCCGTCAACGAACAGCTTGGCGTTGTCACGCCGACCCTTGATAAGGTCGGGCAGCTTTTTCAACTGCTCTTTGCCTAATGCGCCCGACATCTCAAGCGGGCGCAGGTTGTAGCCGGGCAGCACGAAGTTAAAGCTTTCCTCGAACGGATCATCGCTTTTGGTGCCCGTCACGCGGTTTTCCTTGGGCAGATGCCGCGTCCAGCCATGCGAACGCATGGACAGCATGATGTGATACAGCTCTTCGTCATCGGTGGTCACAAGGCCACCTTCCATGGTGGAAATGTGATGCGAGAAGAAACTGGAAAAACTGCCTACATGGGCAAATGTTCCGGTCTGTTTCCCGCCGAAAGTTGCACCCATGGATTCGCAGTTGTCTTCCAGTAGAACAATCTTGCGGTCGCCGATGATTTCCTTGATCCGGTCGAAATCATTGGGATTGCCCAGCAGGTTCACGATCATGATCGCGCGGGTTTTGTCGCTGACAGCCGCGGCAAGCGCATCAAGGTCATAATTCAATGTGCCGCGGTCGATATCGACGAACTTTTGAACCAGCCCGTATTGGGCCAGCGGATAATATGTCGTTGACCAGCTCACGGCGGGCACGATGATCTCGTCTCCTGCCCTCAGGCGCAGATCCTCGTTCTTGGAATAGAACAACGCACCGGTCATCAGCAGGTTCGCAGAGGAACCGGAGTTAACCATAACAGCGTATTTAGCCCCGAAAAACGCAGCAAACTGTTCCTCAAAGCTCCGGACCTCAGGGCCCATTGAATACATGTCTGATTTGATCACCCGTTGCAGGGCATCTTGCTCGGCCTGATCCCAGGAGGAGGTTGCAAGAGGAAAGCGGGGGCTCATGATTTTGATGTCTCCAGATAGTATTGATAGGTCTTGGTAATGCCATCCTCGAGAGAGGTCTGCGGCTGCCATCCCCAGGCGGTCTGGCGCGATGTATCGGATAACTTGCGGGCCATGCCAGTGGGTTTGCTTAGGTCATGGGTAAAGCTGCCTTGCCATCCGATGACCCGCGCGACAGTCGTATAATAGTCGTCAATGCTGTGGTCCTGGCCTACGCCGACGTTCATCAGATCGGGTATGTTTTCGACATCACCGGCTGCACGAAACACTGCATCGGCCAGATCGGCAGAATACATAAATTCGCGTCGGGCCGTGCCGTCACCCCAGATTTCAACCGTCGGATCACCTGCCAGTTGGGCATCGTGCACCTTTTGAATGATCGCGGGCAACAAATGCGACACCTCCGGATCAAATTTGTCATATGGCCCAAAAAGATTGCAAGGGATCAGAGTCTTATACTGAAAGGTTGGGTCCTCCCGGCGGATATACTGGCACAACCGCAGCGCAAAGATCTTTGCAATTGCATAGCCCTCATTCGTGGGCTCAAGTTCGCCTGTTAGCAACAGATCCTCGCTTAGCGGGTTGGCGGCGGCGCGGGGGTAAATGCAGGTGGAACCCAGATTGATCAGCTGCTTCACACCGGCCTCATAGGCCCCCATGATCACGTTGCGGCCAATCGTGATGTTGCGATCCAGAAAGGCGACAGGTTCAGCCATATTGGCGCGGATGCCGCCGACCTTGCCTGCGGAATGAACAATAAAATCAGGCTGCACTGACTTGATAAACTCAGCCACAGCGGCGCTGTTCATCAGATCAAGCTCGCGGCTGGACGGGGCAATAATTTGCCAATTCTCGGCGGCGGCATGATCTTGGACATTTCGTCCAACCATACCGGAACCGCCAGTGAGGAAAAGTTTCCCTGACATGGATTAATCCTCGTGTGCGATGAACGCATCAAAACCGTGGTCGACCAGCAGGCGCGCACGTTTGGCAATTCTAAGATCGCTTTTAACCATTTCGGCGCACATTTCCTGAGTGGTGATTTGCGGCTCCCATCCCAGTTTGGCTTTGGCCTTGGCGGGCGACCCCAGCAACGTTTCCACCTCGGCTGGGCGAAAATACTTTGGGTCAATCTTCAGAACAACATCACCGGGTTTGACTCCGGGGGCGTCGTCGCCCTTGATACTGTCCACGATGGCTCGCTCATTGATGCCTTCCCCTTCGAACCTCAGGGTGATCCCCAGTTCGGCGGCGGACCATACAATGAACTGGCGCACTGAATATTGCACGCCTGTGGCAATCACAAAATCCTCCGGCACATCTTGCTGAAGCATCATCCACTGCATCCGCACGTAGTCCTTGGCGTGGCCCCAGTCGCGTAGCGCATCGATGTTGCCCATGTACAGACAGGTATCGAGTCCTTGCGCGATGTTCGCCATACCACGGGTGATCTTGCGGGTGACAAATGTTTCGCCGCGCCGGGGCGATTCATGGTTAAACAGGATGCCGTTGCACGCATACATGCCGTATGCCTCGCGGTAGTTTACCGTGATCCAATAGGCGTACATCTTGGCCACCGCATAAGGGCTGCGCGGATGGAAAGGCGTGGTTTCGGTTTGCGGGGTTTCTTGCACAAGACCATACAATTCCGAGGTCGATGCTTGGTAAAATTTTGTTTTCTTCTCAAGACCCAAGAAACGGATCGCCTCAAGCAGGCGCAAGGCACCCGTTGCGTCCACATCTGCCGTATACTCGGGCGCTTCAAAGCTGACTGCCACGTGGCTTTGCGCGCCTAGGTTATAAACCTCGTCGGGCTGCACTTCGCTGAGAATCCGCGTCAGATTCGAACTGTCGGTCAGATCGCCATAATGCAGGTGCAGTTTCGGGTCCGCTTCGTGCGGATCTTGGAAAATGTGGTCAATCCGCTGCGTGTTCAACGACGACGCGCGCCGCTTGATCCCGTGCACCTCATAGCCTTTTTCCAGCAAGAATTCGGCCAAATAGGACCCGTCTTGGCCTGTAATCCCGGTGATAAGTGCGCGTTTGGTCATGAGAAGCCCCGTTTCTGCCGTCAACATTATAGCGACCCCGTGTGTGCAGGGCTAATTGCTGTTTAATCAGGATACGCGGGCGCTGGCAAACCTATGCGTCAGGTTCTTATGCGCAGATCGGCGATTCCAGTGCGTTATATTGAAGGTTCCCGGGGGCAGGGCCGTCGAAACTAATGGCACGCTTGCCGCCTGAAAGGAAAAGCCCCGCCCCTTTTTAAAATAAGGGGCGGGGCAGTATCCCTTAGCCGATAATGGCGTTCAATGTGGCTGACGGGCGCATGACAGCTTCGGTTTTTGCTGGATCGGAATGGAAATACCCGCCCAGATCGACCACTTTGCCTTGGACTTCGGCCAGTTCGGCCATGATCTTGTCCTCATTCGCTGCCAGCTTTTCCGCGATTGGGGCAAAATGCTTTGCCAAGTCGGCGTCGCCAGTCTGTGCAGCCAGTGCTTGCGCCCAATACAGTGCGAAATAGTAGTGGCTGGCGCGGTTATCGGGCTGACCGACTTTGCGCGATGGCGATTTGTTGTTGTCGAGGATGCCTTGCGTCGCATCGTCAACCGCTTTGCCCAGGATCCGGGCTTTTTCGTTGTTCTTTTGATCGGCCAGGAACTTGAGGCTTTCACCCAAGGCGCAGAATTCGCCAAGTGAATCCCAACGCAGGTGGTTTTCTTCGACCAACTGCTGAACGTGCTTGGGGGCAGACCCGCCCGCACCGGTTTCAAACAAACCACCGCCCTGCATCAATTTCACAATCGATAGCATCTTGGCCGATGTGCCCAGTTCCAAGATCGGGAACAAATCGGTCAGATAGTCGCGCAGAACGTTGCCGGTAATCGCGATCGAGTTCGCTCCGGTGCGGATCGTCTCGAGCGTTTGGCGCGTGGCCTTAGCAGGCGACATGATCTGGAACTTGTCAGAGACGCCTTTCGCTTCAAGGATTGGCATAACATAGGCGATCAGCTCGGCGTCATGGGCGCGGTCTGCGTCCAGCCAGAAAATGGCTTCGCAGCCTTCGGCCTTTTGACGGTCGATGGCCAGTTGCACCCAGTCTTTGATGGGCGCTTTGCGGGCCGATGCGGCGCGCCAGATGTCATTCGCTTCTACTGTATGTTCTGAAATTACATCGCCATTGGCCGCGATCATTTTGACCGTGCCATCGGTTGGGATTTCAAACGTGGTGGGGTGTGAGCCGTATTCTTCGGCCTTTTGGGCCATCAAACCGATGTTCTGGACAGTGCCCGATGTGGTCGGGTCCAGCGCGCCAGTTTCTTTGAAATACTTGATGCTTTCGTCATAGACGGGGGCATAGGAATTGTCAGGGATAACGCAATTGGTGTCGTGTTCCTTGTTGTCGGGGCCCCAGCCTTTGCCGCCTGCGCGGATCAGCGCGGGCATGGATGCGTCGATGATCACGTCAGAGGGGACGTGCAGGTTGGTGATGCCCTTGTCAGAGTTGACCATATACATCGGTGGACGCGACGCCATTGCGTCTTTGACTGCTTGCTTGATCTCGGCTTTGTCGTCGATCCGGGCCATCATGTCGCCAATTCCGGCGTTCGGGTTCACGCCTGCGGCCTTCAGTTCATCACCGTATTTTTCGAACACGGGCTTAAGAAATTCGCGCACAGCGTGGCCGAAAATGATGGGGTCCGATACCTTCATCATTGTTGCTTTCATGTGCAACGAGAACAGCGTGCCGTCTTTCTTGGTTTCTTCGATTTGCTCGGCCAGAAATTTATCCAACGCTTTTGCAGACATGAACGTCGTGTCGACTACGGTACCCGCGGGGAAGGTCACGCCGTCTTTCAGCACGGTCTCGGACCCGTCAGCCGCGACGTGAACGATTTTTGCGGCACCGGCTTGGGCGTCTGTCAGCGTCAGGGATTTTTCGTTGGAAAAGAAATCACCGCCGGACATGGCAGAAACCTTGGTTTTGCTGTCCTTGGACCATGTGCCCATCGAATGCGGATTGGCCATCGCGTATTTCTTAACCGCAGTCGCAGCGCGGCGGTCAGAGTTGCCCTCGCGCAGAACCGGATTCACAGCCGATCCTTTGATCGCGTCATAGGCTGCGCGATCCTTTTTTTCGGCATCGGTGCTAGGGGCTTCGGGATAGTCGGGCAGGGCGTAGCCTTGGGACTGTAGTTCCTTGACTGCGGCAACCAACTGCGGAACCGAAGCCGAGATGTTCGGCAGTTTGATCACGTTTGCATCAGAAGTTTTCACCAGATCACCCATCGCGGCCAGATCATCAGATTGCTTTTGATCAGCGGTCAGCGCGTCAGGAAAGGCCGCCAGAATACGACCGGCCAGCGAGATGTCGCGCGTACCAACCGACACGCCTGCCGCATTGGCAAAGCTGCGGATGATTGGCAGCAAGGAATAGGACGCCAGCTCGGGTGCCTCATCGACCTTGGTGTAAATGATGTCAGGTGTGTTCGTATCAGCCATGGTTTCAAGCCTTTCAGGAAGTTTGGTATGCGATAGTACACTAAAGCAGAAATATCCACCTCAACTGCGCAAGATATACCGTTAATTTATAGGGACGACATCGGGACTTCCGGGAATGACACTTGCCTCGGCCACCCTTTGCCGCGCTATAGTTGCCCCAACTTTATGGGAGGAGTGACCGATGAATGATCAATCAGCGCTGCAACGGGGGACAGGTTTTGACATTCCCGATCCCGCTGATCTGCCGAGCCTAAAGGGCAAAGTATCTGAGACAGAATGGAAATTGCGCTGCGAACTGGCCGCGACCTATCGGCTGTGCGCGATGCACGGATGGACCGATCTCGTGTTCACCCACATCTCGGCCCGTTTGCCGGACGAGGATGGGCAGGAACGGTTCTTGATCAACCCCTACGGCCTGATGTTTGATGAAATGACGGCATCGGCGCTGGTAAAAATCGATCTGGACGGCGATATTTGTCAGGAAACGCCGTATTTTATCAATCCGGCAGGGTTCACCATCCACTCGGCCATCCACGCCGCGCGCCATGACGCGGGCTGTGTGATCCATGTGCACACGCCCTATGGTGTGGCGGTGTCAGTGCAAAAAGGCGGGCTGCGCCGCTATACGCAATTCTCGATGATTGTGAACAATGACCTTGCCTACCACGACTACGAAGGCATCGCGCTGAACCTTGATGAACGCGATCGGATTGTGAATGACATCGGCGATAAAAGCCTGCTGATGCTGCGCAATCACGGCACGCTGACGGTTGGGCCAAACTGTGCGTTGGCATTTTTGCGGATGTATTTCCTTGAAAACGCCTGCAAAACCCAAATTTTTGCCCAAGCTGCAGGCAGCGCAGAACACCTGCATGAAGAAACCCAAGACATGGCCGATTTGGTAGCCAGCCAAGCTGCGGGCGCGTTCACACCAGGATCGGGGGACAATCTGGTTTGGCCGGGTTTGATGCGCAAGTTGAAGCGCACTAATCCGGGCTACGACAACTAAGAACTCAATCCGCCGCGCCCGCGATGCGCGTGGCACGGCGGCATCATCGACTTGGCCTTTGGGCCGTCATCGGTCAGACTGCGCTCGAATAGCAGTTTTAAAAGGTCACCTGACGATGAAATCCTATCCCAAAGTCTGGTTCTTGCGTCACGGTGAGACCGAATGGAACGCCGAAGGGCGCGTTCAGGGGCAAACCGAATCGGTGCTTTCGCCGCGAGGGGTCCAGCACGCGCATCAGCAATCGCGACTGATGGCTCCTATTCTTGCACACAATCCACCCTGTATTGTGTCGCCGCTAAAGCGCACGCGGCAGACAGCGGATATCGCGCTGGACGGACGGGAATATGAAACCGATGACCGCCTGAAGGAAGTTTTTGCAGGCGACTGGGAAGGCCATTTACGTGCGGATATTTTCAAGAACCTACCCGAAGGCATCACACCCCACAGCCCCCACATGGAGTTTTACGCAGCCGCACCGGGAGGCGAGGGGTTTGATACATTTCAGGCCCGCGTACGAGATTTTGTTGCGACGCTGACACAGCCCACGGTGATCGTTGCCCATGGTCTTAGCGGTCAGTTGTTGCGCGGCGAATTGTGCGGCCTCAGCCGGCCCGAGCTGGGACAGCTGACAAACCGTCAGGGCTGCGTCTATGTTCTTGAGAACGGCGTCGAGACAGTGCTTGAGCTGGATACAGTTGTTTAGGACAACGCACATTTACCGCTGCACGACAGCGTGTTGATCTTGCAGAGGGAACATTGATGCCCGAGAAAACCTCTGTCGCTGTTTTGGGCTGTGGTCTGATTGGGGCCAGTTGGACCGCGTTGTTTTTACGCGCGGGCCATGATGTGCGCGCTTGGGATCCTAACCCGCAGGTGCTCGCCGGATTTCAGGAACGGGTGTCCGGACCCTTGGCACAATTGGATGAAATCGGGGGGGCGACTGGCCCACAAGGGTCACTGCAGCTTTGCGCAGATCTTGGGATGGCGGTTCAGGGGGTGCCCTTGGTGCAAGAAAACGCACCTGAAAGCGTGCCGTTAAAACAAGACCTATATGCGCAGGTCGAAGCGCTTGTTGCGGATGATGTCATTATCGCCTCCAGCACGTCGGCGCACCCGTGGTCGCATCTGTCTGTAGGCATGAAACACCCACAACGTCTGATCACCGCGCATCCTTTCAACCCGCCCCATCTGGTGCCACTGGTCGAGGTTTTCGGGACAAATGACGCAATCGTCGGTTGGGCTGAGGCCTTTTATAGAGGGTTGGGTTCGGTGCCCGTCAGGTTAAAAAAAGAAGCGGTCGGTCATATCGCGAACCGCCTTGCATCTGCTTTGTGGCGCGAAGCCGTGCACATCGTTGCCGAAGGGATCGCCGATGTCGACGCGGTGGACAAAGCGCTTGTTAACGGCCCCGGGCTGCGGTGGTCGGTGCTGGGCGCACATATGGCCTATCATCTGGGCGGTGGTGCGGGCGGTATGGCTGGGTATTTGGACCACCTCGGGGCCAGTCAGGAAAAGCGCTGGGCAGATTTGGGCAATCCCAGACTGACCCCGGACGTGCGCGAAAAATTGGTGAGGGGCGTCACGGCAGAGGCCGCCGGACGCAGTATCGCTGAATTGGAAGCGGAACGGGACGCAGCGTTGATTGCCTTGGCAAAGCTGCGCCAGAAATCAAATTGATTTGCGCGCCCGCATAGCCGCTGTAATCGTACCATCATCAAGGTAATCCAGCTCTCCGCCGATGGGCACACCTTGGGCCAATGATGTCAGGCGAACTTGGCCATCAAGCTGATCAGCAATGTAGTGGGCGGTGGTCTGACCGTCGATAGTGGCATTTAGTGCTAGAATAACCTCGCTGATGTTCTCGGTCGCCACACGGTCAATCAGACGGGGAATTCGCAACTCCTGCGGTCCGATGGCATCAAGCGCGGACAAGGTGCCACCCAACACATGATAGCGCCCCTTAAAGACACCAGAGCGTTCCATCGCCCAAAGGTCTGCCACGTCTTCGACGACGCAAAGTTCGCCATTGGCACGTTTTTCGGACGAACAGATATCACACACATCACTGGTGCCCACGTTACCGCAATTCAGACATTCGCGCGCCGTCACGGCGACTGTCTGCATCATGTCGGCAAGGGGGGTCAGCAGCAGGGCGCGTTTCCGGATCAAATGCAGCACCGCGCGACGCGCCGATCTTGGGCCAAGGCCCGGAAGCCTCGACATCAGATCAATTAGCGCGTCGATATCACGTGTGCTGCTCAAAACTGCGGGCCCCGCGTAATGGTTTAAAAAGAGATTCTATGCCTCCGGCGAGGATTTAGATCCGTTTGCAATGATCAGAAGGGCAGTTTCATATCGGCGGGCAGGCCCATGCCTTCGGTGAGCTTGCTCATCTCGGATTGCGCGCGATCGGTGGCTTTGGATTGCGCATCTTTGATCGCGGCAAGGATCAGGTCTTCTACGACTTCTTTTTCGTCGCCGTTAAAGATCGACGGATCAATGTCGAGTGATTTCAATTCGCCCTTGGCGGTGCAGGTCGCTTTGACAAGACCGGCACCGGATTCACCTTCTACGATGATGTTATGCATGTCTTCTTGCATTTGCGCCATCTTGCCCTGCATTTCCTGCGCGGCTTTCATCATCTTGGCCATGTCACCCATGGCACCCAAACCTTTTAACATTGTGTCGTCTCCTGAATTTCGTGTCTTAAGTTATATGCGGACTGTCGGCCCGTGGGACAAGGGGCGGCCTGTTTGGCCCCTAGTCGTCCTCGAAAGGGTCCCATTCGTCTTCGACTTCGGGCAATGCTTCCGAAACAGCGGCGGCTGCAATGTCTTCCTTGGTCCGGATCGACAGGATTTTTGCACCGGGAAATGTGGCCATAACGGCCTGCATCAAGGGGTGGCTTTCAGCCTGAGATTTCAGCGCATTTTCTTTGGCATCGCGAATTTCAGCGATGGTTTTCGTATCACTGTCGCCAACGATGATGACCGCCCACCTGTTACCGGTCCATAATTGCAGACGGGTGCCAAGACGTTGAGCGAGATCGCGAGGCGCGGCTTCGGTTGGCGTGAATTCAATGCGGCCAGGTTGATATGCGGCAAGCCGGACGGTGTTTTCGACTTCGACCAGCAGCTTTACATCACGGTTGGTGCGGATCAGTTCCACAACATGCTCAAAGCTAGGAAACCGTGCGAGCGCTTGGTCGATAGCGGGGGCGGTTGCCGCCATGGTGGCACCGGAAGATCCGCCTGATTGTCCGCCTGATTGAATATGCTGTCCGGCCATCGCTGTTGTGGTGCCACCGCCGCTCCCGCCGCCGCCTGTTGGGGCATGTGATTGCGCCGCAGCAGGGGGGGGCGTGGCATTGCCAAGTTTGCGCACCAACTCTTCCGGACTGGGCAGGTCAGCCACGTGGGTCAGCCGGATGATTGCCATTTCTGCAGCCATCATTGCGTTGGGCGCACTTGCGACTTCGTCCAACGCTTTGAGCAGCATTTGCCACAACCGCGTGAGCACGCGCATCGGCAAGGTTTCCGCCATTGTCAGGCCGCGACTGCGTTCTTCGGGCGACACGGTGGGGTCTTCGGCTGCATCGGGTGTGATTTTAACGACTGACACCCAATGGGTGATTTCAGCCAGATCGCGCAGCACAGCCATCGGGTCTGCCCCGTCTGAATATTGGCTGCTCAGTTCATTCAAGGCACCCGCCGCATCGCCGCGCAGGATCATGTCAAACAGGTCCAGTACTCGGCCACGGTCCGCCAGCCCCAGCATCGCGCGCACTTGGATCGCTGTTGTTTCGCCGGCACCGTGGCTGATCGCCTGATCCAGCAAGGACGTTGCATCACGTGCCGACCCTTCGGCAGCGCGGGTGATTAAAGCCAGCGCATCATCTGCGATCTCGGCCCCTTCGGAACCGGCGATTTTGCGCATTAGCGCGATCATCACCTCGGGTTCGATCCGGCGTAGGTCAAACCGCTGGCAGCGTGAAAGAACGGTCACCGGCACCTTGCGGATTTCGGTGGTGGCAAAAATGAACTTCACATGCTCCGGCGGTTCCTCAAGCGTCTTGAGCAGGGCGTTGAACGCACCCGTCGACAACATGTGAACTTCATCGATGATGTAGACTTTGTAGCGGGCCGACGCTGCGCGATAGTGCACGCTGTCAATGATCTCGCGGATGTTGCCGACCCCGGTGTTTGATGCGGCGTCCATCTCCATTACGTCGACATGGCGGCCTTCCATGATGGCCACACAATGTTCGCATTCCCCGCAGGGTTCGGTGGTCGGACCACCCTCACCATCCGGACCGATGCAGTTCATCCCCTTGGCGATGATCCGTGCGGTGGTGGTTTTGCCAGTGCCCCTGATGCCAGTCATAATGAATGCCTGCGCAATACGGTCGGCCTCGAACGCATTTTTCAGGGTCCGCACCATGGCATCCTGTCCGACCAGATCGGTAAATGTCTCGGGCCGGTATTTGCGGGCAAGAACGCGGTAGGCGGAGGGTGCTGACATGGGGGTCCTTCGGGGATTCGGGTTGCATCACAAGATAAGGCGAGGGCGGGCCAGCGTCCACCGTTGTTGGGGCACAGATTGATAAGCGTTGAATGCGCAGCCTGCTAAGGGTTAAACTTGAATGAACTGATTGAATTTTACATGGGGGGCCACGCTATGCGGCTGAGAGGGATACGGCGAAGCAAGAATGTTGAAGTACGTGGCGGTCGTGGCGGTCGCGCAGGCGGTCTGGGGCTGGTCGGGGTGCTAGCCGTTCTGGCGATCGGCTATTTCACGGGCATTGATGTGTCGCCTTTGATCGGCGCTGGTGGCGGCCAGACGCAGCAGGGCACGCAGGTAAGCCAGGAGCATTCTCAGGCCACACAGTTTTCAGCGCGGGTGCTTTCCACGACCGAAGACGTGTGGGGCAATGTGTTCCCCAACCAACTGGACCGTGAATATGTGCCCCCACAGTTGGTCGTGTTCTCGGGCGTGACGCAAAGCGCTTGCGGCGGCGCGTCAGGTGCATCGGGGCCTTTCTACTGCCCGGCAGATCAAAAGGCTTATCTGGACACACAGTTTTTTGACATGCTGGCGCAGCGTATGGGGGCCGGTGGTGACTTTGCCGCAGCCTATGTCATTGCCCATGAAGTCGCGCATCACGTGCAGAACCAGTTGGGTATATTGCCCAAGGTTGATGCGCTGCGTCGGCAATCCTCAACCGCCGAGGCTAATGCGCTTACGGTTCGGTTGGAGCTGATGGCCGACTGCCTGTCGGGAATTTGGGCGAAGAACGTCAAAGGCCTGATGGAGCGTGGCGATCTGGACGAAGCGCTAAATGCTGCTCGCAAGATTGGCGATGACTATCTGCAACAGCAAGCAGGGCGTGCACCGCAGCCGCATACCTTTACCCACGGGACATCGGCACAAAGATCAGGCTGGTTCCAACGCGGGTATGACAGCGGTCAGGTCGGTCAATGCGATACGTTTGCCGCTGACCGGTTGTAGGCGTCAACTTTCGCTAAAACACGATCATAAGAATGGCCAGGTTACAGAAGGGTAACTTGGCCAACAAAGCACACGTGCGGAATGCGCCCAAGCATATTGGATGATGAGGCGTTTGCAAGATATGGGAAATGCCCTTTTTGTGTCATCCTGCGGATGACGCTGCCGAGGCTACGCGCATTCCGCTTTGCGAAATACGCTGAGGTGAGAGGCTGATAACGACCCAAGTGGGGCTCGTTACGGCTGCTTCCTTCCGGATCTGACCGGGTTGGCGAGGCACCTGCCCGCACCAACCTCTCAATGCCCATATAGTATAGCGCTTTTCAAAGTGCAAGGTTCACAAGGTGACCTGAATGCGATCAAATCCGGTTTCCGTGTGGCCAAGGATTTTAGGGGCGAGCCCCTTGATTTCATGAAAATAGTGAGCCGCATTCGGACTGCACTCGAAGACGCCCTTGCGCATACCATCGCAGATCAACCGCCACGAGACTGTTTCCATCCACTCAGCGAAATCATCATTTTGCAACGCCTGGGTGATAGACTGCGTCGGCGTCAAGTCGCATTGAAATACCGGCTCTGCAAGGTTGAGGGCATCATACCCACCACCCCCTGCTGCACGGAACTGGTTCGTGGCTATGATAAATCTTTGATCCGGTGTGATCGGTGTGTTCTTGATTCTCAGGTTGCTGATCCGCTGACCAATCGGGCGGGACGGATCAATCTCATAGTCCAGCCCGTATATCGTATCGAAGATAAAGCTGGGGTTGTTGTGGTCAAGCAAGGGCTGTTCCGGCGCGTCAGGAAGCAATTGGTTATAAACACTTGCGGAATGCTCAAGCCAGTTGCGCAGATCGGCACCGTTGACCGGCACTGCACAAATGCGGTTGGTGGCGGGGGTGAAATTCGATAGATGCCTGCGTAATACAGGGCCTTTCGCGATGTGAATATAATTCGATGGCCCCATTGCCCCGCCAGCCGCCCGTGTCGTCGCGGTTGCTAGAACGGGCAGGTGGCCAAATTCGAGCTGTGACAAGGCTTTGCTTACGGCGATCGCCTTGGCGCGGGCTGCGAGGGCAAGGGTTCTTCCAGGGTGAACCAGGGCGAAATAGCTGTGTATATCATAGGGAATATTCCCTACCTTTTGGGCAATGTACGCCCGCGTGGCTTGATGTGACGCGGCATTGATACTGATAATAGCTGGGTCCGGAATAATGGCGTCCGTATTTGGCCAAAGCTGGCTGGTATGGTGCCTGATCTGCCAACGGCCGTCGCGCGCTTGGACAAGATCAAGATCGATCACACCAAGATCGGATGCGGCGTTGCCAGGCATCACAGTTGGGCGGTCTGCTACAGGATGATCCCCCGAAATGGGGTCTAGGGGAAAGCGTTGATGCGTATGCCCCGCAATCACGACATCAATCTCAGGCATTTGGCCCAAGGCCCACGCGCCATTGTTTCCTGAAAGTTTTGCAGTGCCATTTTGGTCCATGCCCATATGCACCAAGGCAATAATCAGGTCAGCACCTTGCTTGCGCAACTGGCGGGTAGCATCGGTCAGCGATGCGAACGGGTCTTCAATGCTTGTGCCGCTTGGCAGCTGTGACTTGTTCCAAATCGCGGTTTCAAGCGGAAGCGCCGACACCACGCCAAGACGGATCGTCGCCGGTCCTTGCGGTGTCGCAACCGTTTTTGACAGCATGGCATGTTTTTTGATGCCTGGAACGATATCCGCCCTAAGGTTGGTCGACACTGTGGGGGCATCTATCAGATTCACCACTTGGTCCAGATAGGTCGTGCCATAGTCCAGATCGTGATTGCCCAGACCAATCGCATCGTAACCTAAGTCGTTGAACACACGAGCAATCGGATGCGTGTCCTTGACCGGTTGGGTGCTTTGCCAATCCGCCAGTGGCGTCCCTTGCAAAAAGTCACCGTTATCAAACAAGACGGCGGCTCGCCCTTCCATTTGCGCATTGGCACGACCTTTTGTGATCAAAGTGCTGATCCCCGCCAAGCTTGCTCCATTGCTCGGGGTATCTGAGGTATAGTCATGCGCAACCAGCATCATATGAAGATCTGTTGTTGCCAGAATGCGCAGCTTGGCCGTGAACTGATCCACGGTAATTATGCCGCTTTCACACTGGCGATGGAATGGCACTGAGGCCGATGAATTTTGCGCATTACCAAGGTGTCTCCAAATAACTTATAATTGAGTCTATAGCATAGTGTTCTAATTTTGGTTGAAAATATGAAATTGATGCGTTCTTGCTGGGCTTGGCTTTGGGACTGATGCCCCCTACTCAGGGTGTGATCAAGGTTTGGGGGCAATATGAAACACGCTGAGACAGTTACATTCGGAGGCTCATCGCTTGACCGCGCAGGCGAAGTGCGTGGCGATAAAGAAGCTGTTGCAGCGCTAAAGGCGGACAGTGCAGCCCGTGCGATCTTGTTTTGGCGGGGCAAGATTTTGATTGATCCGACGCGCCCTGCTTCCCTCGTACGTCTGCCGCTTGATCATCCTGCCCTCAAAGACGCCAGTGATACACCAATCCTGCTGGGTCGCGAAGACGGCGCTGCGCGATTTGCCTATGACCTTTCGCAGTGGATGCCGGATGACGTTGACCCCCGTCAGCTAGGCCAGTTTCTGGACCCAAGCGAGCAACATCATCCGATGCTGCCACCGGAATATGTTTTTGTTGAATTGCGGCGGGTGATGACGTGGTTGGGCCCCCGAGACGCAGAGCTTGCCGCAACGGGCAAGGCGATCTTGGCGTGGCATGACAGCCACGGCTTCTGCGCCCGCTGCGGGTTCGAGACGGTGATCAATGACGCCGGCTGGCAACGCAATTGTCCGGCATGTCGGGGCTCGCATTTTCCACGCACCGACCCTGTCGTGATTATGCTGATCACGCATGGCAATTCTGTCCTCATGGGACGGTCGCCCGGCTGGCCTGCGGGCATGTATTCGCTGCTCGCCGGTTTTGTTGAACCAGGCGAAACGCTGGAAGCCGCTGTGCGCCGCGAAGTCTTCGAGGAATCCGGCGTGACCGTTAACGAGGTCACCTATTTGGCGAGCCAGCCGTGGCCATTTCCTGCATCCCTTATGTTTGGCTGTGCCGGTACTGCAACAAGTCGGGAAATTACGATTGAACCAAAAGAAATCGAAGACGCGGTTTGGGTAACCAGAGAAGAGATGATGGACGTATTTTCTGGGCAGCACACGACCATCTTGCCGGCACGAAAAGGGGCCATCGCACATTTCCTATTAGAAAACTGGCTTGCAGATACCCTCGATTGAGGCGATGTTTCGAGAAAATGATCGGGCGAAAGAATGAAGTTTTCGACAAAAGAGGATATCGAGGCACCTATTGATGCAGTGTTCAGCATGTTGTGCGAGTTCGACAAGTTCGAACGCGCTGCCATGCGGCGCGGGGCAGAAGTCCAGCGGGTGGACAAGCTGACCGAGCCGGGCGTTGGCATGAAATGGGACGCCGCATTTGACATGCGCGGCAAACGCCGCGAAGTCGAAATCGAAATGGTGACATTTGAAAACCCCACCGAGATGCGTCTTGAAACCGTGTCTCCGGGATTGGCTGGCGAGATGTGTTTTGAATTGATGGCTTTGTCCCGCAGCCGCACGCGGATTGTGACCACCCTCGAAATCAAACCGAAAACTTTGTCGGCGCGTTTGTTGGTGCAATCTTTGAAACTAGCCAAGACGTCTTTGACAAAGAAATTTAAAGAACGGGTGGGCGACTATGCCAAAGAAATGGACGACCGTTTCCAGCAGGCCCGAAAAAACACGCTAAGCTAAGCGGTCAGACCCCGGAGCCTTATAAGCCCTGACGACTTACAAGCCTTGTCTGCCGGGGTCGGCAGGATAGACGCCCAGAATTTCTAGCATATTGGTGAAATACCCCAGTTCCTCAAGCGCGCGTTGAACGGCGGGGTCGTCTGGGTGGCCTTCGATATCCGAATAAAACTGCGTCGCAGTAAAGGATCCGCCGACCATATAGCTTTCCAGCTTGGTCATGTTGACGCCATTTGTCGCAAACCCGCCCATCGCCTTATACAAAGCGGCCGGAATGTTGCGCACCTCAAAAACGAAAGTTGTCAGCATTTTTTCGGCACGGCGCGACATGTCGATTTCCGGTGCCATAAGCAAGAACCGCGTGGTGTTATGATCCAGATCTTCGATGTTCCGCGCCAGCACGGTTAGGCCGTGGATGCCAGCAGCGACTTCGCTGGCCAGCACCCCGATGGTGCGCTCGTCAGAGGCGGCCAATTCTTGTGCGGCACCCGCGCTATCTGTTGCAGACTCTGCTCCGATTCCGTGTTTATCCAACCAGCTGCGGGCTTGCGGGATCAAAACCATATGGGCGCGGACCTGTTTGATGTCCTCAAGCGCGACACCGGGATTGGCCATCAGGCTGATCCGCACGCGAACAAATGCCTCGTCGATGATGTGCAGGCCGCTTTCTGGCAGCAAACGGTGAATATCGGCCACCCGTCCATAAGTCGTGTTTTCAACTGGCAGCATCGCCAGATCGGCGCGGCCTTCGCTGACGGCGTGAAAAACATCCTCGAATGTGAGGCACGGTACGGGAATCATATCAGGGCGCGCCTGAAGGCATGCCTCGTGGCTGTAAGCGCCTAAAGCGCCCTGAAAAGCGATGCGAGGTGCATTTTTTTGGCTCATTTCGGGCGTCCTTTATCAGACCTTTACCATTGTGGGCGTTTCGTCGCGGTAACTACACCTTGCCCCGACTGAGGGAAAGCAATAGATACGCGGTCAACGCAATGCCCGAATACCAACGATGGACCTTCACGCATGTTCGATACAATGACGATCACTAAAGTAGCTGCCGGCCTTTTTGGAGCTTGGCTTGTTCTTTTGCTTGGCAAATTTGCCGGCGAAGAACTTTACCACAACGAAGTGCACGGTGACGCTGGATACGTTGTTGAGGTTGCCTCGACTGATGGGGCTGCCCCCGCTGAAGACGGCGTTGATTTTTCGGCAGTTTTGGCATCAGCCGATATTGGTGCGGGTGAGAAAGTATTCCGTAAATGCGGTGCTTGCCACAAAGTGGCACAAGGCGAAAACGCTGTAGGCCCGTACCTGTACGGTGTTGTTGGTCGCGAAGTGGATAGCGCTGAAGGTTTTGGTGCCTATTCTGGCAATCTTGAAAAGGTCGCCGAGGTTTGGACTCCTGAGAACCTGAACAAATTTCTGACAAAGCCAGCTGCATATGCGCCGGGTACGACAATGGGTTTTGCAGGTCTGCCCAAAGTTGAAGACCGCGCGAACGTGATCGCTTATCTCGACAGCCTTGATAACTAAGCTGTCATACAGATTTCCGAAGGGCCGCCCCACTGTGGGCGGCCTTTTGCGTTTCCAGCCTCTGATTTCGGTCAAATAACATATTCGCAACTTGTAACTTGGCGTTCTGCCCCGTTAGCTTGGCCGCAGAAACGGAACCGTACGACACAATATTTATGTAAAGGAAAGCCTGATGCCCATTACACATGCCCGCGCAGAAATTCGCGCCCGCGCTATGACATCGCAAGCCTTTTGGGTGGCTTTTTTAGCATTGGGGGCGATGCTGATCGGCGTCGCTGCCTATGCCCAGGACGAAAAAATGATCCGCAGTCACGGATATTCGTTTTATGGCGATCTGAAGTATCCGGCGGATTATCCGCATTTCGATTATGTGAACCCCGATGCCCCCAAGGGCGGCGAGATTTCAATCTCGACACTTGGGACATTTGATTCGATGAACCCCTATTCCCGCAAGGGCCGTGGCGGCGCGTTAAGCACTATCATGTACGAAAGCCTGCTGGGCGAGGGGACAGGCAACGAAGCAGCACCGGCTGACGTGTACGGCGAAGCCTATTGCCTGCTGTGTGAAAGCCTTGAATATCCCGAATCCAAAGATTGGGTGATTTTTCACATGCGCAAGGATGCCAAGTTTTCGACGGGCGATCCGGTGACGGCGCATGACATCGCATTCAGCCACAACTTGCTATTGGATCAGGGCCTGAAATCCTATGCCGATGCTGTGCGCCAGCGCATTCCAAAGGTCGAGGTGATTGATGACTATACCGTCAAATTCTACTTTACCCCCGGTATTTCGCGCCGCAGCCTGATTGATCAGGTGGGCGGCGTGCCTGCGTGGTCCAAGAAATGGTACGAGGAATCCGGCGCACGGCTGGATGAATCCCGTTTGATGACATCACCGGGGTCGGGCCCCTATATGATCGACGAGATCGATGTGAACCGTCGCATCGTCTACAAACGTAACCCTGACTATTGGGGTGCCGATCTGCCGTTCAACGTGGGCCGCAATAACTTTGATGCGATTCGTATTGAATACTTCGGTGACGAGAACTCTGCATTCGAGGCATTTAAGGCAGGCGAGTACACATTCCGCACCGAGGGGAATTCCAAACAATGGGCCTCAGCCTATGACTTTCCCAAGGTCACGGCGGGATATGTGGTGAAAGAAGACATTCCTGATGGATCGCCACCAACGCCATCAGGGATTATTTTCAACCTTGGCCGAGAGATATTAAAGGACAAGCGGGTGCGCGAGGCCGTAGCATTGGGGTTCAACTTTGAATGGACGAATGAATCTCTGCAATACGGGTTGTTCAAGCCACGCGCGTCATTCACCCAAGATACGCCTTTGATGGCCGCTGGAAAACCGCAAGGCATGGAGTTGGCCCTTCTCGAGCGGCTTGGCGACGTAATCGCGCCGGAAATGCTGACCGAAGACGCGGTGATCCCGCATACATCCGACGCGTCCCGCCTGTTGGACCGCCGCAATCTGCGCCGCGCGATGAAGCTGCTGGATGAGGCCGGATGGGCGGTGGGCAACGACGGTAAACGGTACGGCGCAGACGGCAAACCGCTGCGTTTGACCTTTTTACTGAACTCCTCGGGGTCAGCAACGCTGTCTGCGGTGGTCGAAAACTTTATGTCGAACCTGACGAATATGGGCATCGATGCGGTTCTGGAAAAAGTCGACAGTTCACAATATACAGCCCGCGAACGGGATCGTGACTATGACCTTGTGTTTGATGGTTACCGTCCGTTCTTGGGCACTGGGACCGGATTGGCACAGCTTTATGGTTCAGAGGCGGCCAATTATTCCCTGTTTAACCCCGCAGGTCTGGCCAGCCCGATGGTTGACGCGATTATCGAGGTATCTTTGGCCGCGCAAACCAAAGAAGAAGAAGATGCCAGCATGATGGCGCTGGACCGCGCCCTGCGCCACGAGTTCATTATGATCCCAACGTGGTACAACGACAGCTTTTGGACAGCATACTACAATCAGTACGAGCACCCTGAAACCCAGCCTTCGTATGGCTTGGGATACCTTGATTTCTGGTGGTACAACGCAGACAAAGCTGCGGCCTTGCGTGCCGCGGGCGCGCTGAGGTAAACGCCGCATATGGGCGCTTATATTCTTAGACGGCTTTTGCTGATTATACCGACGTTGATCGGGATCATGTTGATCAACTTTGCGCTGGTACAGTTTGTGCCCGGTGGCCCGGTTGAGCAGGCGATCGCGCGGATTCAAGGCGGCGGTGACGTGTTCGAGGGGTTCTCGGGCAGTGGTAACGACGCAGGCAACGCGGATGCTGCGACGGCCAGTGAAAATTATGTTGGCGCGCGTGGATTGCCGCCCGAATTTATCGCCGAGCTTGAGAAAGAATTCGGTTTCGACAAACCCCCCGTAGAGCGGTTCTTTAGCATGATGTGGAACTATATGCGGTTCGATTTCGGAGAGAGCTATTTCCGGTCGATTAGTGTGATTGAGCTGATAAAGGAAAAGCTGCCGGTGTCGATCACGCTGGGGCTATGGTCGACGGTCATTGCCTATCTGGTGTCTATCCCATTGGGCATTCGCAAGGCGGTCAAGGACGGAACGGCCTTTGATACATGGACATCCGGCGCGATTATCGCAGCCTATGCGATCCCCGGATTCTTGTTTGCGATCCTGTTACTTGTGCTGTTTGCAGGTGGATCCTATTGGCAGATTTTCCCCTTACGCGGCTTGACCTCGGATGATTTCGATCAGCTAAGCCCTCTGGCGAAGGTTGGCGACTATTTCTGGCACATCGCATTGCCGGTGCTGGCCTCGACGATCTCGGCCTTTGCGACGTTGACCTTGCTAACGAAAAACAGCTTTCTGGATGAGATCAAGAAACAGTATGTGATGACAGCGCGGGCCAAGGGGTTGTCGGAACGCAAGGTGCTGTATGGCCATGTTTTTCGCAATGCGATGCTGATTGTGATCGCAGGTTTCCCAGCTGTGTTTATCGGCGTTTTCTTTGGTGGGTCGCTTATTATCGAAACGATCTTCAGCCTTGATGGGCTGGGACGATTGGGCTTTGAGGCGGCAGTCGCTCGTGATTATCCAATCGTTTTTGGCACCTTGTTTATTTTTGGCCTGATCGGGCTGGTCGTCGGCATTTTGTCTGACCTGATGTATGTGTTTGTGGATCCTCGGATCGACTTTGAACGGCGCGAGGGTTGATCTGATGGCATTATCCCCCCTCAACCAACGCCGCTGGCGCAATTTCACCCGCAACCGCCGCGCTTATTGGAGCCTTTGGATCTTTGCGATCCTATTCGGTGTTTCGTTGTTTGCCGAGTTTGTGGCGAACGACAAGCCGATCTTGGTGAACTATCGCGGCGAATATTATATGCCGATTTTCAAGTTCTATCCCGAAACAGCATTCGGCGGTGACTTTCAAACCGAGGCTGTTTACCGCGACCCCGAGGTGAAATGCCTGATCGCGACCGGTGGCATGGACGCCTGTTTTGATGATCCCGAGCTGTTGATCCAAGACGCGCTAGACGGCCAGATTGACGGCACTGCGATTGAAAAGGGCTGGTCGGTCTGGCCGCCGATCCCCTATTCGTTCAATACTGCGGTTGATCGTCCCGGTGCCGCGCCATTGCCGCCAAACCGTCAAAACCTGCTGGGCACAGATGGCACCAAACGCGACGTTCTGGCCCGGGTTATCCATGGCTTTCGCTTGTCGATCCTGTTCACTTTGATTGTAACGGGGGCTGCTTCGTTGATCGGCATCATTGCTGGCGCGGTCCAAGGGTTCTTTGGGGGATGGACTGACCTGATTTTCCAGCGGGTGATCGAGATTTGGTCGTCGACCCCGTCGCTGTATGTGATCATCATTATGTTCGCAATTCTGGGGCGCAGTTTTTGGCTGTTGGTGTTCCTGTTGGTGCTGTTCAGTTGGACATCACTCGTTGGGGTAGTGCGCGCGGAATTTTTGCGGGCGCGGAACCTTGAATATGTGCGCGCGGCCCGCGCCCTTGGGGTGGGGAACATAACGATCATGTTCCGCCACATGTTGCCCAATGCGATGGTTGCCCTGTTGACGATGCTGCCATTTATTATCACGGGTACCATCAGCACGCTGGCTATCCTCGATTTTCTGGGCTTTGGTTTGCCTTCTTCGGCCCCTTCATTGGGGGAGCTGACCCTACAAGCCAAACAGAACCTGCAAGCGCCTTGGCTTGCGTTTACGGCGTTCTTCACCTTTGCAATTATGTTGTCATTGCTGATCTTTATCTTCGAAGGAATCCGCGATGCGTTTGACCCAAGAAAGACGTTCTCATGAGTGCCGAAACGCGCAGCTCTGTTCCCGATGTGTTTGCCACGATTGTCTATGCCGTTTCGGTGACCGTAGCGATTGGCGTTACCCTGTGGCTGATCCGCGCCGTATTTATGGCACCGGGGGATACGGTCGGCTATTTGTTCGGGGTTCTTGAAACACGGTTTCTTCCCAATACCCTAGTTGTTCTTCTTGGATGTTGGAGCGTCGCGTTGATTAAGTTACCGCCGGTCTGGCTTCGCTTGCTCTGCGCGTTGATGGCAGCATGGGGCGTTTATGCTGTGGCGATATTTGTACCATGAATCAGTCAACATCCGCGGTGCTTGAAGTCAAAGACCTAAATGTGTCGTTTCGCCAAGAGGGCGCGGTAACGCATGCAGTCAGAGGTGTCAGTTTCACGCTCAACCGCGGTGAAACCGTCGCTTTGGTAGGCGAATCCGGTTCCGGTAAATCTGTCTCAGCGCTGAGCACCGTTTCCCTTCTTGGGGACAGCGCCGAGGTGTCGGGGTCCGTTCTATATGACGGTCAGCAGATGATCGGGGCAGGGGACAAGCTGCTGCGCAAAGTTCGCGGCAACGACATCAGCTTTATTTTCCAAGAACCCATGACATCGCTGAACCCGCTGCACACCATTGAAAAGCAGTTGGGGGAATCACTGGCGCTGCATCAAGGTGTCGTAGGCGCGGCTGCGCGGGACCGTATCCTTGAACTGCTGGCCAAGGTCGGGATCAACGATGCAGAAAGCCGGTTGGGTGCTTATCCACATCAATTGTCGGGCGGGCAGCGCCAGCGCGTGATGATCGCGATGGCGCTGGCCAACAAACCCGACGTGCTGATCGCAGACGAACCTACAACCGCGCTGGACGTGACCATTCAGGCGCAGATTCTGGATTTGCTGAAAGACCTCAAAGACAGCGAGGGGATGGGTCTATTGTTCATAACCCACGACCTTGGCATCGTGCGGCGCATCGCGGACCGCGTTTGCGTGATGCAAAAAGGCGAGATCGTCGAACAGGGTCCAACGGCGGAAATTTTTAACAATCCTCAACATCCATATACCCAAAAACTACTGGGTGCAGAGCCGTCCGGCCGTCCTGACCCCGTGCCGGATGATGCAGAAGTTATTGCCCGCACAGAGCATCTGAAGGTGTGGTTTCCGATTCAACAGGGTTTCCTGCGTAAAACGGTCGATCACGTAAAGGCCGTGAACGACGCCAGCCTGACCGTTCGTGCCGGTGAAACAGTCGGAATTGTTGGCGAGTCCGGTTCAGGTAAAACAACGATGGCCCTGGCGATCATGCGGTTGATCGCTTCTGAGGGCGGAATCAGCTATATGGGTCAGGACGTGCGTGGCTGGTCGACCCGTGAATTAAGACGGCTGCGCAAAGACATGCAGATCGTATTTCAGGACCCCTTCGGCAGTCTGTCGCCACGTATGACCTGTATGCAGATCATTGCCGAGGGACTGACGGTTCACAATGTGGACCCCGAACGCAACCAACGAGAGCTGGTGCGCGATGTGATGGTCGAGGTGGGGTTGGACCCTACAACGATGGACCGCTATCCGCATGAGTTTTCGGGCGGGCAACGTCAGCGCATCGCGATCGCGCGTGCAATGGTGCTACGCCCGCGCTTGTTGGTTCTGGATGAACCTACCTCGGCGCTGGATATGACAGTGCAGGTGCAAATCGTTGACCTATTGCGGAACTTGCAACGGAAATACGGACTCGCCTATCTGTTCATCAGTCATGATCTGAAAGTGGTGCGCGCCATGTCGCACAAGGTTGTGGTGATGAAGCGCGGTGATGTCGTTGAATATGGCGACGTTGATACGTTGTATGACAACCCCGCGTCGGACTACACCCGTGCATTGTTGCAGGCTGCCACCTGAACCAGTTTATTCATGATACGGGCGTAGAGGCGGCCGTTTCGGCCTGAATATCTGTGGCAAGCGGCGTAGTGATCTTATGCGGTTTTATTCCGTGACGGACTTATTAACCCGGCCCGATCATAAAGCAGCTTACGTTGCGGGCAGCCAATCTGCGGCAAGCAAGGTCAGCGGTTTCACGCGTCATACCAAGGAAATTTGCATCATACCCTTGGGGGCGCTGGACAACTTTGCGCAGTGTCCCGTCAAGTGTCGATATTTCGGAGAGGGCTGTTTTCACGAGAACCTTCTCGGCGGCATAGCGGCTTGGGAACCGGCCCACGTTGACCCCCCAATGACGCCCGCCAGATGTTGAGACGCGTGTAACCACCTCTTGCTGTTGCGGTTTTTTCAGGGCCTTGGCGGGATTGATCGACGCGATCAGGCCCTTTGGACGGGATGTGGGGCGTGGAGAGACCGAGGCGAGGCTGGCAGTTTGCACGGCCTCTGCCGGAACAGCTGCAACAGCTTGCGCGATTGCGGCTGTAATGTCTTCGGACAGCAAAGGAGAGGTGGCTTGTGGTGCCTCTGCGGTGGCAATAACAACCGCGTCCTCTGTGGTGGGGCGCAGATGGGGGCGCTTTGACGTCGTGACGGCACCAACCAGGCGAATAGTCTTGCCTGCACCGCCGGGGGTGCTGCCGGAATTGTTCGCGACAGGCGTATCTTCGATATCTGCATAGACGGGTTTCGCTGGCTTGTTCAGCGGCGCTTTGGATGGGGAGCGACGGAAGCCAAGATCCATCAGTTCGGCGACTTTCGCGTTCCGTGCTGTGGTCGATGTACCGCCAAAGACTGTTACGATTACGCGTTCATTCCCACGCTCTGCCGATGCGGTCAGGTTAAAGCCCGCAGCCCGTGTATATCCGGTCTTGATCCCGTCGGCGCCCTTGTAAGCTGCTAGAAAACGGCGATTTGTGTGGCTGACCTTGCGAACACCGGCATCGGCGGTAATCCGGGAAAACAGGTTATAATATTCGGGAAAGTCATAAAGCAGATGGCGGCCCATCGTCGTCATATCGCGCGCTGTCGACATGTGGCCCGATTCAGTCAGGCCGTGGGCGTTTTTGAAGGTGGTGTTGGTCATGCCAAGCGCCTTGGCGGTGCGGTTCATTCGGCGTGCAAACTTGGCTTCGGATCCCGAGATAGCCTCGCCTATTGCAGTGGCGGCGTCATTCGCCGATTTCACCGCCGCACCGCGAATAAGATAACGCAGCGCAATTGTCTGACCCGGCCGCATGCCAAGCTTGCTGGGTGGTTCCGACGCAGCATGCTTGCTGATCGTCACTTTTGAGTCGAGCGAGATTTCACCGCGTTTGATTGCGTCAAACGCGATATAGAGTGTCATCATTTTTGTGAGTGATGCTGGATGCAATCGGGTATCGGCGTTGCGAGAATGCAGAACCTCGCCTGTCCGAGCGTCAATTACATACGCGGCGTAGGGGGCTGCCATAGCGCTTAGCGGTAGCACCACTAGGATCCAAATAGCCGCAAGAATAAATAGCCCATACCGGGCTGGCTGCACGCGCCGCGCTCTCATGATAACTGCCTTTGCTCTGCCTCGGACCGCCGATTTTTCGACTGGCCACTAATTATTAAGGTTAGCATACCACATGTCATTTTTTCGATAAACCCTTTGAAATCAAGGATCACATTAAAAGATGAATATTGTGTGAGGCACATTTAGGTGGTCCGGCGTGCAAAGCCACTAGAGAAGCGATTGTGGCGAGAATGTGGCAGGAAGTGGGCAGAAGAAAAGCGAATCTTGTCCCGAACTTTTAGCGGTAAAATCAGTCTAAAATTTGTTCCAATTCGGAAAGATCAGCGATTTGCCGAAACCGTGGAGAGTGATCGGGCGTATCAGCATGTTCAAGTGCCCAGGTGATACCGTGGGGAACGTGGATGCCCCAGCCCCCGGCATCAACCATTGGAACCACGTCGGATTTCATCGAATTGCCAACCATCATGCCCCGCTCGACCCCGTCGCCATGCTGCGAGAAGATGCGTGTATAGGTCGCGGGGGTTTTATCCGACACGATCTCGATACTGTCGAACATGTCGCGCAGACCAGACAAGGCAAGTTTGCGTTCTTGGTCTAAAAGGTCACCCTTGGTAACCAGAACCAGTTTATAACGACCTTGCAGCGCCTCTAGGGTCTCTTGTGCATGGGGCAGCAAATCCACAGGATGACACAACATTTCCCGCCCCGCATTGAGGATCTCTGCAATTACTGGGGCTGGCACCTTACCATCGGTAACGTCAATTGCGGTTTCGACCATGGATAATGTGAACCCTTTGATCCCAAATCCATAATGCGGAATATTGCGCCGTTCCGCGACAAGAAGCCTGTCCATCAGCGTATCGGGGTCGGTATGATCACGCAGCAATTCGGCAAAACGATCTTGGGTGAGGACGAAATAGTGTTCGTTATGCCAAAGCGTATCGTCAGCATCGAACCCGATCATGGTTAACCGCTTGGTCATCTTTCCAAGACCCTCTTTTCTAATTTCGGTTTCAGTCTATATAGACGCACATACGACTCGTTTGAAACTTCTCTCGTAACAGGAGCAGCAATGCGCCTTGATCACATACTTATGGCTGGCAAGGATAGCGACGACGAAGACGTCGATCTGCTGACCAAAGTTAAACCCAAAACGAAACGGCCGCCGCTGTATAAGGTGATGCTGTTGAACGACGACTTTACCCCGATGGAATTTGTCGTACATGTTCTTGAGCGCTTCTTTGGCCTAAACCATGCCCAAGCGTTTGAAATCATGCTGACGGTTCACAAAAAAGGGTTGGCCGTTGTGGGTGTGTTCAGTCACGAGATTGCTGAAACCAAAGTGGCCCAGGTCATGGATTTCGCCCGGCGGCACCAGCACCCGCTGCAATGCACCATGGAAAAAGAAGAGTAACGTTTGATTGATGCACGTTTGCAGCTGGCGCTTGACGGCGGCGGCCTTGATTTACCGGCTGAGGGGACGATTGCCGTCTTTCAGCCGCCCCGTGACAGCGACTTGCCCGGATTGGACAAAGATCGCGTTCAGATTATCCAAGATTTCAAGCCGGATTACGACGCGTGGGTGGCCCGTGGCTATGACGTAGTACGCAGCATCAAGGATCGCTATGCGGCCTGTATCGTATGCCTGCCGCGTGCAAAGGCAGAGGCACGCGCAATGATCGCCGACGCTTGCGAGGTCTGCGATGGTATTGTCGTGGTGGACGGTCAAAAGACAGACGGCGCTGACAGCATCCTGCGCGCAATGCGAGATCGTGTGACGATCCAAGGCCCGATTTCAAAGGCGCATGGCAAACTGTTCTGGATCGCCGAACCGGCTGCAGATTTTTTCGTCGACTGGAAGCAGGGCCCCGAATTGACCGATGGTGGTTTCTGGACCGCGCCGGGGGTGTTTTCAGCAGATGGCGTTGATCTGGCGTCGGCGCTTTTGGTGGACGCGTTGCCAGAAAAGCTCGGGGCCGAGGTTGCCGATTTGGGCGCAGGCTGGGGGTTCATATCGGCGCATCTGTTGACCCGTAAAAGCATTGAAAAGCTGTATGTCGTCGAGGCAGGACATATCGCGCTGGAATGTGCCCGTCGAAACGTAAGCGATCATCGCGCTGAATTTTTATGGGAGGACGCGACAACGTGGAAGCCTCCGCACCTTCTGGACGCTGTGGTGATGAATCCGCCGTTTCACACTGGCCGCGCTGCTGAACCCCAGATCGGGCAGGCTTTTGTTGCCGCCGCAGCGCGGATGTTGTCGGCGCAGGGCAAGCTGTGGATGGTTGCGAACCGCCATCTCCCCTATGAGGCAGAGTTGAAAACACGCTTTGCCCATGTCGAAGAAATTGGAGGGGATGCGCGGTTCAAACTGTTTCACGCCGCGCGCCCCTTGCGTAAACGACGGTAAGCGCCAGTTGGCGTCATAAGGAACGAGTTTCATGTCATTTTCGATAAAAGGCAAAAACGTCATCGTAACAGGCGCTGCAAACGGTATTGGTCTCGCGATTGCGCGGCAGTTTGCAGACAAAGGTGCCAATGTTATGTGCGCCGATACGGATGAAAAGGCGTTGGCCGAACAGTTGGGGGGTGCAAAAGACGAAGGCAATATCCGATTTTTTGCTGGCGATCTGCGGCAGCGCCTGACGATTGCCAATCTGGTTTCAGCGACAATTGATGCCTTTGACGAGGTGGATGTGCTTGTAAATGCGTCGCGGCAGTTTTTGCCGACCGAAGCGTTAAACAGCGAAGATACCAGCATTGAGACTCTTTGGCAGGAAAACGTCATAACGGCGCTGCAGCTTACGCAACAAGTGTCAAAGCGAATGATAAAACAAGCCGAAGAGAAGCCTGATGGCGCAGTTGGCAGCATCATTAACCTAAGTTCAATTGCATCGCGGCACACACGGCCGGAATTGATGGCCTATTCAATGGCCGCAGCCGCGCTTGAGCAAATGACGCGTTCAATGGCGCTGGCCTTAGCCCCGCACCGCATTCGCGTAAACGCAGTGGCGTTTGGATCGGTGATGAGCGGGTCGTTAAAGGCGTCGGTCGCGGATAACCGTGAATGGCGCGACGACATCCGCAGTCACACTCCATTGGGACGCATTGCGTCACCGTCTGAATTGACTGACACCATTCAATATCTGGCTGCCGATAGCTCAAGCTTTATGACGGGCGAAGTGATTGTTGTGGACGGGGGACGTTCGCTTCTGGATGCGGCGGATGCGCCTGCACACTAAATGTTAGGCAGTCTGCTCGTCAGGTTTTTGCGACCCTGCCAGGAAACAAGGTACAAGAAATATGACAGACAGTTTCGACACAGAAAAATCGCGCGCGGCGGATTGGTTCCGCACTTTGCGCGATCAGATCGTGGACGCCTTTGAAGGTTTGGAAAACAGTCATGACGCCGGGCCTTTGTCCGATGCGGCGCCCGGCAGGTTTGAAGTAACCCAGACGACCCGCAGCAGCGATGACGGATCTGATGCCGGCGGCGGTTTAATGAGCGTTATGCGCGGCGGCCGTGTGTTCGAAAAGGTTGGCGTCAATATTTCGACTGTCTATGGCACTTTGGGTGAGCGTGCGCAGGTTGCGATGGCGGCGCGCAAGGGCATTCCGGGAATGAAAGACGACCCGCGGTTTTGGGCATCCGGCATAAGCTTGGTCGCGCACATGCAAAACCCGCATGCGCCGGCGGTTCATATGAACACCCGCATGTTCTGGACACCCCATGCGTGGTGGTTTGGGGGCGGATCGGATTTGAACCCTTGCATCGAATATGCCGAAGACACAGCGCATTTTCATGAACAGCAAAAGGTCCATCTGGATCCGCACGGGCTAGCTCTTTATCCCAAACTAAAGGAATGGGCGGACGAATATTTCTATATTCCACACCGTCACCGCGCGCGTGGCGTGGGCGGTGTCTTTATGGACGATCATTGCACGGGCGATTGGGAAGCAGACTTTGAATTAACCCAAGACATTGGCCGCGCATTCTTGCCCGCCTATCTGCCATTGGTCGAAAAGCGCAGAGTGCAGGATTGGACCGACGCGGATAAGGATGCGCAGCTTGTGCACCGCGGGCTTTATGCCGAATACAACCTTGTCTATGACCGCGGAACAAAGTTCGGGCTTGAGACGGGGCATGATGCGAACGCTGTGCTGATGAGCCTGCCTCCCTTGGCCAAATGGGTCTAATCTGCGGATAGGGTGCCATGGGGCCAGCCCCCGTTCTTGCGGACCCCCCGGGATTTTTGTCCATCTGGCACATGAAGAAAGGGCCACCCCGTTTTGTGGAACGGGGCGGCCCTGAATTTTAGAGTAAAGCGCTGACGCGTCTTATTGCTTGGGCAGCATCACGCCGTCGATCACGTGGATCACGCCGTTGGATTGCTTTACGTCTGCAATGGTGACAAATGCGGCGTTACCGTTTTCATCTACCAGTTTCATCATGTCGTCGGCATAGGATGCTTGCAATGTGCAGCCGCCCAATGTCGGTACAGGGTGCTCACCGCCGTCATCTTTGATCATGCCTTGCAGAGCTTCGGCCATTACGGCTTTGCCGACTACGTGGCAGGTCAGGATCTTTGTCAGCGTGTCCTTGTTCTCTGGCTTTAGCAACATCTCTACAGTGCCGGCTTCAAGACGCTCAAAGGCTGCGTTTGTAGGAGCGAATACTGTGAACGGGCCTTCGCCGGACAGTGTTTCGACCAGACCAGCGGCCTTGACTGCGGCGACCAGTGTGGTGTGGTCAGCAGAGTTCACAGCGTTTTCAATGATGTTCTTTTCAACGGACATTTCTGCGCCGCCAACCATCGGGTTCATTGCATGTGCATCGGCGAATGCGGCACCGGCTGTGAGGGCCAATGCAGCTGTCGCGGTCATCATCTTTTTCGTAAAAGTCATGGTACACTCCTGAATTTCTATTTGCCGACCGTTGATCGGTCATGTCCAATTCACGGGAAGAGCAGACAGGAAGTTTCAGGGATGTTTCAACTTTTTTAGAATAGTTATTCAGACGCGTGCCAGTCAAAGAAGTTCGGGCCTGCTTGAGCCAGAAGTTCCTGGGCGAGATCAACGCCCATTTGGCCGCCGTCAGATATTGGACCACTACGGTTGCCTGCAATTACTTCTGAGCCATCGGGGCGCAGCACCTCGCCGCGCAGGTGCAAGGTATCGCCGTCGAGCATGGCCAATCCGGCAATAGGGGTTTCGCAAGACCCATCCAGCGTCAGCAAAAAGGCGCGCTCTGCGGTCAGGCGCTGGCCTGTGGGGGTGTCATGGATCGCGGCCAGCAATGTTTCTGTATCCGCGTCGCCAGCGCGGCGTTCGATGCCGATGGCCCCTTGGGCGACCGCAGGCAGCATGTCTGTGTCGTCAATCGGGGTCGCGGGGACGTTCTCCATTCCCAGACGGTTCAGGCCCGCCATGGCAAGGAAGGTGCATTCGGCCACACCATCGGAAAGCTTGCGCAATCGGGTCTGAACGTTGCCCCGGAATTCGACAACCTGCAAATCCGGACGCTTGTGCAACAGTTGCGCACGGCGGCGCAGGCTTGAGGTGCCGACGACTGCGCCTTCGGATAATTGATTCAGCGCAGACAGCAGGGGGGCAACAAAGGCGTCGCGCGGGTCCTCGCGCGGGAGGAAGGTATCCAGCAACAGGCCGCCCGGCTGGATCGTTGGCATGTCTTTCATCGAATGCACGGCGATGTCGATCTTGCCCGCCAGCAGGTCTTCTTCGATCTCGCGGGTGAACAGACCTTTGCCGCCGATTTCCTTGAGGGGCCGATCTTGTATCAGGTCGCCGGTTACCTTGATCACAACAATCTCGAACGCTGTCAGCGGCAGGTCAAACGCGGTCGACAACCGCGCGCGGGTTTCAACGGCTTGGGCCATGGCGAGGGGGGAGCCACGGGTGCCGATGCGCAGAGGGTTCTGAGGAGTAGGCAAGGTCAGGGGCATAAAGGTCACTTTGGTGAAGTCAATTTTGTCGGACAATGCGGCACCAGCGCCTTGACTTCCAGCCCTCACATCTTGACCAAAGGCAAAAGATTACCTGAGGAGCCGACACATGGCGCAGACAACACCCCCAACCAAAACTATTTTGCGCGCCTTGGCGGGTGAAACACTGCCAACACCGCCGATCTGGATGATGCGTCAGGCGGGCCGCTATTTGCCTGAATACAAGGCCACGCGGGCCGTGGCGGGCGATTTCCTGTCCTTGTGCTATAACCCTGATCTCGCGACCGAGGTGACATTGCAGCCGATCCGTCGTTACGGCTTTGATGCAGCGATCCTGTTTGCGGACATTTTGCTGGTGCCCCAGGCGCTGGGCGCTGATCTGTGGTTTGTGACCGGCGAAGGCCCGCGATTGTCGACGGTGACGACGCAAGCGGATTTCGACAAGCTAAAACCCGTCGACGATATCCACGAGACGCTGAACCCCATCTATCAGACCGTGCGGAACCTTGTAGGGGCCTTGCCGGCGGAAACGACCCTGATCGGCTTTGCGGGCGCACCATGGACTGTAGCGACCTATATGATCGCCGGGCAGGGCACCAAGGACCAAGGCCCGGCGCACCAGTTGCGTATTGACGATAACCCGCTGTTCGAATCCCTGCTAAACCTGATCACCAAGGCAACGATTGAATATATGTCGGCACAGATCGACGCCGGGGCCGAAGTGATGAAGATTTTTGATAGCTGGGCGGGGTCGCTGTCGGGAGAGGCATTCCAGAAATACGCGTTGGAACCTGCTCGCGAGATCACGCAAGAACTAAAAAAGCGGCACCCCGGCATTCCGATCATTGGTTTCCCCCGCGAGGCGGGCGATAAATACATCGGTTTCCACAAGGCAACCGGTGTGGATTGCGTGGCGTTGGACAATTCAGTGTCTGCTGAATGGGCGGCTGCAAATGTTCAGGTTGATGGCTGCGTTCAGGGCAACCTTGCGTCACGCCATATGGTCACCGGCGGACAGGACTTGATCGATGAGACGCGCACCATCGTTAAGGCGTTTTCCAAGGGGCCACACATCTTTAATCTGGGCCACGGCATCACGCCGGACGCCAATCCTGACAACGTTCAATTGATGATTGATACCGTTCGCGACGCAGGTTGATGACATTAGATTGGTTTTGGCCCTTGACGAGGGCCAAGGCCCGTCATATTCGAAGCGCCGATGGCGTTATAGCTCAGTTGGTTAGAGCGAACGACTCATAATCGTTAGGTCCC
>CBDTUA010000018.1:0-56695 GCA_965363735.1 uncultured Sulfitobacter sp. | reverse complement strand
AAAAAGTAGCTTAATTTACGCCAGATACTGTCCAACTAATGGGGAGTAGCTCAGAATGATGGTGTTAAAGCAGATCGTAGATCCGCTTTTTTTAAGAGCCCTTTAGAAAATCCGGCTCCGGTGAAGGTTACGAAGACGATCCCGTTTTCGTCGGTGCTTTCAAGTTTGGATCAAGCCGAGAAAGCGCCCAACGAAGGCGACGATGACATCGAAGACTTTCATGAAAGTATCAACGCTGATGAGGGACAGATCGACAAACTTGAGTCAATAAAACAGCGGTAGTCCGCTATCGATGCTCGCCCACCTCTCCCAAGTAAAACTGTTGGGTTAGAAACGGATTCTGAAGTTGTCGAGATGGCGGATGATACCGCGAAGTCGACTGCTCCGTATCTAGCCGAAGAAGGATCAAGGACACAGAAGGTCAATCAGAAGCCACGACATGCACAAAGCATCGTAGAGGCCTCCTTATCTCCCCAGATCAAATCAGTTCGCACGGGAATTAATGGTGATGATGCAATTCTTGCCGGACTTGGGCAGACCACTGACTTTTCTAAGATGGCCCAACAACCATTAATTCGGTCGAGCGATGGTTCCGTCAGTAAGAGTGACTTGGAAACAGGCCGTGCGAACACTGCTTTGCAAACTCACAATCAGAATTCGCCAATCTTTGGGTCAGGTCCACACTCACAGGATGGACCTGCGCAAGGGTCTTATTCTGGCATGTCGTCATTGCAACCTTCTGATCCAGTACTGAACGGGTACAGAAACGCTTTTGCAAACGGACAAAACATCGACCTCGAAAGATCGAAAAAGTTAGGCACGGCGCTGGATCACAACCAGCAGGCAAGGGTCCAACATCCTTTGGGTCATCCGCGCCCCGTCTCAAAAACGACCCATGCCATAGTTTCAGATGTACTGACCGCCATAACATCGCAAGAGCACAACATACCGAGCAGGGTGGTACCTCAGAAGAGTGAAAACATTGCACCCCAGTCTGAAATTCAAAATTTAACTACATCTCAGCACAGACCAGTTTTGAAGTATCAAACAACCATTGGAGCGACCTCCGATGCAATTCCAACTTCGAAGCTGCCCACACAATCTGATCTTGAGGATCCTCAATCCAAGCGGAGCGTTACAGACAATAGCGGCGCACCGAAAATCCAAGAAACTGCAGCTGGTGATAACGTCCGCCCCACTAGAACGATCAATGGGTTTCCACCTCAATCCACTGGATTGAATTCTGCTTTTTTTGCTCATTCCAACATTAGACAGGCACCTAACCTCACTCCAAGCGTGGCAGACGAGGATGGCGGTACAGAATTATCCGTCGCCAAGTCGCGGCACGGGGCGCAATCAACTAAGCTTCAACAGCACTCAACAGAAACCAAATCAAACTTGAATCTGGATCAAAGCCATTTTTCAAATGCGCTTGGCATTGTAGACCGAAGCAGAACATCCGCTAAAGCAACCGATTCAACACGGAATCTAGATCTAGAAAAATCTGCGGCCCACACCTTCACATCTGATGAACTACAGCAGCTCCCCCTTGCTGCAAAGCAAACTGGTGCCCAACAATCAACCAAATTGGCAGCATCATTCACGAGCCACACCGCTGGGGTCCCTCAGCCATCGACAGAAGCACTGAGTGGTCTCCAATTGCAAACCATTCTCGACGAAAGTTCAGAAAACGAACTGATACAGGTACAAACATCCGACCAAACACGTGGTGCGTCGGTTGCCGCCAATCATATCCCGGTCAAAGCGGGTATTCCCCAACATATTCCAAAGCAATTGGCCGAGATAATCCAAACGACGGAAATAAGTCAGTTGATATCGCGCTAAGCCCCGACGAATTGGGGCGAGTCAAACTATCTATTACTCAGGCCGAAGCAGGTCTGGTTGTGAATATTCAGGCCGAACGCCCTGAAACTCTCGACATGTTGCGTCGAAATATTGATCAACTAGACCGTGAATTAAAGCTTATGGGGTATGCGGATCCGGGGTTTTCATTCAGCCAAGAGGGCAGCGGTACTGAAAAGGGGTCCGATAGCTGGGACAGTGACGTTCCAATTATTCAAGATCACTCAACGACACCCACCTCCCAATCAAAAATAGACGATCAAGATGATCTCCAAACTCAATCCGGCATAGATATCCGCTTATAGGGAATACCTAAAATGACAACACTCACCGCGACAGCACTCACCGCCTCAACGCCACAAACTACCTCGGCAATTAGCAAGACCGAAAGCGGTATCTCAGCTGACTTTGAAACGTTTTTGAAAATGTTGACTACCCAAGCACGCTATCAGGATCCTCTTGAACCGATTGATTCTTCGCAATATTCGGCTCAGCTGGCCCAGTTTTCTATGGTTGAGCAGCAAGTCATTTCTAATGACCTCCTCACGGCCCTATCTACCCAACTGGGTGGTAGCGGCATTAGCCAGATCGCAAGCTGGATTGGGATGGAAGCACGAACAATCGCCCCTGTTCAGTTTGACGGATCACCCATCACGGTCCTACCGACCACAGCGGCGAATGCAGATCGGGCAGAACTGGTTGTATACAACGCGCAAGGGGCTGAAGTGCAGCGAAACATCATTCCCGTCGCTGAAGAAAAAATACAGTGGGCAGGCGTATCACCGAACGGCACCCCATTTCCGAACGGCAATTACAGCTTCAAGGTAGAAAGTTTTAAAACGGGCGAGGTGATCGGCGACGCGGCCGCTGCCACCTATTCCCGTATCACCGAAGCAAGGATCGAAAACGGTTCCACCCATCTGGTTCTTGCCGGAGGGAGCAAAATTACTACAATAGACGTCACCGCCCTGCGCGAGTCCTATTAGATCCCAAAACCTTCACGACCGATGGAAACATATGCGCTAAATCCTGCACGCTTTGCGTCCTTGGGATTATAAATATTACGCAAATCCGCCATAACTGGCGTTGTCATCCGTTTTGCAATCCGTTTCAAGTCTAAGGCTCTAAACTCGTTCCACTCGGTCAAGATAACCAAAGCATCAGCGTTCTGAGCGGCTTTGTAGACATCATCAAGCCAAGAAACGCCCGGCAATAGCGGCTCTCCCTCACGCCTCCCCTGCGGATCAACGACCCGTACTTTTGCCCCGTTTCCAACAAGAGATGGTATAATCGTAAGGCTTGGTGCATCGCGCATATCGTCTGTATTTGGCTTAAAGGTCACGCCCAGAATAGCTATTGTTTTACCATTTACCGACCCACCGCAGATGTCGACAACCTTGTCGACCATCCTTCGTTTCACCTCGTCATTCACCTTGATGACGGTTTCTGTTAGTTGCATTGGGCTTGAATGATCTTGGCCCATCCGCGCCAAGGCTTGCGTATCCTTGGGAAAGCAGCTTCCGCCATAACCCGGTCCGGCATGCAAAAACTTTGACCCAATCCGGTTATCAAGCCCCATACCTTTTGAGACCATTTTGACATCTGCACCCGTCCGCTCACACAGGGCTGCGATCTCGTTGATAAAGGTAATTTTCATCGCCAAAAAGGCGTTGGCCGCGTATTTGATCATCTCCGCGCTTTCCAGATCGGTGACCATGATCGCAAATTCACGAAGCGAAAGCGGGCGATAGATGGCACCCATCACGTCGGCTGCACGCTCGCCTTGTACGCCGACAACCACACGGTCAGGGCGCATGAAATCATCGATCGCCGCCCCTTCGCGCAAGAATTCAGGGTTCGAAGCCACATCAAAATCTGCTTTCGGATTCGCCTTGGATATCGTCTTTTTCACTTGCCGGTTTGTCCCGACGGGAACAGTCGATTTTGTCACAACGACCGCATATCCTGTCAACGCCTCCGCAATCTCGGCTGCGGCAGCCATTACGTAGGTCAGATCAGCATGCCCATCGCCCCGGCGTGTTGGTGTGCCAACCGCGATAAAAACAGCGTCAGCACCGGCAACTGCCGCTTTTAGGTCGTGGGTAAATGAAAGACGACCAGCATTAACGTTTTTCGCCATCAAGTCATCAAGGCCTGGTTCGTAAATTGGGACAATACCCTTTTCGAGCTGTGCTATCTTGTTCGGGTCCTTGTCGACGCAGACTACATCGTGACCGAAGTCTGAAAAACAAACTCCAGATACCAAACCGACATATCCGGTCCCAATCATCGCAATCTTCATCGGAAGAAACTCCTAAATATCTTGTATAAAAACGGGCTAGGCCCAACTTTGAAACATGCTGTTCAAACTGGGCCAAGCCCCAATTTGGGTCAACGCATTCTATCGGTCCGCAAGCCCATAGCCCAGATAGGCAAGCGGTAAAAGAGCACGTCTGAGCCTGCCCAACTCGAACCGTGACAATGGCGCTTTCATGGATGTCGAATAGGCTTCACCATCATTTTGTCCAAGCATGACGCTGGCAGCAAGCGCGCCACAGTATGTCCCCATTGCAACGCCGTTTCCATGATAGCAAAGGCTCGCAAAAGTACCTTTTTCGTTTGGCACCGGCCCCACGAATGGCATTTGGTTTCGGGCAATACACACCATCCCAGACCAGCCGAAAGGTGTCTCGACATGTTTCCACGCTGGAAAGAATTCCTCAAAATCACGTCTCACATTGGAAATTGCCCGTTTTTCTGCTGTCGGTCCTGTCAGCAGTCCACCCCTCATACCAAACAACATCCGGCGGTCAGGCATCAACCTGAAGTAGTGCAACAAGTTCCGCGTATCATAGACCATCTGATCGCTGAACCAGCCTGCGGCATCAATTTCATCGTCGGTTAATGGGCGCGTCACAATCACGCTTGATTGCGCAGGCATATAGCGCGCCCCAACCCAGTCTGACAGATCCTCGGAGCTGTACCCGTTTGTAGCGATCAGCAACTTTTCTGCGCTAAGCGACCCGTTTTGCACCTGAACATGATGTCCTTTAGGCGTTTTGGAGATCTTTTGCGCCATGCTGTCGTGGTAAATCACCACGCCCGCCTTCTCAGCAGCATCGGCAAGGCCGGTTACATATTTGCGGGGGTTTAATGCAAAACCAGCTGGAATAGTTAGCGCGCCGTAAAAATCGCCGTTCAGGCCATGCTCTGCAAGAGCATCCTTCTCTATCAGCGTCGCATCAAGGCCATAGTTTTCCTTGATTTGTTGCACACGACCCCGCAGGACGCTCATGTCTTTCGGTCTATGAGCAAGCTCGGTCTCGCCTTCGGAGTGGCGATCAATCTCGATATTGTGGCGCTTGGTTAAGGTATCTACCAGATTGACCGCAGCCAGTTCTGCTTTGCGAAACACGAGCCGGTCAGCGCGCCCGAACTTTCGGTCCAAGGCTTGATCGCCCAACCGGCCGCCACCCAGACAGCAAAATCCGCCATTGCGCCCCGAAGCACCCCACCCGACATACCGGCTTTCCAAGACGGTCACTTTGACGCCCGCCTGAGCAAGGTGCAGTGCCGCAGAGAGCCCGGTAAAACCGCCGCCTATAATTGCAACATCGCAGGTTTGATCTCCGTCCAAAGCAGGGCGTTCAACTGCTTCACAGGTTTGATTCCACCAGCATTTGGCTCGAGGCACATCACCATAGGCAAAATCGCCGTAGATGTGCCTCACGTTGCCCCGCGTTCTGCCGCTTGCATGTCTTGCTGCGCTTTGACCGCATTACGCTTAGAAATCAACGAAGCGCTGATCACACCGACTGTCACGATCCCGATCATGATCGTCGACAATGCGTTGATCTCGGGCGACACACCAAGCCGCACCGCGCTCCAGATCTTGATCGGGAGGGTGGTTGACGATGGGCCCGTGGTAAAGGATGCGATTACCAGGTCATCTAGCGACAAGGTAAAGGCAAGCAACCAGCCAGATATGACAGCCGGTGCAATGATCGGCAGGGTAACCAGACGAAATGCGTCGAACGGCGAACATCCAAGATCAAGCGCTGCTTCCTCAAGAGACCGATCAAATGACACTAATCTCGACGATACAACGACCGAAACATAACACATCGAGAATGTTGTATGCGCCAACACGATTGTCAGCACACCGCGGTCCAATCCAATTCCGATGAACAACAGCAAAAGCGACAGGCCTGTGATCACTTCGGGCATGACCAGCGGCGCATAGATCATGCCGGAGAACAGCGTACGTCCTAGAAACCGCCCGCCGCGCACCAGCACATAGGCGGCCATCGTTCCCAGTATTGTCGCTAGGGTCGAGGACGCCACAGCAACCTTGAGCGTGACCATCGCGGCATCCAGGAATGCCTCGTTCTGGATCAATTCACCGTACCATTTGGTTGAAAAGCCGGCCCAGACCGTAACCAGCTTTGAGCTGTTGAAACTATAAATCACCAGCAAAACCATCGGCAGGTAAAGGAAGGCGAACCCAAGAGTCAGCGCGGTGACGTTGAACCAGCTTGCACGCCTCATGTCTCGGCCTCCGCCTGGCGCTGCTGGTTGCGCTGGAACAGAATGATGGGCACGATCAAGATCAGCAACAAGATCACAGCAACAGCGCTCGCCACCGGCCAGTCGCGGTTGTTAAAGAATTCCTCGAACAGGATCTTGCCGATCATCAAAGTACCAGAACCGCCCAGCAGCGAAGGAATGACAAATTCACCAAGCGCGGGGATAAATACAAGAAAGCAGCCAGCTATGATGCCATTGCGTGACAGCGGAATGGTCACAAGCCAGAACGCCTTGGTGCGTGAACATCCCAGATCTTCGGCCGCTTCGATCAAGGATTCATCAAGCCGGTCGAGCGCGGCATAGATAGGCAGGATCATGAACGGAAGGTATGTATAGACGATCCCGATATAGACCGCAGTCGTCGTGTTCATGATAGTAAGCGGGGTAGTTATCAGGCCGCTCCACAGCAGGAATTGGTTCAAGAACCCTTCATTGCTGAGGATACCAACCCACGCATACACGCGGATCAAAAAACTGGTCCAGAACGGAAGGATCACCAACATCATCAAAGTTGGCCTCCATTCTTCTGGTGCACGCGCCATGCCATAGGCCATCGGATAACCCACCAAAAGTGACAGGGCCGTTGAAATCAAAGCGATTTTCAAGCTGCTAAGATACGCTTTCCAATACAGATCATCCGTTGTCAGAAAGACAAAGTTCTCAAAATCAAACGCTTTGATCATGTGCCCGATGCCGTCTTTCAATGTCGGCGCGTAAGGCGGAATAGACAGTGCCAGATCAGACAGCGATATCTTGAACACGATAAAAAACGGGATCAGGAAAAGTGCCAACAACCAAAAATAGGGCACTGCGATCAGAAAAAAGCGCCGCATATTCATCGCTCTAGCAACACGCCAGCGGTGGCGTTCCACGAGACCCAAACCTTGTCTTCCCATGTGATTTCTCGCCGGGAAAGACGCCGGGTGTTTGCCATCTGTGCCTTGATGATCTGCCCGCCCGCAAGCTGTACATAATAAGTGCTAAGGTTACCCAAATACGCGATATCCAAAACACTGCCTTGAATGGTGTTTTTTTCATCCTCTGGCTTCTCAGTGGTGATCGATATCTTCTCCGGTCTGATCGCAAGATGTGCTTTCTGACCATCGCTAAAAGGCACATCAGAAGTCGCCATAAATGGCGCTTCATTTTCGGCCCAATTAAGAGAATATGCGCCATCACCTGCAGGTCTGACCGTTCCCTCGATGATATTTACATCGCCAATGAAGTCAGCAACATAAACTGAATTTGGTGCCTCATAGATGCCATCCGGGGTCGCGACTTGAATGATGCGTCCTTCGTCCATGACGGCGACCCGGCTTGCCACAGTCATCGCTTCTTCTTGGTCGTGGGTCACAATCACAAAGGTTGTTCCCGTGCCTTCTTGGATGTCCATCAGTTCAAACTGGGTGTCTTGCCGCAGTTTCTTGTCCAAAGCGCCAAGGGGTTCGTCCAACAGCAACAGCTTTGGTGCCTTTGCCAATGACCGCGCAAGGGCGACCCGCTGGCGTTGACCACCTGAAATCTGATGCGGTTTGCGACCCGCGAATTTAGTCAGCCGCGTCAATTTCAACATCTCTTCGACACGTGTGGCGATGGCGCGCTTGTCCATATCCCCACGCTTAAGTCCGAAAGCGATGTTTTCCCAAACGCTGAGATGCGGGAACAATGCATAGGACTGGAACATCATATTCACCGCCCGTTTGTTGGGCGGGATGCCCGCGATGTTCTTTCCGGCCAATTCCATCTTGCCCGACGTCGGATTTTCAAAACCCGCCAACATCCTCATCATCGTCGTTTTGCCGCAGCCTGATGGCCCCAGCAGCGCAAAGAATTCTTGCTCGTAAATGTTCAGTGTCAGGTCGTCGATCGCGGTGAAATCGCCGAATTTCTTGGTCACGTTTTCAAAACGGATCAGCGGCTTTTCGTTCGGGTCATCCCAAGGGGCAAATATTTTCTGGCTCACTTAGGGGGTATTCCTTTGCACTGTCCGGCAGGTGGGCGGGGGCGGATAAAGGGCGAAGCGAAAAAGAGGCAAGGCCAATTGACCCTGCCCCGTTAGAACCAACTTAGGTGCCGGATTTAACTTTGGTCCAAAGACGCGTCACAACACGCTGGACTTTGGGCGCATAGGGCGACGTTGTATAGAGGTTCTCAAGTGTAGCCTCATCAGGATAGATCGCTGTATCCCCAATGACGTCCTCGACTAGAAACTCCTGGCTCGCTTTGTTTCCGTTCGCATAATAGACGTAGTTCGACGCCGCAGCCATGTTCTGCGCGTCCATGATGAAGTTCAGGAACGTATGCGCACCGTCCGGATTGGGTGCGTCCACCGGGATCGCCATGTTGTCGAACCACATCAATGCACCCTCTTTTGGTGCGTAATATTCGATCTCGACGCCATTATTGGCTTCTGCTGCACGATCGCGTGCCTGCAAAATGTCACCGGACCACCCAAAGGCAACACAGATATCGCCGTTTGCCAATGCGTTGATATATTCCGAACTGTGAAATTTTTGCACAAACGGTGCAATTGCGGTCAGCACGGGTTCAGCTTTTGCGATGATTTCAGGGTCCTGCGCATCAGGATCTTCACCGATGTACTTCAGCGCGGCTGGGATCATTTCGGCTGGTGCATCCAGGAACTGAACGCCACACTCAGCTAGCTTTTCCATGTTCGCCGGGTCCAAAACCAACGCCAGCGAATCTACGGGCGCATCATCGCCTAAGACTTCTTTGATCTTATTGATGTTCACGCCCAGACCGGTGGTGCCCCACATATAGTTGATCGCGTATTCGTTGCCGGGGTCATATTTCGACACACGGTTGTCGATAACGTCCCACATGTTGCCAATGTTCGGAAGCTTGGATTTGTCCAACTTCTGAAATGCACCCGCCGAGATTTGACGCTGCAGGAAAGTGCCCGATGGCACGACGACGTCATAGCCGGAACCACCAGCCAGCATCTTGGTTTCCAGCACTTCATTGCTGTCAAAGACGTCATAGATCAGATCAATTCCAGTTTCAGTTTCAAATTTTTCCAGCAAGGATTCGTCGATGTAGTCGGACCAGTTATAGACCCGCACTTCTTCGCCCAGCGCCGATGTGGCGATCATTGCAGTTGCGGCAACGCCGCCCAAAATGCGATATTTCATTGTATGCTCCCGTTAGATAGGCTTGGTTGATCCATGCCTTTGATCAATTTGATCAAGTTTTGCGTCTCGCGGCAAGATGATTTATGAATTCACGCAGACCTAGGTAGAGCAAGCAACATTTGCTGAACAGTTTTTGGGCACATTTAATGATACGTTCCGACGCACAGACTTCACCGGCACCAATTCACTTGGCCGACGCACGAATACCGGCGCATCAGCACGTCTATCAGCAACTGCGCAGCCAAATCCTGTTTGGCGATCTGGCACCGGGACAGCCTGTAACGATCCAAGGGCTGACCACTGCATTGGATGCCGGTATGACTCCGGTGCGCGAGGCATTGCGCCGCCTGATTGCCGAAGGTGCGTTGGACCATCAAGGCAACCGTCGCGTTTCAGTGCCGGTTTTATCGGCAAAAGATGTAGAAGAGCTTGGGTTTATGCGAAAATCTTTGGAAACCGAGCTTGCCAGACGGGCGACGGCCCTCATGACTAACGATGTGCTCGAGTCACTTAAGCAAATTGATGGCGCTCTGAACACGGCCATCTTGCGCGGTGATATTGGCGAATACTTGACCCAGAACTATCAGTTTCATTCTGAAATTTACCGATGTGCCGACGCGTCGATTATGGCCGAAACTGTAGATCGCTTGTGGCTGCGGTTTGGTCCATCCTTGCGAGTCGTTTGTGGCCGCTTTGGCACATCGAATTTGCCTGACAAACACGCCGATATGTTAGAGGCATTTCGCGCGAATGATCCTGATGCCGCGGCCCAAGCGATGGCCGAGGACGTGAGCCAAGGTATCCGCCAAATTCAATCTTCGATCTAATTCCCAGCGCATTTGATCCGATTCGATTGACTCCGCATAATTTGATCATATTCTGCTCTTAACTTTTCCCCATACTCCTGAGGTGCATTTAAATGTCCTATATCACGAATCACTTGCCCACGGCCGAACTGCAGGCGCTGGACGCCGCACATCACATGCACCCTTTTACCACGAATGATGAACTGGCTGCAAAAGGTGCCCGGATCATCACCAAAGCCAAAGGCATTTATCTAACCGATAGCGAAGGTAATGAAATTCTTGATGCGATGGCTGGCCTTTGGTGCGTCAACATCGGCTATGGCCGTCAGGAAATGGCCGATGTCGCATCACGCCAAATGCTTGAGCTGAACTATTACAATACGTTCTTTATGACCTCGCATGTGCCCGCAATCGCCTTGGCCAAGGAAATCGCCAGCCTAGCACCGGGTGATCTGAACCATGTTTTCTTTGCTGGATCGGGGTCCGAGGCCAACGATACCAACATTCGAATGGTCCGCACCTATTGGGCAATGAAGGGCAAGCCGGAAAAATCTCACATCATCAGCCGCAAGAACGCCTACCACGGGTCGTCAATGGGGTCCGGCTCGCTTGGCGGGATGAGCTATATGCACGAACAGGGCGGAATGCCGATCCCGGGCATCCACCATATTAACCAACCTGATTGGTGGGCCGAAGGCGGCGATCACACCCCCGAAGCATTCGGCCTAGCCCGCGCGCAGGAACTTGAGGCGAAGATACTTGAACTGGGTGCCGACAATGTTGCCGCATTTATCGGCGAACCCATTCAGGGCGCTGGCGGCGTCATCATACCCCCAAGCACCTACTGGCCCGAAATTCAGCGGATTTGTGACAAATACAACGTTCTGATCATCGCAGATGAAGTTATCTGTGGGTTTGGCCGCACCGGCAACTGGTTCGGCTCGCAAACCATGGGGATTAAACCGCACATCATGACAATCGCCAAGGGCCTCAGCTCTGGCTATCAGCCAATCGGCGGGTCGATTGTCTGTGATGAGATCGCCGAAGTCATCGGATCGGGTGAATTCAACCACGGCTACACCTATTCGGGGCATCCGGTCTGTTCTGCGGTCGCGCTGGAAAACTTGCGCATCTTGCAAGATGAAAAAGTGTTGGATCACGTGAGCAATGTCGCGGGTCCGGCGCTCAAGGAAGGGTTGGAAAAGCTGTCTGACCATCCGCTTGTTGGCGGCCTTAACATCTCTGGCTTGATGGCATCTTTGCCGCTAAGCCCGCGAAAAGAAACGCGGTCGAAATTCGCAAGCGACGCGGGCACAGTCGGGTATATGTGCCGGGAGCGGTGCTTTGCCAACAATCTGGTGATGCGCCATGTGGGAGACCGAATGATCATTTCCCCGCCTCTGGTCATCACCCCCGAGGAAATCGGAATCTTTATGACCCGCGCCAAGAAAGCGTTGGATGAAACCTATACCGCGCTCAAGAACGACAATCTGATGAAAGCGGCCGAGGATCATATCCACGACGCCGACTCGCCTTTGGGCTAAGCAGTTTTGGGGGCGTGAGCTATTCTTGCGCCCCTACACCAACTTCTGCCCAAGGCGTTCCAACATGCCCAGACAAACCTCAAGCTGATCGACGCTGACAAATTCATCGGGCTTATGCGCCTGTGCAATCGACCCTGGCCCACAAACAATTACATCAATGCCCATCTGCTGGAACATCCCTGCCTCTGTTCCAAACGGGACAACACCGGCGCTATTTGCTCCCAACAATCCCGAGACCAGATCACGCGCGGCATTTTCACTCATCGGTTCAAGGCCCACGACCTCACCCAATGTCTCGGTCGAGATATCAGCCTGCGGATAGACAGCCCGCATTTTTGGCAGCAAATCCCGTTCTACAAACGCTTCCATCGTCTCTTTGACAAAGCGGAGATCGCTGGTTTGCACGGGGCGAAATTCCCAATCAACTTCGGCCTTTCCGACAATCACGTTATGCGCATGGCCGCCCTGAATCCGCCCGATGTTGATTGTAGTACAGGGTGGTTCAAACCGGCTTCCCATCGGTACCCGCGCCCGCAAATCCTCGCGCAGCGCCATAAGCCGCGAAACATAGCGCACCGCATATTCGGCAGCGTTCACACCCAGATCAGGTGACGACCCGTGCCCCTCAAGCCCTTCGAAACGCGTGGTATATTCGCAGCAACCTTTGTGGCCTTCGATCACGCGCATCTCGGTCGGTTCGCCGATAATGGCGATGTCGGGTTTGATGCCCAGACGGGTCAATTCGGGGATTAGCGCCTGCGCGCCCAAACAACCGGTTTCCTCGTCATAGGTGAACGCGAAATGCACAGGCCGTTTCAGCGGCAAAGCGGCATAGTGTTCAGCCATCACAACACTTGCAGCGATAAAACCTTTCATGTCGCAGGTCCCGCGCCCGTAAAGCAGCCCGTCTGCCTGCCGCATCTGGAATGGATCGCTTGACCAATCTTGATCGGTCACCGGCACCACATCGGAATGCCCCGAAAGCAATACGCCCCCCGGCACGTCTGGCCCAAGCGACCCGAACAGGGTCGCCTTGCTGCCGGTTTCATCGCCAAAAATATGGGTGCGTGCGCCAAGCGATTGCAGCCTGCCAGACAAATCGATGATCATCTCAAGGTTGCTGTCAGTCGAAACTGTCGGATAGGCGATCAGCCGGTCCAGCAAATCGACGGTGGCCTGTAGGGTCATTTAACGAACATCTTCCTAGGTCGATTGCAGAATGTTTCTGCCGCGCCATCCTCGCGGATACGGATACTTTCTGTAATCTCGATCCCCCAATCTTTCATCCACAGACCGGGCATGAAATGGAAGGTCATGTTCGGTTCAAGCAAGGTTTCATCCTCAGAGCGCAGCGATATCGTGCGTTCGCCCCAGTCAGGCGGATAGCTGATCCCGATGGGATAGCCACAGCGCGCGCCGCGTTCGATGCCGGCCTTTTCCAGTGGTGCCGCCAGCGCATTCGCAACATCGCAAGCGCGGTTGCCAGCGCGCGCCTTATCCAAGCCAGCCTCCAGCCCCTCGACCAACGCAGCCTCGGCGCGCTTTAGAAAATCAGGAGGCGTGCCAAGGAACAGAGTCCGGCAAAACGGCGCATGGTAACGGCGATAACACCCTGAAATCTCAAAGAACGTTGCTTCCCCAGTTGCGAATGGCCTGCCATCCCAAGTTAAATGTGGGGCGGCAGCATCCGAGCCTGATGGAAGCAAAGGTACAATTGCAGGATAGTCGCCCCATGCCCCATCAACACCGCGGATCGCATCACGGTATATCTCGGCAACAATTTCATTCTTGGGCACGCCGGGCTCCACCCGCTCCAGCAAACCATCAACAATTTTTTCCGAGATCAGCGCCGCCTTGCGCATAAAAGCCAGCTCAGGTTCGGATTTGACAGTACGTTTCCAGTTCACTAAAGCCGTGGCGTCAACCAACTGCGCTTTTGGAAGGCTTTCGCACAGCGATGCATGGGCCTTGGCGGAATAATAGTAATTGTCCATCTCAACGCCGATGCGCCCCGCCTCGACACCAGCACCCGCAAGATTCTTGGCGAGATCCTGCATCGGGTGGCGTTCTGTAGACTGGACAAAACCATCGGCATATCCGCGCACGTTATCGGCCCCCATCCAGACCGTTCTTAGCGCGCCATTGGTGTCCTGATTCCGCCCCCACCAGATTGGATCGGCATCAGGCAAGACGATAACGCCTTGGTGCACATAAAATGACCATCCGTCGTATCCCGTCAGCCAAGCCTGATTACTGGGATCGGTCACAAAAAGCGCATCTAACCCCTGTTTGGACATCTCATCGCGCACCAGTTTTAGGCGCCGATCATACTCAACAGAGGTAAACGGCAGATCGATTGCGGGCATAAAATACGTCCTTCCGTACACAGATGAGTCTCAGACTGCGGCAGGATCACGGTACCAGCAATCAAATAAAACGAGCAGAGGTTCTCTAACCGCAGTAAAAAACACCAAAAGAAGCCAAATAACCGGATTTTTTCCCGTAATTGCTACGTTTTCCAAAAAATGAACTTTAATTGGTTGCAAACATTGGGACAGCCCGCTTTAACTTTCTGTCAATAAGGGCGCATGAACGTCACAATAAACAGGGAGCCAGCTTTTGGCAGATACTTCAGCAACAAATGCGTTTGTCGAATTTGAACGCGTGCAGAAAAGCTATGACGGTGAAAACCTTGTCGTCAAAGACCTGAACCTATCCATGCCAAAGGGCGAATTTCTGACAATGCTTGGGCCATCGGGATCGGGCAAGACGACTTGCCTGATGATGCTTGCAGGGTTCGAAACCGCAACCCATGGCGATATTCGCCTTGATGGCAAATCAATCAACAACATCCCGCCGCACAAACGCGGCATTGGCATGGTTTTCCAGAACTATGCGTTGTTCCCTCATATGACGGTCGCCGAAAACCTGTCCTTTCCGTTGGAAGTCCGCAAAATCGGCAAATCCGACCGCGAAGCAAAGGTGAAGATCGCGCTTGATCGTGTTCAGATGGGTGACTTTGGCGGTCGCCGTCCTGCACAACTTTCTGGCGGCCAGCAGCAGCGTGTGGCCTTGGCCCGCGCCTTGGTATTTGAACCTGAATTGGTTCTGATGGACGAACCACTGGGTGCCTTGGACAAACAGCTCCGCGAAACCTTGCAGTTTGAAATCACGCACCTTGCCCACGAACTCGGCATTACCGTTGTTTACGTGACCCACGACCAAACCGAAGCGCTGACAATGTCGGACCGGGTGGCCGTGTTTGAAAATGGTCGCATTCAACAATTGGCCCCGCCAGATTTGCTGTACGAAGAGCCCGAGAACAGCTTTGTCGCGCAGTTCATTGGTGAAAACAACACGCTGGAAGGCGTGGTTAAAGAGATCAAAGGCGGCACATGCATGGTGCAGCTGGATGGCGGTGGCCTGATCGAGGCCAAGCCGATCAACGTGACCCAAGCAGGCGAACGCACCCGCGTGTCAATCCGCCCCGAGCGCGTTGAATTCAACAAAGACCGGATGCCCGAAGGCGCACATACGTTGAAAGCTGAAGTGCTTGAGTTCGTCTATATGGGCGACATTTTCCGCACCCGCTTGCGCGTCGCTGGTACCGACAACTTTATTATCAAAACCCGCAACGCACCGGATCAAGTACGCTTGAAGCCGGGACAGCAGATAGAAATCGGCTGGCTTGCAGAAGATTGCCGCGCGCTTGACGCATAGCGTCGTGTAACGGCATCGTGCCGCCCAGACTGCTGGGCGGCGCATCAAGAGGCTGTGATTAAGCCCGATATCACACCCTCAAGAATCAAACGGGCAATAGTTGGGAGACTACCAAATGAAATTTACAACAACGCTACTCGCTTCTTCTGCGATTGTTGGCGCTGGTACATTGGCTTTTGCCGATGCACACGGCAACATGGCGAAAGAAATGACACTCGTTTCTTGGGGTGGCGCGTATCAATCCAGCCAAGACAAAGCATATGTTCAGCCATATCTGGAAATGAACGAAGGCGTTACAGCCGTATGGGATGAAAGCTCGGCCGAAGCTGTCGCAAAACTGCGCGCCATGAACGAAGCGGGCAATGTCACATGGGATCTCGTCGATGTTGTTGCGTCCGATGCCATTCGTCTGTGTGACGAAGGTTTGGCCATGGAAATCGACGCCGACGAAGTGCTGGCAGCAGCGCCAGACGGCACACCCGCCTCCGAAGATTTCGGTGACCTGCTGGTTAGCGACTGCTTCATTCCACAGATCGTGTATTCGACCACATTCGGCTACCGTACTGACATGGTAGGCGACACGCCTCCGACCAAAATCTGTGACGTGTTCGACCTGGAAGCATACCCAGGCAAGCGCGCCTTGGAAAAGCGTCCAATCAACAACATGGAATGGGCATTGCTTTGTGACGGCGTCGCAAAAGACGAAGTCTATGACGTTCTGGCAACACCAGAAGGTCAGCAAAAGGCACTCGATAAGCTGAACACCATCAAGGACAGCGTAATCTGGTGGTCCGCTGGTGCAGACACGCCACAACTGTTGGCCGATGGCGAAGTCGTCATGGGCTCGACCTATAACGGTCGTCTGTTCAGCGTCATCGAAGAGCAGAAGCAGCCTGTTGCAATGCTGTGGGACGCTCAGGTGTTTGACCTTGACGGTTGGATCATCCCAGCCGGCCTTCCTGCTGATCGTCTTGCGCGCGTCATGGACTTTGTAAAGTTCGCGACAGACACACAGCGTCTGGCAGACCAATCGCAGTACATCAGCTACGGTCCTGCTCGTTTGTCCTCCGCCCCATTGGTAGGCATGCACGCAGATCTGGGCATCGAAATGGCATCACACATGCCAACCGATCCAGCGAACGCAACAAACACGTTCCTGTATAACTATGAGTTCTGGGCAGACTACCGCGACGATATCGACGCGAAGTTCCAGGCATGGTTGGCGCAATAAGCGCTTAGGCCATTCGGAAGGGGCTGTAACGGCCCCTTCCACCCTATTTGTTTTTCTCTTTTCCGATTTTCACGACGATCCAACCCCATGGGGCCGATATGAGCGATGCAAACAACGCGACCAATGCACCTAACGCCGCCCTCGCTGCCGAGCGCGCCGAGGACGAATACACCGGCCCGATGCTTGCCGCGGATGGCACGCCGCTCAAGCGGAGCCTGAATCGCGCATTACGGCGCCAAAAGCTAAGCGCGCTTTTGCTGATCGCCCCCTTGCTGATCTTTGTTCTGGTCACCTTCATTGCCCCGATCGCAGATATGCTATTCCGGTCGGTCGAGAACGAAATCGTCCAGGAGACTTTGCCGCGCACGACGACGGCATTGAAAGACTGGAACGCTGAAGCAGCCCCTTCGCCCGCCGAACCGGTGTACAAGGCGCTGTACCAAGACATTTTCATCGCCAAGGAACGCAAACTTCACACTCGTCTTGGGTCACGCCTGAACTACGAGCTGACCGGGGCATCCTCACTTTTCCGCAAATCCGGCCGTGGCGTCGATAAGATGGGAAAGGTCTTTCAGGGCCAGTTTGAAGACCTCAACGCCTTTTGGAAGAAAGGCGAAAACTGGAACGACATGATGGGCTCGGATGCGTGGCTTGCCAGCATCAAAGCGTGGGAAACATCGTCGGGCACCGCTCAGCCACAGTTCGTTTTGCGCGATGGCATTGCCGACATTCTCCCTCAGACGGCGGCCTATTACATAGAGTACGCTGATTTCGTTCAGAACGAAGACCAGGACAATCTGTACAAAACAGACCCATGGCCTTTGATTTATTCAGAACTTTTCGATGATCTGACCGGCCCGACAGCGGCATCTATCGCGGATTACACTGGTCCAGGGGCTTCGGAATTGGCGCAGGTCGCCGCAGCGGCCCCCAGCTTCGAAACCGTCGACTACAAGTCGGCTTTCATCAAGGTTGACAAGGATTGGGGCAAATCTCCGATCTGGGTAACCATAAGAGAATACAGCCCCCGATTCACCAATGGCTATTTCCTGAATGCCGTCGATATGCAGAAATCCGAAAACGGCCCAGAGCTGCGCCCCGAAAACCAGCGCATCTATTGGACGCTGTTCAAACGGACCTTGTTCATGTCGGTCTGCATCACCCTAAGCTGCATTTTGCTGGGCTATCCAATCGGCTGGATACTGGCCAACCTGCCGGCCCGTACAGCGAACCTGCTGATGATCCTTGTTCTGCTACCCTTCTGGACATCGCTTCTTGTGCGCACCTCCGCGTGGAAAGTGATGCTGCAACAGCAGGGCGTAGTGAATGACACTCTGGTTTGGCTTGGCGTGGTGGCGGACGATAGCCGCCTTGCGTTGATTAACAACCAAACCGGCACCATCATCGCGATGACACACATTCTGCTGCCCTTCATGATCTTGCCACTTTATTCGGTCATGCAAACGATCCCGGAAACATATCTCCGCGCGGCTAAATCTCTGGGTGCGACAAACTGGACAGCGTTCTGGCGTGTATATTTCCCCCAATCCGTACCAGGCATCGGTGCCGGATCAATCTTGGTGTTTATCCTGTCCATCGGCTATTACATCACGCCGGAAATTGTCGGTGGGACAACCGGCACATTTATCTCGAACCGCATCGCCTATCACATCTCGAGTTCTCTGAACTGGGGTCTCGCGGCGGCATTAGGTGCCATCCTCCTCGCGGTCGTTCTTGGCCTTTACTATGCCTATGACAAGATTGTCGGCATCGATAACGTGAAACTGGGGGGCTGAAGCAATGGTCGCACTCACACCAATCTCTCGCAAACCCGTCTCGTTCTATGTACCCGTAACAGCAGCAGCAGGGGCCGTTGCCGGTCTCTTTGTTGGCACCGCAAACGGTAGCGGTTTTCTGGGGGTCATCATCGGCGCGATCACAATGGGCGCTTTGGCATTCCTGCTAACCCAGATTGTGAAAAACGAAAAACTTGGTCGCTGGGCAACTCTTATCGCCTTTGCAATCATTGGGTACTTCGCCGCTGGCATCCCCGCGATGCTGATTGGTGCGGCTTTCGGGTGGTTCTTTGGTTGGTTCAGCTTCTGGCTGTATGAGGGTCGCTACCGCGCCAAAGTCGCCCCTTATCTGACTCCCGGTCAGGTCTTGTGGCACTTTGCATTTCGGGTGATCTGCGGGGCAATCTTTACCTTCCTCATTACACCGATCTTGGTGGTCATGCCGCTCAGCTTTAACGCCGAGAATTTCTTTACCTTCACCCCGGAAATGCTCAGCTTTGACCCCGCTGGCTACTCGCTCAAGCATTATCGCGATTTCTTTAACAGCTCTGACTGGCAAGGTGCCGTTTGGAACTCGATCAAGATCGCGCCCGCAGCGACACTGCTCTCGGTTTCATTCGGTACCCTCGCCGCAATCGGGCTCAGCCAACAGCACGTGCCATTTCGCCGGGCGATTATGGCGATCTTGATTTCGCCCATGATCGTCCCGCTGATCATTTCCGCCGCTGGCATGTACTTTTTCTACAGCCGTGTTGGTCTGCAAGGCACCTATATGGGTGTGGTTCTGGCGCATGCGGCCTTAGGCATTCCCTTTGTGATCATCACCGTTACAGCGACCTTGGTGGGCTTTGACCGCTCCCTTACGCGGGCGGCGGCAAACATGGGAGCAAACCCGGTCACGACATTTTTCCGCGTGCAGATGCCGCTGATCTTGCCGGGCGTGATCTCGGGTGGACTATTTGCATTCATCACCTCATTCGACGAGGTTGTTGTTGTGCTTTTCGTCGGCTCTGCTGGTCAAAAGACCCTGCCGTGGCAAATGTTCACCGGCCTGCGTGAACAGATCAGCCCGACAATTCTCGCCGTTGCGACGATCCTTGTTGGGATCTCGATCTGCTTGCTGACAGTGGTCGAACTGCTCCGTCGTCGGTCGGAACGTCTGCGCGGCATGTCTCCGACCTAAGCTATTCTAAATGGATAAAAAAATCGCCGAAGGCATGCCCAAGACCTGAACAAGGTCTTGGGCATGCCTGTCCTAGCGTGCCGCCCGAACGCGATTCAGCAACCGGGGCGAGGCATAGCCATCCGGTAAAAGCCCCTGTGCCAACTGGAACTCGCGCACCGCATTAATGGTAAGTGGGCCGATTTTGGCGTCAATTTTGACCGTATCGAACCCAAGCGCGGTCAACTGAGTTTGCAGATCTATCCGTTCGTCAAAGGTCAATGCACGGTCCTGCGTCGGCCACCCCTGCGCAATTGGCGTCCCGCCTGCGATACGGTCGCTTAGATGGCCAATGCCGATAACATAGGCATCTGCAGTATTGTAACGCTCGATCACCGCGAAATTCGAAAAGATCATGAATGCGGCACCATCCGACCCACCGGGAAGCAAGATGGACGCAAGGCCATGATCCGGAACAGCCTCCCCGTTCGTATTCAACACACCAAGCGCGGCCCACTCCGCCGGGGTTCTCTGGACCTTCCGATCTGCCAACAGATAATCGAAATCGTCTGGGAGCATCACTTCAACACCCCACGGCTGATCCAAGGTCCAACCAAAATGTTTCAGGTACGCCGCAGTAGAGGCCAGCGCATCACGCGGGTCATCCCCCCAGATGTCACGTTTGCCGTCCTTGGTGAAATCAACCGCATAAAGCTGAAAGGACGACGGCATAAACTGGGTATGCCCCATCGCCCCTGCCCAACTGCCCGTCATCTGTGCGGGCGTGGTATCGCCTGCCTGCAAAATACGCAAAGCCTCCAAAAGCTCGGCCTCGAAAAATTCCTGCCGGCGGCCATCATAGGCCAAGGAGGCAAGCGATTTCAAAACGCTGTCACCGCCACGGAACGTCCCATAGGCACTTTCCAGCCCCCAAACCGCAACCACGACCTCCTTGTCCACACCATATTGCGCCTCGATCTCCTCAAGGGCAGCACGGTGCAGCGCAAGCGCCTTCTTCCCGTTTTCGATCCTTAGATCTGACGTCGCGGTTTTCAGATATTCCCAGATCGTCTTGGTAAATTCTGATTGGTTTCGATCCCGGTTAATTGCGTTTTCATCAAAGGAGATACCTTTGGTCGCTGCGTCAAAAACATCAGATTTTATGCCGGCGTCCAATGCGCGTTTGCGAAAATCGACCAGCCAAAGCCGCAGCCCGGCATCATTGCCCACCTCTGCACCTTCAAGTGCAGGCTGGGCCAGAACGGCACCCGTGCCAATACCCAGCGCAAGCGACGCAGCCAGCAACCAAATCCGAGCATACATCATTTCGTGAACCCTCCGCCTATCGCTAGAAAGAGTAGCGTCAAATAGCGACCCCAGAAACCCCTTCAGTCGACATGCGCAGGCTACTGCCGAGTCCGCTTAACCTTGCGTTTGACCTTGTCCGCTTTGCGCTTGGCTTTGACACCCTTGCGTTTGGGGTTTGTCCGCCCGGCTGGTCCGCGACCACCGCGTCCGCCTTGTGGTAGCGCCTTGCCATCTAGCGTTAATAGCTCAAGCGCGATGCCACCCGTCACAGGAACAGCCTCGGTCAGCCGAACAGTCACGCGCTGGCCGATTCCAATCAAAAGCCCGGTATCCGACCCCATGAGGGTGTTCGCCTCTGGGTCGAAGTGAAAGTATTCCCGCCCTAAAGACCGCATCGGAAGCAAGCCATCTGCGCCAGTTTCGTCCAGTTTCACAAAGGCCCCAAACCGCGCGATGCCACTGATACGACCCGAAAACTCGTTGCCCACACGCTCTGACAGGTATGCCGCGAGATAACGATCCGTTGTGTCCCGTTCCGCCGTCATCGAACGTCGCTCGGTATCCGAGATATGCGCGCCAGTCTGTTCGATCTCTTCGATATCTTGGGGCGACAAGCCATCCTTGCCCCAACCATGTGCTGTGATCAGCGCACGGTGAACGATCAGATCCGAATAGCGCCGGATCGGCGAGGTGAAATGCGCATAGGACCGAAGCGCCAGACCAAAGTGCCCGATATGCGCCGGCCCGTAGTAGGCTTGGGTCATCGAGCGCAGGGTAGAAATGTTGATCAGCTCTGCATCATCGGTGCCAGCGGCATCGTTTAACAACTTGTTCAGGTGGCGTGTGTGCAGCACCTGGCCTTTGCCCAAAGTGTATCCAGCCGCCTGCGCTGTTTCACGCAAAACGTCCAGCTTGGCGACCGTTGGCTCTTCGTGGATACGAAACAACAGTGGCGTTTTCTTCTCCAGCAACGTTTCTGCAGCCGCGACATTTGCCAGAACCATGAACTCTTCGATCAGCCTGTGTGCATCCAGACGATCCTTGAAATTCACCGACTTCACAGTCCCGTCCGGGTCCAACTCGATCCGCCGTTCTGGCAGATCCAGATCAAGCGGCTGGCGTTCGGTACGGGCCTTTTTAAGAGCAGCATAAGCGGCATAAATCGGCTCTAGAACAAGCTCTAACAAAGGACCTGTGCGATCATTCGGGCGTCCCTCAATCGCATCTTGGACTTCTTCATAGTGCAAGGATGCAGGCGACCGCATCAGACCTCGATGAAAGCTGTGCCCGATCTTTTGACCTTGTGCATCCAACACCATACGAACGGCGATACAGGGGCGTGGCACCCCCTCGTGAAGGGAGCACAAATCGCCTGACAGCCGGTCCGGCAACATGGGCACCACACGATCCGGGAAATATGTCGAATTGCCGCGTTTGCGCGCCTCGCGATCAAGCGCAGATCCAGGCGTGACATAGACCGCCACGTCAGCAATCGCGACCCAGACCACGTGACCGCCCTCGTTTTTAGGGTCTTCGTCGGCATGGGCATAGCATGCATCGTCATGGTCACGCGCATCAGACGGATCGATTGTAATCAGCGGGAGGTCACGCAAGTCTTCGCGGCCTTTCAAGCCCACCGGCGTGGCTTCGTCAGCCTCCGCCATCACATCATCAGGAAATGCGTCAGGGATACCGTGCTGGTGAATGGCAATCAGCGACACCGCTTTAGGCGCAGATGGGTCACCTAGACGGTCAACAATACGCGCCCGTGGCAGGCCCATTCGACCCTTGGGGCCCGCTTGCTCTGCCTCGACAAGCTCACCGTCTTTTGCGCCATAGGTCGCATCCGATGCGACTGTCCATTCTTTATCCCCACCCTTATCGATGGGAACAATACGGCCGCCTTCGGTTGTCTTGCGGAAAATTCCAAGCACCCTTTGCGGGTTCGCGCCGATACGGCGGATCAACCGCGCTTCGTAGTGGTAATCCTCGCCAGTTACCAAGGTGAGGCGCGCCAGAATACGGTCTCCTGCCCCCAAAGCCGGATCAGATGCACGCGGAATGACCAGCACGACAGGCTCTACCCCCTCGCCAGCCCATTCCATCGGTTTGGCGAACAGATCACCGTCTTTGTCAGGGCCGATGATCTGCAAAACAGACACAGGCGGCAGACGATCAGGGTCTTTATAGCTGCGTTTGCGCTTTTCAAGATGGCCGTCTGCTTCCAGCTCTTTTAACACACGCTTAAGATCGATACGCGCAGCGCCTTTGATCCCGAACGCCTTTGCGATGTCACGCTTAGCGGTCTGGGTCGGATTGGCGGCGATCCAATCAAGAATTTCGGGCTTAGATGGTATTTTGCTCATACTTTACGAGGTAGCACGCGTACCCCGGTTCGTCATGGGCAAATCGTCGATTGTGTCAACGTCTTGCAATGTCGCGACATACGCGATGTGATGATCCGGCAATGTTGCAATTGTATCTGCCAACGCATGCTCTGACGACCAACGCACACCATGAAACAACCAAGGCGGAACAGGACGCATCCGTTTCAGGCCAATCAGCCAATAGCCACCGTCCGGTGCTGGCCCAAAAACAGCATCATGGCCGCCTAACGCGCGAAAGGCTTTCGCGATTTCCGAACGATTGATGCCGGGAATATCAGCGCCGATCACACAGACAGGCCCCGCTGGCATTCCGCGCAACATACGCGCCATACGGTCGCCCAAATTGCCGCGACCCTGAGGAGCGCGGGCCAGATGCGCGGGCCATACACGACTGGCAAGTCCCGCACGATCAGGTGCAACAGCAAGCACGACATCCCAGCGCGGGTCCTGAACATTGCGAATCAAACGGAGAGCCTGATGGCGAAACCACCATGCCGCAGCCGTCATTCCCAGATCACGCCCCAGACGGGTTTTCACCCTGCCAGGCTGAGGTTCTTTCACCATGACGACCAGCGTTTTCCTCAAAGGGTTAGCACCATCTCACGGTGATCTATCCCAGCATCGTCAAAAATCGGCCCCTGCGCGATGAAACCCAGCTTTTCATAAAAGCCCAATGCTTGAATTTGCGCCCCCAATTTGGCGGTTGTGACACCGGGCTGCTGACGTGCTTCTTCAATTGCAGCGCGGATTAATGCAGCGCCTAACCCCGTCCCACGGTGTGCTTTCAACACACAAACGCGTCCGATTTTGGCAACAGCGCCTTTGATTTGCATGCGGGCGGTCCCGATAGGAACGTCGATTTCTGTTGCTAGAATATGAATTGAAGACCCATCAAGATCATCTAATTCCTCGGCTTCGGAAACGCCCTGCTCTTCGATGAACACAACCCGGCGCAGCAGATGGCAACTGGCAAGATCGTCGGTGACTGCAATCTCAAGGGTCATGCGAAATAGTCCTTGAGAATTCGCGTATAAATCCCCTTGAGCTGATGAATCTGCGCGATTTCGACGTTTTCATCGACTGCGTGCATGGACTGCCCGACCAGACCAAATTCAACGACCGGACAGTGATCTTTCACGAACCGCGCATCAGATGTGCCCCCCGTCGTAGAGAGTTCAGGGGTCACGCCTGTCTCAGCGGCGACCGCCTTGGAGACCAGATCAGACAGAGCACCGGGAGGAGTGATAAAACTTTCGCCAGAGATTGTGACCTTTAGCTCAACAGCCACACCAAAGGTATCGCGGATCCCGGCGGCATGCTTTTCCAACCATTCCGTCAGGCTGGCACCGGAGTGTGTATCGTTAAACCGGATATTGACCGTGCCACGACATTCAGCCGGAATAACATTTGTGGCAGGGTTACCGGTATCAACTGTGACCACGGCCAGCGTGGATGGGTCAAAATGGTCTGTGCCATCATCCAGGCTGTGCGATGCCAACTGATCCATCAGACGCATCATCGCGGGCAGTGGATTATTTGCTCGGTGTGGATAGGCAGCATGGCCTTGCTTGCCGATAATTCGGAAATGCGCGTTCAGCGATCCACGACGGCCAATCTTGATCATTTCGCCCATTTTATCGGGGCATGTGGGTTCGCCAACCAGACAGACATCCATCCGCTCGCCAGCCTTTTCCATATACTCAAGCAGGGCCAGGGTCCCGTCGACGCCTTCTGCCTCTTCATCGCCGGTGATGGCCAGTACGATAGACCCATCTGGCGGGCTTTCACGCACAAAATCCACGGCGGCGGCAGCAAAGGCCGCGACACCAGATTTCATATCGGTCGTCCCCCGCCCGTACATGATGCCATCAATAATCTCGGCACCGAAGGGGGGATATGTCCAATCCGCCTCGTTGCCGATGGGAACAACATCGGTATGGCCGTTAAACCCGAAACTGCGTCTATTTCCCTTGTTACCCCAACGTGCGAACAGATTTCGGATGCCACCTCGGTCTGCCCAAACACATTCGAACCCCGCGCCGCTTAGCAAATCATTTAGAATGTCCAATGCCCCCGCGTCAGCAGGCGTAACCGAAGGGCATTTCACCAGCTTTGCAGTGAGGTCGACGGGGTCAATCTTGGGCATCTTCATATCCTTCAAGCTTGTTTTCTGTGGGGTTCCCTACACTTGTGGCGAAAAAGGCGCGGTGCCAAGGGGGATGCTAAGGAAAAGATTAACAGTCGCTAATTTTACGTGCTACCATGATGTTAATAATTTTACCCGAGGCAGGGCATCAGCAGGCGTGACACCGGAAAACCGGGTCATCCAACAAACTTAAATTGACCATACACAGGACTAGTCCGTGATGGTTCACGCTGATCTGTGCTGTCTCGTTTACGCTTTGGGGTAGCAGGCATGGTCGCAGCATCGGAACTTCCGATTGAAACAATTAGAGAGGGCACAACAGCCCTTAATCTCGCAGAAACCATTTTTGGCAACGGCGTCACCGTCGAAAGCGCAACATATTCTGGCGATATTGACAGCGCAGGCACCTATTCAAACGCAGATACCATCACACCAGGTGTCGCCCCCGGCGACAGCGGCATCATTATGTCGACAGGGAATGCGCAAGATTTCACCAATTCCAGCGGGTCATCCAACCAAAGCGCGAACACCTCTACCAATACTTCAGGCATTAATAACAACGCCCAGTTAAATACCGCAGCAGGTGCCCGGACGTATGACGCCAGTATTCTGGATGTAAACTTCAGGCCAACCAGCGACCTGATGACAATGAAGTTCGTCTTTTCGTCGGAAGAATATCCTGAGTTCCAAAACTCGATCTATCAGGATTTCTTTGGCGTTTGGATCAATGGCCAAGAAGTTCAACTGGCCGTTGGTGACGGTGATATGGACCCTGGCAACATCAACACCACCAATAACATCAACATGTATGTTGATAACACCAGTGATGATTACAACACCGAGATGGACGGCTTTACCATCACGATGACGCTGACCATGAATGTTGTCCCCAACGAGACAAATACGATCCGGATCGCCATCGCGGACGTCGGCGACACCGGCTACGATTCCAATCTGATGATCGCGGCAAATTCGGTACAAACCGAATTGGTTGCTGTGACCGATAGTGTCACTGTTTATCCGGATGGCACCAAGGTCATAGACGTACTTGGCAATGATGTCTCAGCTAACAGCAGTTTGCTGACAATCACCCACATCAACGGGCAGGTTGCTACTGTGGGCGCGCAAATCCTGCTGCCCACGGGTCAGCTTGTTACCCTCAACAGTGATGGTTCGCTCAGCGTCGAAGGCGACGGCGATACAGAAGATTTCAACTTTACCTATACGGTGTCAGACGGGGTGGAATCCTCTGTAGGCATGGTGAACGCCACATCTATTCCTTGTTTTGTGGCAGGCACCCTGATTGCTACTCCGGACGGGGAACGCGCCGCCCAAGACCTGATGCCCGGTGATCTGGTTTTGACCCAAGACGACGGGCCGCAACCTTTGCGCTGGATCGGAACACGGACGGTTGCCGCGACCGGAAATTTCGCACCCATCCACATTCGTGCGAATACCTTTGGCGAACACCGCGATCTACTGGTGTCTCCCCTACACCGCATACTCATCCGCGACAATCTGGCCGAAATTCTGTTTGGCGAAGCCGAAGTGTTGGTTGCCGCGCGCGATCTGGTAAACGACCGAAGTGTCACACGCCGCGAAGGTGGCGAAGTCGAATATGTACATCTGATGTTTGACCGCCATCAGGTGGTCTATTCGGAAGGCTTGGAAACCGAAAGTTTTCTCCCCGGACCGCAGACCAGCGAAAGCTTTGAGGCAGAAACGGTCGCAGAAATTTGCGCGATCTTCCCAGAGATTGATCCGGAAACCGGGCGCGGGTATTCCCCTGCCGCGCGGCGGACATTGAAGCGGTACGAAGCCGGTATCCTGTGCTCTGGCATGGTGGCCTGACCGATGACTTGGGTCGCATTGGCAGACAAAGATTACCGGCGCTTCTCTCCCTTCGGGATCGGCACCGACAAGCGTGATGCCCCAGTTTGCGGCAGCCAAGAAGACGACCTGCTGACGAGCGGCAGTATCATGTTTGAAACGCGGCAGGCCCCAGATGGCAGGCCGCAACTTTTGCTGGGATATAAATCGACATTTCCATGGCTTCGCAGTTTGACATTTCAGGCCATACCGGGGGGCGGTATCGCCTTGGTTCAAGTTCAAGGCGCTGACATCACCCATGCTGCGATCAAGCACAAGGATGGTGGCCGTAACGATGTGTTGCGCATCACCTATTCGTGGGACAGCACGGCGAAATGGGGCCGTCTTGCGATGGAACAACCCGAAAGCAATCGTGTTGTTACGGTCCCTGTTCCCAACCCCAAGCCGATTTCGACACAGGACCTGCGCGATATGATGTTGGGCCGGGGCGATCAGACGTTTTCCTCCGATGTGATTTTTGCGGCGCTGTCCACCCGCATCGAACCGATCGGACCGATGCCGACGCTTTTGCCATCCACCCCGCTTGCCACGCCTTGGGGGTTCAAACCCCTTTCCACTCTCAGGCGCGGCGACACTGTGATGACACAGGATTCAGGCGTTGTCCCCGTGCTCGAAACCGTTTCACGAACCGTTCCGGCGCGCGGCAGCTTTGCACCCATCCGTTTGCGCGCCCCCTACTTTGGACTGCAGCAGGATATCATCGTCGCCCCCGATCAGCGGCTGGTGATCGATGGACCAGAGGTCGAATATCTTTTCAGCAAAGAAGCTGTATTGATCCCCGCGCGCCATCTGGTCAACGGATTTGCCGCGTTGCAAGAAACTTGCGGACCCACGATCACCTATTCGCAGTTGTTGCTGCCTGCCCACGAAACAATGTTGGCGGCCGGCACACCAGCGGAAAGCCTTTATATCGGTCGTCTGCGTCGCCAGCGCGTTCAGATGGCCAGCAGCGTTCTGGCGGGGTTTGACCGGAATCAGCTGCCCGAACACGGCCAGCCTGCACATTCTATATTGAAATGGTTTGAAGCGATCACATTGGCCAGCCGTCGCGCGGCTTAATCAGTCGAAGAACGGCGTCATCTGGGCGACAATGACAGAATTTTCATCCAAAGCCCGTGCCATCAACGCACGCTCCTCTTCGTCAATTTCATGACCTTCGGCTTCGCGCTCAGCCAATGTGCCATAACCGGTCACATCCAGCGGGTTTGTATCCGCTTGCTTCAGGATGGCCACAGTCTCGCGCACCGCCTCGGCCTCGTCTATGCCAGAGGCAAAACACATCAGAGCGGCACCGGTCGCCTTTTCCGGCAATCCGTCACCATCTTTGCGCCCGATCTCGACAAGCAGCGTATAAACCTGCTGTCGCGACGGTTTTTTTGTTTTCTTTTCTTCAGACATAGAAAAAGGGCCACCACATTAAGTTGCGGCAGCCCTATATTGTTCTTGAACGTCTGAAAAGGGTCAGGTGCGACCGCGCACCAAACGTGTAACCCAAATCAGCAGACACGCACCGATTATGCCGACGATTAGTTGGCCAATCCAGCCACCCAGTGTCGAACCGACGATCGCGATCAACAGGAAATTGGCTACGAGCGCGCCGATGATCCCGAGAATGATATTCATGATCAATCCCATGTCGGATTTCATAATTTTTTCCGCAATCCAACCTGCAAGACCACCAACGATAATTGCAGCAAACCAACCAAGACCTGTCATATTAACTCTCCAAAAAAATACTCGCTTCGGAATGTTAACTCACGTGTCTGTGAAAGGTTCCATCAATCGCGCAGCAACTCATTTATCGACGTCTTCGAACGCGTCTTCTCATCCACGCGCTTGACGATAACTGCACAGTACAGGTTCACACCATTCTTTGATGGCATGGACCCGGCAACAACGACCGACCCGGAAGGAACCTCACCGTACATTACTTTTCCGGTATCACGGTCAAGGATCTTGGTGGACTGGCCGATGAAAACGCCCATGCCCAGCACAGACCCTTCGCGTACGATACAACCCTCGACGACCTCGGATCGCGCCCCGATAAAGCAGTTGTCCTCGATAATGGTCGGCCCCGCCTGCATGGGTTCCAACACGCCACCGATACCCACACCGCCAGACAGGTGCACGTTCTTGCCGATCTGCGCGCAGGATCCAACAGTGGCCCAAGTATCAACCATGGTGCCGCTGTCGACATAGGCACCGATGTTTACAAAGGACGGCATCAGCACAACGCCCGGCGCAATATAAGCTGATTTGCGCACAACGCAGTTAGGCACAGCGCGGAAGCCGGCTGTCTTCCAGTCTTCGTCGCCCCAGCCTTTGAACTTGCTGTCAACTTTGTCCCACCAGCCTGCACCTTGCGGGCCGCCTGACTGATGTTCCATGTCCTTGATGCGGAAACCCAGCAAGACTGCCTTTTTCGCCCATTGATTCACATGCCAATCGCCATTCTCGCGCTTTTCAGCAACGCGCAGTTTACCCCTATCTAAAGCGGCCAATGTGGCTTCTATGGCGTCACGCTGTTCACCTTTGGTGGCAGAAGTTATCGTATCGCGGGCATCCCACGCTGCTTCGATTGCGGTCTCAAGTTGGGCATTAGACATATGGTTGGCTCCGGAATATGGGGTCAGGTGTTGCGCATGGCTATACCCTCGTCACGTTGCGCGCGCAATCATAACGGCTGCCGTGGTCATTTGTGCAGAACGCGGGCATGTTAGCGACAAAGATCAAACCGGAGAATTTGATGACCGAACACAAACGCCACCCCCTGCGCGATGCCGTTGCCGACAGCGCCAAGGCCAAAGATGTCCCTGACACCCCACAAACCCGCGCGCCAGCTTATCGTCTGGCCTTTGCCGATCAGGAATTTATGGGCCACGACGCCTTGCGTCCGGTCAGATTACAGCTGGAACTTCTCAAGCCTGAGATGGGGCTGGATGCATACGGCATCACATCGACGATCGTGCTGTTTGGTGGCGCACGAATTCCCAGACCAGCTGAAAAAGACAAGGCGCGGACCAAAACATTGGCCGATCTATCCCACTTCTATGACGAGGCACGTGAATTTGCGCGCCTTATGACGTTGAAATCGATGGAAACAGATGGCTGCGAAAACGTCATCGTGACTGGCGGTGGCCCCGGCGTGATGGAGGCAGGCAACCGTGGTGCCGTGGACGCTGGCGGGCAGTCCATCGGATTGAATATCGTGCTTCCGTTTGAGCAGGCCCCGAACGCATACGTCACGCCTGAGCTGTGCTTTAACTTCCACTATTTCGCGATCCGCAAAATGCATTTTCTGATGCGGGCGCGTGCGATTTGCGTTTTTCCAGGGGGCTTTGGCACCATGGATGAAACATTTGAAGCGTTGACCCTTATTCAAACCGGCCGCATGTCGCGTGTACCGTTTTTGCTGTTTGGGCGCGCGTTCTGGGAAAAGATCGTAAACTGGGAAGCGCTGGCAGATGCCGGCACCATCTCAGCCGAGGATCTCGGCCTGTTTAAATTCGTTGAGACCGCTGATGAAGCGATGCACGTAATTGACACTTGGGAAACCGCACCAGCACGAGATGCTTTGCCTGGCAGGTGATTTCACAAGACTAGGGCGTGTCGATCAGGCGCACAGTTCAGCTGGCAGGGTACATACTTCAACGTGATGCGGAAGGGTCTCAAGCACGTGGCCGCTTTCCGTATCACGCACGCTGTAGCCATAGCCGGCCAAGCGGTGCTTCCATTCGCGAACAGACAAGGCACGTTCACGTTCACGGGTGACAAGGGTCATAACCTCGGCAGTGACGAAGGCGTCATTTTTAATGATAACAGACATTGGATATTGCTCCTGATTGTGTTGTCGATGGAAACAATATCCTTTTGCATGATGTCTTAAGTTCCGCTGAACTGTGGCAAGCCAGAGGTCATTTCAGGACAACTTTGCCTCAATTTACTACCGCTGAATTGATTAAACAAACGAGGGCCAAGGTAATTGCCTTACGCATTCGCCCAGCGTCAGAGTGGATCAGGCCCTTCCGCTTGAAGGGCGAATAATTCTTACAAACCCGCGTCTGCTTCGATCTGCTTGCGCGATTTACGCGCCCGTTCAGTCGCTGATTTCAGCTGGCCACATGCCGCCATGATATCCTCGCCACGCGGTTTGCGAACAGGTGATGCGTAACCGGCCTTGTAAATAATCTCTGAAAATGCGCGGATACGGTTGTTGGATGACCGCTTGTATGGCGCGCCGGGCCATTCATTGAACGGGATCAAGTTGATTTTCGCTGGTATCCCTCGGATCAATTCTATCAAACGATACGCATCCGCATCGCTATCATTCACCCCGTCCAGCATTACATATTCAAAGGTAATCCGCTCTGAATTACTGACTTTTGGATAGGCCCGCAGCGACTCGACCAATTCGGCAATGTTCCAACGCTTGTTGATCGGCACCAGCTTGTCGCGCACCTCGTCCGTGGTCGCATGGAACGAAATAGCCAGCTGACAGCCGATTTCCTGGGCTGTGCGTGCAATTTCTGGCACGACGCCAGACGTCGACAAGGTAATGCGGCGGCGGGACAATTGGATCCCTTCGGGGTCCATCGCGATCTTCATCGCGTCTCGCACGTTCTCAAAGTTATAAAGCGGCTCGCCCATGCCCATCAGAACGATGTTAGACAACAGACGTGGCGCTTCGGTGATTGTTCCCGGTACCGGCCATTCGCCCAAATCATCTCGCGCAATCATCACCTGACCAATAATCTCGGCCGCGGTCAGATTGCGCACCAATTTCTGCGTGCCTGTGTGGCAGAACGAACAAGTCAACGTACACCCGACCTGAGAGCTGACACACAACGTACCGCGACCCTCTTCAGGTATATAAACGACCTCAACCTCGTGCCCGCCCGCAATGCGGACCAGATACTTGCGTGTTCCATCTTCCGACACTTGCTTGGTCACGACTTCAGGCACGCCGATCACAAATTTCTCTGCCAGTTCAGCGCGAAACGCTTTAGACAGATTGGTCATGTCCGCAAAATCACGGGTACCCCATTGATAGATCCACTGCCAAATCTGGCCAACTCGCATCTTGGCCTGCTTTTCCGGCGTGCCATGCGCAATCAAGACTTCCCGCATCGCGTCACGCGTCAAACCGACAAGGTTCATCGGCCCCTCCGGCAGTTTGCGCGGGATGGTCATAACATCTTGGGTGATCGGCGCGGTCGCTGACATGGGGATTCTCCGGGATGTGGGTGTTTCAGCGCTCTATATAGGCATTCTCGCCCAGATCAAAAGGAAACGCACCCATGCGGCAAGGCTTAGCCGAGCGATATCGGTTCGGGTCGCAGAAAATCTGCACTTCCGTCGCTAGAAATGAGAAAGGCCCCGCCATTGGCGAGGCCTTTTTGGATACCGCTGGCCGCCTTAGCCGCCGCAGCGTTTCGCAGCGTCTTCAACCGCTGCGGTAAAGCCCAGCAGCGAAAATGTGTCTTTGGTCTGTGTTCCACGACCCGAACGCCCCGTCAGCACGGCATCTGCTCCGCGCTTCATCGCTGCGATGATTTTGTTGTCATCATCTGCGGTCGCCGGCCACGCCCACTCACCTTCGGTAAACAGATCAAAACTCGAGCCACTAATGTTCATATTTACGGTCGAACCGGATGCGAACGGATATCCACCGGTAAATGCGACCTGACCTTTGGCCCCCGCACTTGGGCGATAGAAAACCATCAGCAGTGTTTGCCCACGGTTTACTGCAACGACCCGTCCATCCTTTGAGTTCACCATTTCCTTGGGCGTCGAAACACCCCAGCATTCGGTTGGATTGTCTTCGACGAACACGCTCCAATCGGTTTCCGCAGCAACACGGTTCGTGCTTTGCGCTTGCGCCAACACGCCGCCCGCAGCGAACCCTGCAAGGGCTACGGCCAAACCAATTGTTCTTAACTTCATCATCTACTTAGGCCTCCAGCCGCCATAATCCTCAACATTTCATCAACTCCACCGGCAGCCTTTCGGGAGGCGCTCTTTAAAGGAACTGTATTTCTCTCGACAACAAGCATAATAACGCCAAACAGGCGACCTCCGAAACCCTGATTGGCAGGAAATCGCCCAATAAAAGGATGAAACATGACCCAACCAGCACCCTTTGCAGAAATTTGGCGCGGAGCTTTCCTGGAAAGCGTTCATTCAGGCCATGCTGTCGTGTGTGATGACAGCGGGCAAATTGTCCACGCATGGGGAAATCCCGACACCGTCATCCTTCCGCGCTCCTCTGCCAAGATGATCCAAGCGCTGCCGCTTCTGCGGTCTGGCGCAGCGGATGCGATGGGACTGGGCACCCAACATCTTGCCCTTGCCTGTGCGTCACATCAGGCCGCTGCCTTGCACACCGGGATTGTGGGGAATTGGCTGGATAATATGGGGCTTTCCGACAGCGACTTTCGGTGCGGGGCAGCGGTTCCCGGTGACATTGATGCACGCGATGCCCTGATCCGCGCCTATGAACAGCCCTGCCAAATTCACCACGAATGCTCAGGCAAACACGCTGGGTTTTTGACGGTGAACAAACACCTCGGCGGGCACGCTGACTACGAAAAACCCGACCACCCGGTTCAAAAAGCATGCCTTGAGGCATTTGAAGATGTCACAGGTCGCAGCGCATTCGGCTACGGTATCGACGGGTGCTCTGTGCCCAATTTTGCGACCACCCTGCACGGCATGGCCCGCGCGATGGCCCATTTCGCGTCCGCCCCTGATGGCTCAGCCGAGGCACGGCTACATCAGGCAATGCGCTTGCATCCCGAATTGGTTGCCGGTGAAACCCGCGCTTGCACGAACCTGATGCGCGCGATGAACGGCAAAGTCGCTATCAAGACGGGCGCAGAAGGGTTCTTTATCGCGATTCTGCCAGACCAGAAACTTGGCGTCGCACTCAAAGCATCTTGCGGTACAACCCGGGCCTCCAACTGCGCAATCGCGTCAATTCTGGTGAAACTTGGTGTCCTCGACCCCAACCACCCCGAGACGTTGAAGTACCGCAATGCGCCAATTGAAAACCGTCGCGGTATTATCACAGGCAGTCTGAAACCCGCAGCGACATTCGCCTGAAACCCGCCGCCCCATTTCCAAATGGTTTGAAATCACTGGGTATGGGGCATCGCCCCATGCACCTGTCAGTCTAGGTGACGAATTCGTATTTCGCATAACCTTGCACATACAGAAGCGCCGTCAGGTCGCCATGGTTAATCCGGACATCGCATTCCGCGGCGACGGCGGGCTTTGCGTGCAGCGCGACGCCCATGCCCGCACGGTGCAGCATGCCCAGATCGTTTGCACCATCCCCGACGGCAAGCACATCAGCCTCAGCCAGCCCGAGCCGGGTCGTGATATCCTCTAACGCGTCAACTTTGGCTTGCTTGCCCAAAATGGGGTCAGCGACCTTACCTGTCAAAGCGCCCTCATGAATCAGTAGCGTATTCGCCCGATTCTCGTCAAAACCAAGCGCCTTGGCCACGGATGCTGTGAATGCTGTGAAACCGCCCGACACAAGCGCGGCATAAGCCCCGTTCGCCTTCATCGTCGCCAAAAGGGTCTGTCCCCCCGGCATATATGTGATCCGTTGCTCCAAAACGCGGCCAATCACGACTTCTTCCAACCCGGCAAGCAGGCCAACACGCTCACGCAAGGCTGCCTCAAAATCCAGTTCACCGTTCATGGCACGTGCTGTGATGTCTTTGACCCGATCACCCACGCCCGCCTCATCGGCCAACTCGTCGATGCATTCTTGTTGGATCATCGTGCTGTCCATATCGGCCAGCAGCATTTTCTTGCGCCGCCCGTTGGCTGGCACAATGACCAGGTCCACACCCATACCCTGACACTCGGCCCAGATGTCCCAGCGGTTCCCCGGCATGCGCATCATGTCAAATGTAGCAGCCTCGTCCGGGGCCAACCAAATCGCATCCCCCCCGCCCCAGGCATTGCGCAAACTATCGACCAGCGCAGCTTCCAGCTTTGGTCTTTTGGGCGAGGTTAACAAAGTCACACTATGCATCGTCAAGTTTCCGATCCGCGTCAGAGCTGTCGTAAAAAGCCAATCAAGCGGCGTTCTAGCGATGTTTTCCGGCTTGTGCCAGACCGCGCGCACCTCTAGATGCAGCGGTGGGACACCCTTCCCCAACGAAGGGCGCTTATCTGAAAGGGTAGCTAAATGGCTATTACAGTACCTACAACGCGACCAATGAATCCGCGTTTTTCTTCTGGCCCGTGCGCCAAACCCCCCGTCTTTGATCTGACCAAGCTTGCGAGCGCCCAATTGGGCCGCAGTCACCGCGCTGCACCGGGCAAAGCCAAACTGCTTGAGGCGATCGAGACCACCCGCGAAATTCTGGGCGTACCAGCCGATTATAGGATCGGCATCGTGCCCGCATCCGATACCGGGGCTTACGAAATGGCGATGTGGACCATGCTGGGCGAACGCCCTGTCGAGGTGGTCGCATGGGAATCCTTCGGCGCTGGCTGGGTGACTGATGTTGTCAAACAGCTGAAAATTGAACACACCGTCCACACCGCTGACTATGGTCAGATCGTGGATATGGCGTCGCTTAATTATGACAACGACGTCTGCTTTACCTGGAACGGTACCACATCCGGTGTGCGTGTTCCGACGGGTGATGTTATTCCCGCCGATCGCAAAGGCCTGACACTGTGCGACGCAACATCGGCCGCGTTCGCTATGGATCTGCCATGGGACAAGTTGGATGTAGCTACCTTTAGCTGGCAGAAAGTGCTTGGCGGCGAAGCGGCCCATGGCATGCTGATCCTCAGCCCGCGCGCAGTTGAGCGCCTTGAAAGCTACACACCCGCATGGCCCCTGCCCAAGATTTTTCGCCTCACCAAAGGTGGCAAACTGATCGACGGCATCTTTAAGGGCGAAACCATCAATACGCCTTCCATGCTCTGCGTCGAAGACTATTTGCTAGCGCTGGACTGGGCGAAATCCGTTGGTGGTCTGAAGGGGCTAATTGGTCGTGCCGATGCCAACACCGCCGCGATTGCCGAGTTTGTGGAAAACCACGACTGGATCGATTTCCTTGCCACTGACCCGGCGACACGGTCCAACACATCTGTTTGTCTCAAGTTCACAGATGACCGCATTGCCGACGGTGCTGCTTTTGCCAAAGCCGTTGCGAAACGCCTTGCCGACGAAGATGTCGCGCTCGACGTTGGCGCATACCGCGACGCCCCTCCGGGCTTGCGGATCTGGTGCGGCGGTACAGTTGAAACCTCGGATATCGAGGCGATGCTGCCGTGGCTTGCTTGGGCTTTTGAAGCAGAAATCAACGCATAATTTCGGGTTCCCCACCTTGCGCCAGCCGCAGGGTGGTTCCAACCCACGCCCCCTTCTATTCAAATAAGGAGCGCCAAACATGGCCCCCAAAGTTCTCATTTCCGACAGCCTTTCCGAAGCCGCTGTTCAAATCTTTAAAGACCGCGGCATCGAGGTCGACTTCCAACCCAACTTGGGCAAGGACAAAGACAAACTCGCTGCCATTATCGGCAACTACGATGGTCTTGCGATCCGGTCGGCGACCAAAGTGACCGAAACGATCCTTGCGAATGCCACCAACCTCAAGGTTATCGCCCGCGCCGGTATCGGCACTGACAACATCGACAAAGATGCCGCCTCCAAAAAAGGTGTGATCGTCATGAACACGCCTTTTGGCAACATGATCACCACCGCCGAACACGCCATCGCAATGATGTTCGCCGTGGCGCGCCAGATTCCCGAGGCGTCAGCATCGACCCACGCTGGCAAATGGGAAAAGTCCAAGTTCATGGGCGTTGAGTTGACCGGTAAGACCCTCGGCGTTATTGGCGCGGGCAACATCGGTGGCATCGTTTGCGATCGTGCGCGCGGCCTAAAGATGAAAGTCATCGCCTATGACCCTTTCTTGGGCAAAGAGAAAGCCAAGAAGATGGGCGTCGAAAAGGTCGAGCTTGATGAGCTGCTGGCCCGCGCAGATTTTATCACACTGCACGTTCCCTATACGGATCAAACCGCTAACATTCTTTCCAAAGAAGCGTTGGCCAAGACCAAAAAAGGCGTTCGGATCATCAACTGCGCACGCGGTGGTCTGGTCGACGAAGAAGCCTTGGCCGAAGCACTGAAATCCGGCCACGTCGCTGGTGCTGCCTTTGACGTTTTCAAAGTTGAACCCGCGACCGAGAACCCTTTGTTTGGTCTTCCAAACGTGGTTTGCACTCCTCACCTTGGTGCTGCGACGACGGAAGCGCAGGAAAACGTTGCCCTTCAGGTTGCAGAGCAGATGTCTGACTATCTGCTCACCGGCGCTGTCTCCAATGCGCTGAACATGCCATCCGTGACCGCCGAAGAAGCCGTGGTTATGGGCCCTTGGATCACACTGTCCGGTCACCTTGGCGCGTTTATCGGCCAAATGACTGATGAACCGATTAAAGCGATCAACATCCTTTATGACGGCCAAGTCTCTGAGATGAACTTGAACGCGCTGAACTGTGCGGTTGTTGCAGGAATTATGAAGCGCGCAAATCCTGACGTGAACATGGTCAGCGCACCCGTGGTTGCCCGCGAAAAAGGCATCCAGATCAGCACCACAAACCAAGACAAATCCGGCGTATTCGACGGCTATGTCAAGGTAACAGTCGTGACTGAAAAGCGTGAACGCTCCATCGCCGGGACCGTATTCTCGGATGGAAAACCGCGTTTCATCCAGATCAAAGGCATCAACATTGACGCTGAAATTGGTTCGCACATGCTTTATACCACCAACGAAGACGTTCCTGGTATCATCGGTACATTGGGCCAAACGCTCGGCGCGAATGGTGTGAACATCGCGAACTTTACCTTGGGCCGTTCTGCTGCCAAGGGCGAGGCGATTGCATTGCTTTACATCGATGACGTTGTCCCGCCTGCCGCGATCAAACAGTTGCAAGACACAGGGTTATTCACCCAAGTCAAAGAGCTTGAATTCGACGTAGCTTAGAACCAACGGTATGAACTTTTCAAAGCGTCCCTTTCTGAGGGGCGCTTTTTTCGTTTAGCCCAGCAGCATCCACACCGCTACTGCCGCCAACGTCAGCCCGAAACCAATGTTCATTGCCCGCGCAGTTCCATCATGTTGAAATCGTGCGGCGATCCCTTCGCCTAGGACCGTCCAGATCAGAAAGGCAACTAAGTTATTCAACGTAAATATCGCCGCGATCCACAAGACATCTGCCCAATCCGCTGACACCGTCAGAAACTGCGAATACATCAATGACATGATGACATAGGCTTTGGGGTTCAGCATCAGCAAGGCAAACCCACTTGCGAACCCGACGGGCTTTCCATCAAGGGAATGATCGCTGGGCCGGGCCATCAAAAATGCAGCGGCAAGATAAAGAACATACGCCGCGCCCAACACTCTGATCACATCAAAAAACTGCGGGAACTGCTCTATCGCTGTGGCGAAACCCAATCCAACTGCGACAGCCACGATGATTGTCGCAACATGATAGCCGAGATTGGCGGGCAAGGTTGCCCGCACCCCATAGCGCGCCCCAATCGCTGCGAAAAAGATGTTTCCGGGGCCGGGGCTGTACGCAAGGGGGAAGAGAAACAGCAAAAGTGCCGCAAATCGTTCCATGGGATTGAATCCTTTTGCCTCTGTAAGAGCGCGGCGTGATGCCCAGATCGACCCGTTTCTTGCGGTAACGCCGCTGGCTTGGCTTTCACTTTCCCAACAGATCAGGCATCATATGATCAAGCAATAAGGAAATCCGTTCATGTTCAAGCCCATCTATGCCGTCGGTGATATCCACGGCCAACTCGACGATCTGCATCGCGTTCTGGAACTGATCGAAGCAGATGGCGGTAAAGATGCTGAAATCGTGTTTTTGGGTGACTACGTCGATCGCGGCCCCGACAGCAAAGGTGTCATCGATCTGCTGGTGACAGGGATTAACCAAGGCCGCAACTGGACAGCGATCCGTGGCAATCACGACCGCTATTTTACCCGCTTTCTGGACGACCAGACCGTATTTGATCCCGCCACACGCGCAGACTTGTTTTGGTTGAATCCACGCTTGGGCGGGGACAAAACCCTGCTTTCTTACGGCGTCGTAGGAGAAGACTACGCGCCAGTTGATCCAATTCACAAAGCCGCGCTCGAGGCTGTTCCACAATCACACCGTGATTTCTTGGACAATTTGCCGAATATTCACACGACAGATCACCTGATTTTCGCCCACGCAGGCCTCCGCTACGGTGTTCCGATCGAAGATCAGGTCGAAGACGATCTTATCTGGATTCGCGGCGACTGGCTGACGGAATATCAAGATTTCGGTCGCCCGGTCGTGCACGGGCACACCGCCGTCGACTTTCCCGAAAACCATGGATACCGCATCAACCTCGACGCGGGTGCGGGTTATTTCAAACCGCTACAAGCCGCAGTCTTCGAAGGTCAAAACGCCCACGTGTTATCCGACAATGGCCGGGTTCCACTCCGCCCCGGTACCTAATTCGAAATGGACCTAAACCCCGGTCCAATCCAGAACAACTTTCCCGGACAAACCCGATTTCATCGCAGCAAAACCCGCCTCAAACTCATCAGCGCCAAAGCGGTGCGTGATGATCTTTGAAACGTCTAAACCATTTTCGAGCATGGCAATCATCTTGTACCATGTCTCGAAAATTTCGCGGCCATAGACCCCTTTGATGGTGATCGCCTTAAATACAATTCGGCTCCAATCAACGGGGGACTTGCCGGGTGGAATCCCCAGCATAGCGATACGGCCTCCCATGGTCATCGCGTCGACCATTTGATCCAGTGCCGCCTGATTTCCAGACATTTCCATCCCCACGTCAAAGCCCTGTTTCATCTTCAGCTTTGCGATCACATCTTTCAGATCTTCCTTGGTTACATCTACTGGTGTCACATCTGCGACCTGCGCTGCCAGTTCCAGACGTGCAGGATTCACGTCCGTAATCGCAACATGGCGCGCACCGACATGCCGTGCGACTGCTGCAGCCATAATGCCGATGGGGCCTGCGCCCGTGATCAGGACGTCCTCGCCCACCAAATCAAAACTTAGCGCCGTGTGAACAGCGTTGCCAAGCGGGTCAAGGATCGCCCCGATATCATCGGAAATTTCATCCGGCAGCGGCACTACGTTAAAGGCAGGCAGACGCAGATATTGAGCAAACGCGCCCTGTTCGTTTACTCCTATGCCCCGCGTTGCCGGATCAAGGTGAAATTTTCCTGACCGCGACTGGCGAGAGGTTTTTCCGATCAGATGCCCCTCGCCTGAACATCTTTGACCAATGTTCAGATCGGTAACATTGCGCCCCAGTTCTACGATCTCACCGGCGAATTCATGGCCCGTGATCAAAGGAACAGGCACTGTTTTCTGCGCCCATTCATCCCAGTTCCAAATATGAATATCTGTCCCGCAAATGCCGGTCTTGTTGATCTTGATAAGGACATCATCGGGCCCGATTTCGGGAACAGGCGCACGGATCGTCCACAAACCTTCCCGCGGTTCAGATTTGCACAACGCTTTCATTTGGTTGCTCATGACAGAACCCCACAGGCCTTGCCCGCCACCTTGAACGCGACAAGCGCGCGGTCCAGTTCACCTTTCGTCAATGCGGCATTCATCTGCGTTCTGATCCGCGCTTGACCCCGTGGCACAACCGGAAAGAAGAACCCGCTGACATAGACGCCTTCCTCGAACAGTCTGGTCGCCATATCTTGCGCCAACTGCGCTTCGCCCAGCATTACGGGGATGATGGGATGTTCACCGGGCAACAGATCAAAGCCCAGGTTGGTCAAACCCTTGCGCCAGTAGGCGGCGTTTTCAAAAAGTCGCGAGCGCAGGTCATCGCCCTGCTCTACCAGTTCAAGCGCTCTGATACCTGCCATCACGATTGCGGGCGGCAAAGAATTCGAGAAGAGATACGGGCGCGCACGTTGGCGCAGCAGATCTACTACGGCTTGCGGCCCCGCGATATAGCCGCCAATCGCACCGCCAAGAGCCTTGCCAAGGGTACCCGTTAGAATATCCACGTCCACGCCGAAATGCGCCGGCGTACCCGCACCTTTCGGGCCCATGAAACCGGTCGAATGGCAGTCGTCTACCATCACCAGTGCTTCGTATTTTTCGGCCAGTCGGGTAATGTCTGGCAGATTGGCAAGGTAGCCGTCCATGCTGAACACGCCGTCCGTCGCGATCATGATGAAACGTGCGCCTTCTTCACGGGCCAGTTTTAGCTGCCCCTCAAGGTCATTCATATCAGAGTTCGCGTAGCGATATCGCTTGGCCTTGCACAGGCGGATGCCGTCAATGATCGACGCGTGGTTCAATCTGTCCGAGACAATTGCGTCTTCGGGCCCGAAAAGCGGCTCGAACAAGCCACCATTTGCGTCAAAACATGCTGCGAACAGGATCGAATCATCCTTGTTGAGGAACTTGGCCAGCTTCTGCTCTAGCTCGCGGTGAATATCTTGGGTGCCGCAGATAAACCGGACCGACGCCATGCCAAACCCTTTGGATCCCATGGCTTCTTGGGCCGCTTTGATCAGGTCGGGATGATCGGCCAACCCCAGATAATTATTGGCGCACAGGTTGATGACACGGTGCCCCCCGACATCGATGTTGCCTGACTGAGGAGAGGTTATCATGCGCTCGCGCTTCATCATGCCTTCCGCCTCGATCTGCGCAAGCGTGGCCGTGAGGTGGTCTAGATAAGTCTGGGTCATGATGAGGCTCCTTTTATAGAGCTTCTATCATAGCGGATAATTCTCCGGAATAGGAGAAATCCTATATGGCGGATTATTTCCCATATTATGGAATTAGGCGTCCTGAACGACTAGAAATGCACGAACGGACCCGCCGATTGCCTTGATCGCATGGGGAACGTCGGCGGGATAACGTGCCGTATCGCCAGTTTGAATTGTAGTTTCAGTATCACCGCTTTGCAAAATAACCGTACCTTCGATAATCGTTAGATGCTCGCGTGCCCCACGCTTATGGGGCTGGCTTTCCAAGATGCCGCCTTCGTCTATCAAAAGATCATAGACTTCATGCTTTCCGGCCTCTTCTGGTGGGGAAAGGATGCGAATGTGGCAGCCAGAGCCGAGATTATGAATGGTTGGCACCTCGGCCGCGCGCAAGACTTCGATTTGGGCCGGAATCTGACTGCTGTCCAGAAGCCCCGCAAAATCAACCTGCAAGGCCCGGGTCAGATTCCACAATGTTGCAATTGTCGGGCTGCTTTCGCCCCGCTCAATTTGACTGACCATCGAACGGGACACGCCTGAAAGTTTAGCCACAGCATCAAGGCTGAGGCCCTGCCCTGTGCGGGCCGATTTCAGGCGCGAAGGCAGTTGGGTCAAAATGGCGTCGTGATTATCCGTCATAGTGGATAACTGCACATCGGGTCAGGACGGTGTCAATGGGCCTGATCGAATTCAGCATGCGCCGAGGGTTTTGCACCCCCGGGCCCCTGCAGGATATTTATGAGCCAAAGAAGACAGTTAGAAGAGCCAGTCCGCGATAGCAGCAAGGCCCATCGCACCAATTGCGCCAAGAATTGTGGCAAGGGCAATCCAACGTTTAAAGCCTTCTCGCGGTCGCTCGGAATCTTGCTGCTGCCGAATAAGCGCTGCTTCGACCAAGGCTGGCAGACGCGGACCGAACCGGGCCAAGACACGCGCAGTATTGGTAAGGTCGCGCACGACAGCCTTGGGGCCGATAGATTTAGAGATATAATCGGTCACAATCGGGCTTGAGACTTGCCATATATTGATATGCGGATTGAGAGAACGCGCCACACCTTCGACGACAACCATTGTGCGTTGCAGCAAGATCAGTTCGGTGCGGGTTTCCATCCCAAAGCGTTCTGTCACCTCGAACAGATAGGTGAGCAGCCGGGCCATCGAAATGCGGGTGGCGTCCATACCGAAGATAGGTTCGCCGACAGCGCGTAGCGCGCGGGCAAATTCATCGACATCTTTGTCGGCTGGTACGTAGCCTGCTTCGAAATGCACTTCGGCGACGCGTTTGTAATCTTTGCGGATGAAACCGAACAGAATTTCAGCGTACACACGGCGGGTGTATTCATCGATGTGGCCCATAATCCCAAAATCATAGGCGATGATATTGCCGTTTGGCGCAACCTTGAGGTTGCCCTGGTGCATATCGGCGTGGAAGTACCCGTCGCGCAAGGCGTGGCTCAAGAACAGTTGCAACACACGGTCGCCAAGTGCCACGCGGTCGTGGCCAGCGCCATCGATCGCCTCGTTATCGCCCATAGGTACGCCATCGGCCCATTCCAGCGTCATGACGCGGCGGGCAGAAAATTCCCATTTGATCGCAGGAAGTTGAAACCCAGCATCGTTCTTTGTGTTGGCGGCAAATTCAGACGCGGCCGAGGATTCGAGTCGCAAGTCGAGTTCACCGCGCACGACCCCATCGAAGTGTTCAATAACCTCCATCGGGTGCAGCCGGCGCGATCCGGGGGAGAAAAGCTCGACCATGCGGGCAGCGAGGTAAAATGCATCGATGTCCCTACGAAATGCTTTCTCGATGCCCGGGCGCAACACCTTAACCGCGACGTCTTCGCCGGTTTCGGCCAAGGTGGCGCGGTGAACCTGCGCAATCGAGGCCGCGGCGACGGGTTCGCTAAACTCGGAAAATATCGCATCGACCGGCAAGCCAAGTTCTCTTTCGACTTCGGCTTTGGCCTGTTCAATCGGAAACGGCGGCAGTTTGTCTTGGAGCACGCGCAACTGAACCGCCAACTTGTCGCCAACGACATCGGGGCGGGTCGACAGAATTTGGCCGAACTTGATGTAGGCGGGGCCAAGTGCGGTCAACGCACGGGTTGCTGGCGGCATCGACGGATCACCGGCATAGCCTAGAAACTTGAACGGTTTACCAAGCGCCTTGGCGACAAAGCGTAGCGTGGGCGTGGCGTCAAAAGCATCCAGCACGACGTTCATCGCGCCCGTACGTTCCAGCGTTGCACCGGTGCGGACAAGCCGCCAAATATTGTGAGGTCCGCGCATTTTAGATTTTCCAGCCAGAGTGTAGCGCCGCAACGCCCATCGTCAGGTTGCGGTATTTAGCTTGCTCAAAGCCAGCTGTTTTGATCATGCCCAAGAATGTTTCTTGGTCCGGGAAATTTCTAATAGATTCAACAAGATACTGATAGCTATCACGGTCATTGGCGATCAATTTTCCCATGCGGGGGATTACATTAAAGCTATACATATCATAGGCTTTTTGCATCATCGGGTTCGGCAGCTGGCTGAATTCAAGCACCATCAGACGGCCGCCGGGGCGCAATACGCGATAGGCTTCGTTCAGCGCCTCTTGGGGGCGGGTCACGTTTCGGATGCCAAAGCTGATTGTATAGACGTCAAAGGTGTTATCCTCGAACGGCAACGCCATTGCATCACCCACGACCCAATCAAGACTATCGACCTTGGCCGCAGCTTCGGCACGTTTACGCCCCTCAACCAGCATAGGTTCGGTCAGATCCAACACTGTGGCGTGGCCCGATCCTGCGCGTTCAAGGAACTTGAAGGAAACATCACCGGTACCGCCCGCTACATCCAACAACTTTTGACCGGCGCGCGGGGCAAGCCAATCCATCATCGCTTCTTTCCAGATACGGTGAATCCCGACGCTCATCACATCGTTCATGATGTCGTATTTACTGGCAACAGAGTTAAAGACACCCTGCACGCGCCCGGCTTTGTCACCTTCGGCGACGGTTTCAAATCCAAAGTGGGTGGTTTTGTCGCTATCGTTTGTCATGGGGTCTTGTGGTCCTTTAATCTGCACCTTTGTTATAGGGCGTGAGGGGCCGGGTACAATGCGCCCCTTTTGTCACAGGGGAAACAACATGCCAGAACTGCCAGAAGTCGAAACAGTACGCCGTGGTCTGTGCCCCGTGATGGAAGGTCAGGTGATAGCACGCGCTGACGTCAATCGCCCCGACCTACGCTGGCCCTTTCCACCAGATATGGCCGCCCGGCTGACTGGGCAAAAAGTTGAGCGGCTGCGCAGGCGGTCGAAATACATTCTGGTTGATCTGTCATCGGGGGAATCACTGCTGATTCATTTGGGCATGTCAGGGCGTATGCTGATTTCGGGCGATCCCTTGGGCCAATTCGTGCATGACCACCCGTCACCCGAGAAACATGATCATGTGGTGCTTCACATGGCAAACGGTGCGCGGATTACGTTCAATGACCCACGCCGGTTTGGCGCAATGGACCTTCTGGATACCCAAAACGCGGATGCTCATAAACTGCTGTCTGCAATCGGGCCAGAGCCGCTGGGCAATGATTTTCACGAGGCCCATTTGGTGTCTGCGCTGAAAGGGCGCAACATGCCAATCAAATCCGCGCTGCTGGATCAACGCATCGTGGCGGGTCTTGGAAATATCTATGTGTGTGAAACGCTTTACCGGGCGCGTATTCATCCAGCTCGCAAGGCTGGGCGCATTTCAGCGGCGCGTGTGGCTGGGTTGGTGCCGATCATCCGGCAAGTATTGGAAGAAGCGATCACAGCAGGTGGATCGACCCTGCGCGACTTCAAACAGGCAGATGGTGAATTGGGCTATTTCCAGCACAGTTTTGACGTCTATGGCCGCGAGGGAGAACCCTGCCGCACAGACGGATGCAACGGACAGATAGGGCGAATCGTTCAATCCGGAAGATCATCGTTCTACTGTTCGCAATGCCAAAGATAACTTGAAACACCACACGCCCGTGATATTCACGTGTTTCAAAGTGTAACAAACGAGAGCATTCTTGATGGCGTATGAAACGATCACGGTCGATGTAGAAAATCACGTAGCTTTGGTTACATTGAACCGACCGGATGCATTGAATGCCCTGAACGACGAGCTGATGAAAGAGCTCGCTGATGCGATGAAGGCGGCGCAGGAAAATGAAAAAGTCCGCTGTATCGTCATTACCGGATCTGAAAAAGCGTTCGCCGCAGGTGCCGATGTTGCGATGATGCGAGACAAAAGCTTTGTCGATGTGTTCGTTGGCGACCTTTTCACCCCTGAAACAGATCAGATCATGCGTGTTCGCAAGCCGATCATCGCAGCCGTTTCTGGTTATGCCCTTGGCGGGGGATGCGAACTGGCAATGATGTGTGATTTTATCATCTGTTCCGAAACTGCAAAGTTTGGCCAGCCCGAAATCAACCTTGGCGTAGTTGCCGGAATCGGCGGCACCCAGCGTTTGACCCGCGCAATTGGCAAGTCCAAAGCGATGGACATGAACCTGACCGGCCGCTTTATGGACGCCACAGAAGCAGAACGCGCAGGTCTGGTATCGCGCGTTGTGCCCGTAAAAAAGCTGATGGAAGAAGCGATGGCCGCCGCTGGCAAGATCGCCGAGAAATCCATGATAACCACAATGGTCGTCAAAGAAGCCGTTAATCGCGCCTTCGAAGTACCGTTGCGCGAAGGCCTGCTGTTTGAGCGTCGCGTGTTCCATTCGCTTTTCGCAACAGAAGATCAAAAGGAAGGCATGTCTGCTTTCCTCGAAAAACGCGAAGCTCAGTTCCGCGACAAGTAAAAACGTCTTTGCGGGTTTGCAAAGCGCATTTGGTTGGACTATAGGCAACCCCAATACATGCGCGTGCAGCCCGCTTAGGCTAGAATCACCTTATCGGAAATCGGCTCCGGTCTTTGGGTTTGTGTCGCGTATTCGCAATTTGAACAGACCTAAGATGAAGGATGATCCTCATGGCAAATACACCACAGGCAAAAAAGCGCGCTCGTCAGAACGAAGCCCGCTTTCAGATCAACAAAGCACGTCGTTCGCGCATCCGCACGTTCCTGCGCAAAGTTGAAGAAGCTCTCGAATCTGGTGACAAAGAAGCTTCCGTGGCGGCACTTCGCGCTGCTCAGCCAGAACTGATGCGCGGCGTTACTAAAGGTGTGTTTCATAAAAACACCGCTTCCCGGAAGATGTCACGCCTTGCATCGCGTGTAAAAGCACTGGGCTAAATCGGGAACGATTCACCTAAGCTATTGAAAAATTAAGGCATCGCTTGGCGGTGCCTTTTTTTGTTGTCTCGTTAATGCTTTTTGCACGAGAGAGATTCTTTTCAACCAATCACTGAGTCAAGTTTGAAGATGTGTTGAAACGGCGCCGTTTACATTGCTAGAAGTGTTGAGCGCGATTCATTTCGCTTGGGGGGATGGGCCCGAACGGATCTTTGTATTTGCTAGAATGCACCGATCCAGACGGGGATATTTTGGATACCTTGCTAGGGGTTTCCAATCATTCTGCAGATGTAGCTACCCGCACATTTGCCCTGTCTTTGATACTTCGAACGGTGCGTTCGACAGCAATGCTTGGCTTTTTTTTGCCTTAAGCATCAATGTCGAATTGAACCTTGTAAAATATGTCCGAAGGACGTTTGGCCGGTTTCCCGATGGGACCGGGATAGCGGCCTGTTGCCTTCTGACAAGAGTAACATTTGCGGTCAGCCTTTTTTCAGGTGTCGCAGGCGATTGGGGCAGTTGGGGACATGATGCAGGCGCAGTGGGCAAAAATACGAAACCGTTTATTAAAGACAGTAGGGCAGAATAACTTTACCACGTGGATTGATCCGCTATCACTTGGGGCTACAGAAGACGGCGTAAGCACGCTGTTCGTCCCGACGAATTTTTTCGGCAATTACGTCAGCCAGAATTTTGCAGACCTGATTTTGCATGAGATGCAGAACGAGAGCGACGGCATCACGCGCCTAAAATTTACCGTAGGCGGTGCCGAAAAATCTGCTGCAGTCGAGGCACCCAAAGTCTCCGCCAAACCTGCACCAATTCAAGCTGCCAACAGCAATTCGCTGAACACAGCCCCTTTGGATGCGCGGTTCAGCTTTGATAATTTCGTTGTCGGCAAGCCAAATGAACTGGCCCACGCCGCCGCCCGCCGTGTCGCCGAAGGTGGCCCCGTAACTTTCAACCCGCTGTTCCTGTACGGTGGTGTTGGCCTTGGCAAAACCCACCTGATGCACGCGATTGCCCAAGAATTGCATATCCGCAAGCCTGACCTGAACGTGCTGTATCTTTCAGCCGAACAATTCATGTACCGTTTTGTTCAGGCCCTTCGTGACCGCAAGATGATGGACTTCAAGGAAATATTCCGGTCGGTTGATGTACTAATGGTCGATGACGTTCAGTTCATTGCGGGCAAGGACAGCACCCAAGAAGAGTTCTTTCACACCTTCAACGCGCTGGTTGATCAAAACAAGCAGATCATCATTTCCGCTGATCGCGCCCCCGGCGAGATTAAGGACCTGGAGGACCGCGTGAAATCGCGCCTTCAGTGTGGCTTGGTGGTTGACCTACATCCAACCGACTATGAACTGCGTTTGGGCATCCTTCAAAGCAAGGTCGAAACACAACAGAAAAACTATCCGGGTTTGGAAGTCGAAGCTGGTGTGCTCGAATTTCTTGCTCACCGGATCACGACGAACGTGCGTGTTCTTGAAGGCGCGCTGACCCGTCTGTTCGCCTTTGCATCGCTTGTCGGGCGTGAGATCAATATGGACCTGACCCAAGATTGTTTGGCCGATGTTCTGCGCGCCTCTGAGCGCAAGATCAGCATCGAGGAAATCCAACGCAAGGTATCCGAGCACTATAACATTCGTCTCAGTGATATGGTTGGCCCGAAACGGCTCCGCAGCTATGCGCGGCCTCGTCAGGTGGCGATGTATCTGTCCAAAAAGCTGACCAGCCGCTCCTTGCCGGAAATCGGCCGTCGCTTTGGCGGACGCGATCACACGACCGTCATGCACGGCGTAAAGCGCATCGAAGAGCTCAAGCAAAGCGATGGCCAAATCGCCGAAGATCTGGAATTGCTGCGCCGCGCATTGGAAGCATAATCCCCACATCCGCAGCAGAACACGCGCGAAGGCCTTGACTGGCCTTCGTTTCGCGCTGAAAAGTCAATAAAACTCTTGTGAATACACCGGTATCGGGTAGTTTGCCCTCCCGGACTGCCGGAATGGAGATGGAAATGAAATTCAGCATCGAACGCGCCGCACTGCTTAAAGCTGTGTCACAGGCCCAATCAGTGGTCGAGCGCCGGAATACCATTCCGATCCTCGCCAATGTACTGATCGAAGCGGAAGGCAGTGATGCGTCATTTCGTGCCACCGATCTGGACATCGAGGTCGTGGACAAGGCCCCTGCTCAGGTCGAGCGCGCAGGTGCCACCACTGTTTCAGCCACTACATTGCACGAAATCGTTCGAAAGCTGCCCGATGGGGCGCTGATTACCCTGACGTCTGACAGTGCCGCTGGCCGTCTGACAGTCGAAGCGGGCCGCTCGAACTTTTCGCTCGCGACATTACCCCGCGAAGATTTCCCTGTAATGGCGTCGTCCGAATATCAATCGAACTTCAAGGCCCCAGCGCCAGTGCTGCGCCGCCTGTTCGATAAATCTAAATTCGCGATCTCAACCGAAGAAACCCGGTATTACCTGAATGGCGTTTACATGCACATTTCGGAAAGCGATGGCAGCAAGGTTTTGCGCTGCGTCGCCACCGATGGTCACCGCCTGGCCCGTATTGACGCGCCAATGCCTGATGGCGCAGCTGACATGCCGGGCGTGATTGTCCCGCGCAAAACAGTCGGCGAATTGCGCAAATTGCTGGATGATGACGAGATGGAGATTGCGGTGTCTGTGTCCGAGACCAAGATTCGTTTCGCGACACCTGACATTACCCTGACCTCGAAAGTCATTGACGGGACGTTCCCCGACTACACCCGCGTAATCCCCCAAGGCAACACCCGCAGAATGGAAGTCGACGCCAGCGATTTCGCCCGCGCCGTCGACCGTGTTGCTACTGTTAGCTCCGAACGGTCCCGCGCAGTTAAGCTGCAGTTGGACGAAGACCGCTTGATCCTTTCTGTAAATGCACCTGACAGTGGTGCCGCAGAAGAAGAGCTCGTCGTGGCCTATTCCGATGAACGGCTAGAAATTGGTTTTAACGCGAAATACCTGCTTGAAATCGCAAGCCAAGTAGACCGTGAAAACGCTGTGTTCCTGTTCAATTCGTCTGGTGATCCGACATTGATGCGTGAAGGCAACGATATGTCTGCCGTCTATGTCGTAATGCCAATGCGTGTGTGACGCGCCGGAATTTTTTAATAATATCGTTCCGTTTTCCTTGAAAGATAACGGCGCTGAAAAATGACGCAGCTATTTATTTCAAATTTGACGCTGTCGCATTTCAGGTCGCACAAACGGGCTGTGATCGAAACTGATGCGCGCTCCGTAGCGATACATGGCCCTAATGGTGCGGGTAAAACCAACATCCTCGAGGCTGTCTCTCTCCTTTCGCCCGGTCGTGGCCTGCGACGGGCCAGCGCTCTGGACATGACGCGCCGACCCGAGGCGCTTGGCTGGAAATTGACCGCGATCGTGCATTCGTTAGGCCAAGTCCATGAAATTGAGGTCTGGTCAGAGAACGGTGCAGCAAGACAAGTACGCATCGACGGCAAGGCCACCCCTCAAACCGGGCTTGGCCGTATTGCACGTATATTGTGGTTGATTCCATCAATGGACAGATTGTGGATTGAAGGGGCCGATGGCCGTCGCCGCTTCCTTGACCGGATGACGCTCAGCTTTCTACCCGATCATGCCGAACAGTCCCTCGCTTATGAAAAAGCAATGCGTGAGCGGAATCGTTTGCTCAAGGATATGGTCCGCGAGCCATCTTGGTACATTGCCCTTGAACAGCAGCTCGCCGAAGCAGGGGCCGCAATCCACGCAAACAGGCTGGCAGCGCTTGAGGCGATTACCGAGGCACAAGAGCAGGTCGAGACAGCCTTTCCAATCGCGACGCTAAAGCTGGTCTGTGACATGCCATCATCGGCACAAGATTTGCGCGCTGCGCTTGCCGATAACCGGATGCGCGACTTGTCAGCGGGGCGCACATTGATCGGTCCGCATCGCGCCGATCTTGAGGGCATGTATGCCGCCAAAGACATCCCCGCGCGCGATTGTTCAACCGGCGAGCAAAAAGCGTTGCTTGTGTCCCTTATCCTTGCGAATGCCCGCGCTTTAGCAGCAGACTTTGGTGCCCCGCCGTTGCTTTTGCTTGACGAGGTGGCGGCCCATTTGGATGCGAACCGTCGCGCAGCGCTTTACGACGAGCTATCGGCCCTTGGTGCGCAGGCGTGGATGACTGGCACCGGGGCAGAATTGTTTGATACGCTCGGCAACCGCGCACAAACCCTTGAGGTCACTGAAACCAATGGTGTTTCAGAAGTAAGGATGCTGCCATGACAATCGCTTTGCCTGACCTGCTGCTGTATTGTGGTGCCTTGGTCATCCTGTTCTTAACCCCCGGCCCTGTCTGGCTTGCCATCATGGCGCGCGCGCTGTCGGGTGGGTTCAAGTCCGCTTGGCCGCTTGCCTTGGGTGTTTCCGTTGGTGACATGGTCTGGCCATTGGTTGCGGTACTGGGCATCAGCTGGATTTTATCCGTCTTTGACATTTTCATGCTTGGCATGCGGTGGATGGCATGCGGTGTGTTTTTGATTATGGGCGCATTGCTGATACGGCATGCAGAGGACAAGATCGACCGCGACAGCCGCCTTACAAAACCCGGCGCTTGGTCAGGCTTTGCCGCTGGACTGCTGGCAATTTTGGGTAATCCAAAGGCAGTACTTTTCTATATGGGGGTCTTGCCCGGCTTTTTCGATCTGCGCGCTATCACCTGGACCGATGTCGCTGCAATCGTCATTGTATCCGTCACAATTCCCTTGATTGGGAACCTCGCCATTGCCGGGTTTGTTGGCAGAATGCGCGCCCTCATGACCAATCCCGTTACCCTGAAACGGATCAACATCGTGGCCGGTATCCTGCTTATTCTGGTAGGACTTCTGATCCCCTTCCTTTGACACAAAATCTTGTGCCAAAGACGTGACACTAGCGGCAAAAACCACTATAAAATGGGTAACAAAAGAAGGTTTCCCAGAATGTCCGACCAAGAGCAGATTCCAGAGGAATACGGCGCAGATTCTATCAAAGTTCTCAAAGGGTTAGAGGCTGTCCGCAAACGCCCCGGTATGTATATCGGTGATACGGATGACGGCTCTGGTCTGCACCACATGGTGTACGAGGTTGTCGATAACGGGATCGATGAGGCATTGGCCGGTCACGCCGATGCTGTAAACGTGACAATTCACGAAGATAGCTCCATTTCTGTCAGCGACAACGGCCGGGGCATTCCTGTCGGGATCCACCAAGGAGAAGGCGTTTCCGCAGCCGAGGTCATTATGACCCAGCTGCACGCCGGCGGTAAGTTCGACAGCAACTCCTACAAGGTTTCAGGCGGTCTGCACGGGGTTGGCGTGTCGGTTGTGAACGCCCTGTCCGATTGGCTGGAACTGCGCATTTGGCGCGAGGGCAAGGAACACGTTGCCCGGTTCGAAGGCGGTTTCACCAAAGAGCACCTGTCCGTGGTTGGACCAACAGAGCGCACCGGTACCGAAGTTCGTTTCATGGCCTCGACCAATACGTTTTCAAATTTGGAATACAGCTTTGAAACGCTGGAAAAGCGCTTGCGCGAACTTGCGTTTCTTAACTCCGGTGTGCGGATCATCCTAACGGATGAGCGCCCTGCCGAACTCCTGCGTACCGAACTATTTTATGAGGGGGGCGTTAAGGAATTCGTTAAGTATCTCGACCGCTCGAAATCCCCCGTCATGCCGGAACCGATTTTCATCACCGGAGAGAAAGACGATATCGGTGTCGAAGTCGCAATGTGGTGGAATGACAGTTATCACGAGAACGTCCTGCCCTTTACCAACAACATCCCGCAGCGCGACGGCGGCACGCATATAGCCGGATTCCGTGGTGCGTTGACCCGTACGATTAACAACTACGCACAGTCGTCTGGCATCGCGAAAAAGGAAAAAATCACCTTTACCGGCGATGATGCCCGCGAGGGACTGACATGCGTTCTGTCTGTCAAAGTGCCCGATCCAAAGTTCAGTTCGCAGACCAAAGACAAGCTGGTCAGCTCTGAAGTTCGCCCGGCAGTTGAGAGTTTGGTGAATGAAAAACTGGCCGAGTGGTTTGAAGAGAACCCTCAGGTCGCGAGAATGGTGGTGAGTAAGATCATCGAAGCCGCCCATGCCCGCGAGGCTGCGCGCAAGGCCCGCGATCTAACCCGTCGCAAGACCGCGATGGATGTGAACTTCTTGGCTGGCAAGCTTAAGGATTGTTCAGAGAAAGATCCATCAAAGACCGAAGTCTTCCTAGTGGAGGGTGATTCCGCTGGCGGCTCTGCACAGACCGGACGTGACCGCCAAACGCAGGCAATCTTGCCCCTGAAGGGTAAGATCCTGAACGTTGAACGTGCACGGTTTGACCGGATGCTCGGTTCTCAGGAGATTGGCAACCTTGTTATGGCCCTTGGGACAGGCATAGGCCGCGACGAATTCAATATTGATAAACTGCGCTATCATAAGATCGTCATCATGACTGATGCTGACGTCGACGGGGCGCACATCCGGACCTTGTTGCTCACTTTTTTCTATCGTCAGATGCCGCAACTTATTGAAAATGGTCACCTTTATATTGCCCAACCGCCGCTTTACAAAGTTTCGCGCGGCAAGTCCGAAGTGTATCTAAAAGACCAAGCCGCAATGGAGGACTATCTGATCCAGCAGGGCATTGACGGCGCAATGCTGCGGCAAGGCAATGGCGAGGAAATCACAGGTCAGGATTTGGCACGCGTTGTCGATCTGGCACGTCAGATGCGCCGGGTGCTCGAGGCGTTTCCGACTCATTACCCCCGCCACATTCTAGAACAAGCCGCGATATCAGGTGCCTTCGTGCCCGGCGCGGTGGATGCCGACCTGCAAGGTGTCGCCGACAAGGTGGCAAAACGTTTGAACCTGATAGCACTGGAATGGGAACGCGGTTGGCAAGGGCGCATTACCCAAGATCACGGCGTACGTCTGGCCCGCATGCTGCGTGGTGTTGAGGAAGTACGGACCCTCGACGGAAGACTGCTCCGCTCCGGCGAGGCAAAGCGGTCGGGTGGTTTCACGCAACACCTTCAAGACGTCTATGACTTGCCCGCAAAGCTGGTCCGCAAAGACCGGTCACAGATGATCTATGGCCCGATGGACCTGCTTGAGGCGATCCTAGCTGAAGGCGAAAAAGGCCTTTCGCTGCAGCGCTACAAAGGTTTGGGCGAAATGAACCCCGATCAACTGTGGGAAACCACACTAGACCCCGATGCGCGCACATTGTTGCAAGTCCGTGTTGAAGACATGGCCGAAGCAGATGATCTGTTTACCAAGCTGATGGGCGATGTGGTCGAACCGCGTCGGGAATTCATCCAACAGAATGCTCTGAACGTTGAAAACCTCGATTTTTAGAATATTGTAGGGATGCGGATAATGCTGCATCCACCCCATAATTCTGCATTACAAGCGCATACTATTGCACAATATTCTACCCTTGCATGAAGATTTTACACTAAAACAACTTAGACTTGCCCTATGCCTGTTAGCTTTATCAAAGATTAGAATCTTTAGGGCCGCTCGTATGCCTCGACACGAGGGGCGGATTGCCGACCTTCGCTGCAATCTGCATGTAGGTCCGTTGTGCGGACTTTGCCGCCGTTCAACTCGAGAGCATCTAGGTCGGCTTTCGGTCACCGCGCGTAAATAGAGTCTATTATTTGAGCAATTGGGAAATCAATACAGCACTGGTGTTGCAGTTTCTAAGCCTTACGTCCCGCCGGTCCTTTGACGAATGCTAGCAACAGATTTTCCGATTCTTAATGGTAAGACGAGTGCTAACACAGAGAGAGCGATAATTCTCCAAAGGAACAAATAACGACTATTTGATACGTTATCCCAAAGTTTCATGAGCGCTGTCGTATCGGACCTAATCCCTTCTGCTTGGCTCATGATAAATATAAACTCATTACCAAACCTGTCTCTATACAAACTTCTCCGGATATCTGAGTAGATTTTTAGAGCTGTTTCATATGATGAGAGTGCGAGAATTGATTTGGTTCCTGGGCCTGTGCGCCCCATGCTACTTATCAAGGAAAAATCTCTAGAAGGGGACCTATTAATTCGCAATCTCATGCCATCGTCTCGACCGCCGACAATAGCGGCATCTGATAAAGCTTCTGTAAACCTCACGAGTTTTGAATCATACCTTGCTAACCTCTCGACACTTAACACTTCAAAACATGCACTTACGAGATGAAGATTGGCATCTATACGTTGCCATCGTTCCACATCACTACAATGTACAACGAGGAATTTCTTCGCCTCGCTATGCAGTTCTGACACCCTTGAGGAGTACAAATCTGCTACACGCCGGACGTTGCCAACATCCGCCAAAATTATCGAGATTATTAGAGCAGTAACAGCCGAAGCACCACCGGCCACTATCCAAAATAAGTCAATTATGTCCCAAACAAATTGCTGGTTGCTCAGAAAGAAGAGTGCAAACGCAACGGTGAAGCCAAGAAGCACCATCAAGCCATAAATTTCATATTGGTAGTCAACGAGCCACCATATGTGCATTAGCTTACGTTCCCTTTTGAGCGTCCCTAAGTGTTGATCGTCCAACCACATCTCTAACACGGAATTGGTTTTTCGTCCTTAAGCCGTCCCCAGTATTATCACGATCCGCTTTTTGTCATGTCAACCGACTTATCTTCCGTCCATAATCGGCCCTTTTCCCACCGCCACTCAAAACGGCTCTGAGCGGTTGCAATAACGTGTTGAGCAACACTGTCCAAGCGAACCTTGGACGGCACGCTGCATTCAGCTATATGGACTCTTTCCCGCCATTAGCTGCAAAGTGCACGAAGGTCGGCTTTGGATCGGCAAGGCCCAAAATGAGGCTGTCCTTGGATCGGCCTACAAACTGCATCACGCCTGTGAAATCCAATGTCCTTTGTGGGTTTGAACGATACCTTGAGCGCACGTGCTGCAAAGGTCTGGAAAGTCCGCACAACGGACCTACATGCAGATTGCAGCGAAGGTCCGGAAAGAGC
>CBDTUA010000017.1:0-56756 GCA_965363735.1 uncultured Sulfitobacter sp. | reverse complement strand
CGTGCCGATGTTAACGTGTGGTTTATTACGTTCAAACTTTGCCTTAGCCATGGTGCAGCCCTTTATATTAATGAGGGCCCTACGTCGGACCCAAACCTATCTGGCGGGCGATGTATTGGGTCTGACACATAAAATCAAGCGCCTGTTCGCGCTTGATAACTGCAATCGCAAAGTAATTTCAGCTTATTCGCTGCTGGCGGCGGGTGCGTTCGTGGTTTTAGACCGAACAATCACAGCATCTGCTGGGCGGTTGAACCATCCTTCTGCAGCATTTTGCTTTACCAAATAGCCCTCAATCGACTTTGCAGCGTTCTGGCTCAGGTTCTTTAGCTGCTCTTCTGCGGTCTTGGTATAGCCGGAGCCGACAATCGGGCCTTGGTCGAACGATTCGAACACGGTGACCTGGTGCGGCTTATCGGTCAGCTTTCTGCCGGCCGCGTCATCCCAGACGGTCAGGTTGAGAATCATGATCGATTTGGGGGCCAATACCAGCGGAATACCCGGAGGGGCCAACACATAGCCTTCGACGCTAACACCAAAGTGATAGTTCCGCGCACCATCATAACGGTCAAACCGTTCGGCAATCGCGTCTTTTACGGCTGTGGTCAGCACCTCTTCACTTACGACACGGCTGATCGGCAGCTTTTGAACTTTGGGGGCTACGACAATATTGTGGTACAAGTTGAAGTCGCCCAGCGGCACCGGAGGTTTGTTCAGATCAGACGCACCGTTGCAGGCGGCCATAAAGGTAACGGTCATCAAAATGGCAAAAACACGAAACATTCAAAGCCTCCATCGGCGCAAAGTTACGCATGGCGATAGCGTAAGCCCCCGTTGGGTGCAATCTTTTGCCGCGATTGTAACCAGCAGCGGCTATCCTATCTTTGATATGTTACTGAAAGGCCGCCAAACATGAAAACCCCGCCCCTCCCTGTCCACGTTCCCCTCGTGACCGAACCGTGGGGCATTCTGAAAAGCCTACGGATGGCCCGGCGCAATATCCTGAGCATCATCCCGGCCATCGCCACCAAACAGCCGATGGTGTCGGGGAAAACCGGCAAACGCTGGCACATGGTCATGGACCCCACCGCCATCCGCGAGATGCTGTTGGACAGGTTGGATGACTACCCCAAGTCCCTTGTGACCAAAAACCTGTTGAAACCGGCAATCGGTGAATCGCTGTTCATTGCTGAAGGCGAGCATTGGCGTTGGCAGCGCCGCGCTGCCGCCCCTGTGTTTTCAGCACGCAACATGCTGAACCTGTCACCCATTATGACCGCCGCCGCTGAACGATCCTGCGATCGCATCGCCGCAGCCGGACCACGTGCTGTCAATATGCTGGACGAGATGGTTACGACGACCTTTGACGTGATCTCTGATGTGACGTTTTCGGGCGGTGACACCTTTGACCGCGACGCCGTGCATCATGCGATTGACGATTACATAGCGCAGGCGGGCAAGATAAGCCTGTTTGATGTGCTGGGTTTTCCAGACTGGGTTCCGCGCCCTGACCGCATATTATCAGGCAAAGCGCTGAAAGAAATGAAACAGATAGCCGATACCGCAATCGAGGCGCGCGCTAAACGCGGACATGACGGTACCCCTGACCTTCTTGATCTCTTGCTCGAAGGGGTCGACCCCAAGACCAAACGCCAGATGAACACGGCCGAACTGCGCGACAATCTGTTGACGTTCATTGTTGCAGGCCACGAAACCACAGCCCTGACGCTGTCATGGTCGCTTTATCTTATGGGCTTTGATCAAGACGCCCAAGACATGGCCCGGGCCGAAGCGCAGTCGGTTTTGAAAGGCCGCGCAGCCACGGGCGATGACGTCGAAAACCTGCCCTTTGTCCGTCAGATCATAGATGAGGCACTGCGCCTGTACCCCCCAGCGGGGATAATCTCCCGGACGGCGCAGAAAGCAGACACCTTGGGTGGGCGCGAAATCAGGCCCGGGGATACGGTGATGATTCCGATCTATGCGTTGGGCCGTCACGAACAGCTGTGGGATGATCCAAATGCGTTCAAACCCGAACGTTTTGAAGACCGGAAATCTATTGACCGCTATGCATATTTGCCCTTTGGCGATGGCCCGCGCATTTGCATTGGTGCCAGCTTTGCCTTGCAAGAGGCGGTTATTATTCTTGCCACCTTGCTGTCACGGTTTAAATTTACCGCTGTCAAAGGCAAAGACCCTGAACCCGTGATGATCCTGACGTTGCGCCCCAATGGCGGAGTTTGGCTGACAGCAGAACCGGTTTAATCGCAGATCGTTTGCAGATCAGCCCAACCGGATCCGTCCAAGATGGGCGCGTAATCGCGCGTGTCATCGGCGGCGGCGCGGGCGTTCTCTATGCGCTCCGCAAGGCTGGGATGGCTTAGGAAATGATTCAGCAATTCGTTCCCTTCGCCGTGTTCGTCGCGCAGCCGTCCAAACATTGTGCCAAGCGCCGCAGGCGATACATTTGCAGCCTCAAGTCTGGTATAGCCGAACGCGTCTGCATCCGTTTCAGCCTGCTGGCTGTAGGTCGCACTGATCAGTCGTTCGGTCAGAAACAAGACCGCAGCGCCTCCGGCGAAATCCCCGAACAACAGTCCCAAAATGCCGATCGACCCAGCCGACCGTAATGCATGCCGTGTTGGGTCACGGCTAACCACATGGCCGATCTCGTGCGCAATCACGGCAGCAACTTCGTCAGGTGTCTCAGCCTGATCGATCAGCCCCTTGAATATCACGACAAAGCCGCCCGGCAGTGCAAAGGCGTTAATCATTTTGTGGTCCAGCACGGTGACGCTTAGCCCGTCCGGTGCCCCCTCACCCGCGTTCAATGCGGCGGTCATCTGGTTCAGCGCCTTAACGCCTTGGGGGTTTTCACACACGACCAGCGGCGCAAGCCCGGTTTCATCCAATGCGTTGCGTATCTGTTCAAAAGTCGCCTCACCCAAGGCGCGTTCGCCAGCGGGCGGTATGAAAACGGCAAGGCGATCAGCCAACAATGGCACCAGGACCGTCACCTGAAGTGCCACAGCCGCAACCGCCACAACGGCCCAAGCTGCCAATTTCGCGCGTCCTTTCGGCGGGGCGCGACGCGTGGCATTGGAAAGATATCCTAGCAAGGTTGTGTCGGTGACAAACAGCCGTGAGGCGGGCTCAGTAGTCAACCGCAGGGTAAAGCTGTTTTTATCAGCTCGGTCTTCCAGAATACGTATGTCGTTGACGGGCCAAAACAGCGTGCTGCCATCGTCCAACCCGATCTGCAGATTTTGGTTTGCGATGTGCAGGCTGACTTCTTCGCTGATCGGACGATCACCGTCAAAATAGGCAGACCCGAACCCGTTGAACCCCACACTCATATCGCGGCCCCCAAATCCAAAGCCTCGGCAAACCCTTCGGCTTCGGCGAATTCATCGCGATCCCGCTGGCTAATCACCTGCAATCCATAGCGCTGTGGAAGCGATAGAGTTTTGGCCATATGGCGCATCAATGGGTAGGTGACAAAAGTGCTGTAAAGCACGTTCCACATCAGGAAAACCGACAAATAAAACACTGCGACCAGAGCCAAAGCAATGCCGCGCCGAATGTCGAATTCTGTACCGAAATCAAACATTGAACCGGCCATCATCGCCCCCGGCCCCAGCGTTACAAAGGCGAAAACAACCAGCCCGACGATGCCAGCCAGCAGCACCAGATACGCAATGAAACTTCCCAATACATAAATACTGGCGACGCGCGGCCCGCTTAACCTTGATTGCAGCGTAATCCCTTCGGCTGTTTTATGGTTGGCCATCAGACGCTTTGAAGCAAACCGGTAATGGATTGCCCCATACAGCAACCCGATGACCCCAAGGGGAAAAATTGCCAGTCGCTCTAACCCGACAACCGGAATTGCAGGTGCCCCTCCGTCCATCATTTCTTCGAAGGACCGGGTAACCCCCTCCATAGTAATATCGGACGACACCACAATCGGATCCCACCAGAATAGCCAGACAGCGCCGACCGCCAAAAATAGCATCGATGCCACAAACGGGATCGCTGCATGGTACAACATCGTCCAGCGTCCGTCCTGATGCAGGCGCGCTGATCCGAAAAACGTACGGTCCGTCACGTATTTCTCAAGCCAGAAGGTCATACGCGGCCAGAGCAAACCTAGTGACAGAATGGTAGCGGCCCAATGCGCTAATGCCCGCCATGCATACCCCCAAGCGCCCTTTTCAAGGCCAAATCGGACACCCCGCCAGCGGGTACGGGCCAGAACATAGCGCCGTGCCCGGTACCGGGCATAAAACCACAGTGGAACGACCCCCGCGACACTCGCGAGATACCCAACCGCGGGGGTGGAAAAGACCGAAAAACTAACGAACATGACCACCAGATTGATGATGCCAATGTAGAATGTCAGGACGACCACCGCGATAAAAAAGCCGAGCAGCTTTTCCCAAGGGTCACCCACATATTCCATCGGGTGACCACCGGGCCGGATCGCCGACCAAAACCAGCGCCGCAACCTTGTTTTCATCCAAAACCGATAAATGCCCAGTGTGATGACGGTCAGGAATCCGGTTTTAAGCGCCAGCCAGAACAGGGCACCACGTTTTCCAACAAACTGAACAGGAAGGCCCTCAGGCTCTGACGTGGGAAATCTCAGCGGGGCATCGGTCATCGGGAAACCCGATTAGCCAAAACGGTTGTCCCGCGGGAAACCACGAGGGGCCATACGCCCTGCACTGGCGCGCTTGGCCGTCCATTCGGTCAGGTCGATTTCGGTGCGGGTGCGCCCTGCAGGATCATGCCAGCTCAACCCTTCGGCCCGTACAAAGGTCGTGGCATCAGACATGCCGCCGTCTTTGTATTTTTGCAGCCGAACACCTTTGCCGCGTGCCATCTCGGGAAGCTCGTCCAACCCAAACACCAGCACCTTGCGGTTTTCGCCGACTACAGCAATAGCATCACCCGCAATTGGCGCACAGATCATCGCTTTGACGTCGCCCCGCACGTTCAGAACCTGTTTACCGCTTCGGGTTTGCGCCAGAACTTCGTCCTCAGGTACAACAAAACCATCCCCGGCAGAGGACGCCACAAGTAGTTTACGGCCTGCTTTGTGTATAAAGATATCAATGATTTGCACGTCATTTGGCAGATCCACCATCAAGCGCAGCGGTTCGCCCATGCCTCGCCCGCCCGGCAAGGTTGCGGCGGATAAAGTGTAAAACCGTCCGTTTGAGCCGAAAACCAGCAATCGGTCTGTCGTTTCAGCGTGGAAAATAAAGCGCGGGCCATCGCCGTCTTTAAATTTCAGCTCACGGTTCAGGTCGATATGGCCTGTCATCGCCCGGATCCACCCCATTTCGGAGCAGACAACTGTGATCGGTTCACGGTCGATCATCGCTTCAAGCGGCACGTCCTCGACCACTCCGGCCTCGGCAAAGGTCGAGCGCCGTTTGCCTATGTTTTTGCCGTCCAGCGTCCAGTCCTTGCCAAACTGTTTCTTGGTGGCGCGCAGTTGATCAATGATGCTGTCCCACTGCAGGGTTTCATTGTCCAACAGGTCGTCAAGACCCGCGCGTTCTTCCATCAACTCGGATTGTTCGCGCATCAACTCCATCTCTTCGAGACGGCGCAGCGACCGTAGACGCATATTCAAAATCGCATCGGCCTGAACTTCGGACAGAGAATTTTCCGAGGTGGGCGCGGGCGGCACATAATCGGATTCGTCCGTCGCGCGAACGTGCGCTTTTCCCCAATCCTCGGTCATAAGCGCCGACTTCGGTTCCTCGTCATAACGGATAATATCGATGACACGGTCCAGGTTCAGGAACGCAACGATAAACCCTTCTAGCACCTCCAGCCGATGATCGATCTTTTCCATCCGGTGGGCCGAACGGCGCTGCAGAACTTCGCGGCGGTGATCAAGGAAAGCGCGCAGCACTTCCTTCATCGAGCAGACCTTGGGTGTTAGGCCGTCGATCAGCACGTTCATGTTTAGCGAGAACCGCACCTCAAGATCAGAGCTGCGGTATAGCATCCCCATTAGCACCTCGGGGTCCACGTTTTTCGAACGCGGTTCGAGAATCAGGCGGATATCTTCGGCTGATTCGTCCCGTACATCCGCAAGGATCGGTATCTTTTTAAGCTGGATCAGTTCAGCGATCTTTTCGATCAGCTTGGATTTTTGCACCTGATAAGGGATTTCGGTAACGACAATCTGCCATACACCGCGACCCAAATCCTCGACTTCGTACCGGCAACGCAGCCGAAAGCCACCCTTGCCGGTGCGATAGGCGTTGGCAATATTTTCGGCGGGCTCAACAATGATCCCACCGGTAGGGAAATCGGGGCCAGGGACGAAATCAAGCAATTTGTCGTCGCCGGCATTCGGGAATTTGATCAGGTGGATACAAGCGTCCACAAGTTCCGAGATGTTATGCGGCGGAATGTTGGTCGCCATGCCAACAGCAATGCCTGATGATCCATTCGCCAACAGGTTCGGGAACTGCGCGGGCAGCACCACAGGCTCGGTCAGCGTTCCGTCATAGTTCTCGCGAAAATCAACTGCGTTCTCGGTCAACCCTTCCAGCATCGCCTCAGCGACGGCGGTCATGCGGGCTTCGGTATATCGGCTTGCGGCAGGGTTATCGCCGTCAATGTTGCCAAAGTTGCCCTGTCCGTCGACCAGCGGGTAGCGCACGTTGAAATCTTGCGCCAAGCGGGCCATCGCGTCGTAAATCGCAGCATCGCCGTGCGGGTGGTAGTTCCCCATCACATCGCCGGAAATCTTGGCCGACTTACGGAAACCACCGGTCGAACTTAGCCGCAGCTCGCGCATCGCATAAAGGATTCGGCGGTGAACCGGCTTCAGCCCATCGCGGGCATCCGGCAGCGCACGGTGCATGATCGTTGACAATGCATAGGTCAGATACCGATCGCCCAGCGCAATGCGCAATGGTTCGGTTACATTCCGAGGATCAAGCTGTGGTGGGTCGGTGACATCTGACATGCAAGCTGTTTAGCCAAGCACGCGTGACGCGGCAAGCGGCTGTTTGGTTAAACACGCATTGGGGGATACCTAACTGTCTCCGTCCTGCAACGTTCTAAAGATTCTCGGAACTTACAGGCGTAATCCGTGTTAAACTAGATAATAGGGGCTTTCGGGGGATGCCAGCTGCATGGCTTCCGAACCGCTGCCACACTGAGGACAAGAAAATGAAACGTTTTATTCTGCTGACCTTTGGCTTTTTGGGCTGGGCTTTTTACGAAATGAGTGGCGGTGCTGATTTTGAACCGGCAAGCGCAAGAATGGCAGCCGCCACGCCGGTCGACGAAAACGTTGTGTCAAAGAATACAGTTCCCGATGTGATTACCCCCAAGCCAAAAGCCGTCGAAGAACGGGTCGCCAAGGTCGTTCCCGTTGACACCACCCCGCCCGGTTTCGACAACGTTGGCAATGAGGATGCTACCAAAGCGGACAACGTCATCCGCGCCAGCCTAAGCCTTTCATCAGTTGAACAAGCCGTTAGAGCAGCAGAAGCTCCTTTGGCAAATGAGGTTATGTTAATACCTGTGAACGCAGGCAGCCTGACTTCAAGCCAAGACACGCCAGCAATTATTCCCAGTTTGATAACCCCGAATGACACTGGAACCGTCGACGTTAGTTCAAGCGGCTCAGGTGATATCCGGTCGGTTGCAGGAAACCGCGTAAACGTGCGTGGCGGCCCCGGCACTGACTTTGGAATTGTATCACGCCTTGGACGTGGCGACGCCGTCGAAGTCATTAGCGACAATGGTAACGGTTGGGTGCAAATGCGCCCGATTGATGGTGGTCCAGTGGGCTGGATGGCTGATTTTCTGCTAACCAACAGCTAAGGCACGTTGCTATCAGCACACGAACACGCAATGAAAGGCTTCCAACATGGGGGCCTTTTTTATGACCGCGAAAACCGTTCTGATGACCGGATGTTCTTCCGGAATCGGCTATGCCGCTGCGCATGGAATGCGCGAACGCGGATGGCGTGTGTTTGCAGCTTGCCGCCAGCAATCAGACTGTGACCGGCTGGCTGTCGAAGGGTTCGATAGCCCGTTGCTGGACTATACAGACACCGCAACAATCCACGCAGCATTGAACCAAGTTTTGTCTGAGACAGGCGGAACATTGGATGCCGTCTATAATAACGGCGCACATGCCACGCCCGGAGCCGTCGAAGACCTTCCAACAGACGCGCTGCGCGACATCTTTGAGAGCAACTTTTTTGGCTGGCATGAACTGACCCGCGCCGTTTTGCCAATAATGCGAGCCCAGGGGCACGGGCGGATTGTACAATGTTCATCAGTCTTAGGCTTGGTTACGTTGCCTTGGCGCGGTGCCTATAATTCAACCAAATTCGCCCTTGAGGGGCTGACCGATACCCTGAGAATTGAAATGCGTGACACGCCGATCCACATCATTCTGATCGAACCCGGCCCCGTAACATCGAAAATTCGCGCAAATTCGATCCCGCATTTCGAACGCTGGGTCAATTGGGAGGCATCGCCGCGCAAGGATCAATATGAGCAAAAGTTCATGAAGCGGCTATACGAAAGCAGCGGACCGGACACTTTTGAGCTGCCTCCCGAGGCCGTCGTAAAAAAGCTAGTTCACGCGTTAGAGGCCCCCAAGCCCCGTCCGCGATATTATGTCACGACCCCCACATATATCTCGGGGATTTTACGGCGAATATTGCCGACACGAGCGCTCGACTGGGTGTTGGCACGTTAAATTCGGGTTGCGCTATGCGTTTGCCCCGCTACATCTGAACGTAACACAAAGGAAAGCTTATGCCTTCAGATCCTCTTTTCGTCCTTGTCGTCATCGCAGTGCTGGCAGTGGTTATTATCCTGATCATGGGGCTGGGTGGTTTTGCTGGCGGTGGCAACTTTAACAAGCGCAATTCAAACAAACTGATGCGCATGCGCATTTTCGCCCAGTTTATCGCGGTCGTTCTGATCGTAATTTATGTTTATTTCCGTAAGGATGTCGGCTGATGGTCGTTCTGAATAAAATCTACACCCGTACCGGCGACAAAGGCGACACGGCCCTTGGCAACGGATCACGCGTCCCCAAACACAACGCCCGAGTAGAGGCATATGGCACTTCTGACGAGCTGAACTGCTTTGTCGGTGTGGCGCGTCTGGTTGCGAAAGGCGAAACCGATACTGCACTTTCGCGCATCCAGAATGATCTATTCGATGTTGGCGCAGATCTCTGTCGCCCGGACATGGGCGCCGACGCAAAATCAGAATACCCGCCCCTGCGGATTGCCCCTGAACAGGTGGATCGGTTAGAGCGTGAAATAGACGTGATGAACAAAGAGCTTGAAGCTTTACGCAGCTTCATCCTTCCCGGTGGCACCGAATTGGCAGCCCATCTGCATGTCTGCCGTACCGTTGCGCGACGGGCCGAACGTCTAACAGTACTTTTGGCCGAAAACGAAGACGTGAATGAAGCCGTTGTGCGCTACCTTAACCGTCTAAGCGATTGGTTCTTTGTGGCCGCCCGCATGGCCAATAACAGTGGCAAAGACGATGTATTGTGGGTGCCTGGTGCAAATAGATAACAAAAACAGTTGAAAACGCCGCGTCCAAAGGACGCGAAACGCCGTTTTTTAGCTGTTTCGATCCGAAATGCTTCGTTACACAAACGAAGAGTTCAAATGACTTGGTCAAGAATCCGAGTCGTAAACTGAGGAGAGATAACGCCCATGAAGGTATTGGTACCTGTAAAGCGCGTGATCGACTACAACGTGAAAGTACGCGTCAAAGCGGACGGCACGGGTGTTGATCTTGCCAACGTAAAAATGTCGATGAACCCGTTCGACGAGATTTCCGTCGAACAGGCGATCCGCCTGAAAGAAGCCGGTCAGGTGGACGAAGTCGTGGTTGTATCCATCGGCGTAAAGCAATCGCAAGAAACGTTGCGGACGGCTTTGGCGATGGGCGCTGACCGGGCAATTCTGGTTGTCGCCACTGACGATGTTCATAACGACATCGAACCGCTGGCCGTTGCCAAAATCCTCAAGGCGATCGTTGACGAAGAAAAGCCTGAATTGGTTCTCTGTGGGAAACAAGCCATCGATAACGACATGAATGCTACAGGCCAAATGCTGTCAGCCCTTCTGGGTTGGTCGCAGGCAACCTTCGCCTCCAAAGTCGAAATCGACGGGGGCAGCGCCGTTGTCACCCGCGAAGTTGACGGTGGTTTGCAAACCATCAAGGTGTCGATGCCCACAGTTATAACTGTCGATTTGCGCCTGAACGAGCCGCGTTATGCGTCTTTGCCGAACATCATGAAGGCCAAGAAAAAGCCGATGGATGAAAAGACCCCTGCCGATTACGGCGTCGATGTCGGCAACCGTCTGGAAATCGTGAAGACGGTTGAACCAGCAGAACGCGCCGCCGGTATCAAGGTCGATAGCGTCGATGCGCTTGTGGCGAAACTTAAAGAAGCGGGGGCTGTGTAATGGCTGTTCTACTCCTTGCAGAAGTAACCAATGGCGAACTGGCGATGGACGCGACCGCAAAGGCGGTCACTGCAGCCAAGCAAATCGGCGATGTAACCGTACTGTGCGCTGGCAGCTCTGCTGCGGCAGCGGGCGAAGCGGCATCCAAGATTGATGGCGTATCCAAGGTGATCGTCGCTGAAGACCCGTCTTTGGGCCACCGCCTGGCCGAATCGACAGCGGCTTTGATCGTGTCGATGGCTGGTGACTATGACCACATCGTTGCACCCGCCACGACGGATGCAAAGAACGTGATGCCTCGCATTGCGGCGTTGCTGGATGTGATGATCATCTCTGACGCTTCTGGTGTTGTAGATGCGGACACATTCGAGCGTCCGATTTATGCGGGCAACGCTGTTCAAACGGTCAAGTCCTCAGATGCGAAAAAAGTGATCACGTTCCGTACGTCGACATTTGATGCCGCAGGAACCGGTGGTTCTGCCCCGGTTGAGACCATTTCAGCTGTTGCTGATCCTGGCCTGTCATCCTGGGTTGAAGATCACGTAGCAGCAAACGACCGCCCCGAGCTGACATCGGCTGGTGTGGTTGTTTCCGGTGGCCGTGGTGTCGGTTCGGAAGAAGACTTTGCGTTGATCGAGAAACTGGCTGACAAGCTGGGTGCCGCCGTTGGTGCCTCGCGCGCTGCGGTCGATTCAGGCTATGCCCCGAACGATTGGCAAGTTGGCCAAACAGGCAAGGTCGTCGCCCCCGAGCTGTATGTCGCAGTCGGTATTTCCGGCGCGATCCAGCACTTGGCCGGTATGAAAGACAGCAAGATCATCGTCGCAATCAACAAAGACGAAGAAGCGCCGATCTTTCAGGTTGCCGATTATGGGCTGGTCGCAGACCTGTTTGAAGCTGTGCCAGAGCTGATCGAAAAGTTGTAATCCGTCGAGGAAACTCAATTAATGAAGGCCCGTCAGAAATGGCGGGCCTTTTCGTTTGTTGCCTAGCACCTCATAGAGCCGAGATTGCCTGCGCGATTGCAGCGGCCGCTTCCTCGTGAGAGCGCGCGCTGGGCAATTCCCCTGCAACATGGGCCTCTAGCGGCGCAAACACCATCCTTGTGGTGCCTTCCTCTCTGGCTAGGTTAGACGGGATAACCTTGACCACGCTGGTCACATGGGGGGCTACTTCGTCGATCATGGCACGCGTCACAAAAAGCGGGTCATCACCAAGGCTGTTCATCGGCAACGCACCCTCGGACGGGGGGCGATCTGCAAACCAGAGCAGGATCACCTTGCCCCGCATTTGCCCAACCAGCATCTGCATTCGCGCAACCCAAGCCATTTGCAGTTCTTTGTAAATCGTATCAAAGCGGTCAGCGGACACATTTTTTAGGGTGGTTAGCATATGTTTGTTAAAATGAAATTCGGAAAAGTCGATCTCGCGAAAAATCGTCTTTAGTAGGTCGGAAGGTGCTACGAACCTGTCATTTCGGCGCGGATGGACGGAATAAAACCGGTTGGACATATTCTGCGCACCCATCACCTGAATTACAGTAATCATCGCCCCCGCAGCCGCACCAGGAACAAAAGGATCACCAGCAAACACGTCAATGCCTGCGTTAAGGCAACCAAAGTTGACACATAGTTGACCGATCTCCTCCTCAACCAGCGCCGAGAACGGTTTCTCGACAAATCGGCCATAAGTTTCCGTCCCCCCCACAAACGCAATGTAAGGTTTGTTCAGCCTTCGCCTTGGCCCCCTGAAAAGCAATTTCGATGTACCGTATCTGCACGGCAGATAGTCAAGGGCACCCGGCCCCATTGAATTATAGGTCATTACACCCACCCTTTTTTAACTCACCCAAAAGCCAAAATGCCCTCAAAGGTTTTCGAATAACTTAAAGATCGGATTTGCAAAAACTTGTCATCAAATGCGGCCCTTGCAGGGCCTACCCTGTGGGCCCTATGGTGCGCGCAAACAACAAAGGACAGCGCATGGATATCCAGACAATCGGCATCGTTGGCGCAGGCCAAATGGGCAACGGAATTGCGCATGTTATGGCCCTTGCCGGGTACGACGTTCTGTTGACCGACGTCAGCGCGGATGCCTTGCATGCCGGTATCGATACCATCACTCATAACCTTGATCGTCAGGTCAGCCGCGGAAAGGTCGCAAAAGCAGACCGCGACGCAGCACTTGCCCGTATCACGACGACCCAAACCCTTAGTGATCTTGGTCAAAGCGATCTGGTTATCGAAGCGGCCACAGAACGCGAAACTGTCAAGCAGGCGATTTTCGAAGATCTTATCCCGCATCTGAAGCCCACAACGATCCTGACGTCCAACACATCGTCAATCTCGATTACTCGGCTTGCCAGCAGAACCGACCGACCTGAGAAATTCATGGGATTCCACTTCATGAACCCCGTTCCAGTGATGCAACTGGTGGAGTTGATCCGTGGTATTGCCACCGACAAGGAAACATTCGCAGCTTGTCAGGCGGTGGTCGATAAGCTGGGCAAGACAGCAGCTACTGCAGAGGATTTCCCTGCGTTTATCGTAAACCGAATTCTAATGCCGATGATCAACGAAGCCGTTTATACGCTATATGAAGGCGTAGGATCGGTCCAATCCATTGATAGTTCGCTCAAGTTGGGCGCGAACCATCCAATGGGCCCACTGGAGTTAGCGGATTTCATCGGCTTGGACACATGTCTTGCCATTATGAACGTCCTACATGACGGTTTAGCCGATACAAAATATCGTCCCTGCCCGCTACTTACCAAATATGTGGAAGCGGGTTGGCTCGGACGAAAAACCGAACGTGGTTTCTATGACTACCGTGGCGATGCGCCCGTTCCGACACGCTAGAAATGTGCCGAACCACCCTAGGGGGCATTTGGACCAAAGTTAGTCTTTGAGGTTTAGGGTATGGTTGCGCAACCATGCCATGAACCCACGCGGGTCGTCCTGAAACTCTGCCAGTTCAGCTTGGGTCAAGGGATCCCCGACGATCGGGCCTTGGGGCTTGTCGCAGGCATGTACGATTTCATGTAGCAAAAGCCCCTGACGCAGCATCGGCGAAATCTTGTTGGCGATCTGGTATGCACGGCTGTTTGAACCCGGAAACGTCATCGGGACGACCTGTGCACCTGAACGGCGGATCATTTTCGCTGTGAACACATTCCATTCGGCTTCAATCGCAGGGCCAAAATAGGTCTCAGACGAAGCAACCACACCAGATGGGAACAACGCAACGACTCCTCCTTCCTTGAGGAAGGACATCGCCTTTGCACGCATCTCAACGCCCTTGCGTTGGGCGTCTGGTTCATGTGGAAACGGCACAGGGATCATATAGCTGCCGGCGACCTCGTCGATTGAGGTCAACAAAGAGCGGGTCAAAATCCGGTAATCTGGGCGTACACGTCCAATCAAATCGGCAAAGATCATGCCATCGACCATGCCATGGGGGTGGTTGGCCACGACAATGACCGGTCCCGACTTTGGGATGCGATCAAGCTGGTATTGAGGCGTAGTCAGTTCGATACCCATCGTATCCAGCGCCGCCCGCCAGAACCCCTGCCCCTTTGGCGCGCCGGATTCTTCGAACTTGCGGATCATCCTCATAACCGAAACTTTGCCTGTAAACAGCTCGATCAAGCTGATCGCGCGCGACTTTATCGGGTGATTAAAGGTCGATGCATATGACAGGCTGCGGCGATCGTATTTGGTAAAGGAGACGGTCTCGGCCTCTCCGTTACCCTTTAACGTCGCTTGAACTGATTGAGTATCATCGATCAAATCGAAGGGTTCCTGAGATTAGACTGATAATTTCTGTCCGCTTGATGGTCTAATGACCTTCGCCAAATCTGTCGGCCACAAGGGCTGTCAACGCTTCTGCCAACGCGTCCTTATCGGGACCGGAGGTTTGGACATCGATGGTGGTACCCTTCGAGGCCGCCAACATCAACAAGCCCATAATGCTATCACCAGACGCTGACATCCCATCTTTGCTGACCTCCGCCCGCGCGTCAAACGCTTCGACGACCTCGACAAGCTTTGCCGAGGCACGGGCATGCAGCCCCTTTTCGTTGACGATCTTTAGTGAAACCTGGGTCATCTCGGGGCCTTGCTAAGTTGCACTGACATTCTGGCTGTCAATATATTTTCGACCCGCGGCCAGCGCTGCGCGCACGGCTTCGGGAACATCTAGGTCACGGGATTTTGCCAGTTTAATCAACATGGGCAAGTTTGCACCATAGATGATGCGGCGGTCTTCCGGGCGGCATGCCAGCAAGCTGAGGTTGGAAGGCGACCCTCCGAAAAGATCCGTCACGACCACGACGCCATCACCGGTATCAACAGCATTGGCGGCCTCGCAGATCTCTTGCTCCTTGGCCGTTCGATCATGATCAGCATCAATCGAAATTGCGCGGACTCCATTCTGGGACCCAACAACATGTTCGATTGCGGCCAAATATTCTTTGGCCAGCCCCCCATGTGCTACGATAACAATCCCTATCAACGCGCCGTCTCTTCCCGCTTTTTTTGATCCAGTTCGCGGTGTCTAATTGACACCTGCCAGCCTGCTTCTGCAAGGCTGAAAGCGTGGGCCTGAGCCAAAGTCACAGAACGATGTTGCCCACCTGTACACCCAAACGCGATTGATATGTGGGACTTCCCCTCTGACTTGCAAGCCGGCAAAATCAAAAGACTAAGATCAAGCACCTGTTTCGCGAAGGGCGCATAAAGCGGGTCCTGCTTTATGTATCTTTGAACCGCCTCATCCGTCCCGTTCAAGGCTCTCAGTTTCGGTTCCCAAAATGGGTTTCTCAAGAAACGACAGTCGAATACCATATCCACGCTGCGTGGCAAACCACGCTTGTACGAAAATGATTGAACTGACACGCTAAGGTGGTGACTGCCGCCGACAGCAAACCAATGTTCAATTTCTTCACGAAGCTGATGGATGTTCAGGTCGGTCGTGTCGATGAGCGTATCGGCCTGTGCCCGAACCGGGGCAAGCAACTCTTTTTCAAGCGTGATCCCTTCTATCGGCGCATCTGACAACGCCAAAGGATGGCGACGTCGGGTTTCCGAAAACCGACGCAGCAAGACTTCGGTGGCGCAATCAAGGTACAGCAATTCCGCCTGGACATCAGGGCGCGCCCGCATTTGCGCAATGACATCATTGACCATATCAGTTGAATAGTCGCGATTTCTTTGATCAATACCCAAGGCCATTGGGCGGACTTGATTAGGCGCATCAAGCAATGCCAGCAACATCCTCAGTGGGATGTTATCGATCACCTCAAATCCCGCATCTTCAAGCACATTGAGTGCAGAGGACCGGCCAGCACCCGCAGGTCCGGTTACCAAAACAACGCGTCGGATTTTTTTGATGGGTTCAATCATTTCGCTTTGGTTGCACATTCTTGAGGGAGAGTAAAAGGGCAGCTGCGAAATGCGGGCTATCACTTTTGTGTAAACACGGGACGGAATGCCCCAACAACTCTATGTTACGATCCTGCGGAAGACGCTCAAAAGCCGTGTGCTCAAGATCGACTGCGAGGTGCACGGGAACATCCTTTACAAAGGGGACTTTGAGAACACCGACTCCGCGTGCTTCTACCATGCCTCTAATTGCGGATGGGCATGTCGCCAGCAGCCCGGATGGCCCGCTTATAAGTTGGGTCCTGTCATCGGCTACGAGCATCGCACCATAGGCCATAAGCTGAAGCGCCAAACTCGATTTGCCCGAGCCGGAAGAGCCTAAAATAACAAGCGCTCGGCCATCGACACAAACAGTCGTGGCATGGATAATCCGTCCGGTTTCTGGCAGTTCTTCCACGGCTTAGATAGGCAAGCCTACGACAAAGCGCGCGCCAAGCGGCTCGGACGTTATGTCTGCCTCAGTTGGACGAATATTTTCAGCCCATATGACACCGCCGTGCGCCTCGACAATTTGCTTTGAGATCGCCAAGCCGAGACCGGAATTGTTGCCAAAGTGCTCATCGGGCCGTTGCGAATAAAACCGCTTGAAGATCTTTGATAGCGCCTGATCCGGAATGCCTGGGCCAGTGTCTTCGACGACGACTAGAACGCGGTTCTCGCGTTTGCGCGCCCATACACGGATGGCGTCACCATCTTCGCAAAAGGATGCAGCGTTTGTGATAAGGTTTACAAAAACCTGAGCCAGCCGCGCCTCAAGGCCGTGTACAATGATCGGCTCATTCGGGAGGTCCGTAATGAAATCGATGCCTTTCTTGCGTGCGTCTTCGCCCAGGTATTGGCCAAGATTTCCAAGCATGGAGAGCAAGTCGAACGGCTCTTCTTCCTCTTTCACCAACTCACTGTCCAAACGCGACGCATTTGAAATATCGCTAACCAAGCGGTCAAGTCGGCGGACATCGTGATCGATGACATCCAACAATTTGTCGCGCTGGTCTTCGCGTTTGACGAGCCGCAATGTTCCCACAGCAGAGCGCAACGAGGCGAGTGGGTTCTTAATTTCGTGGGCCACATCCGCCGCGAACTGTTCGTTTCCATCGATGCGATTGTAAAGCGCAGACACCATGCCACGGAGCGCACCGGAAAGCCTGCCAATTTCGTCTGGGCGTGCGGTGAGATCAGGAATGCGAATGCGACCGGGGTTCATCTTGCGTGCATCTTTATCACGCCCCAGTTCAGCCGCAGCAGCCAGATCTGCAAGTGGATTGGCTATGGTTGATGCCAAAACAAGGCTAAGTCCAATTGATACAAGCGTTGCAATAACGAACATTTGCAACACGCGTTCACGCTCACCACGGACAAGCTTGTCAATTTCGCCTGCCGCTGAGGTTACCGCGACCACCCCAATTGGCACCCCATTCTGCGAGATTGGCGTGGTCACCGCAAACAAAGTGCCGCCCGTCGCATCAAGGTTATTCTGAATCTTTGTCCCCCCGGAAAGGGAGCCCGCAACCATTTCTTTGAGCTGATCTTCTATAGGAAGTACGTCTGCGGGCGCGTCTTTACCAAACGGGTTCGATACTTTTGACCAAAGCCAGCTTAGTCCGTCTGTCAAAAGCGTCTTTCTGGGCTGCCCCCCAGCCGTCTTGGGGGATCGACCTTCCGATCTTGTCAAAAGGGTTTCATCGGGCCCGAACACGAAGACCTCGATGCCGCTGCGCAGGTCAAGACGATCCAGACTTGCAGCAACGTCCACAGGGTCATTTGCGGCCAAAACAGCCGTCGCATCCGCAGGCAATTGCGCCTCGAAGATATCAGCGATCAATTCCGCCTCTGACACTAAGGAAGCGCCACGTTGCACCGCTAGACTGTCACGAGAGGAGTTTAGGTACAGGATACCTGCAACCAGCACATTCAGCGCAATCAGATTGAATGTAATAATTTTGCGCGTAAGCGGCGAGCCCCGCAAGGAAAACAGCCCGCGACTGGCACGGCTGTCACGCAATTCATCGGTCGCGTTTTTGTCCGGGGCGACCCAATCGTCGCCCAGCACAACATCGCCGTCCCGAACATTGGTGGCCGTGTCTCGCACAAAATTCCTCTCGGCAATCGCCATGCTTGAGATCAATCCTCGTTATATCTGTAGCCGATACCGTACAGTGTCTCAATCGCAGAGAACGCATCATCCGCCGTGCGCATCTTTTTACGCAGACGCTTGATGTGGCTATCGATGGTGCGGTCGTCGACATATACCTGATCGTCATAGGCAACATCCATCAACTGATCGCGCGATTTCACAAAGCCGGGGCGTTGTGCCAAAGCCTGCAAAAGCAAAAATTCTGTCACGGTCAACGAGACATCATTGCCCTTCCAGCTGACGGCATGGCGCAGCGGGTCCATCCGCAAATCACCTCGGTCAATGATCTTGGTTTCTTCGGTATCGCCGACCTCGTTAGTTTCGACGGCTTCCTGACGACGCAAAAGTGCACGGATGCGTTCGACTAACAGCCTTTGGCTAAAGGGTTTTTTGACGTAGTCATCAGCCCCCATGCGCAGGCCAAGCACTTCGTCGATTTCATCATCTTTGGACGTTAGAAAGATCACCGGCATCGCCGTTTTCTGGCGCAAGCGCTGCAGCAGATCCATGCCATCCATGCGGGGCATCTTGATATCAAGTACCGCCATGTCAGGAAGTTTCTTATTGAAAGCATCAAGCGCGGCCTGACCGTCGTTGTATGTTTCTACCTCGAAACCTTCAGCTTCAAGAGTCATCGAAACTGACGTCAGGATATTCCTGTCGTCATCCACCAATGCAATTCTGGACATCGCCTGTTTCCTTCTACTGCTCAATTATCATTTTTTTCTTTTACTGATCACCAATTTACAGGGGCGAATCAATCCCAAACTGCGAATCAGCAGGACTTCCGGCCCTATTTCCGCCACAATTTAGTTAGGAATGACTAAATTGCCGCACTTGCTGTGTCATAAATGCAGAAGTTTGCTATGCCTAAACCCGCTTGTTTTGAAGCCCAGCTCACAAAGAAGCCGATGATGGCGCTAACTGCGTCAAAGCCGCCTGTTCATACTATAAATCGACGTGCTAAGAGGCCCTTACGGTCAACCAGACCAAGCATTTTGTGCACTAACTGGCGCCAGTCCCCGGCGCACCTACAGGAGAAATCACATGACATTAGGCCGCGTAAATCCGCAATTCCGCCTCGAAGACCAAGGCATGAGCGGGCTAGGTAATGTCTATTACAACATGATCGAACCTGCGTTGGTGGAAGCCGCGCTAAAGCGCGATGAGGGCACATTGGGCATCGGCGGCGCTTTTCTGGTCACAACCGGAAAGTTCACCGGCCGGTCCCCAAAGGACAAGCACGTCGTAAGAACCGACAGCGTTGCCGACACAATCTGGTGGGAAAACAACGCCGCAATGTCGCCCGAAGGCTTTGACGCATTGCACAAAGACATGCTGGCCCACATGCAGGGCCGCGACTATTTCGTCCAAGACCTCGTCGGTGGCGCAGACCCCAAACATGCCATTAACGTGCGTATGGTGACTGAGCTGGCCTGGCACGGCCTTTTCATTCGCCACATGCTGCGCCGCCCCGAGCGCGACGCGTTAGATGATTTTATCGCAGATTTCACGGTCATTAACTGCCCCAGCTTTTCGGCTGACCCGGCCAAACATGACTGCAGCTCCGAGACAGTGATCGCGATGAACTTTGATAAAAAGCTCATCTTGATCGGTGGAACTGAATACGCTGGCGAGAATAAGAAGTCTGTCTTTACCCTGTTGAACTATTTGCTTCCCGAAAAAGGCATCATGCCGATGCACTGTTCCGCGAACCACGCCACAGGAAATCCAGTCGATACGGCGGTCTTCTTTGGCCTGTCGGGAACCGGTAAAACCACGCTTTCGGCAGACCCAGGCCGCACCTTGATCGGGGACGATGAGCATGGCTGGTCAGATAACGGCACGTTCAACTTCGAGGGTGGCTGCTATGCCAAGACCATTAACCTAAGCCGCGAAGCCGAGCCCGAGATTTACGCGACGACTGAAAAATTCGGTACCGTGATCGAAAACATGGTCTTTGACGAAGAGACCAAAAAACTAGACTTTGACGATGATTCACTGACGGCGAACATGCGGTGCGCCTATCCTTTGCATTACATCTCTAATGCATCAGCAAAGGCAACGGGCGGCCACCCCAAGAACATCATCATGCTGACATGTGATGCATTCGGCGTCTTGCCCCCAATCGCGCGCCTGACACCTGCGCAAGCGATGTACCACTTCTTGTCCGGCTTCACGTCAAAGGTCGCCGGCACCGAGCGCGGTGTAACTGAGCCGGAGCCAACATTCTCCACCTGCTTTGGCGCGCCGTTTATGCCCCGTCGCCCCGAGGTCTATGGCAACCTGCTGCGTGAAAAGATCGCCACCCACGGTGCAACTTGCTGGTTGGTGAACACCGGCTGGACTGGCGGCGCATACGGGACCGGTAGCCGGATGCCTATCAAAGCGACACGTGCGCTTTTGACAGCCGCGCTTGAGGGTGCCATGGCCGACGTTGAGTACCGCAAGGACTCGAACTTTGGCTTTCAGGTACCTGTATCGGTGAATGGTGTTGCGGATATTCTGCTCGACCCACGTCGCACGTGGGACAACCCGGAATCATATGACCGCCAAGCGGCGAAACTGGTCAAGATGTTCTCCGAGAACTTTGAGCAGTACATGCCTTACATTGACGAAGACGTTAAAGCCGCCGCAATCGGTTAGGCCTTAGCCGATAATAATAAAAAAGGGAGTCGCAAGCATTTGCGGCTCCCTTTTTTGTTTATGTTAAGCTGCTTGCGCGGCAATTTCTTGCAGCGGCATTTCCAACAAAAAGCGAATATCTTCGTTACTAAGGTAACTTAGGAACCCCTCGATCGCAGTATCATTGTCCTTGCGATACCACCGCAGACTGCCGGGTTCATTGTGCATATATCCCATCCGCTCAGCAAAGCCCTTATACGCCACAGCTTTGGCCATAAAACCGAATAGATAGTCTGGCTCCCAACGGTCCATTGCGACCATCATGCCGTAACGCGCCAGGACGGTTGAAAGCCCCGTGCCACGATACTGGTTTGACGGCCCACCCATCCAGACCTCGCCGTGATAGACAACTGTTCCGCGAATGCGATGCGCACCAGGGCCAGCGCGGTAACGAGACCTGTCAAGATCAAGGTCAGGTATTGCCGGGGGAAACTCGCGAAAGCCTTGCAGCATGTACTGGCTTAATGGCCTGCCCCTCATTCGGATGGTCTTGGCGGCCTGAGTATGCATCAAAGTCCCAGATTCATCCCGCGCGATCAGCCAGAACGCATTGCCTTCATTCAAGTTATGCAACGCAGGATCAAAGGGCGCGCCGATCACCTGCTGAGGGCGTTCTTCCTCAAGGACCTTCGCATAGGCCTTGAAATCCGTACCCACAGAGATCGAAATGCGGTTTTGCAGTAAAATGTCTTGGCTAGAGGCGAGAAAATGCGCGCCCTCGTTCATCTTCTGGATAGACATAATTGTTTCCTTTGCAGACTCATCTCTGCAAAGTTTAACGTAGTTTTATTCGTTTCGCTCGTATTTTGCCAAATCGGCGGAAAATATCGAATTCACATCTTCAGGAAAGTCTGAAATCTCTAGATTTTCAAAGCCAAATATATCAACTTTTCGCTCTGGCTGTACGACGCCGATCAAGGCGAATGACCCGTCAGGAAAACGTCCGGCCATCATAAGCCTTTTATAACTAATGCGAATTTGCGGCCCGCCGTCTTCGCGCGGGACGGCAGTTGATATGTGGTCAAGCCGAATTCCTCGGGTATGGCGAACTTCGTCATATGGCTGCTCTATGAGCGCGGCAAAGTCTTCTCCTCCCGGCATTTTACTGATCGGTCGGCCAACGCTACTGCGCGCTTTGGTTGAACCGAACCACTTTACGTAGAATGATTCTTCGCCAAATTCGACGCATATCCAGCCGGATTGAGTTGGTCGATACACGATGAAATGCGGCCTGATATGCGCCATCGCTTCATGTTCAAGGTACCCACCTGCCAATGACCAGCCCCTAAAAGCATCCCGCAACAGGGGTGATGACGAGTCGAATAGCTCACTCAAAGGTTTTTGCTGCTGGTGGAAATACCAGTCTGTCCCGACATTTTTCGAAATCCGTTGTAGTTGTCCGATGTGGGTCATGCTTCCAGACAACCAGTTATTTGATCTGGTCAACAGGTCACGTGCGCCCTCAAGCATCGCATCGCCTTCATCGGTGATTTCGTATTTTCGGTCATTAACGACGAAAAGTTGCTTACCCAACATTTCTTCAAGCAGGCTTATGTGCCGCCTGACCGTTTGCCGCGTACTTTCCAACTGCAGGACAGCGTGACTAAGGTTCAAAGTATCTGCAAGAACAACGAACGACCGGACCATCTCGTAAAACAACGCGGGCGTTTTCACGCCAACTTTCTCTACCGGTTCGATAATGGATTCTTTGTTCATATCCGCCTGATGGTAAATTAATAATACCTTAATGCACTATAGATAACACATCTAGGGTGAATTGATAACCACAAATTGAAAGAATCTATCCAATTGATCGGAAAACGAGTTCTAGCGATGACTATATGACAACAACCAGAGGTATTAGTGAACATGTCCCATCCTGTAGATGTCCACGTAGGTAAAAAGCTGAAACAAATCCGCACCCTACGTCGCCTGTCGCAGACAGATGTTGCCAAGCAGCTTAATCTGTCATTTCAACAAATCCAAAAATATGAAATTGGATCAAACCGCGTTGCCGCCAGCCGCCTTTTTGAGCTGTCTCTTATACTAGACGTTGCGCCTTCCTACTTTTTCGAAGGGCTGCATGATAACACCAATAATGCGCCCAAAAGCGACCCAAGCGTCGAAATCGTAAGCGCATTGGCATCGATCAAAGATGACGCGGTCAAATCGCGAATCGTTACTTTCATCGAGGACGTTTCAGGCGTCACGGTCGCGCGTCAGGGTTAGGGCGTTAGCCCATCACCCCCCGTCGGACCAAATTCACACCGGCAATTAAAAGAATGACAAGCGTCGCTTTCCGGAACGACGCCTGATCAATTCGATCCATGATCTGGCTGCCCATCCACATTCCGGCTAGGGCAGGCAAGATCATGGCAACCGAAAACGGGATGGTTTCGGCCCGCAGAACGCCAGAACCGAAATGGGCAAACAGCAATGCAACTGCGCCAAGCCCGTAGATCACGCCCTGAACCCGCATCTGATCCTGCTTGGGTGTGCCTAGCGCCGTCAGATATGCAACCGTTGGCGGGCCCCACACACCAGAAACACCACCGATTGCGCCAGCAAATCCGCCCACCAGCGCCTCGACTTTGGTGGATCGCTGCGCAAGCGAAAATGACCGGCCGCTAAGTTGCCATAGCGCAAAAAGCGTAATCGGCACCCCGATCACAAACACCATCGCCTGCGACGGCAAGTACCGCACAGTCTGTGCTGACAGGACAAGCATGACCCCCCCGGAGATAAGGAAGACTTTGAACAATCTCGTGGAGGCCCACGCCGCGTGCACCCCTTGCCGCATTGCCTGAAATAGATTGGTCGCCACGGTCGGAAATATCAGTCCCGCCAAGGCAAGTTCGGGCGGCAGGAAGAACGTGAGCCCAGAGATCAGCACCAAAGGCATGGCGAATCCCACGACCCCTTTGATGAACCCGGCCACAAGCGCGATCCCAAAGGCAAAAACCATCTGCTGCGGTGTCAGAAATGCGAAAAATATATCCATTGCGCCGTCATACCAGTTGTATTGGCGAGCGCACGAAAATTTCACCGCGTAACTTTCGACCAAATTGACGCATTGAAACGTATCTTTATTGTGCTGCACCTGCGAAAGGAGTATCCCCTTCGCAAGCTGGAAAAGGACTGTACGAAATGGCGCATGATGGACAAGACTTGACGATGGGCTCGCAAAACATACTCGACGACCTTCTTGAGTTGACAGGCCAGGCATTGGCCCCCGTTGACGAAATCCTTGAAAAAGCCAAAGCGTCCGTGCGCAAAATGGTATCCGTCGATGGCCGTGTATCAAACGCGTTAGTCGAGGCGAACCAGACAGCGGCGCATGGCTTGGCCTGGCTGGCAACATATACGCAATCCTTGAACCAAATGCAGCTTTGGGCCAAAAAGCTTAGCGCTGATGGCCAATTCGGCGAAACAGAGCAGTTGATCCTTCAAATCGCATTCGGTGAATACCTTTGGCAGATCTATGGCGGCATTCAAATGAACCAAGGCGAAATTCTTCGCCTTCAAGACATGGGCTTGGACCAAGACGCACAAAACGGCCTTATGAATCCGGCGATCAAAACGCTGACGCAGAACGGCAACACTCAGGCCGCGCGCACACGTCTGGTTGATCTGATGCAGGAACATTCGGCGAATATCATGGTCGGCCGCTCAGGCTTGGACGAAGAGCTCGAGATGATTCGCGAGCAGTTCCGCCGCTATGCCGTCGAAAAGGTTGAGCCATTTGCGCATGAATGGCACCTCAAGGATGAACTAATCCCTCTCGAAGTCATCAACGAACTGGCTGAGATGGGCGTCTTTGGCTTGACCATACCAGAAGAATACGGCGGTTTCGGTCTGTCCAAGGCATCCATGTGCGTTGTTTCAGAAGAACTTTCGCGCGGCTACATCGGAGTTGGCTCCCTCGCCACCCGCTCGGAAATCGCGGCTGAATTGATCATCGCAGGCGGTACGGGTGAGCAAAAGGCAAAATGGTTGCCGCGAATTTCCAGCGCCGAAACCCTGCCCACCGCTGTGTTTACCGAGCCCAATACCGGGTCCGATCTTGGCTCCTTGCGGACACGTGCCGTGAAAAATGGCGATAACTATACCATCACTGGCAACAAGACCTGGATCACCCACGCCGCGCGGACACATGTGATGACGCTACTGGCCCGCACCGACCCTAACACGACTGACTACAAGGGCCTGTCGATGTTTCTGGCCGAAAAGACGCCCGGCGACGATGCCAACCCTTTCCCCACGGATGGCATGACTGGCGGCGAGATCGAAGTTCTCGGCTATCGCGGCATGAAAGAATATGAACTGGCATTTGACGGCTTTCAGGTCAAAGGCGAGAACCTGTTGGGCGGCGAAGAAGGTAAAGGCTTTAAACAGCTGATGGAAACCTTCGAATCTGCACGTATTCAAACCGCGGCCCGCGCAATTGGCGTTGCGCAATCTGCTTTGGATATAGCAATGCAATATGCGATCGACCGCAAACAGTTTGGCAAATCCCTGATCAACTTCCCTCGCGTTTCCTCGAAGCTGGCAATGATGGCGGTCGAATTAATGATTGCCCGTCAATTGACCTATTTCTCCGCGTTTGAAAAAGACGAAGGCCGCCGGTGTGATGTAGAAGCGGGTATGGCAAAATTGCTGGGCGCACGGGTTGCATGGGCCGCTGCCGACAACGGTTTGCAGATCCACGGCGGTAACGGTTTTGCCTTGGAATATAAAATCAGCCGCGTTCTCTGCGATGCGCGTATCCTAAACATCTTTGAAGGTGCCGCAGAAATTCAGGCACAGGTGATTGCGCGGCGCCTGCTTGGTTAAACTACTACCCGATCCGACAAACGTCGCATCGGGCAGCCCCACTAGGAATCAACCATGCTTCGAGCTGCCGCGCTTGCCCTAGCCCTTGCATTTCTCGGGGCCTGCAAAGCAGGTGAAACTTTGCGCAGCTATGGTGCGGCTGAAAAGACATGGCAATTGGTCGAGCTGAACGGCGTAGCCTTTACAGACACGGCAACCCTCACATTTCCTGAGAAACACAAGATCGCTGGCAACGGCCCATGCAATCGTTTTGGCGCGACCTTGAATGTTCCCTATCCTTGGTTCGAATTCACGGAAATGGTCTCAACCAAGATAGCCTGCCCCGCGCTGCCCCAAGAGACGACGTTCTTTGACAGCTTGTCTAACGCAACCCTGTCCGAAGTCCTAGGCGACACCATGATCCTGTCAAACCCCGACGGATTGAGCATGGTCTTTAAGGCTGTCGACTGAACGCGTCGATAAAACGTCCGCGCGCTTCTGGCAGGGGTTTGCCCCCCAAAGCACGGGCCAGGCGATGTTCTAGAAAAAACCCGGTTGTTTTGAAACCCAAGGCGATCTCTTCGTTTGTGGCATCCCCTTCGCCCCGCAAAACCGGCGGCAGGGGCAACATCTTCTTTGCCCATTCCCCTGCCCCTTCTTGGGTCACAGCCCTGCCAGATTTTGGCGACACAAACACCAGCCCCTCAGATGCGCCGGTTACAGCGCAAACGCTCAGGTCTAACCCATAGCCAAGTTCCTCAAGCAGGCTCATCTCCCATTGCAGATAAGCGAGTGGCCACAGATCCCCCTGATCCAGCAAATCCAGCAATGCCTGTGTGCGATGATACAATGGCGCGTGCGGTTCACGTTCTGGCAGACAGAATGACAACAGGGCAGTGACTGTATTTAAGCCCGCAAGGCTTAGCCGGTTTTGCATTGCCGACACCGCGCGGCTGCGCACGGGCTCAACCGTGAAAGCCCCAATGTGGTCCTCAAGCCGCGCGCGCCACGCGACATCCAGTTGGGCACCGGGCTGTAGAATAGGTGCAATTTTGCGACTGGTTCCGCCTCGCACAATGCCTGCATGACGTCCTTGCGATGGGGTAAAAACCTCAATGATCGCCGAGGTTTCCCCGTGTCGCCGCGCGCTCAGCAAAATGCCCTGATCGCGCCACTCCATCAGCTTAGTCCCTCATCAAAAAGCAAATGACGCCCTTGCCTATCCTCGACCTCAATCACCCAAAGGTCGGGGTCAAAGCCACGCTGCTTGGCAATCGACGCATCAACATCTGCCTCTGCCCCGCTGGACAACTCAGCCCAAACGCTCGCTCCGGTCATAAGATCAAAGCTTTTGTGAAACAGGACGGCTTTGCCATCAAGCGTGGCAAGCTTGACTAGAACGACACCGCCGGTGTCATCCCCATGCGCCACAACAAACGCTGGAATATCATAGACGCGAAGACGTGCCAAATAGGCGTCGACCCAGAACCGCGCTGTCAGCCGCGCCATGCGCCAGCCCCAATTCCAAATGGACTAAAATCCGCCCCGCAGGGCCGCTCAAACCAGCAATCAGACATTGCCGTCCTTAAACTCCAGCCCCATCTCGGTATAGCGCTCGGCATCGTCCAGCCAATTCGGCCGCACTTTGACCTGCAAGAACAGATGAACCTTGCGGCCAAGAAACTCTTCCAACTCTTCGCGGGCTGCCTTGCTGACAGATTTGATCGTTTCGCCTTTGCTGCCCAAAACGATGCCCTTATGGCCGTCCCGGATGACATAAATCAGCTGGTCGATCCGCGCACTGCCATCTTTGCGTTCTTCCCAATTCTCGGTTTCGACCGTCATCTGATACGGCAATTCTTGGTGCAAACGCAGGGTCAGCTTTTCGCGGGTCATTTCAGCGGCGATCATGCGCATTGGCAGATCGGCAATCTGGTCTTCCGGGTACAGCCACGGACCCTCGGGCACCTCGCCTGCCAGCCACTTGCGCAGCACATCAATGCCATGGCCCCGCTCTGCCGAAATCATAAAGGTTTCAACAAAAGGAAAACGTTCATTCATCTCCTTGCTGAGACCCAGCAGAACGGGTGCGTCAACTCGGTCAATCTTGTTAATCGCAAGGGCAACTTTGCGGCCCTCGCCAATCCCCGCAAGACCTTCCAGAATCCGCTCGACGCCTTCGGTCAGTCCGCGGTTCGCCTCGATCAGCAGTACGACAATGTCAGCATCCGCAGCGCCGCCCCATGCCGCAGCAACCATTGCGCGGTCCAAACGGCGGCGCGGTTGGAACAGGCCGGGTGTGTCGACAAACACCAACTGGCTGTCGCCTTCCATCGCGACCCCGCGAATACGCGCGCGGGTCGTCTGTACCTTGTGGGTTACAATCGACACTTTCGCGCCAACCATCCGGTTGAGCAGGGTGGATTTGCCCGCATTGGGCTCACCGATCAGGGCGACAAAGCCAGCGCGGGTGGTCATGAGTTCTTCTCCAGTTTCGTCAAAAGCATTTTGGCGGCGGCCTGTTCAGCCTGACGTTTCGAGGGCGCGGTCGCTTGCGCAATGGCCCCATTTTCAACTTGCGCAGATATCGTAAATACGGGCGCGTGATCTGGCCCCTGTCGGTCGGTCTGCACATAAGACGGCGGCGGGTACCCTCGGGCTTGGGCCCATTCCTGTAAGGCGGTTTTCGCGTCACGGGCATCCTGCTTCACCGTCTGGACCCGATCGCCCCACAACCGTAGAATCAATGCCTTCGCAGGTTCAAACCCGCCATCCATATATACAGCTGCGATTATTGCCTCAATTGCATCGCCCAGCAAGGCTTGCTTGCGACGGCCACCCGATAGCATTTCGGAACGCCCCAGCTTGAGCACAGCGCCCATGTCGATCTCGCGCGCAACCTCGGCACATGTTTCCTTGCGAACCAATGCGTTAAACCGAGGCGCAAGCTGGCCTTCTGTGGCACCAGGGTCCAGTTCCAGCAATGCTTCGGCCATCACCAGTCCCAACACCCGGTCGCCTAAAAACTCCAGGCGTTGGTTGTCGTCCCGGTTAGCCGAGGACATAGACGCGTGGGTGACTGCGCGATTCAGCAACTCGGGCTTGGCAAATTTGTGCCCGATGCGTGCCTCAAAGGCCTTAAGATCGGCGCTTAACTTCACTTGATCGCTTTGAAAAAGCGGTCGCCGCGCCATGTCCAGAAGAACAGCATCGACCGTCCCGCCGAGCTGAACACGATACGGTCAGCGCGGCCAATCAAGTTTTCAAACGGAACAAAGCCAACACCGCCTGCTTGCTGCGCCAACCGGCTATCAGCCGAGTTGTCACGGTTGTCACCCATAAAGAAGTAGTGCCCCTCGGGCACAGTATAGATGCCCGTGTTATCGGATGCTTGGTTGCCGATGTTCAAAATAGCATGTTCGACACCATTCGGCAGGGTTTCGATCTGGCGGGATTTGTTGCAGATGCCGCCCTCGCCGACAGCGCCGTTTTCGCAACGGGGCCGCATGCCTTGTGGTCCCTGACGCGCCATAGCTTCTTCGAATACACCGTCATCACGCAGCTTTACGGCAGTTCCATTGATGCTGATTACACCGCCGGAAATTTGTATCTTGTCACCAGGCAAACCGATCAAACGTTTGATATAGTCGCGGCCCGATACAGGGTGCCGGAACACGACCACGTCACCCCGATCGGGCTGTGACCCGAACAGACGGGTGTTGTCGCCATCGAACACGCCGCAAATGTCTTTTGCATCAACTTCGATCCCGAAACGGGGCGCAATAATGCTGGGGCAGGACGCATAGGAATAGCCGTATGCCATCTTGTTCACGAACAAGAAATCACCAATCAAAAGCGTCTCTTTCATTGACCCCGACGGGATCCAGAATGGCTGGAAAAACAGGGTGCGAAACACCCCGGCAATCAACAGCGCATAGACAATTGTTTTGATGGTTTCGACAAAAGCATTGTCGGTTTTTTCTTTCGCAGCCATTATGGCGCTCCTGATAATCCGTTTGGGGTTACATGCGGGCAGGACAGCCCCAAGTCAAGCGATGCAACACGCGCCAGCACGACTGATCCGGGGGTTATCAGAGTTCAGCCCAAAATCACGTGATTGGCCGCGCTTCAATCACGACAAATGCCTGCGCCCAAGGGTGGTCATCGGTCAATGTAACGTGAATGATCGCCTTGTGACCTGTGGGGGTCATTTCTGCCAAACGCTCAGCGGCCCAGCCTGTGACCTCCATCACCGGTTGACCGGTATGCAGGTTGCTTACGGCCATGTCCTTCCAAGCGATCCCCATCCGCAGCCCGGTGCCAAGCGCTTTGGAACACGCTTCTTTCGCCGCCCAACGTTTTGCATAGGTCCCGGCAACATCGCGGCGACGCTCGGCCTTTTGCTGTTCAACTGGCGTGAAAACACGGTTGCGAAAGCGATCACCGAAACGGTCCAGCGTCCCTTGAATACGTTCAATGTTCGCCAGATCGGTGCCGATACCAAGGATCATACCGCAGCTTTACCCTTCTCGTGCATCGTCCATAAGACGCCGCATTTCCGCAATGGCAGGTCCAAGCCCAAGAAAGATCGCCTCTCCAATTAGGAAGTGACCGATGTTAAGCTCTTGAACCTCGGGGAAGGCCGCAACGGGCGACACCGTATCATAGGTCAATCCGTGGCCTGCATGAACCTCAAGTCCGAGGTCATGACCAAACTTTGCCATTGCCTCTAGCTTTTGCAGTTCCTTTTGCGCGGTCGCCCAGTTGCCGTCGGCAAATGCATCGCAATAGGCCCCGGTGTGCAATTCGATCACTTCGGCACCGATGCGGTTCGCGGCTTCGATTTGACGTTGGTCGGCGGCGATAAAGATGCTGACGCGACAGCCAGCCTCGCGTAGGGGGGCGATGAAATGCGCTAACCGGTTTTCTTCGCGCGCGACTTCCAGCCCGCCTTCGGTGGTCCGCTCTTCGCGCTTTTCGGGCACTATGCAAACTGCGTGTGGCTTGTGGCGCAATGCGATTGCCTGCATTTCATCCGTGGCTGCCATTTCGAAATTCAGGGGGACGGTCAGGATCTCTTGCAAGCCTTCGATGTCAGCATCGGTGATGTGGCGACGGTCTTCGCGCAGATGCGCGGTAATGCCGTCTGCGCCTGCTTCCTGGGCCGCGCGTGCGGCACGCAATGGATCAGGGTAAGCCCCGCCACGTGCGTTTCTTACCGTGGCGACATGGTCAATATTGACCCCAAGTCTCAACTTATCTTGCACTGCCATGATCTTTTCCCTTCTGAGCCGCCTGCTCTGCAACACGTTTTGCCTCGGCCTTAGCCGCCGCTTTTTTCTTGAGCGCCTCGAACTTGGCTTTGATCACGCCTTTGCGGCGCTTCTGATAGGCCCGTAACAACGGCACTGATAAATAGTATGCGATGGTCGCACAGATAATACCGGGCAAAATGCCACCGATCAGGTAAGGATAGAACACCTGATGCCAGAATATCGTCAGCCCCGACCAATCCATCGTGCGGCTGGTGAAAATCGCCAGCACATTGCCATACAGATCATGGCCCGCATCAATGAACTTCCCTCCGAACGACCGATGCTCTCCTTCCATCATCTGAGAGCCCAAAATCCAGTGCCCCATCGACAATGACGACAGACCGATCGGCACATACGTCAGCGGGTTGCCAAAAAATGTCCCCATCAGGGCCGCCAGCAAGTTGCCATGCATGACGCGCGATATCAGCGCGGCCACAATAAAATGCATCCCGTAGAACGGCGTAAAGGTGGTGAAAACTCCCGCCCAGATGCCCCGCGCAATGCGTTCTGGTGTGTCGGGCAGCCGCCGCATCCGGTGCTTGACGTAGTGAAACGCGCGCGCCCATCCGCCACGCGGCCACATGAACTCTGCCATGGCGCGTAGTGCTGGTTTCGGATCGCGACGTTTAAAAATCAATCTATCGTCCTTGGGTCTGGCATTCGGTGCACGCTCAGGCGCCTTTGTCGTTAGCTTTCAAAGCTTTCATATCTCTATATCTGCTGATCTCGGCCACTTCGCTTTCGGCTTCTAGGGTCGGCATCAATGAATGCAGATGCGCAATGTCTCGCAGCTCTACGTAGATCAACAACCGGTAAAAGTCAGGCTTGCGGTCCAAAAATTCTAGATTCGAGATATTTGCCCCCGATTGACCAATCAAGGTGCAGATCCGCCCCAGAACGCCAGCACCGTTGCCAATCGTTAAATCCAGCGTCGCACCATAGGCCGCAGGATGAGGCCCATCATGCCAACGCAAATCCAACCAACGATCCGGCTGGTGTTCATAGGCGGACAAGCGTTCGCAATCAATCGAGTGGATCGTGACGCCCTTGCCCCGATAGGTGATGCCAACGATGCGTTCCCCCGGAAGCGGCTGACAACATGGTGCCCGGTCATAGGTTTGCCCCGGCTGCAGACCAACAACTGCGCGCTTCTGGTCTACCTGCTCGCCCGGTTTTGGTTGCAGATGGGGATAGACCGCCTGCACAATCTCGCCCCCACTCAAATTCGCAGAGCCAAGCTGTGCCAGCAATTCCTCTGGGTTCGATAGCCGAAGGTTGCGCGCAGCAGTCCGCAGCACCTTTTCTGTCGCCTGTTTGCCGATATGTTCAAAGGCAGAGCGAGCCAGCTCCCGGCCAAGGCTGACAAAACGCGCACGGTCTACATCGCGCAGGGATCGTCTGATCGCGGTCTTGGCTTTGCCGGTCGTCGCGATATCCAGCCACGTCACCTGCGGGGTTTGACCCTGAGCCGTAATAATTTCGATGGATTGGCCGTTTTTCACGCGCGTCCACAAAGGTACCCGCATTCCGTCAATCTTGGCACCAACGCAGGCCGACCCGATCCGCGTGTGGATCGCATAGGCGAAATCAATCGGCGTGGCACCACGGGGCAGCTTGACCACCTCGCCCTTGGGCGTGAAACAAAACACCTGATCCGCGTACATCTCAAGCTTGACGGCTTCGAGGAAATCTTCGTGATCTTCCTCGGAGTCCAGCTGTTCCGTCAACTGCGCAACCCATTTTACCGGATCAACAGCAAAGGGGTTACGAGACCGGACACCATCACGATACGACCAATGTGCGGCTACGCCGGTTTCGGCCACGTCATGCATTTGGCGTGTTCTGATCTGAACCTCGACTCTTTTACCATCACGCCCCGAAACCGTGGCATGAATTGACCGGTACCCGTTTGTTTTGGGTTGGCTGATGTAGTCCTTGAAACGGCCCGGCACAGCCCGCCACCGTCGATGGATGACACCAAGCGCCCGATAACATTCATCATCAGAAGTGGTAATGACGCGGAAACCATAGATATCGGACAGCCGCGAAAACGACTGGTCCTTTTCCTGCATTTTGCGCCAGATCGAATACGGCTTTTTAGCGCGCCCAAAGACTTCGGCCTCGATCCCTGCCTTCTCAAGCTCTTGGCGCATATCGCCAGTAATTCGCTGGATCACATCACCTGTTTCACGCTGCAACGTGATAAAGCGGCGGATGATCGACTGCCGCCCCTCGGGGTTCAAAACGCGAAACGCCACATCCTCCAGCTCTTCGCGCATCCACTGCATGCCCATGCGTCCCGCAAGCGGGGCATAGATATCCATGGTTTCGCGGGCTTTCTGGATCTGCTTGTCTGGGCGCATCGACTTGATCGTGCGCATATTGTGCAAGCGGTCCGCCAGCTTGACCAAAATCACCCGAAGGTCCTTGGACATCGCCATAAACAGCTTGCGAAAATTCTCGGCCTGTTTGGTTTCAGTCGAATTAAGCTGCAGATTTGTCAGCTTGGTGACGCCATCCACCAATTCAGCAACATCACGGCCAAACCTGTTTTCCACCTCGGCATAAGATGCCTTGGTGTCCTCAATCGTGTCGTGCAGCAATGCGGTAATGATCGTGGCATCATCCAGCTGCTGTTCAGTCAGGATCGCTGCAACAGAAACGGGGTGTGTGAAATAGGGCTCGCCTGAATGGCGAAATTGCCCTTCGTGCATCTTCTTGCCGTAGTCATAGGCAAGACGGATATGTTCTTCGTTGGATTTAGGGTTATAGGCGCGAACAAGCGCGACAAGATCGTCAGCCGTAATGTCGGCGGTGTTCATGCCTGTTCTGCCTCATTGCCCCGAAGGGCGCGGGTCTTAGCCCTGCCCTTGCGCTGCCATAAGCTGCCGCAGCAACATCTCTTCGGACATGCTGTCTTCTTCCGGCTTGTCCTGTTCTGCTCCCATAAGCAACGCCATTGCGTCTTCTTCGGGCTCATCAACTTCGATCTGGTTCTGATTGCTTTCGATCAGACGCTCGCGCAGATCATCGGCAGACTGCGTTTCGTCAGCGATTTCGCGCAGGGAAACAACGGGGTTTTTGTCATTGTCGCGGTCAACTGTAACAGGCGAGCCTGCTGCAATTTCACGTGCACGGTGCGCTGCAAGCATAACAAGCTCGAACCGGTTTGGAACTTTGTCCACACAATCTTCAACGGTGACGCGGGCCATAGTGATGCTCCAATCATGAATGCTGCAAGAAGCCGTCTATTTAGAAGCCCTTTGCGAGATTTACAAGGGCCTATTCAGACGGTCTAACATCGTCCCTATCCTGTTGCGGCAGGTCATTCAACATCTGCAAAACGGTCTTTTTCATTATAGGATGAAGCCAGTCCGGCGCGATTTCCGCCAGAGGAACCAGCACGAACGCCCTGTCTTGCAGCCGAGGATGCGGGAGAATCAGCTGCTCCGGTGTCTGGCGTATCTGATCTTCCGGTGACAACGTGCGCCAGTGATTCTGTGTTTCGACGTCTGGAAAAACCGTGTCTCCAACCGCCAAAAGATCCAGATCAACAGTCCGTGCCCCCCACCGAACAGTGCGTTCGCGTCCAAGGCTGGATTCGATTTCGTGCAAAATCTCTAAAATTTTTGCGCACGGCAAACTTGACTCAAATACAACCACAGCATTAGTGTAATCTGGTCCTGACCCAGCAGGAAAAGCCGGGTTTATATACAACCTGCTTGTTGCTTGGATTCTAAGTCCTTTGTTTTCTATCATTTGCATCGCGCGCGTGACAGTCGCCCCGGGACCGCCCGCAACCGATGATTGATTACTTCCTAAGGCCACAAATGCAGCTTTCTGCTGCTCAGCCTTGGCCGTCTCAGGTTTACGGTTGTTTATCACTTGCGACCTCGTCAAAATTAGATAGGGGTTCCCTAAGGGTAAGATTTTTTTGTTGAATTTTTCAGCTATAAGAACTGTATTCCGTGGCATAGTGCGTCAAGATTTATTCTAAGAAGCGAATTTATAAGGACCTCCGATGTTTTATAAAGACGAACGATTGGCACTATTTATTGATGGGTCGAATCTTTACGCGGCTGGCAAAAGCCTTGGCTTCGATATCGACTATAAGCTACTGCGAACAGAATTCATGCGCCGCGGCAAGCTGCTGCGCGCCTTCTATTACACTGCTTTGCTTGAAAACGAGGAATACTCGCCCATTCGCCCGCTGGTCGACTGGCTGAACTACAATGGCTTCACGATGGTTACCAAGCCCGCCAAAGAATACACGGACAGCATGGGCCGCCGCAAAGTCAAAGGCAACATGGACATTGAGTTGGCGGTTGACGCCATGGAACTAGCACCCCATTTGGACCATATCGTGATCTTTTCCGGCGATGGCGATTTCCGCCCGCTGGTCGAAAGCCTGCAACGCCAGGGTGTGCGTGTTTCAGTTGTCAGTACGATCCGCAGCCAGCCACCGATGATCTCGGACGATTTGCGTCGCCAAGTGGATAACTTTATCGAATTGGAAGATCTGCGTGACGTAATCGGTCGCCCATCGCGGGCAACCAACGACGAGTGATAGCCCCGAAATAAACCCGCAGCACCTGCAAAGCAGGCGAAGCGGGCGATCATACTGAAATTATTTTTATGCAGTTTGAAATTAACACTGCATTAACTTCATAACATATTTTGCGATTCGTTTGACTCCTTTTTTTGGGGGAAAATAGAATGACTAGCAAACAGCCCCCATAATCAGACGTCATGCCGCCATAATAGATTGGCCGTTTGAACTGCCATCTCTGCTGGTCTGGACCATTGCGCCCTCAACACTTATCTAAACAGCAAGCCAAGGAGCCGGACATGTCAAAAGCCCCCCTGACCCTTTATCTTGCTGCCCCGCGCGGATTTTGCGCAGGCGTAGATCGCGCCATTAAGATCGTCGAGATGGCGCTCGATAAATGGGGGGCACCAGTCTATGTGCGGCACGAAATCGTGCACAATAAATTCGTGGTCGATGGCCTGCGGGACAAAGGGGCCATCTTTGTGGAAGAGTTGTCAGAATGCCCCGACGACCGGCCGGTGATCTTTTCAGCGCACGGTGTTCCAAAGTCTGTTCCCAATGCCGCCCAAGCCCGCAACATGGTCTATGTCGATGCCACCTGCCCCCTCGTCAGCAAGGTCCACATCGAGGCGCAACGTCATGCAGATGCGGGCCTTCAGATGATCATGATCGGTCATGAGGGGCATCCGGAAACCGTAGGAACGATGGGTCAGTTGCCCGAAGGCGAGGTGCTGCTGGTGGAAACTCCGCAAGACGTGGCCAAGGTTCAGGTGCGCGACCCGCAAAAGCTGGCATATGTCACGCAAACCACACTTAGCATCGACGACACGGCCGACATCGTTGCGGCCCTGAACGCGCGTTTTCCTGCCATCGTCGGGCCGCACAAAGAAGACATCTGCTATGCCACGACAAACCGCCAAGAAGCCGTGAAGGCCATGGCCCCGAAGTGCGATGCAATGCTGGTCGTGGGTGCTCCGAACTCCAGCAATTCAAAGCGGCTGGTCGAAGTCGGCTCGCGCGCGGGCTGTTCCTATGCCCAGCTTGTCCAACGCGCCGACGACATTGACTGGCGCGCGCTAGACGGGATCAAAAGCATCGGGATCACTGCCGGCGCTTCGGCCCCCGAAGTTCTGATCAACGAGGTGATCGATTCCTTTAAATCCCGCTACGATGTCACCGAAGAGTTGGTCGAAACCGCGATCGAGAATGTAGAATTCAAAGTGCCCCGCGTGCTTCGAGTGCCGGCATGATGACCATTCCCCGCGCCCCCCTTGTGTTGGGCCTTGCCGGGTTGACCCCTTTCGTCTGGGGCGCACTGACAGTGGTGAACGAGCCACTTGCAATATGGGCGGCAGAAAACTTGGGTGGGCGTTTTGTTGGCCCCTATATCCAGCTTTTCTATGGCGCTGTGATACTGTCCTTTATGTCTGGCGTGTTGTGGGGTTTCGCAACCAAAGCTGATGGCGCGCGGGCGGCGACGGGATATACCCTTGCTGTCATCCCTGCACTTTGGGCTTTTCTCATGACCGGTGGCGGCCCTGTTGGGGCTGGCATGAACCTGATGTTTGGTTTCGCAGGTTTGCTAGCGTTGGACTTCGCTTTCTGGCGGTGGGGGTTAGCCCCTAAATGGTGGATGAAACTGCGCGTGTTGCTAACGGCAATCGTTTTGATCTGCCTCGCTACGGGTGTCTTTTTGTGAGCGATCCAGAAACCCTTGGCGTTTATGCCTCCAAGGCGCAGGAATATGCGGATGTCACCCGGAACCTTACCAACGATCCACAGCTGCAGGCGTTTATTGACGCCGTCAAACCGGGTGGCACTGTATTGGACCTGGGATGTGGTCCGGGTATCGCAGCGCAAAAGATGGCGCTTGCAGGTCTCTTGGTCACCGCAATTGATCCAGTACCGGAAATGATTGAACTCGCGGCACAACACGAAGGCGTTACAGCCAAGGTAGCCAGCTTTGATGATCTGACGGGTGCCAATCTTTACGATGGGATATGGGCCAACTTCAGCTTGCTGCATGCGCAGCGCGGCGACATCCCGCGCCACCTGTCAAACATCGCAAAGGCCCTGCGCCCCAATGGCGTATTTCATATCGGCGTGAAAACCGGCACCGGATCAAGTCGGGATACGCTTGGCAGGCTTTACACCTATTTTACCCCAGACGAATTGACGGGTCTGTTGGTCGATGCCGGCCTGATTGTGAAAGAGCAGTCAAAAGGAAGCGATAAGGGGCTGGACGGCACCATCGCAGACTGGGTATGCCTGCGCGCATGGCGAAACTGACTGCATATACCGATGGGGCCTGTTCAGGTAATCCCGGCCCCGGCGGCTGGGGCGTGCTGATGCGCGCGACCGAAGACGGCAAAATCATCAAGGAACGCGAGCTTAAGGGCGGCGAACCTGACACCACCAACAACCGGATGGAGTTGATGGCCGCCATCAGCGCGCTTGAGGCGTTGGCCCGCTCGACCGAGATCACAATCGTGACCGACAGCAACTATGTCAAAAATGGCATCACAGGCTGGATCTTTGGCTGGAAGAAAAACGGCTGGAAGAACGCGGCGAAAAAGCCCGTGAAAAACGCCGAGCTATGGCAACGCCTGGATGCTGCCAACGCTAGCCACAAAGTGACGTGGGAATGGGTCAAGGGACACGCTGGTCATCCTGAGAATGAACGTGCTGATGAACTGGCAAGGGCGGGCATGGCTCCCTTCAAAGGCAAATGAGTCTCATTAGCGTCCTCGACTATGCGGCCGTTTTGGTCTTTGCAATCACCGGTGCTTTGGTGGCCAGCCGCGCCCAGCTTGATTTGGTGGGATTTGCGTTTATCGCATGCCTGACCGCCTTGGGTGGCGGAACGCTGCGCGACCTGTTGCTGGACCGCAATCCGATATTCTGGATCGACAACCCGGCCTATTTGGGAGTTGCCGCCTTTGCGGCGATGGTGGTTTTCTTTACCGCGCATCTGCTTGAAAGCCGCTATCGCACATTGATCTGGCTCGACAGCTTTGCCCTCTCGGTCGCTGTGGCCGCGGGTGCCGGTGTGGCGTTTTCCTTGGATCAGTCTCCGACCATTGTGGTGCTAATGGGTATGATCACCGGATGCATGGGTGGCCTAATGCGCGATGTGGTGGTTGACGAAGTGCCGCTGGTTTTGAAGCAGGGCGAACTGTATGTCACGGCAGCCTTCGCCGGGTCTGCGACGGCTGTCGTCACCCGCAGTTTTGTTGGCGATGATGCGACAGCGCTGTTTGCAGGTGCGTGCGTGACATGGGTTTTGCGCGCCGGATCGTTGTATTTCGGATGGAACCTGCCCGTCTACAAAAGCCGCCCGCCCCGCGCCTAGCGTTACTTTCGGTGCCAGTGAAACGGTACAATGATCAATGCGCCGATGGACGACACAATTGCGTTCACTCCGGGCGAATTGAACCCAAAGCCGAACATCAGGCGTACAAAATAAAACAAGAAGGCCCCACCTACGCAAATAATGATCGACGCCAGAATGCCGTTGCGGGTAAAGCCCGTCTTTTCCGCCAGATAGCCGACGATCCCTGCGATGACGACCGTACCGATCATTGATGGAAACATGAGGCTATCCTTTGCCTAAAATCGTGCCCGGCGCGATCTGCGCACCTTGCTGAAACACACCGATATCTTGCGCCGCTTTGCCCGCGCGTTGCAAGCGCGTCAGTTGCACCGCGCCTTCGCCGCAGGCAATCCGCAGATCAGTGTCCAGCACCTCGCCTGCAGCGCCGCTGCCCTCCGCTAGGGAAGATCCCAACACCTTGATCCGGGTGCCGTCCAAGTCGAACCACGCACCGGGAAATGGGGATAGCCCACGGATCAGGCGGTCGACGTCAACCGCTGGTTTGGCCCAGTCGATCTTTGCCTCGGATTTATCGATCTTGGCGGCATAGGTCACACCGACCTCGGGTTGCTGTTCCGGTACTAGATCAGGAAGCTTTGCCAAGGCTTCAACGATCAACCGCGCGCCCATTTCACTTAGCCGGTCATGCAACTGGATCGTTGTTTCAGTCGTACGGATCGGCGTCGGTTCGCGCAAAAGGATTGGGCCGGTGTCCAGCCCTGCTTCCATCTGCATGATGCAGATGCCGGTTTCGGCGTCACCTGCCATAATCGCACGATGGATTGGTGCTGCTCCCCGCCAACGCGGCAACAAACTGGCATGAATATTCAGACACCCCTGCGCCGGCGCATCAAGGACCACTTGGGGCAGGATCAGGCCATAGGCAACGACAACGGCAATATCCGCGTTTAACGCAGAAAACTCCGCCTGTACCTCGGCTGCTTTCAACGAAACGGGGTGTCGCACGGGCAGGCCCAAGGCCTCGGCCCGAATTTGAACAGGGCTGGCACGATCCTTTTTCCCTCGTCCTGCGGGGCGCGGTAGCTGGCAATAAACGCAGGCAACTTCGTGACCTGCCAAAACCAATGCATCCAAAACCGGCACTGAAAATTCAGGCGTCCCCATAAAGATCACGCGCATTTGGCTATCCTTTGAATTTCCGCGCCTTGCGCAGCAACATATCCCGGCGGGTTTTGCTTAGTTTGTCGAAATACATCTTGCCGGCCAGATGATCGATCTGGTGCTGCACGCTTGTCGCCTCGAGGCCTACAAAATCGCGGCGCGTCACAACACCGTTTTCATCAATATAGCGTACCGTTACACCACGTGGGCGTTTTACCTTGGCTGATACGCCGGGCAAATTCGGGCTGGCCTCGTCGTGTTCGTTCATGATGGCAGACGCATCCAGTATTTCCGGATTTGCGAGCCTGATCCGCTTGTTGCGCCCCTGCGAGGCATCGACAACTGCAACCCGCTGCATCACCCCGATTTGCGTAGCAGCAAGGCCAACGCCCGGCATGGCGTCCATTGTATCGATCATATCATCCCAAAGACTGCGGATTTCGTCTGTTATCTCGGTCACGTCAGCCGCGGCTGTACGCAAGCAAACATTCGGCCATGGCACGATTTTGCGAACGGTCATTGGACGCCATCCTTTTCTACGCGGTCATAGATCACGATGCCATCAAGGTGATCGTATTCATGCTGGACGATCACGGCCTCGGCTCCGGAAAACTTCCGCTCGTGGGTGCCTTCAACGTCGGTCCACCGCAATGTCACTTCGGCAGCACGGGAGATGTCCATGGGAACGCCGGGGATGGATAAGCATCCTTCTTCTCCGGTCAAACGGGTGTCGGTCAGGGAAATAATCTCGGGGTTTATGCACGCGACTGGCGTCGGTGCGCCGTCCTTCCACCCTGCATCAAACACGAAAATACGCTCAGTCCGGCCAATCTGCGGGGCCGCCAAGCCACGTCCGGGCGCATCGTACATCGTGTCGAACATGTCGCCTACCAACTGCACAATATCAGGCGTGATGATGTCGACAGGCTGACACATTTGCGTCAAACGCGCGTCCGGCCAAATCACGATGTCCAGCACGCTCATCCGCGGGCCAACTCGCGTTTTAGCTTGGTCATTTTACGGGTGATCATCTGGCGCCTCAACGGCTTGAGATAATCGATGAAAAGTTTGCCATCCAGATGGTCAATTTCGTGTTGTACGCAAGTCGCCCAAAGTTTGCTGAATGTCTCGGTATGTTCGTTACCGTCGCGGTCGATCCAACGCACGTCAACCTCTGCAGGTCGGGTTACGTCCGCGTATTGATCGGGAATAGACAGACAGCCTTCCTCGTAGGTGTTCAGGTCGTCTGAGCCAGCGATGACTTCGGGGTTGAACATGATCAAAGGGCGCGGTGCCTGGCCTTCCTCTTTGATGCAGTCCATTACGATCAATCGATCGAGGACGCCCACCTGGGGCGCAGCAAGGCCAATGCCCGGCGCTTCATACATGGTTGCCAGCATATCATCTGCCAGACTGCGCAGTTCGTCTGTCATGTCAGTAACAGGCGCACAGACCTTTTTAAGGCGAGGGTCGGGGTGAAGAAGAATGTTGCGTTTCATAAAGGTGATTTAGGACAACAGGTGGCCCGCTGCAACCTCGGGGCTTGCGGTCAGTCAGATTAGGTTTAGCGTACCGGCGAATTAAAACAGGAGCGCCCCATGGATTTTGACGAAATCATCGACCGCCGCGGCACCCATTGCGCAAAATGGGACAAGATGGAGCCGATATACGGCGTGCCAGCGGACACAGGTATTGCCATGTGGGTCGCTGATATGGATTTCCGGCCACCTGCCGTCGTGCAAAGCGCCCTTCAAGACATGCTGGATCATGGCGTTTACGGTTATTTTGGCGATGACAGCAAATACTTGGCCGCGATCCAGTGGTGGATGGAAAACCGGCATGGCTGGAAAGTCGACAAAGACTGGATCTTCACGACACACGGCTTGGTTAACGGTACCTCCATGTGCGTCGATGCCTTTACTAAACCGGGCGACGGGGTGGTGCTTTTCACTCCGGTTTATCACGCCTTTGCGCGGGTAATCTCGGCTGCGGGTCGTAAGGTTGTTGAATGCGAACTGGTCAACAATAAGGGCCGTTACGAGCTGGATTTTGATGCTTATGACGCGCAAATGACAGGTAATGAAAAGCTGATTGTGTTTTGCTCTCCGCACAATCCGGGCGGCCGCGTCTGGACAAAGAACGAGCTGGCCCAGGTCGCTGCCTTTGCCAAACGTCACGATCTGGTGCTGGTGTCAGACGAAATCCATCACGATCTGGTTTTTCCCGGCACAACCCATACACCGATGGCGTTAGTCGATGACGTTCAGGATCGTCTCGCGATGATGACCGCAACGACGAAAACCTTCAACATCGCGGGTTGCCATTCGGGCAATGTGATTATCCCTGATCCAAAGCTGCGCGCGCTTTTTGCGGCGCGGATGAATGCGATGGGCCTTTCTCCGAATTCATTCGGCCTTATCATGGCAACCGCTGCCTACTCCCCCGAAGGGGCCGCATGGGTTGATGAGCTGGTGGCCTATCTGAACGACAATCGCAAAATTTTTGATGCAACGCTGAATTCAATTCCGGGGTTAAGGTCGATGCCGCTAGAATCAACCTACCTAGCGTGGGTCGACTTCGAAGGGACAGGCATGGAGCGCTCGGAATTCACCAAGCGGGTCGAGCAAACCGCCGCTATTGCAGCAAACCATGGTCCGAGCTTTGGTAAAGGCGGTGATACGTTCATGCGCTTTAACATCGCAACGCCGCGCGCACGGGTCGAGGAAGCCTGTAACCGACTGCGTGACGCATTCAGCGACCTTCAGTAAACTTAAACCGGTGCGTCCATGGCAATCAAAGCCACAGGCGCATCGGATTTCCGTTCAAAATCAAGTGCTGCTTTCTCGGCAACTTTTGTGGCGCGCTTGAATTCGAACTGCATTTCGCCGCCTTCCTCTTGGGCGGCGACGACCAGACATTGAAACAGATGGATGGACCCGTCATAAAGATCGACCAAACCACGTAACTTTGGCGCAGTATCGGCATCCATGGAAAAGCCCGTAGTCCAATGGCGCAGAACCCGATGCTGTGTTCCATCAACGTCTATACGCAATTTGGATGCCTTGCGCAGGCTTTCCATGCGCGCCGCGTCTAGCCCGGCTTGAATGTCCTTGGACAATGAAATTTCCATATTAACTCCCGTCTGCATTTAGGATGGCGCGATACTCAACGAAATCAACCTGCGCTTTGAAAAAGTTCAAAGTGGTGCATCTTTGCAGAGCTGATGTGCGGACATACCGGTGTTCTTAAACTCATAGAACGTTAGTTTAACCGCATGAGGTAAAGGAGTGATCAATGGGTCTTTTGGTGGATGGCGTCTGGAAAGACCAATGGTACGACACTAAGTCTTCTGGCGGAAAATTTGAACGATCGACCACAAAATTTCGTAGCTGGGTGACATCGGATGGCAGTGCCGGTCCCAGTGGAAATAGCGGGTTCAAGGCCGAAAGCGGGCGCTATCATCTATATGTCAGCTATGCCTGCCCCTGGGCACATCGTGCGTTGATATTCCGCGCTATCAAAGGGCTTGAGGGTCACATAACAATCTCGGCCGTGCATCCGGATATGCTGGGCGAAGGTTGGGCCTTCGCAACCGATTTCCCCGGAACTACGGGTGATTCCCTTTATGATTATCCCTATGCCCGCGACATCTACACCCGCGCTGATCCAAAATTCAGCGGCCGGGTGACGGTGCCAATTCTCTGGGACAAGACAAACGAGACGATCGTCTCCAATGAATCCTCTGAAATTATCCGGATGTTCAATAGCGCGTTTAACGAAATCACAGGCAACACTGACAACTATTGGCCCGAACCACTGCGCGATGACATCGAACCGATCAACAGCCGCATATATGACACCGTTAACAACGGCGTGTACAAATGCGGGTTCGCGACAACGCAAGACGCTTATGACGACGCCGTTCACCCTCTTTTCGAAAGCCTCGACTGGATTGAAGGAATTCTTTCCACCCAGCGATATCTGCTGGGCGACACCCTGACCGAGGCCGACTGGCGTCTATTAACCACATTGGTGCGCTTCGATAAGGTCTATAATCTGCATTTCAAATGTAATCACAAGCGTATCGTCGACTACCCCAATCTGTGGGGCTATACCCGCGAACTCTATCAAATTCCGGGTGTGGCAGGCACTGTCAAAATGGACCAAATCGTGCGGCACTATTACTACAGCCACGACACCATTAACCCCTACCGGATCATACCGATTAACCCGAACCTTGATTTCAACGCACCGCACGGGCGTGGCTAATTAGTATTACAGACATCGCCAATGCTGTTAGATGGTCGGCCTTTGGGCAGCTTATCAAGGCCTGACTGGAAACCGGTGGCCTTGGGCCGTCAACAGAATGATCTTTCCACGGCTGGACACAAATCGGTCACATCGATCGCGCCCGTTGGTAAAGATGACGCACACTTTACCGTCCTCTTTGATGGTAAATGATCCGCTGGCCATTTCGCCGCTGGCATAGGTGTAGGTATAGGCACCGTCAGCTCCGTAGCTGGATTGCCCATCATCGTAATATGTAAGAACGGTCCCCGACGTCAGATCAGAAATTTCTTGCATCGAAAGCGCAATATCCCCCTGACGGTCCGCCCAATCCTGAGCGGCGGCGGGTGTCGAAAAAACCAAAGCGGCGAAAAATACAACAGTACGCATACCGGCAGCCTAGCCGAGCCAAGAGCAAATAACTAGGCGACGAGCGTTTCGGCCTTTTTCAGGTCAACCGACACCAACTGACTGACACCTTGTTCGGCCATTGTGACGCCAAACAGCCGGTCCATCCGCGCCATCGTCACAGCGTGGTGGGTAATGATCAAAAATCGCGTGTTGGTCTGACGGCACATTTCATCCAGCAGATCACAGAACCGCGTCACGTTTGCGTCGTCCAACGGAGCGTCCACTTCGTCCAGCACACAAATAGGTGCGGGGTTGGCTAGGAACACCGCAAAGATCAGCGCCATCGCCGTCAAGGTCTGCTCGCCCCCGGACAGCAGGCTTAGCGTGCTCAGCTTCTTGCCTGGCGGCTGACACATGATCTCGAGGCCCGCTTCTAAGGGGTCATCGGATTCGACCATGACCAAATTCGCCTCGCCACCGTTAAACAGATGCCGGAACAGCATTGTGAAATTACTGTTCACCTGCTCGAACGCGGTCAAAAGCCGCTCGCGGCCCTCACGGTTCAGGCTTGAAATACCGCTACGCAATGTTCTGATTGCTTCGGTCAGGTCGTCCTTCTCTTTTGCCAGATTGTCATGCTCTTCTTGAACCTCGCGCGCGTCTTCCTCAGCACGCAGGTTCACCGCACCCAACGCCTCGCGCTGACGCTTGAGCCGATTCACATCTGCCTCCAACACGTCCGACGCAGGCATCTGATCAGGGTTAACGTCCAGAGATGCAAGCAATTGGTTAGGCGTCATTTGCTGGTCTTCGGCAATGCGCTCTGCGGCATAGGCCACGGTTTCCTTGGCCGCATCGGCACGCGCTTCGGACCGTGCGCGCGCTTCTCTGGCCTCTGATGCCAGTCGTTCTGCATCCCGTTCTGTCACTGTCGCCTCGCGCAACGTCCCCTCGCCGACCGATAAACGGTCCGCTGATTCGGCCTTGCGGGCATCCGCTGTGGCAATCGCCTGCGTCAGCTCGTCCCGCTTGGCTGCAATCTCGGCGGGTGCAGCACTTGCGTCCTTCAGTTCAACTTCTGAGCCTGTCTTGCGCTCGATCAGCTCGGCACTTCGCTTTTCAGCCGTTTCAAGGCGATGACGCCAGCCGCTCAATTCCTTGGTCACTTCTTGCGCGCGTTTCAACCGAGCATCGCCTTCGCGGCGCAACTCGTCATGGGCAGAGCGGCGGGACATCATGGCAATACGTGCGCCTTCCACCGTCATACGCAAGGTCTCGACGCCTTCGCGGGCCTCCGACACATCGTCCAACTCGTCTAAGGCACGCTCGGCCTCTGTCACCTGTTGCCGGCCAACCATGGCCTCTTCCTCGTGACGCGACACCGCCAATCCCAAACTCTCCAGCCGACCTTCGGCAAGATTACGATCGGCCTCGGCCCTGCTTAAGGCACGACCCGCGTCTGCGACTGCGCGGTCCGCATCACGCCGCGCGTCGCGAGCCTGCTTGTCGGCTTGGGATTGCGCAACCAATGTACGTTGCAACGCGTCATGCGCATCCTGCGCACCCTCCGCACGTTGGCTAGCCTGTTCCAACGATTGCTTCAACACTTCCAATCTGTTGATCTGCTGCAGCCGCAGTGCCGCAGCCGAGGGCGCATCTTCAGCCCATGCCCGGAAACCATCCCACCGCCAAAGGTCCCCCTCGGGCGACACCAAACGCTGTCCTGGCTTCAATGCCGCTTGCAAACGCGGCCCATCATCCGCTTCGACCAAGCCGATCTGGCTCATTCGCCGGGCCAGCACGTCGGGTAGAGAAACATGCGCTGTTAATGCGGTAACCCCGTCAGGCAACGGCTGCACCACGTCATAGGCAGGCAACTCTGCCCAGCCAGATGGGCCGTCCGCTTCGACTTGAGGCGCGCGCAAATCGTCCGCCAAAGCAGCACCTAGCGCTTTTTCAAACCCATGTTCGACCTGCAAGCGGTCCAGAATCTGGCCGCCTTCAGCAGTGTCGCGTTCCACCAGCTTGGCCAACGCGCCCGCTTCTGCCCGCAACGCGTTCATCTCGCCTTCCGCTTCAGACCGCTCCGCACGGGCTTCCGCCTCGCGGCTTTGCGTCAGCGCCCGCGCTTCTTCTGCTGCATTCAAGGCGGCTTCGGCGTCCATTGCTTGCTGCGTCGCAGCTGCCTCTGCTTTAGTGGCACTTTCAAAATCCGCCGCGGCTTTGACCAATGCCGCTTTACTTTGCTCAACCGCGTCACGCGCTTTTGCAGCTTCAGCCTCTGACTTGGCCAGTGTCTTGCGATTGTCACCCAACAACCGTTCGGCCGACCCGTGGCGCGCAGCAAGCCGTGCAACATCTTCTGTCATCTGCGACAATCCGGCTTCGTGCATCTGCAAGACCGACGCAGCCTCCTGCGCAACCTCGGCGGCGGCTTCCAATGCATCGCCGTGACCAGCACCGGCTTTCCCAAGCTCCCGTGCTTCCCACTCAAGCCGTTCGATCGTTTCGCCGGCATCGCGGTTCAACCCTGCCTCGCGTTCAATATCATGGGCCAGCTGCGCAATCCGTTTCGTCAGGGCGTCGATCATTTGCTGGGCACGCGCCTCTTGATCACTGAGGGTATCGCGCTGCACGCCAAGCCGCTGAACCACCGCTGCGGCAATCGCATCCTCTTCACGCATCGGGGGCAGCGCATCTTCAGCGACTTGGCGCGCCTTGGCGGCTTGGCGCACTGTGCCCTCGGCCTGCGCCGCTTCGGTCACCCGGATGCGCAGTTCATCCGCAGCAGCGGCGCGTGCATCGTCGGCCTCGCGCCAGCGGCGATACAGCAACATCCCTTCGGATTTGCGCAGTTCATTGCCAATTTCACGATAGCGGGCCGCTTGCCGTGCTTGCCGTGCAAGTTGCGCCAACTGTGTCGCAAGCTGTTCTATCACATCATCGACACGCGCCAGATTTGTCTCGGCTCCGTTCAGCTTTAGTTCGGCCTCGTGACGCCTCGCATAGAGGCCCGAGATCCCTGCCGCCTCTTCAAGAATACGACGACGGTTTTTGGGCTTTGCATTGATGAGCTCAGAAATCTGCCCCTGCCGCACCAAAGCCGGAGAATGTGCGCCCGTAGAAGCATCCGCAAATAACATCTGCACATCGCGGGCCCGTACGTCTCTGCCCGCTGCTTTGTAGGCGCTGCCAACATCGCGGGTGATCCGTCGGATAATTTCAATCTGATCGCTATCGTTAAATCCCGACGGGGCAAGCCGCTCAGTATTATCAATGTGCAACGCGACTTCGGCAAAATTTCGTGCCGGACGGGTCGCGGCACCGGCAAAAATGACATCTTCCATTCCACCGCCACGCATTGCTGTGGGTCGGTTTTCACCCATCACCCAACGCAGGGCTTCGAGAAGATTGGATTTTCCGCAGCCATTGGGGCCGACCACACCTGTCAGACCATCGGCGATGATCAAATCAGTTGGGTCAACAAAGCTTTTGAACCCCGTCAGTCTGAGTTTGGAAAACCGCAAACGCCCCTCGCTTGGCTGATTCTGAAGATGTCTGCCAGTTGGCGTGATCTGTAGGACCCTGTCAATCGAAACACGCTAGGGAAAGAGGGTGCAAGACGATTATCCACAAGATATTGAGTCAGGAGACCCCTTCGCAGCTCAAAATGCGGATCGGTGGGTCGTGACTTCTGAGGGGTGGCTTGATTTTCTGAATGCACCCAGGCGGAAGCGATTGCTGAGTTTCGTGAGTACCCGACGGACAATTAAGAACGCCAGTCGCCAATGCCTGATCGCCGAGAACGTCTTTAACCTCGCATCCACTGACGGCAGACATCGCAAGCGCTGCGCGGTTCCTGATTGGCCCGAACCGGGGGGCGTATTCAGGATTGATCCGCATCGCCTCTGCCATCTCGCCTCGGACCCGCACCTCGAACAAAGATTCGTTAACTTCAATCCGTGTGGCTGTTAGGCCCCGGAAATGCGGCCCAGGCGTGTTGCAAGCCGCCAAACCAATCAGAATAAGAATGAACAAAGGCACTGATTTCATGCCGAATGACTAAGTGACAGTACTTAACAGTTTGTGAACCTGCGACAAAGACATTGCCGACACCTTGCCGTGGTCATATAAATTGACCAATTCATGAGAGTATCCAATGCCATTCAAACCCGTATCATCAGAAAAGCTATCGCATGCTGTGGTACGGCAGGTCGAGCAATTGATCCTGCGCGGCATCCTTCGCCCCGGCGAGCGGTTGCCTGCTGAACGCGAGTTGGCCAAACGCCTTGACGTGTCGCGCCCATCGCTGCGCGACGCGATTGCGCAACTCGAAGAGTCGGGGCTTTTGATCGCCAAACCTGGTGCCGGTGTCTATGTTGCCGACGTCTTGGGCGGGGCTTTCTCGCCGCCGCTGATCAAGCTTTTTTCGCGCCATGATGAGGCGGTGTTCGATTATCTGTCGTTCCGCCGTGATATGGAGGGCCTCGCTGCTGAACGGGCCGCCCGTCTGGGATCAGATACGGACCTGAAGGTCGTGAACACCATCTTTGAAAAAATGGAAGCGGCCCAAGAAAAACGCGCAGGCGAGGACGAAGCCAAACTGGATGCTCAATTCCATATGGCCATTATCGAGGCCAGCCATAACGTCGTAATGCTGCATATGATGCGGTCGATGTACGACCTGTTGCAGGGCGGTGTATTTTATAACAGGCAAGTGATGTTTAAACAGCGCACAACCCGTTCTGCCCTGCTGCACCAGCACCGCAGCATCAACGACGCCCTACAGGCGCGTGACCCAGCGGGTGCAAGGCAGGCAGTTGAGGCCCATTTGAACTATGTCGAAAACGCCCTGCGTGACCAACAACGAGCCGAGCGGAACGAAGTCGTCGCGCACCAAAGGTTGCAGCACGAAATCCAACAAGACTAAGTGAAAAGACACCCTAGAATGCAAAAAGGCCCCGGAGATACTCCGAGGCCTTTCCACTATATAAAGAAAGCTTAGTGAAGCTTTGAATCTACATCTGCGATTGCGCTTTCGATCAGGGCATTGCCTTCTGCGGCAGACATCTTCTTGGCGATGACATCCTTTGCAGCGGCAATCGCGACAACGATCGCTTGGTCGCGGACTTCTTTAACGGCGGCGGCTTGGGCAGAACCGATTTGTTCTTCGGCAGCGGCCAGCCGGCGTACAATGGATTTCTCCAGATCAGCGCGGGCTTGCTCGGCAGCTTCGGTTGCTTCTGCTTTTGCGGCAGTTACGATCCGGTCTGCTTGATCTTTTACTTCTTGCTGCTTGCGCTCATAGCTGGCCAAAAGTGTCTGCGCTTCTTCGCGTAGGGCACGGGCCTCGTTCAGCTCTGACTTGATCCCGTCAGCCCGCTTATCGAGCATGCCCGACAGCAAGGTTGGCACTTTGAAGTAGAACAAGACACCAATGAACAGGATGAACGCCAGCAACACGATAAAATCTGTGTTCTTCAGCGAAAAGAAAACGTCGCCCGCAGCAAAAGCGGGGGATGCTACCGTGCCTGCAATCAAGGCTGAGAAAGTTAAACGCATGGCTTATCCTTTCATCCGGGCTTCGACGGCCGCGGAAACAGTTTTCGCATCTGCGGATCCACCCAAGGCTGCCACAATCGCCTGAGCGGTGTCTTTAGCCACCTCTTCGACGTTCTGCAGGGAACTTGCGCGAATTTCAGAAATCGCTTTTTCGGATTCAGCAGCTTTCGCGGCAATCTCGGCGTCTGCTTTCACAATCGCACTGTTTAGATCGGCTTGAATGTCTGCTTTGGCGGCCGCAATGATCCGATGCGCTTCCGCGCGGGCATCAATCAGGGCCTTGTCATAAGCTGCTTCTGCCTTTGTTGCTTTGACCTTGAGGTCTTCGGCAGCAGCGATGTCATTGGTGATCGTACCTTGGCGTTCAGCCAAAACCGACCCAATACGTGGCAGAGCAACGCGGGACAGAATGAAGTAAATCGCAACAAGCGCTACGACCAGCCAGAAGATCTGGTTGCCGAACCATTCGCCGCAAAGTTGAGGCATGCCAATGGCACCGCCGAATTCGCTAACACACTTGCCAGCGATTTCCATATCAATTGGTTCAGTTGCCATTATGGCCTCCTGTCAAAACGTTCAAATCCCTTGGGCAGCGCGCCGTAGCGCGCTGCCCGAAGCGTAAGGAAGTGTCAGTCTGACGCTTAAACGGCGAACATCAGCAGCAGAGCAACGAGGAACGAGAAGATCCCCAGGGCTTCTGCAAAGGCGATGCCGATGAAGAGTGTTGCAGTCTGACCAGCAGCTGCCGAAGGGTTGCGCAATGCGCCGGCAAGGAAGTTGCCTGCTACGTTGCCCACACCGACTGCCGCGCCGCCCATGCCCATGCATGCTAGACCCGCGCCAATGTATGCGCCCATTTGTACGATATCGCCTTCCATGAGAATTCTCCTTACGATGGAATTGAGGTGATGAAGTGGGGCGGGTCAGAATGACCCACGCCCGTTGTTAGTGATGCGGATGAAGTGCGTCTTTCAGATAGACACACGTCAGAATAGTGAACACGTAGGCCTGGATAAAGGACACCAGGATTTCGAGGCCGTACATCGCGGTGATCGCCACGATGGACAAAGGTGCGATGGCAGCAATCGCGGCAAAGCCGGCGAAAACCTTGATCACAGCGTGACCGGCCATCATGTTACCCGCCAAACGAATAGAGTGGCTGACTGGGCGCACGAAGTACGAGATGACTTCGATCAGCGCAAGAATGGGGCGCAGAGCTAGCGGTGCGCTGGAAACCCAAAACAGCCCCAAGAAAGATGCGCCGTTTTTGACAAAACCAAGGATGGTCACGCCAAAGAACACCGCAAACGCCATGACAGCCGTCACTGCGATGTGTGACGTCGGCGTGAATGCCATTGGCAGCAAGCCAAGGAAGTTGGAAAAGACGATAAACATGAAAAGCGTCATGATGTAGGGGAAGTATTTGACCCCTTCTTTGCCGCAGATGTCTTCGACCATTTTGTAAATAAAGCCGTAAGCAAGTTCGCCTATCGACTGCATCCGCGTCGGAATGACCGACCGCTTGGACGTACCCAGAACCAGCAAGGCAAATACTGCAAGAACGGCCAGCGCCATCCAGACAGTTGCATTGGTGATCGTGTACCAAGAAACAGCGCCGTCGCCGAAGAACGGCTTAACGATGAACTGATCCATCGGGTGGAAAACCAAGCCGCCCGCTTCTTCGCCGTGTGCTTCTGCCGCCATGTCAGGGCCCTTTATCTTCTTCGACCGTTTCGGCCATCTTCTTTTCCTGGATTTCTTGCGCAGAGCGGAGCATCGTCTTTACCCCGGCCGCAAGGCCCAGCATCACAAACAGCACCATGAATATCGGGAGCGTTCCAAAGAACCAATCCAACGTGTATCCGATGCCAAAACCGATCCCAAGACCGGCGCAAAGTTCGATCACCATTCGCCATGCAAGAGATGCCTGAGAATAGTGTTCATCTACTCGGGGTTTCGGCGCTTGCGCCTGCTTCGCCGCTGCAATCTTTGCCTCAAGCTGCTTTAGTCGCTGCTGTTGGTCCGGATCAGTCACGCAAAACTTCCCTTTGGATGTGTTGGTGCTTAGCTACTTTCACCGCTCATCCGAGTCAACAGCGTAGACAGTTGGCGTAACATATTGAATTTACTTGATTTTGATTACATAACGCTGCGACAAATCGTCAATTCATCCGCCCACCACCCCCTTAATCACACCCTTTTGTTATTCAACCTTTTGGTTGAGGATGTGATCCGCTATGGATAACCCGACCCGATCAATGCCGGCGTACGAATGAAAAGCAGCACCATGTCCGTCCAGTTAGACGCAATCTTTGCAGCCCTCGCTGACCCGACCCGTCGGGCCATATTATCCATGCTTCTTGAGGATGACATGGCGGTAACAGACGTCGCCGAACCATTTGACATGTCATTGGCCGCAATTTCAAAACATCTGATCGTGCTGGAACGGGCAGGCCTTATTGCACAGGAAAAGCGCGGACGTCTGAAATGGTGCAAGCTCGAACCCTCGGCCCTAAAGCTGCCGTCCGTCTGGATGCAGGGGTTCGGGCAATTTGACCCGATTAACCTTGATGATTTTGAGAAATTTTTGGCGGCGGAGATAAGATCGGTATCGTCAGACGCTGCCGAAGCACAGTCGGATTAATTTAGCTGGCTCTTCCATGACGAGGCATTACACGAAAGAGCCAAACTTAGTGCAGTTAGATAATGCCAAACGCAAAGCGCAAGATGACAAGAACAACTACGACCAAACCAATTAGATAAATAATGTTACGCATTTAAACATTCCTTTATGAACTTTCTGTGATCTAAACTCGCTAATCTTTGAAATGGTTCCCAAATTTATGTTATTATTAATCACTTTAGCTGGCAACCTGATCATTTCGTAGCAATAGGTACAGTGCAAGGATCGTCAGCGACACGCCCCCCAGCACGATCGGCGATGGCGCACCGTTCCCCAACGCAATCTCCCACAGGATCACCCAACTTGGCGTGAGATAGGTATAGGCCATGACTTTGGCCGATGGCAGGCGCAGTGATGCGAATTGAAGCAGCACAAATGTGGCAGCCGACGCGGCAACAGCCACATAAATGATCGTGATCCAGACGATGGGTGGCAACGCCAGCCAGTCTGTTCCCAAAACGTCGCGCCACCCATAAATGAACAACAACGTGCCGCCACCAATCAAAGTGCCGAGCGTGAATACAACGGCCGGCTCTCCCCTATTCAGCTTGCGTACCATCGGCGTGTAAAGCGCATGACTAACGCACCCTGCGAAATACACCGCCTCGCCACGCCCCACTTCGAACCGTTGCAGGGCCGCAAGGTCAGCGCGAAAGATTACCCAAAGCGCCCCGGCGGCCCCGATGGCCAACGCCAATGCCATCCTTGGTGTGGTTGTCTGCCTTAGCAGCAGCCAGCCGAAACCGGCAGTGATTATCGGCGTAAGTGTAAACACTGCAGCAGCGCTCACGGGCCGCGCGGTCTTCAGCCCTTCGAACATCAGCACAAAATAGATTGCGAACAGGCCGCCCAATATCAAATAGCGCCACGGCGCACGGGTTGCCTCGCGCGTGATCCTCGTTGTTGCGGCAACGGCAACTGCAATCACAAGGCCCGCGATGACAAATCTGGCCGCGTTCAACGCGGCAGGCGAGATCAAGTTCGCCGACATCGACCCCAAAGAGAACGACCCTGCCACCAAAGCCGAGAACGTCAACATCGCCAGGTGCCCCTGAAAATCAGGCCGGATCATGCAGCCCCCTTCACGCTGTCTTTCAGGAACTTCAAAATCGCCTGCACTTTGGGCGTTCGATGCAGATCCACATGTGTCACCAGCCAAAGCGGTGCATCCCACTCGTCCAATGGGGGGTGAATCTCAAACAGATCGGGATTTTTTTGACCGTCTTCGTACCCCATAAACCCGATCCCGGCACCGTTCAGAATGGCTTCGGTAAGGGTATTGGTGTCCAAGCACCGAAAGGTCATCGCCTTTTTCGGTACCACCGCTTGCATCCACTTAAAGAATGGTGCGCGCATCTGCATGTCATCATGACTGACAAAACGGTGGTTGCCATAGTCCTTAATACCGGATGGCTTCCCGAACTTGTCGATATAACTGCGATGCGCGAACAGCCCGACCTTCATCGTCTTGAAGGGCTGTACAACATTGTCCGGCTGCTCTGGCACGTTGCCCGCCCGGATGGCGACATGCGCTTCGCCGTATTCAAGTCGAAACAATCGTTCGCCGGTAAGGAAACGTATGGAAATGTCTGGGTTCTGCTTCTGAAAACTCACCAACAGCGGCGTCACCCATCCCACAATCTCCAGCAAGGAGGTCACTACCAGCTCTCCCGATACATTCTCGCCGCGCCCCTTAATGCGGCTGGCAAGCTGGCTGAATTGGTCATTCGTCGCCTCTGCAACCCGCAGCAGATCCTCCCCTGCTTCTGTGGCTTTGTAACCACGCGCATGGCGCTGGAACAGCTTGACCGCCAGACGGGCTTCCAAGGCATCAATATGGCGGATCACTGTCGCATGATGCACGCCTAGAACCTCGGCGGCACCACTGACAGTTCCCATACGCGCCACTTGATAGGCGGTCCTGATCTCATCCCAATTGTCCATCACGGCGTCCTATTCAATCTGGCTGCATGTGCAAATACGAACACTCCACCCGCATTTTCGCAAGTTGCGTTCGGCCATGCAAGGCGCATCTAGGAGAGGTTATTGACCATAATTAGAAAGGACGCCCTCCCGTGTCTATTTTGCGTATCGATTCTTCTGCCAACATCACCGATTCCGTGACCCGCGCCCTGACGGACCGCATTATCGCCAGATTAGGCGATTCCAATGTGACAGTCCGAGACCTCGCGCATGAACCGTTGCCACAAATCACTCAGACTTGGGCCGTCGCCCGCGCAACGCCACAAGCAGATCGTTCCTCCGAGCAAGCCGAAGCACTGGTCGAATCTGACGAACTGGTGGCAGAGTTGCTAGCCGCAGATACCGTTGTCATTGGTGCCCCCATCTATAACTTCAGCGTGCCTGCTTCCTTGAAAGCGTGGATTGATCTGGTTGCCCGTGTGGGCGTGACGTTCCGCTATACAGAATCCGGCCCCGAGGGCCTGGTCAAAGGCAAACGCGTGATCATCGCAATGGCATCCGGTGGTGTTCCAGCGGGGTCCGAGGCGGATTTCAACACGGGCTATCTGAAGGCTGTCCTTGGTTTCATGGGGATGACCGATGTCACGATCGTGTCTGCAGATGCATTGGCCAAAGACCCCCAAGGCACAATTGCGCGCGCCAATCACGCTATCGATGCACTGGCTGTAACTGCCAAAGCAGCCTGACACCCCAGCCTAACGGGCGGGTTGACTCAAACCCGCCCCTCACTTAAACGACCCACAAATCCCGGAAGCACTCTGCCTTCCGGTCTCTGGCGCGGCCAGAGATCGCCCCCCACCAGCGTGTTACGCCCGTGGGGGCATTTGTGTATTTAACGCGGGCTTCCTAAATTAGGACAACCCGCAACCGACCGAAGGGGGCCCTGGCCCATGTTTGAGAACCTATCCGAACGCCTTTCCGGCGTCTTTGACCGCCTTACCAAACAAGGTGCGCTGTCCGAAGAAGACGTCAAAACCGCCCTGCGCGAAGTCCGCGTCGCCCTGCTTGAGGCAGACGTATCCCTGCCTGTTGCCCGTGATTTCGTCAAAGCCGTCCAAGACAAGGCCACAGGTCAGGCCGTCACCAAATCGATTACCCCCGGTCAACAGGTCGTCAAGATCGTTCATGACACCCTGATCGACGTGCTGCGCGGCGAAGGTGAACCCGGCGCGCTGAAAATTGACAACGCCCCCGCGCCCATCCTGATGGTCGGCCTGCAAGGCTCCGGTAAAACCACCACGACGGCGAAACTGGCCAAACGTCTGAAAGACCGCGACGGCAAACGCGTGCTGATGGCATCGCTCGACGTCAACCGACCCGCCGCGATGGAACAGCTGGCCATCCTCGGCGTGCAAATCGGCGTCGACACCCTGCCTATCGTCAAGGGCGAGAACCCCGTTCAGATCGCCAAACGCGCCAAGACCCAGGCAGCCATGGGCGGCTATGACGTCTATATGCTCGATACTGCAGGCCGTCTGTCTATCGACGAAGAACTGATGCAACAGGTCGAAGCCGTCCGCGACGTTGCCAACCCACGCGAAACTCTGCTGGTGGTTGATGGCCTGACGGGCCAAGACGCTGTGCAAACGGCCGAAAACTTTAACGACCGCATTGGCATTTCCGGCGTTGTCCTCACACGGATGGACGGCGACGGTCGCGGCGGTGCGGCCCTGTCCATGCGGGCGGTCACCGGCAAGCCAATCAAATTCGTCGGCCTTGGCGAAAAGATGGACGCGCTCGAAACGTTCGAACCTGAACGCATCGCGGGCCGCATCCTTGGCATGGGTGATATCGTTGCCCTCGTTGAAAAGGCCCAGGAAACCATCGAGGCTGAACAAGCCGAAAAGATGATGCGCCGCATGGCCAAGGGTCAGTTCAATATGAACGACCTGAAAATGCAGCTTGAACAGATGCTCAAGATGGGCGGCATGCAAGGCATGATGGGCATGATGCCCGGCATGGGCAA
>CBDTUA010000016.1:0-56869 GCA_965363735.1 uncultured Sulfitobacter sp. | reverse complement strand
GCCCCCCCAGCCAGACGCCCATAAAGCTGCCCAATTGGTGGCTGAAAAACACGATGCCATAGAGTGTTCCCATATAGCGCAAGCCATAGATATGGGCGACCAATCCACTGGTCAACGGCACTGTCGCCAACCAAAGTGACCCCATCCCGATTGAGAACAGGATCACCGATAAGGGCGTGATAGGCATCAAGATAAAAATAGCCGAGATCACAGTGCGCGCCGTATAAATTCCCGCCAAAAGGTATTTTTTCGAATACCGCTTGCCTGCCCAGCCAGCCAACAGAGTCCCTGCAATATTTGCCAATCCGATCAATGAAATTGCCACTGCTCCCAACGCAGATGTCGTTGTGATGCCGATGCTGTGCAACACCCCACCGGCAAGGATAGGGCCGCAAAGCTCGGTCACAAAGGCAGGGAAGTGCGCAGTGATGAAAGCCAACTGATACCCACACGAGAAGAACCCGACAAATATCAGGGTGAAAGACGGATCTCTGAACGCCTTGACCAGAATTTGGCCCAGACTTTCCTCAAGCTCGGCTTTGCTGGCCAACGCTGGCGCGCGCATCAGTGGCAGTGTCAGGATCATTGCCAAAATAGCGCCTGCAAATACTATGAAAGTGCTTTGCCAGGTTAGAAAGCCTAGCATCCACTCTGCAACTGGTGCCCCGAACACCTGCCCTGCGCTGCCCGCTGCCGTTACAATTGCCAAGGACATCGACCGATTTTCGGCAGTTGATGCGCGCCCTACAACCGCCAAAATCACACCAAACCCGGTGCCCGCGATGCCAAACCCCACCAGCCACGCATAGGTCTGGTGTTCAATTGGAGACACTGAATTCGCTGAAAGAACCAAACCCACGGCATAGACGACAGAGCCGATAATGATGGCACGTCGGTCGCCGATTTTCTCGGCCAACGCACCAAAGATCGGCTGCCCAAAGCCCCATGCGAGGTTCTGTATTGCAATCGCAAGAGAGAATTCACTGCGAAGCCAGCCGAACTCGGCCGCGATCGGAATTTGAAACACGCCGAAAGATGCCCGGACGGCGAAACTGACCATGATGATCAAGCAGCCTACAATCAAAACCGGGGTGAATATGGACGCGTTTTTCTCCAAGTCACTGATCCTTTTGCCAATAAGGCACCCTACCTTTGCATTGACGAGCGTCAATTCAAATTGAACGGCGCTAATGCCACCGCGTCTTTCCAAACCCATAATCACGTTGTAAGCCACAGCCATGACAGATTTACGTACGCTTTATGATCAACGCGTGGCCGATGGCAGCCTGACCCCTGATCCCGCCCAAGAAGCGGTGCTGCCTGAGTTTGACCGCATCAGAAATGCCCTTCTTAATCCCGAGAAAAAGGGTTTTTTTAAACCCGCACCAGAACCGCCAAAGGGGTTGTATCTGTGGGGTGGTGTCGGACGCGGGAAATCGATGCTAATGGATTTATTTGCCGGCCACATGGACGACATCCCTGCCCGACGCGTGCATTTCCATGCCTTCATGCAGGAAATTCACAATGCCATGCACGAGGCTCGTAAAACCGGCGTCGATGACGCAATTGCCCCTGTTGCAGCGCAGGTTGCCGCATCAGTCAAAGTGTTGGCGTTTGACGAAATGCAAATCAGCGATATCACCGATGCCATGATTGTGGGTCGGCTTTTTCAAGCGCTTTTTGCAGCTGGGGTTGTCGTTGTAACCACCTCGAACCGGATCCCTGACGATCTTTACAAAGATGGCCTGAACCGAGAGATTTTCCTGCCGTTTATAGAGCTGATAAAGGACAAGATGGTTGTTTGGGAACTGACCAGCCCGCGAGATTATCGTCAGGACCGGCTTGCTGGATCACAATCGTATTTCAGCCCAGTTAATTCAGAAAGTCGCGCCGAGATGGATGCCGTTTGGCAGGATCTGACAGGCGGCGAGGGCGAAGAACTAAAGCTGCGTGTTAAAGGCCGCGATGTGATCATCCCGCAATTTCGCAATGGTATCGCACGGGCGGGTTTTCATGCGCTATGTGGTCAACCGTTGGGCGCTGCAGACTACCTTGCCCTTGCCGAAGCGTGCCGCGTTCTGCTTTTGGATAATATCCCATCATTGGGTAGGACTAACTTTAACGAAGCCAAACGTTTTGTAACCCTCATTGACGCTCTCTATGAGGCCAAAGTGCGTCTGATCTGTTCTGCCGCAGCCAGTCCCGAAATGCTGTATCTTGAGGGGGAAGGCACCTTTGAATTTGAACGGACAGCATCGCGCTTGCGTGAAATGCAGGCGGAAGGCTGGGGCAGTTAAAGCCCCGGTATTTCAAATACTTGCCCGACCTTTGCCTTAGCCAAACGGTTGATGGTGCCGTTGGCCTCTGCAATACGCGTGTGATCCAATGGATTACCATTGTAAGCTAAAGATAGACCCGCCAGACTGTCGGACATATGGAGCAAGTGTTGTTGGGGTACATGTGCGTTTGTGATTGGCACCGATCTATCCTGTTTTGCGGCCACAAGCACCGACCTTAGCAAGCTCTGTGTATCCAACCGTCCCGATAAGGTCGTAAGCGCCGAAGGCATCTGAAAATGACCCTTCGCCGCGGCGCTGTTAAGCAGTGAATCGACGTAGGCATCCGGCTTTCCAGACCTGATCGCCCAAACAAGATACGATTCTAATGCACGACCCGATGACGTGTCATCAAATGCCCCAAAAACCGTGTGAACTAAACTGTCCAGACCGGTCTTTGTCTCAGAATGCAGCCTGTGCAAGGCAACTGCGGGCGACAAATCTGCCCCAGGGTCGTCACTTGCATCCAGCAGTCTATAAGCAACAGAAAGGGGCGTTACGGTTATGGGTTCCGGAACCGGGATTGCTGTCACATGATAGGGCGATCGTCCCTGATCCAGTATGAAAACGCCACCGGCTAGAAACACCATTAAACAAAGCAACACAAAAAGCACCGGCTGAACGACACTTTTACGTTTCTGATCTTTCACCATCACATCGACTCCAAAAACAAAGAAATCTGTCTTTGAACCTTAGGGAGTGGAAAGCGTAGATATCGTAAACATCGCCAATTTGAGAAATGAAAATTCTAACTGTTTTCCCGCAAAATATTGCCAGCAAGATACAATGATCCGCATATCAAAACCCGCCCAAAAGGATCCGCTGCAGTTATTTCTGCTAGGGCTTGCTGGACCGTAGGTGCATCTTCCGCATTCATGCCCACGGCGCGGGCAGCCTTGGCGGTATCAGCCGCAGGCAAGGTGGCAGCTTCCCCCGGAATTGAAACAGCGAACAGCTTTTTCGCATGCGCTGCAAGGGGGCGTAAATATCCGCCGATGTCTTTGGTATTCAGCATCCCGCAGATCAAATAGGTCGTACGCTCGGGCATCGTCCCCAGCAGCTCGGCAATCGCTTCACCTGCGGCGGGGTTATGCCCGCCATCTAGCCAAAGTTCTGCGCTTTCAGCGGCTTCGACCAAGGGGCCGGATTTCAACCGCTGCATTCGCGCAGGCCATTGTGCGCTGGTGACCGCCGCCTCGCAGTGTTCATCTGCGATATCAAGCTGCCGTAAAGCGGCAAGGGCTGCACCGGCATTGCTGATCTGATGAGCGCCCAACAAATTTGGCTTGGGCAGATCCAACAACCCCTTTTCATCCTGATAGACCATGCGTCCAGCTTCCTGCCCCACATGCCATTGCTGACCATAAGCCAAAAGCGGTGCATGATGACGCAGTGCCTCGGCTTCAATCACGTCCATTGCCTCTTCTTGCTGGGGGCCGACGATACAAGGCACTCGACGTTTGATAATCCCTGCTTTCTCGCCCGCAATCTGGCCCAAGGTATCACCAAGGTACTGTTGGTGATCGATCGACACAGGGGTGATCACAGTCAGGGCAGGATGTTCAACGACGTTGGTGGCGTCCAAACGGCCGCCCAGCCCCACCTCAAGCAGCGTATAATCCGCAGGGGTGCGAGAAAATGCCAGCAAAGCCGCGCAGGTCGTAATTTCAAAATAGGTGATATTGCCACCCTCATTGGCGGCATAGCATTCGTCCAGAACGTCCGTCAGGTCAGCTTCGGTTATTAGATCCCCGGCGACCCTGATACGTTCATGGAATCTCGCCAGATGCGGCGAAGTATATGCATGAACAAGGTGGCCTGCCGATTCCAGCCCGGCGCGGATCATGGCCTGCGTCGACCCTTTGCCGTTCGTGCCTGCAATATGGATGACGGGCGGCAGACTGTTCTGCGGATTGCCCAAAGCATCCAACAGTCGCCACATCCGATCAAGGGTCAGGTCGATGATCTTGGGATGCAGCGCCATCATACGCGCCAGCACAGCATCGGATGTTTGTTGCGTCATTTTTTGGGTAATTCTGCCTTGCCGTCAGAGGTCAAAGCATGTGGCAGATCGCCCCCTTCGGTCGGCGCTGGCAGGTCACCGCGCACAGCGGGCGGCAAACCCAGCAACATGCGGGTGATATTGATCAGCTCGTCACGCATCTGAGGGCGCGGCGTCACGCGATCTAGCATCCCGTGATCCAGCAGATATTCCGCCCGCTGGAATCCCTCGGGCAGCTTTTCACGGATTGTTTGTTCAATCACACGTGGACCAGCAAAGCAGATCAGCGCATTCGGTTCGGCGATATGAACATCGCCCAACATGGCATAGCTGGCCGTAACACCACCGGTTGTGGGGTGGGTCAACACGACGATATAGGGCAGCCCTGCTTCTTTCAGCATTTGCACTGCAATGGTCGTGCGCGGCATTTGCATCAGACTTAAGATGCCTTCTTGCATGCGCGCACCACCAGCGGCAGAAAACAAGATCAGCGGACGCTTAAGTTTAACGGCCTCTTGGGCTGCAGCTATAATTGCATTGCCCACATACATGCCCATGGACCCCGCCATGAACGAAAAATCCTGGGCCGCCGCAACGATCGGTGTGCGCCCGATTTCACCAGTCACAACCAGCATCGCTTCGGTTTCGCCGGTCTGTTTCTGCGCAGCTTTCAAACGATCCGGGTATTTCTTTTGGTCGCGGAAGTGCAACGGGTCTGTTACTGGCGCGGGAACTTTCACCTCAGTGAAAACACCACCATCGAAAAGTGCCATAAACCGGTCCCGCGGGGTGATCCCCATGTGATGCCCGCAACTGGTACAGACGTTCAGATTGTTCGACACCTCGCGGTGAAACAACATTGTCCCGCATTCTTCGCATTTCGTCCAAAGATTATCCGGCGTCTCGCGACGCGAAAAAATCGAATTGATGCGTGGGCGAACGTAGTTATTGATCCAGTTCATGGCGAACCTCTGTTTCAGTTTCGTCCCTGAGATATGCTGCCCCAGAGTAAATTGCAATCAACGGCGAATGGCGAGCCTTGCCGCCAGCCAACTGACCAACATCAAAGCAAAATCAACCGGAAGCCACGCCCGCATTGCCTCGGTGTCCTCCATACTAAAAGGGGTCAGGTACAGGGCAAGCCCCGACAGATCATCAGGCATAGAGGTGATAAGAATAGCAGCCACGTTATTGCAAAGGTGAACAGCAATCGCAGGGCCAAGGCTCCCTGCACGCGCCGTCAGGTCTGCCATCAATATGCCAAACACCCCCGCCCAAAGCGCGATAATTACCGCATTCTCGCCCGCTTCATTGGGTAAATAGTGACCGAACGCAAAAAGAACCGATGGCAGTACCATCCAAACAATCGGGGATTTAAACCGCGCTGCAAGCTGCTGCTGGACATACCCGCGAAACACGATTTCCTCTGCGCTGACCTGAACAAACACAGCCACGAGCGAAAACGGCAGCAGCAGCACCCAATTTCCGAGCGCCATATTGGGCACATAGGGTTCCCCCAAATCCCACGGCGGCAGCAGATAAATAATCGCGCCGATAATAACCAACATGCGCAAGACCACAGCGAATTGCGGGATCGCAATGCCAAGCGGTCCGATCAGACTGGAAAAAGACCGACGATGCAGCACCCGCGCCACCAGCCCAACACCCACCGTCATCAACCCGAAGCTGCCCAACAAAAGAAACATTGCGACCGGCGTTTTGCCTGTCAGCAAGTCACCATAAAACCCTCCACCCTGCGGACCCAGCATGTTGAAGATCAACGTAAAGAAAAGATTGTTCAGCAGAAAATAAACGGCGGTAGCAGCAAGAAATCCAACGATAAGCCGCCACAACGCAGCGGTTGGAAGAGCCGGAGCAATGAAATTCCGGTGCGCTGCGTAGTTGCCCATCAAATGATTTCCCCTTTGCTCGTTTGCCGGCCTTCTACGTCCCGTGGAATATCGACAGCTGCGGAACGCAGCAGATCAGCTGCATTCGACAGATGCGATGAAACCGTCTTGAGCAAACTTAGCAAGATCACTCTGTCATCCTCGATAACCGACCTGAACTGATCCGCATCGATCCGCAGGAAATTGCTATCCTCAAGGGCGACAAAGTCAAATTGCCGGGGGTCCTTCATAATCACGGCAAGGTCACCAATTAGGCGTCCTTTCTCTACAGTCGATACATGATGCCTTTTGCCGTCGTCATCCATCCAGAACAGTTCACTGGAGCCCGACAGGCACAGATAAACCGCATCCGGCCGATCGCCTTGATTAAAGATTTTCTGATCCTTCGCCACCGGAAACCACTGGGCTGCAAACGCCAAAAGCCGCTGATTGCGAGGGTCAAGATTGCTGAACAATTCATTGTGGGAAACAATTTGCAGCTTGCGACGCAGATCGCCTGAAATGAGATCGTCATGATGCGGTGCATCGCGATGAGCCATGCCATCTATGCGACCGCCTTTTATCTCGATGAACATGTCGAAATCGTCTGGCCGCGAGAAATTAGTATCAAGATAGATTTGCGTTGTATCTGGCAGCAAAGCGCTAAGTTTGTCCCGCAGCCTCGAATGCCCCTCGGCCTCGAGACCTGCCAGCGGCTGATCCAGCACCATAATGTCTGGCCTTTTCATTGCGGCACGGCTGAACGCCGCCCTTTCCTGAAATACCTTCGAAATATTTGATCCGGCAATTTTCGTCGGCACATCAAAAACATTTATCGTCACTTCATGCTGGAGATTGTGTTCTCTGAACACATCCGACACGACGTCCATCACCAGATCCGCCTGCAAGCCGGCAACTACTGATATCCGCCCATAAAGCGCATTTTCCAGGATAGACAGACGCGGCAGATATGTTTCCGGCGCGATCGGTATAAACATATCTTTGGTTTTCTCGCGCATAGCCTGACCCTGCTTTTTGCGTATTTCTAGAATTTCATCTTTAAACGTTTCCGGAAATGAGGGGCCTATTTGCTCTGCGGTAAAGGCGAACGGAATGGTCAACAGCAACGAAAACTCGTCTTCGGTTAGCGCCTCGTCTCCATCGTTGCGGCGGCGCAATGCGATGTCGACCAGACGCTCGTACAAATCGTCGTCGATCCCCAATGCGGTAAAAAGCGGGTGATCGGTGCCATCGCGCCCGAAAGTATGGTGCAGCGTCTCAACCAATGTTTGGGATATTGCAATACCTTGCTCAGCAAGGCCCAGATCAAAGATCATCGCAAGAAAGCTACGCTCAGAGGCGAGAACAGTTTGCGATATATCGTAAAGCGGGGATGCAAACATCAGGTTTCCCCCCAACGCCATCGCTGGGTTGAACTTTTCAGGATCAAAACGGTGAATGGCCGTATCCAGCCCGCGTTCTTTTAGTTTTTCATAGATTTCTGGGCGCAAACCAACGATCTTTTCCGCAAGCAAGGGGCGCTCGGTTGGGTCCATCCGGTCCACCACCATGCGACGGAACATCAATTCTTCGGTCCCTACCGCTTTGACCAATTCGTACCACCAGTGGTTTACATCTTCGTCTGAATCCAGCTCTGCCAGGCCGGGGTCCAACCAGTCGGCGCGGGTGCTGTCGGGGCTATTGCCAGCGCGCAGCGTTTCAATCGACTCCCAGTCCTTCTTCTCAGGGTCCCAAAGCACGGTTTTCGGACTGGTTCGCAAGGACATCAACAGGTTGTCGCCGATAGTCCCTTTGAACAGATATGGCTGCGCATGGGCATAGCCGATCCGTGCCGCAAGGACTGCCTGATGCAAATCTGCTAGATCATAACCTGCCATTTTAATCGTTCCGCGGGTTGGGCTGATCTCTCGGGTCAGCAATTCAGCCAAAGCGGTGCGTTCCACCTGATTGGGGATCTGAATGGCGACACGTGCGCCCATCGGAATATCAATGTCGATGTCATCCAACAGCAAAGTTCCGTCAGCATTCCGCACGGTCACATGGTTTAGATTGATGGGCCCCTTCAGGTGCGGAATTTCTTCGGGCTCCCCTTCGAACAAGCGCTCGGGGATCATGTCCCGAGGGGCAAACCGTTCAACAACAATCTCCCAACGAATGGCCATGTCCTGCGTCTCGTTGTAATAAGTTAGCAGCTCTTTCCAAGGGTTAGAGAGGTCTTTGTATGCTGCAAGGGCTGCCACAAGGGCACCAACTGTAATGTTGCCCGCGATAACCAGATAACCGCCCACAGCGTAAAAGAAGAATGGTGTAAGCTGGGTGATGAAGTTGTTCAGAAACTTCATGAAGAACTTTTTCTGGTAGATTTGAAAGCGGATGGTGAACAACGCGCCAAGACGATCCGTGAACTTGGCCAATCTAAACCGCCAGCCACCGTTTGTACGTAAATCGGTAATACCCGCCGCTGTTTCCCCGATCTCGGATGACAGGGCACGCACCTCATTGATCCGCGCCTTATTCAGCTGGTTGATCTGCCGCTGCAGCATCGGAATCAGATATGCCTGCAACGGGATCAGCGCCACGCCAGCCAAGCCGAACCAGAACGACTGAATGAACAGGAATAGCAAGATGATCAGCATTTGACCCGCCTGGAACACCGGCTGGGCGACCGCATCCCCCATCAGACCGCCCATCGGCTCGGCCTCTGATGTGACCATCGAAACCAGCTCGCCCTGGCTGGTATTGTCATAATAGCTTCGCGGAAAGCGCATCATGCGCGATATCAGCTGATATCGGAACCGACGTAAAAGCCGCTCGGAGACAATGCCCTTCATGGTGTTCAACCGCATTTTCATCAGGCCGTGAACCAGCACAGACGCTAGATAGGCAAAGCACAAAGTTAAAAGGAACTGCACTTGTGACATCTGAATGCCAAAGACGTTGATCACGTTCGATTCAGCACCAATCGCATCGTTGATGATACGTTTTGGCAGCTCAAGCGTGACGTACAAAAAAGGAAAGGTGACAAGTGTCAGGATCAAAAGAACAATCTGATCTCTGCTGGAATATTTCCATATAAAGGAAAAAATCGATCGCTCCATGCAGGTCCACTTTCGCTGAGGCAGGCAACGCGCCTGATGGTCCCAAGCACCCTAAAGCGACAAGCGTATCACTTCAACCGACCGCTTGAGCCTTGCAGCGAAAGGACGGGATGGCTATTCCGGTGTAAATGTCCAATCAGGGAGGCGTTCTGATGTCCACCAACAACCGTTTTGATAAATCCAAACTGCCCAGCCGGCACGTCACCGAAGGCCCAGAGCGCGCGCCGCACCGATCGTATTACTATGCCATGGGCATGACCGAAGAAGAAATTCACCAGCCGCTTGTTGGTGTCGCCACCTGCTGGAACGAGGCCGCGCCTTGTAACATCTCGCTGAACCGTCAGGCCCAAGCGGTAAAAATAGGCGTAAGAGCCCAGCAAGGTACGCCACGCGAATTCACCACGATCACAGTGACCGATGGTATCGCGATGGGTCACGAAGGCATGCGGTCTTCTCTTGCCTCACGCGAAGCAATTGCCGACACGGTCGAGCTGACTATGCGCGGGCACTGCTATGACGCGCTTGTGGGCCTTGCCGGGTGTGACAAATCCCTGCCCGGTATGATGATGGCGATGATCCGTCTGAACGTACCGTCGGTGTTTTTGTACGGTGGGTCTATTCTGCCGGGCAAAGCGCCCGAAGGTGCCGATGTGCCCGCCGATTTCGCAAGCCGTGATTTGACTGTCCAAGATATGTTCGAAGCCGTTGGCAATTTTCAGAACGGCACTATGTCAGAGGCCGCGCTTGAAATTCTTGAACGCGTCGCCTGCCCGACGGCTGGTGCCTGTGGTGGTCAATTCACTGCCAACACTATGGCCTGCGTATCCGAAGCGATCGGCCTTGCACTGATGAATTCGTCGGGCATGCCGGCACCCTATGTATCCCGCGACGCCTATGCCGAAGCGTCCGGCGAAGCGGTCATGAACCTGATCGAAAAGAACATACGCGCCCGTGACATCTGCACCCGCGAAGCGTTTGAAAATGCGGCGCGGATCGTTGCATGTACCGGCGGTTCGACCAACGCTGGCCTGCACCTGCCAGCCATGGCACACGAAGCGGGCATCGATTTCTTCTTGGATGACGTTTGTGAAATCTTCCGCGACACCCCGTATTTTGTCGATATGAAACCCGGCGGCGCTTATGTTGCAAAAGACCTGTACGATGCCGGGGGCGTGCCCGTTGTGTTGAAGGAACTGCGCAAAGCCGGTCTGATCCATACCGATTGCATCACAGCGTCAGGTCGTTCCATAGGCGAGGAACTGGACATGATCGAACGCGAGGCAGATGGCAAAGTCATCCACTCTGTCGCGACACCGATAAGCAAGACCGGCGGCGTTGTCGGCCTTAAGGGCAACCTTGCTCCCGAAGGTGCCATCGTGAAAATCGCCGGAATGTCCGAAGAAGACATCGTTTTCACCGGGCCTGCATTGATCTTTGAATGTGAGCAAGACGCGTTCGAAGCTGTCCAAAACCGCGCCTACAAAGAAGGTGATGTGTTCGTGATCCGCAATGAAGGGCCCGCAGGCGGCCCAGGCATGCGCGAAATGTTGGCAACCACGGCAGCGCTGTCCGGTCAGGGCATGGGCAAAAAGGTCGCGTTAATTACCGATGGCCGCTTCTCTGGTGCGACACGTGGCTTTTGCGTCGGCCATGTCGGCCCCGAAGCAGCATACGGCGGCCCGATCGCCCTACTGCAAGAAGGCGACATGATCACCCTGGACGCCATCAAAGGGTCAATCAGCGTTGCCATAACCGACGAGGAAATGGCCAAGCGCAAGGCAGCTTGGCCGGGCGCACGGACCACCAACTATCAAAGCGGTGCACTGTGGAAATATGCCCAGCTAGTTGGCCCAACTTACCTCGGTGCCGTTACACATCCAGGCGCAAAGGCAGAAACCCATGACTACATGGACCTTTAAAGGTCCCATAGCAGCGCTTGGATTGATGACCCTGACAGCTTGCGAAGCAGGTCAGGGTCTTAATCTGGGGGGTGGGCTCAATGCTAACTCATCACGTACATCTGCTGCGCCCCTTTCTCGGGGGGTGATGGCCGGCGGCACCGTTCTGATCGCCCCATCAGGGTATTGCATTGATCAGGCCACTATGACCTCACGATTTTTGGTGATGGCGCGCTGTGACACGTTGGGCGTCCCCAGTGCGGCAGGAACCGCGCCGCGCGGGCTAATCACGGTCAGCTTGACGAATTCCAAGTCCGGTGCCTTGCCGTCTGCAAAGCAGATCGCAACCGCCAGCCAATTGAAAGGCGTCTCAGACGTCAAGACCTCAAAGGATATGGTCACCTTTCGCGCCCAAGGGAGAATACCCGTGGGGGGTCTTTCACCAACCCATTGGCGCGGTGCTGTCCGTATCGGCGGGCAGACTGCTGGCATCGCGATCTATGGGCCCGAAAACGGCGAAATTATCTCCATCGCCGGGCGCGCCATTTTGGTGAAGATGGCAACCGCAAGCATCGAGGCAACGCCAAAGCCTGTAAAAAGGACCGTCAGCAGAAACTGACCGCCTGACAAAGTGGCAATTCGTTTGAACGAATGCGTTTCAGGGGATAGAGTCCGGCAAAACCTACGACCGAACAAACGGGGCATCAGGCATATATGGCCAAACTGGGCACTCAGCTTTTGGACACCGCGCTATCTGCGCGGTTCTTGCGAAAATGGGCGCGTAAAGCCCAAAAAGCGAACGACGTCCCCCTCGAAACCCTGCGCAAGCAGTCCCGTGATGCATGGGCGTTAAAGGCGCAATTGGACAATTTGATCCATATCGCCGAAGAGCGGCTGTCGCTGCCCATGGTCGGTTCCACAAAATTTTTTAAGCCACACAATGCCGACTGGTCATGGCGTCCTGCGTTATGGCGTGGCCCTCTGCCTGTACCAGGCTTGTCTTCGGTCAAGAACAAGGCGACTTTGGGTGAGGAAGTTACTGTTTTCCACGATTGTTCGTTGTCTGAGATGGGCATTCGGCAATTGCGCAATCTGCGCGAGGCCGATCTGGCCCCCTATGGGTTGCGCCTTGATGTTTTCCGGTTCGACGGGTCGTTTCTGTCTATCGTTCTGGACCTGCCCGACGATTGCGTAAACGGGTTGAAACGCACACATTTGTTGCGGATGAGCGCCATCGTCGAGATGGAAAAACCGATTGAAATCTTTGCACGGCTAAATATTCGCCACGGTCCCAACACCGAACAAATCGTACGCGAACTGCCGCTCGATCAACATGACGTCATGGTCGAGTTCGATCTTGCCTACTCTACCATGAACGAAAAGCGGGTGGAAAAGGCTTGGATAGATTTGATTTTTGAGGGCCCTGAGATGAACGAAGTTGTACTGCGTGACCTCACGTTCTCGCGCCGCCCCCGCGCCCAGCTTTAGGAGTTTTTGGATGAGCACTTTGAAACTGACCAAAACCCGCATGCTAGAAGGGGTCTGGCAGGGAATCCTCACAGGCTCAGGCGAGGCCAAGCCCGAGATTAACGTCACACATGGCAACGCAACTGTACCGAACTTTAAATTGGTCCGGAACGAAGCTGCTGATCACTGGTCTTTGACCATCCCGGTGCCCGCTTCCGCGGTGGCAGACGGTATTCAGATTATTCTGGTCTCGGATCGCGATACCGATCAAAAGATTGGCGATGTCGTTATCATCGGAGATGACATAACCAGCATAGATCTGCGCGCCGAAATGGAACTCCTCAGGGCCGAGCTTGAAATGTTAAAACGCGCGTTCAGACGGCATTGTGTCGAAACGACCTGATTGCCCGTTGTCGGACTTGGCCTTGTTTTCAAATTCCTGCGCATCAACTGAAATAGAACAACCCTGCAAAAGTTAGAGGGCACGATGTCCGCGAAAAAACGTACGATTGGGGTTATCGGCCTGGGGAACTTTGGGTCCACGGTTGCGACAGAATTAACCCGATTTGGTAATTACGTAATCGGCGTTGATTTAAATGAACAACGTGTCAGCAGCCACGCTGAACGTCTAAGCCAAGCCGTGATCGCTGACGCACGTGATGACGTCGCCCTGCGCGAAGTGGGGCTTGCGGATTGTGACATGGCACTCGTCGCTATGGGCTCGGATCTGGAATCCAGCATCCTTTCTGCGATCAACCTCAAGCTTTTGGGTGTTGAAACGATTTGGGCCAAAGCCAAGACCAAAACCCACCATCGCATTCTTGCCAAACTTGGCGTTGACCGGGTCATTCACCCGGAGGTCGAAGTCGGCCAGCATATCGCCCAAGTGATCAACAACCCGTTGGTGCGTGACTATGTAAGCCTTGGCAACGGGTACCATGTCGTGAATTTCCGCATTCCAGAATCTCTCGAAGGGAAATCTCTGGAAATGCTGTATCATAAAAAGAAATTCGACCTGCGCTGCATCGGGGTTATGCGGGGCAGCGAATTTATCGGGCAAGACGGCGATCCTTGCAGACTGCAACGTGACGATCTGCTGATCTTGTTGGGGCAGCGGTCTGATCTGCGCAACTTTGCAGCAAGCCTTTGAAAGCGATCTCCTACAAGCGGCGTAGGGGGTGGAAGCTGCCATCGCCACCAGCAATTTTAGTGTTGATATATCTATCGTTGATCGTCGTGGGTGCACTGGTTCTTTGGCTGCCCATATCAAATACTACCGGTATCAGCCTTTCGGATGCGTTCTTTACATCTACCTCAGCCGTGACGGTGACAGGGCTAGCTGTTGTGGATACGGGAAGTTCATTCACATTCTTCGGGCAGGCTGTTCTTGCCATCCTGATCCAGATGGGTGGCCTTGGGTTAATGACCTTTGCTGCGCTGGTTTTGTCTGCCCTTGGCATTCCGGTGGGAATGCCCCAGCGAATTATCCTGCGCGAAGACCTGAACCAATCCACCCTTCACAACCTTACAACATTTGTTCGCGTGATCCTGAAAATCGCGATCTTGATTGAACTCATCGGTGCCGCACTGTTGTGCATCGTCTTCGTCCCGGAGTTCGGCTGGGGCCACGGGATATGGCAAGCCGTATTCCATAGCGTGTCAGCCTTTAACAACGCAGGGTTCGGTCTTTTTCCTGACAGTTTGACACGTTGGGTTGCCGACCCGATCGTCAACACGGTTATCCCCACGCTGTTCATACTGGGCGGTATCGGGTTCATTGTTCTTGCCGACATCTGGGATAAACGGAATTGGCGGCTGCTCAATTTGCACAGCAAGTTGATGTTGGTGGGCAGCGTGATCCTGATCTTTTGGGCATGGATAATATTTGCAGCTTTGGAATGGAACAACCCCGGCACGTTGGGTCAACTTGGCACGACCGGCAGCCGCATTTGGGCCAGTTGGTTTCAGGCGGTCAGCCCGCGCACGGCCGGGTTCAACACCATCGATTACGCCAATATTCACGAAAGCACAGCTTTGATGACCATGACTTTGATGTTGGTCGGCGGTGGCAGCACATCGACTGCCGGCGGGATCAAGGTCACGACGCTGATCGTCCTGATCCTTGCAACGATTGCTTTCTTCCGCCGCAGCAAAAACCTGCATGCCTTTGGTCGATCCATGGGGGCCGAAGAGGTTTTCAAGGTCATGGCCTTGACCACGATGAGCATCCTTTTGGTGATGTTTGGGATATTTATCATGTCGATCAGCCACGACGGCGAATTCATTGATCTCGCATTCGAGGTAACATCGGCTTTCGGGACCGTGGGCTTGTCACTAGGGGCGACCGGTGAACTTGATGGCGTGGGGCGCGCGATGATCATTCTGATGATGTTCTTGGGGCGGGTTGGGCCTTTGACGCTAGGGTTCTTTTTGGCCACCCGGTCAGTGCCCCGTGTACGCTATCCCGAAGGCAAGGTTTATCTGGGTTAATCCCATTCTCTACCCAAAAATGCTGCGCAACATCTTTCCTATGCTGCGCAGCGAAAAAGGCCGCCCCAATCAAGGGACGGCCTTTAATTTAGCTTAGGCCGCTCAGGATACGGGCCCCGTCGCTATTAGTCTTTTGGACCCAAAGCCGATAAACCTTTAAGGATATCAATGGCATACGCCAGTTGGTAATCCTCTTCACGCAAAGCGGCGGCTACTTCGGCCTTTTCACGGTCTTCCATGATCTGTTCGATCTCGTCTTCGGAAAGGCTGTCGTTGTTCAGGCTTCCACGCAGATCCGCCTCCGACCGCAGAGGACGCTTGCTTGTGGCTTCGTCCTCTTCATCAACTGGCTTTGCTGGCGGCTGAGCGACCACAATGTCAGGCGAAACACCAACGGCCTGGATCGACCGACCCGACGGCGTATAGTACCGCGCTGTGGTTAGGCGCATTGCACCTTCACCGCGCAATGGCATGATCGTCTGAACCGACCCTTTACCAAAGCTTTTGGTACCCACAACGATTGCGCGACGGTGGTCCTGCAACGCACCGGCTACAATTTCAGAAGCCGAAGCAGACCCGCCGTTGATCAACACAACGATGGGTTTCCCTTGGGCCAGATCGCCCGGAGTGGCGTTGGTCCGATCACTGTCGGCTGTATCGCGGCCCCGGGTGCTGACGATTTCGCCCTCTTCAAGGAACGCATCTGAAACCGCGATCGCTTGGTTCAGCAGACCACCGGGGTTGTTGCGCAAGTCAATGACGATACCGCTGATCTTGTCGATGCCGCCAGCCGCTTCAATCTGTTCTTCCAGACCTTCCTTAAGCTTGGGATAGGTTTGCTCGTTAAATGTTGTGACGCGCATAACAACGGCATTGCCGACGGTGCGGCTGCGCACGGCGGTCAACTGGATCGTGTCGCGGATCAAGGACACATCAAACGGCTCTTTCTCGCCTTCGCGCACAACGGTGATGATGATTTCTGACCCAACCGGCCCGCGCATCAATTCAACCGCATCATCCAGCGTCAAACCCAACAGGCTTTCGCCATCTACGTGCGTGATAAAATCGCCCGCTTCGATCCCGGCCTCAGAGGCTGGGGTTTCATCGATCGGGGATACGACTTTAACAAAGCCTTCCTCTTGCGTGACCTCGATGCCCAGACCGCCGAATTCACCGCGAGTCTGGTCGCGCATTTTAACTGCGTCTTTGGGCGACAGATAGCTCGAGTGGGGATCAAGCGATGTAAGCATACCGTTAATGGCGGCCTCAATCAGTTCCTCAGTGTCGACTTCTTCGACATACTGGGCGCGGATACGTTCGAAAATGTCTCCGAACAAATCCAGCTGCTCATAGACATTGCTCGCCTTGGCCGTTTCCTGCGCCAGCAAAGGCCCCGCGATTTGCGTCGTTGCGATCACGCCTGCCAGCGTGCCACCAACGGCGGCCATCACAAATTTTTTCATATGCTCATCCATCCTTGTCGGTTAGGAACCACTCTGCCGGGTCCTGTGGAATATTATTCTCTCTTACTTCTATATAGAGCGTTTCTGAACGCTCTACACCAGTCCCATCACCATTTGGTGACAAGGCGTTGCCGGTGCTTGATGCAGGTGCGCCCATCAGCCCAATCGGCGTCCCCGCCGCGATCACCTGCCCTGCCTCGCCATAGACCGTATCCAGTCCGGCTAACACAAACAGGGTATTGGCGCGAGGCTCAAGGATGATAACGTTGCCAAGATCCAAAAGCGGGCCGGTGTAGCGGATTGTTGCTGCAGTTGGGGTCGTCACAATCGCACGGGGCCGCGTTGCCAGGATCATTCCGGGCCGGGTAACACCTGCGGCGTCCGTCTCGTTAGCGCTGCGCAGTACAAGGCCTTGAACCGGCATAGGCAACGTACCCAACTGCCCATCAATATTCAGGGGCGCAGGTTCAATCTGTTCAGAGGTCATTTGCGATAGGCCGCTCGCAAAACCCGACAACGTTTCCGATGTCGAAATCAATATCGCTGTGCGTACGGGGTCTTCTGTGAACCGCTTGGGCAAATCGGTGCGGTTCGCCATTGCTTGGTTCAGCTCGGTGCGGGCGCGCTGGACTTCGGTCAGCCCTTCTTGAAGACGCTTTGCAGCGTCCGTTTGCAAAGTCCGCAAGGTCTGCACGTCTTCCAAATCCTGTCGCAGTGAATCAGCGCGTGCGTTCAGAGCGGGTGTCAGTTCGGCCAACAGCATCCCCGCCCGTGCAGTGCCAATCGGCCCGTCTGGGTGCAGAAACAGCGTGGGCGAAGGATTGCCACCGATGCTTTGCAGCGCACCCAGTAGCTGCGCCACCTCGCCATCGCGCGCCTCAAGCTTTTTGCTAAGCTGCGCCTCGTTTATGGCTGCTTGCCGCAACCCTTCCCGCATGGCACCTAAGCCAACTTCGAACGCTTGAATCGTCTGGGTCAACGCTTGTACGCGGTCGCGGGCCCCGTCGGCTGCATCCAGTTGCGCAGACGCCTGTTCCAGATCGGCCATCGCACGGCGCGCTTGATCGGCGGCCTCGGTTTGCGCGACCGCACCCAAGGGCCAGACCAGCAGCAAAAGGGCGTAAAGCCGCATCATTCCAACAGCGACTTTCCGGTCATCTCGGGGGGCTGCTTCAATCCCATCAGTTGCAAAACGGTAGGTGCCAGATCTGCCAGCCGCCCTGTGCGCAGTTTCGCATTGGCAGGCCCGCCGACAACCGCCACGGGGACTGGGTTCAAGGTATGCGCCGTATGGGCACCACCGGTTTCGGGGTCAATCATCGTTTCGCAATTTCCATGATCGGCGGTGATAATCATTGCACCACCCGCGGCCTTCAGCGCTTCCAACACGCGGCCCAACCCTTTATCCACAGCTTCACATGCCGCAATCGCAGCATTCAGATCGCCGGTGTGACCGACCATGTCAGGATTGGCATAGTTCACCGCAATCAAATCATAGCCGACCCCAATCGCCTTGACTAATTGGTCTGTCACTTCAGCGCATGACATCTCGGGTTGCAGGTCATAGGTCGCAACATCGGGCGATTTCGGCATAACGCGGTCTTCACCTGCGGCGGGGGCTTCGTCTCCTCCATTCAGAAAGAATGTCACGTGAGGGTATTTTTCGGTTTCGGCCAGTCGGAACTGACGCAACCCGTGTTGAGCCACCCAAGCACCCAGCGTATTTACGATCTGCGGTTTGGGGTACATTGTTGACGTGTAAATACTGTGGGCTTCGGAATATTCTGCCATGCCCATCAGCGCAGCCCATTCGGGTCTGCGTCCTGTATCAAAGGCATCAAAACCTGGTGCACCAATGGCAGCCATGATCTCGCGCGCACGGTCGGCGCGGAAATTCAGGCAAAACAGGCCGTCGCCGTCTTTGGCACCCTCATAACCCGCTATAACTGTTGGCTGAATGAATTCATCGTTTTCATCACGTGCATAGGCTGCACTGACAACATCAAGGGCCATCTTGGCCGTTTCGCCTTTTCCCTGCACAATAGCGCCATAAGCTTTGGCAACGCGGTCCCACCGATTGTCCCGGTCCATAGCGAAATACCGACCCGACACCGATGCAATCCGTACACCCTTAGGCAGCTGGCCGTTCAACTTCTCGAAGAAACCAACCGCTGACCGTGGGGCCACATCGCGCCCGTCCGTCAACGCATGAATAACCACAGGGATGCCACTGTCGTGCAACGCTGTGACGGCAGCAATCATATGGGACAAGTGACCATGCACCCCACCGTCAGACACCAGCCCCATCAGATGCGCAGTGCCGTCGGTTTTCTTCAATTTGTCGATAAATTCCAGCAAAGGCGGATTCTTGGCAAAGCTTCCTTGCTCGATCGCTAAGTCGATCTGGCCCAAATCCATCGCAACGACTCGCCCCGCGCCGATATTGGTGTGTCCAACTTCGGAATTGCCCATCTGGCCCTTGGGCAAGCCGACATCTGGCCCGAACGTGGTCAGGGTAGAATTGGGACAATTCTGCATAATCCAGTCGAAGTTTGGCGTTTTCGCCAGCAAAGGCGCGTTGCCTTCGGCTTCCGCACGCTGGCCCCATCCATCCAAGATGCATAGTACGACGGGTTTGGTAGGTGCCATGTGACGACTGCTCCGACAATTTACGATGTTTTGCGTCTTTTAGCGGCTGAATGCCCTTTGGTGAACCCAATTCAACCCAGATTACAAACTTGTAGAGTTCCGCCGTTCAAAACATAGCCCACCCCTTGCCCTGACAGCTTGGTTTGGTCATAACAACAGCGCATCCAAAGCCAAGGACGACTACATGACATTGCAAGCACCAGAAACCCGCATCGTGAACAGTTGGCGCGTCGCTTGTGACGGCAGCGAAGGCGCTTTGGGTCATCCCCGCGTTTGGCTACAAATCCCGCAAGACAAAGGCTGGGTCGAATGCGGCTATTGCGATTGCAAATTTATCCATCAGGATTTTGAGGGCAAAGTCTGAGAAAATTCGCGAGATGGCTGGGTTTGCTGGCGCTTGTTCCGGCGCTGTATCTGTCAGCCGCCATTCTTGGTGCGATTATACCCGGACCGGCTGCGCCTGATACCGCTGTCAAAATACGCGAAATTTTGCTGGTAAGCGGACCGATCCATTACGATCTGGTGCTCCCGCTTGATGATCTGGCATTGAAACGTTTCACCCCGCTGGCGGACCAAGGCATATGGCTGGATCATCCTGCCGCCGAATGGCTTGTGGTTGGCTGGGGTGCCCACGATTTTTACACACAAACCCAAGCATATACCGATCTGAGCCTGCCTGTGATCTGGCGCGGCATCATCGGGGACACGTCCGTTCTTCACTTTGAGATAGCGGGCAAGTTGCCCGATGACCTGCCCGCAAGACGTCTTGCGCTAACCGAAAACGAATACACCGCCCTTCTGGACGGTATCTGGTCGACCCTGACCACAGGCAGCGATGGCCAGCCTGTCCGATCCGATGTTGCGGGATACACGCAAACAGACGGTTTTTTCGCGGCCAAAGGAACGTTTAACATTCTGCGGACCTGCAATGTCTGGATCGGGGACAGATTGCGTGACGCAGGGGTTCGCTTTGGCATTTGGACGCCGATGCCCCTGTCGGTCAGCCTGTCCTTTGATCTTTACCAGTCCAAGTGATGCCCTGACGGGACGCTCCGCGGGGAGTTTATTTGGCAAAATGAACAGGGGGCTGTGCGGAATGTGCTCTGGCAGGTGCGGCAGCTTCGTGGCAAAAGAAGGCAATCATCTAGGGGAGCACTGATATGTCCGGCACATTTGGCAAGGGTCACCATCTGCATCTGATCGACGGATCGGCGTTTATTTTTCGTGCCTATCATGCGCTGCCCCCGTTGACGCGAAAATCGGACGGATTGCCAATTGGTGCTGTGGCCGGGTTTTGCAATATGCTGCACCGCTATGTCGAAGGGAACACCGGCCCAGATGCACCAACGCATGTCGCAGTGATTTTCGATAAGGGTAGCCATACGTTTCGCAATGACATGTACGACCTGTACAAGGCCAACCGCGAGGCCATGCCAGAGGATTTGCGCCCCCAGATCCCCCTGACCCGCACCGCGACCGAGGCGTTCAATATCGCGTGCAAGGAAAAGGAAGGCTATGAGGCGGATGACATCATCGCCACCCTAGCCGTTCAGGCGCGGGCCGCTGGAGGGCGTTGCACGATCATCAGTTCGGACAAGGACTTGATGCAGCTGGTCGGCGGCGGCGTGGAAATGCTGGACGCGATGAAGAACAAAACCATCGACCGCGAGGGTGTGTTCGAAAAGTTTGGCGTTTATCCAGATCGCGTTGTTGATGTGCAGGCTTTGGCTGGCGATTCAGTTGACAACGTGCCCGGTGCGCCCGGTATAGGCATTAAGACGGCGGCCTTGCTGATCAATGAATATGGCAACTTGGACGCGCTGCTTGAACGGGCGGAAGAGATCAAGCAGCCCAAACGGCGCCAAACGCTAATCGACCACGCCGACCAGATCCGCTTGTCACGCAAGCTGGTGTTGCTGGACGAAAACACGCCGCTAGACTTTACGTTGGACGATCTCGAGGTCCGCGAGCCGGATTCTGACAAGCTATTGGGCTTTCTGGCCGAAATGGAATTCCGGACCCTGTCCAAGCGCGTGGCCGAAGTGCTGGGCAAGGAAGCCCCGGTGATCGAAGAGCCCAAGGCCGAAGATGCGCCCGCAGTTGCGGAAGTCGCCTTTGACCGTGAGAGCTATGAGCAGGTAAGCGATGCCAAGGCATTGCAGGGCTGGATCGACCAAATTTACGAATTCGGCTATGTCGCAGTGGATACCGAGACAACAGGCCTTGATGAAATGGTTGCCGACCTGGTGGGTATTTCCCTGTGCGTTGAACCGGGCAAGGCCTGCTATATTCCGTTGATCCACAAAACCCATTCGGCTGACGACCTGTTTGGTTCGGATGATTTGGCAGAGGATCAGATGCCAACCGAGGAAGCCCTGCGGATGCTGACGCCGATGCTGACTGATCCGTCGATCATCAAGATCGGCCAGAACATGAAATACGACACCAAGATCTTCGCGCAGGTTGGTATCAACGTCGCACCGATTGATGATACGATGCTGATGTCTTACGTGATGCATGCTGGGTTGCATGGGCACGGGATGGACACGCTGTCGGAACGCTATTTGGGCCACACCCCGATTCCGATCAAACCACTGCTGGGGTCCGGCAAATCCGCGATCACCTTTGACAAGGTGCCGCTCGCCGACGCGGTCCCCTATGCCGCCGAAGATGCTGATATCACTCTGCGTCTGTGGCAACTGTTCAAGCCGCAATTGCACCGCGTTCAGGTCACCAAGGTTTACGAAACACTTGAACGTCCCTTGGTGCCGGTTTTGGCCGCGATGGAGCGGTCAGGTGTCAAGGTTGATCGCGACACCCTAAGCCGGATGTCCAATGCCTTTGCCCAAAAGATGGCGGGCTTGGAAGATGAGATTTACGGAATGGTTGGGCGGAAGTTCAATGTTGGGTCGCCCGCGCAGGTCGGCGAGGTTCTGTTCGACGACATGGGCCTTGAAGGCGGAAAAAAGGGCGCAAACGGAAAATACTCCACAGGTGCGGACATCTTGGAGGACCTTGCCACCGAACATGATTTCCCGCGTCGCATTCTGGATTGGCGTCAACTGTCAAAGCTGAAATCGACTTATACGGATGCTCTTCAGGAACACATCAACAAAGAAACCGGGCGCGTTCATACATCTTATTCGATTGCAGGGGCGTCGACGGGGCGTCTGGCATCGACCGATCCGAACTTGCAAAACATCCCGATCCGTTCCGAGGAAGGCCGCCGCATTCGCGAGGCGTTCGTCGCAGAACAGGGTAAGGTTTTGGTCGCGCTGGACTATTCCCAAATCGAATTGCGCATTCTGGCGCATATCGCTGACATTCCTGAGCTCAAACAAGCCTTTCGCGATGGCATCGACATTCACGCCCTGACCGCATCGGAAATGTTCGGTGTGCCGATAGACGAAATGACGCCAGACGTGCGCCGCCAAGCCAAGGCAATTAACTTTGGCGTGATTTACGGCATCTCCGGCTTTGGTCTGGCGCGGAATTTGCGCATTCCACGCGCCGAAGCGCAGGGGTTTATTGACCGCTATTTCGAACGTTTCCCCGGCATTCGCACCTATATGGACGACACAAAGGCGTTTGCCAAAGAGCACGGATATGTCCAGACGCTGTTTGGCCGCAAGATAAACACGCCCGAGATCGGTGCCAAAGGACCGCGCGCCGGTTTTGCCCAGCGCGCCGCAATCAACGCCCCGATCCAAGGCACTGCCGCAGATGTCATTCGCCGCGCCATGATCCGCATGCCCGACGCGATTCAGGATATTCCGGCGACCATGCTGCTGCAGGTGCACGATGAACTGCTGTTCGAGGTGGAGAAAGGTGCTGAGGACGATTTAATCAAGGCCGCACGCAAAGTGATGGAGAATGCAGCTGACCCCGTGGTCAAGCTGGATGTAACGCTAACTGTTGATGCCGGCGTTGGTGCAAACTGGGCCGAGGCGCACTAGTCACCGCGGTATTAACAATATCGCGGCCTTTCGGCTGCCTCAGGCGTGCTCGTTTTTGACCAGCTTGGCCACAATACGCCGGGCCAACGGCGCGACGAACAGTACCGTTGGAAAAGCCACCAGCCAACTGGCTAGCCACGCGCCGATCCACACCCCGAACAGCCCGCCTTCCCAGCCTGTGGCGCGTATAATCGCGATGCCAGAAACGACAAAGGACATCAGCCCCGACAGGATGAATCCGAATACAACGGGTGCAAAACGGGGGGGGTATCATAGCATTTTCATCCAATTCAGGCTGTCTTCGGTCTTGGGACCGGGGTTATATTCACCACTTATCCACCCGCCATAGCCTGCAAAATTCATCACCGAAAACAGCCTAGCAAAATCAATATCGCCACTGCCCGGCGCGCCGCGATCAGGGGTGTCGCCAATCTGTGCATGAACGATATGAGGCAGGTAAGCCTCAAAGACTTCGGCAGCATCGCCGTGGATCATTTGCGCATGATAGCTGTCGAATTGAAGCCCTACATTTGGCATCGCAACTGTGTCCAGGACCTGCTTGGCTAACCCGAAATCATTCAAGAAATATCCTGGCATTGCGATGGGGTTCAGCGGTTCAATCGTCAGCACTAGCCCCTCAGGCGCGACATTTGCCGCCCAGATCAAGTTGCGGCAAAAGGTTTCGAACGCCGCGTCCCCCTGGGCGGTGCCAGCCATGACATGAACGAATCGGACGCCCAGCGCCTCTGCATATCGAAAGGCACGCACTATATCCTTACGAAACACCTCAGCCAGTTCAGGCACCGCCGCAAACCCGCGTTTGCCACCTTTAGGGTTCAACGGCGGCGCATTGATCAAGATTAGGTCCAGTCCATTCCGATCACATGCCAACTTTGTCGCTGTCACGTCCTTGTCGTAGGGAAACAAAATTTCGACCGCGGTGAACCCTGCCTTTGCGGCCGCGTCGAACCGGTCAGCATAGGGAATCTCTTGCCACAAAAGGCTTAGGTTTGCGGCAGGTTTCATTCGCTTCATGCTCGTATTGTTTGCGTTGACCCATGCTATCTAAATCGCTGAAAAAGACCAGTACAACAGACCCTAATCAGGCAATTCATCCGACGGGATTAGCCCGAAAAACGTGCCGCTCGACCAAACACCAAACCACTCATCATGGTGCTCACCCAAATCAACTAGCCTGTAAAAACTTTTGCGGTCAATCAAGGCCTCTAGGTTGCGGCGAACCCGTACATAGGGTGACGGTTCACCTGTCTCGGAATCGCGCACGACACGGATCGGCAAATCATCACTGGCAGATGCGATATCATCAAGGTTGGTCTTGAAAACCAAGATCTGATCGCGCCCATCGCCTTGAACTTCAAAATCAATGGCGACGAAAGGCGCGTCTTCAACGCGGATCCCGACCTTTTCCACCGGTGTGACCAAGAAGTATTTATCGTCCTCGCGGATCAGAATCGACGCGAACAGCTTGACCATTCCCCGACGACCAATCGGTGTACCTTCATGAAACCAAGTACCGTCGCGCTTGATCTCCATGTCGATGTCACCGCAGAATGGCGGGCTCCAAGTCTCGACAGGCGGCAATCCGCGTGCTTTTGTGGCCGAAACAGAGGCTGCAAGGCCTGCAGCGGTCGGGGTCACGGTTTTTTGTCCACTCATTGCTTTTGCCATTTCCAGTTCCCGAGATACACTTACACTTAACATACATAATTCAGAGGACGCAAAAGTCATGACCGAAGCCAGCGAAATGGTAGCCGATATTGAAGCACTCGGGGAAAAGTTGGCGCAGGCCAAGGCGTCCATTACCAACCGCTTTATTGGTCAGGAACGCGTTGTTGACCTGACATTGACCGCATTACTATGCGGGGGTCACGGTCTGTTGATTGGATTGCCGGGTCTGGGCAAAACGCGCCTTGTTGAAACGCTAAGCACCGTGATGGGGCTGGATGGCAACCGCGTGCAGTTTACACCCGATCTTATGCCGGCCGATATCCTAGGGTCTGAAGTGTTGGACACCGCCCCCGATGGCAGCCGCGCGTTCCGCTTTGTCAAAGGTCCGATTTTTTGCCAATTGCTGATGGCTGACGAAATCAACCGCGCCTCGCCACGCACGCAGTCTGCTTTGTTGCAAGCGATGCAGGAAAAGACCGTCACAGTGGCGGGCCAGGACCGCCCCCTTGGCAAACCCTTTCACGTTCTCGCCACGCAGAACCCGATCGAGCAGGAGGGCACCTATCCCCTACCCGAAGCGCAACTTGACCGCTTTCTAGTTCAAATCGACGTGGCTTATCCCGACCGCGCGACCGAACGCGATATTTTGTTAGCAACCACTGGCGAAGGTGATGCGCAATCCACGCAAGTTTTTTCCAGCGGCGAACTTTTGGCTGCGCAAACCTTGCTGCGCCGTATGCCGGTCGGTGACAGCGTTGTCGAAATGATCCTCGACCTTGTCCGCGCTTTCCGACCCGAAGAAGCAGACGCAAGTGCACGGGTCTGTGAGACCGTTGCCTGGGGCCCCGGTCCACGTGCGGCCCAAGCCCTGATGCTGACCGTGCGCGCTCGCGCCTTGTTGCAGGGGCGTTTGGCACCCTCCGCAGAAGATGTGATTGATATGGCCCGTCCCGTGCTTAGCCACCGCATGGCGCTGAACTTTGCTGCACGTGCACGAGGCGACAGTTTGAACGACCTGATTGATACAACCGCAGCCAGCTTGACCGGGAAAAAGGCCGCAGCGTGAACACCCCCACAACCCTTCGCGCAAATGCCGAAGATCAGGCAGCCCGTTTTCCGGACCTACTGGCGCGGGCGGAACATCTGGCAGGTGCCGTGTTATTGGGTGCGCACGGGCGACGACGCGCAGGCGTTGGCGATGATTTTTGGCAATATCGCCCTGCACAGATAGGTGACAGCCGCCGACAGATTGATTATCGACGTTCAGCGATGGGCGATCAGGAATTTGTGCGCGAACGCGAATGGCAAATTGCCCAATCCGTCATGTTATGGGTTGATCAAGGGGCCTCCATGCGGTTTTCGTCAGACACGAAGCTTCCGCAAAAGATCGACCGCGCGCGGTTGTTGGGGCTTGCCATTGCGATCATGCTGCAACGGGGCGGCGAACGCGTGGGCCTCACTGGCACTGCACTGCCCCCCCGGTCTGGCAGGCCGCAAATACTGCGCTTGGCAGAACTATTTTGCCAAGATGATGCTGCTGACTACGCCCCTCCCGAACACCGCTTGATGATCCCACACGCACGCGCCCTGTTTATCTCGGATTTCATGGGCGACCTTGACGGGGTGACCCTTGCCCTTACAAAAGCCGCCGATCGTGGCGTTCGCGGGGTTCTTTGCCATCTGCTGGACCCATCAGAGGAAGCATTCCCGTTTACGGGCAGAACCATATTTCAAAGCATCGGCGGCACGCTAAGCCACGAAACACTAAAGGCCAGTGATTTGAAATCCCGTTATCTCGAGCGCCTTGCCGAACGCAAATCCGAGCTTCAGCGCCTGTGTGCGTTGACCGGTTGGCATTATGGCCTGCATCACACCAATACCTCCGCCCAATCGGCGCTTTTATGGCTTTATTCGGCGCTGGATACGCGTTCGGGGGCGGCAGCATGATGATTTTAGGCGGCATCGGCTTTTCCGCTCCCTGGCTTTTGCTGGGGCTTATTGCGCTGCCTATCCTTTGGCTCATCCTGCGTGCCGTCCCCCCTGCACCGATCCGCCAAAAGTTTCCCGGTGTCGCACTTCTATTGGGCCTAAAGGATGACGAAAGCGTTTCTGACCGCACCCCGTGGTGGCTGATGCTTTTGCGCATACTTGCCGTTGCCGCGATTATCATCGGACTTGCCGGGCCAATTCTGAATCCACAAGAACAACAGGCCGACGGCTCCGGCCCTCTGCTAATCGTGTTGGATGGGTCATGGGCCGGAGCCACCCGGTGGCAGCAACAGTCCGAGGTGATTGACTCGCAACTGACCCGCGCCGCCCGCGCCAATCGCACCGTAGGTTTTTTGACCCTCACCCGCCCTGAGGAACCCGCGTTTCAATCCGCAGATGTGTGGCGCACACGGCTCGCTGGTTTGCAGCCCGCGCCGTGGCAACCTTCGGATGCTGACATTATTCGCGCGATTGAAATATCCGAGACACTAAACGGTTTCGATACACTTTGGTTCAGTGACGGCTTGGACTATGCAAGCCGACAGAACATGCTGGATGCGCTGCAAAACCAGGGTGCCGTCGAAGTCTATCAAACCGGTGCAAATGTACTGGCGATGGCCCCCGCCAGCTACAAGGATGGTGCCATTACCTTGACGGTCAAACGTGCCATTACCGGTGCCTCTCGCGAGGTTACGTTGAACGCTCAGGGCCGTGATCCGGCCGGAAACGCACGCGTACTTGCCACCTTGCCCGCGCAATTTGACGATGGTGCGACCGAAACATCCGCCGCTCTTTCCTTGCCAGCTGAATTGCGTGCAAGGATCACACGGTTTGACATCGCAGGACAGCGATCAGCCGGTGCGACAACGTTGGTGGATGATGGATTGCGCCGCCGCGAGGTTGCCCTGATCGCCAGTCGCAAAAACCGCGAGGGGCTAGAGCTGCTATCGCCGTTGCACTACATCGAACAAGCCCTTGCGCCGACCGCCGATATTATTGACGGGTCGCTTGCCGAGATCCTGCCGGCCAACCCCGATGTGATCGTTCTGGCCGACATAGCAACCCTGTCTGAGGCCGAACAAGCCCCCCTGCAAAAATGGATCGAGGCTGGCGGTATGTTGGTCCGATTTGCAGGCCCCCGCATTGCTGCGAGTGATATTTCACGCGATGCCGAAGATCCGTTGATGCCCGTTCGCCTGCGCGCCGGTGGCCGCAGCGTCGGTGGCGCGATGAGCTGGGGAGAGCCGAAGTCGCTGGATAATTTCCGCGAGTCCTCACCTTTCTTTGGGCTTGAGGTGCCCGATGATGTGCTGGTGTCCGCCCAAGTGGTTGCCCAGCCTGACCCGACCCTTTCCGACCGCGTCATCGCATCGCTGAGCGACGGGACACCGCTGGTAACGCGCAAAGCGCTTGGACAAGGACAGGTTGTGTTGTTCCACGTAACAGCGACGGCTGAATGGTCGACATTGCCGCTGTCAGGGCTGTTTGTGCAGATGATGGAACGATTGGCGATTTCATCCTCGTCCGCGTCGATCGAGGCGCAGGATTTGCAAGGGACCACGTGGACGCCGCTGCGCGTTATGGACGGGTTTGGCCAGCTGAAAGACGCAGGTAACCTGCCCGGCGTTGACGGTGGCGATCTGGCAACAACCGCTGCCGGGCCAACCCTTCAGCCGGGTATATATGCCTCAGGGGATCGTCGCATTGCACGCAATGTGGTCACCGATGAGACCACCCTTGCCGCGGCCACTTGGCCCGCTGACGTGCCTGTGCGCGGCCTGTATGTGGCCCCCGAAATGCCGTTGGCCGGATGGTTGCTAAGTCTGTCTATTTTGCTGTTGCTTGCCGATGTGGTGGCCTCGCTTGCCCTGTCTGGCCGTTTGCTGAAACGCGGAAATGCTGCGGCAATTATGTTGGTGTCGCTGATGCAATTTCCTGCCCCCGCTGATGCCCAAAGCGCAGATGAATTTGCCCTGAATGCCACATCCGAAATGACACTCGCTTATGTCGTAACCGGAAACCCTTCTGTTGACGAACTGTCAGAGGCCGGATTGCGCGGGCTATCGGACACGTTATTTTTCCGCACTTCGGTCGAACCCGCAAACCCCATTGGTGTCGATCTTGAGGTTGACGAGCTTGCGTTTTTTCCGATGCTTTACTGGCCCATCACACCGGATCAGCCACGCCCATCCGGCGATGCCTATGCAAAGCTGAACGCCTATCTGCGGTCCGGTGGATTGATATTGTTTGACACCCGTGATGCCAATGTCGCGGGGTTGGGCGGGTCGAGCCCGAATGGCCGAAAGCTGCAAGACCTTGCAGCACCGCTGGATATCCCCCCGCTTGAGCCCCTGCCCGCCGATCACGTACTGACACGGACCTTTTATCTGCTCCAAGATTTTCCTGGCCGCCATTCGGGGCGTGATATCTGGGTCGAGGCCTCGCCCCCTGATGCCGAACAAGTCGAAGGAATGCCGTTTCGAAACCTGAACGACGGGGTTACGCCTGTTGTTATCGGGGGTAACGATTGGGCTGCTGCCTGGGCCGTTTCATCAAATGGCGCGCCGACGGTACCCATTGGGCGCGGATTTGCGGGTGAACGCCAACGCGAACTGGCCTATCGGTTTGGCGTAAATCTGGTCATGCATGTGCTGACAGGGAACTATAAATCGGATCAGGTCCACGTGCCTGCACTGCTGGATCGGTTGGGCCAATGACATCGACAATCGTATTTGATCCGATGATCCCGATGGTTTTGTTGGGCGTGGTTTGGGCGATTGCCCTTGCTGCGATAATCTTGGCTGTGATGCGCGGTTTGCAAGGATGGGCCTTACGTGGGCTTGCCATGCTGGTGGTGCTTGCCGCGCTGTCCGGCCCGTCCTTTCAGCAAGAAGACCGCGCACCGCTAAGTGACATCGTGATCCTGCTAGAAGACAAAAGCGCCAGCCAAAAGCTGGGCGATCGCGCAACGCAAAGCACCCAAGCCGCCGATACGATCGCCGCGACAATCGCAACACGCGACAATACCGAGCTGCGCCGAATTGTCATTCCTGATGGCGCTGGCGACGCTGGTACGCAGTTGATGACAGCCCTCGGCGATGCCTTGGCCGAAGAACCTCGCGCGCGGATTGCTGGCATTCTGGCTGTTAGCGACGGGCGCATTCACGATGCCGATCTGCCTGTCGATTTGCCAGCGCCTTTGCATCTGCTGATGACGGGCCTAGAATCCGACTGGGATCGCCGCCTATCCGTTCGAAATGCCCCAGCCTTTGCGATTATCGGCGAACCTGTGACCCTAACCTTGCGGATTGATGATCTGGGTGCGGCCCCAGACGCAGGCGGGCTGGCGCAGCTGGACATTTCCGTTGATGGCGAAGAGGAGCAATCCTTCCGGGTGCCGATCGGGCAGGATCTCGACCTTCCGGTGACCTTGCCCCATGGCGGGCGCAACGTCATCCGGTTTTCCCTGCCTGAGGCGGACGGAGAGTTGACCGACCGCAATAACGCGGCGTTAATCCAGATGAATGGTGTGCGTGACCGCTTGCGGGTGTTGCTGGTCAGTGGCGAACCCCACCCCGGCGGGCGTACGTGGCGCAATCTGCTGAAATCCGACAGCTCGGTCGATTTGGTGCATTTTACGATCCTGCGCCCCCCCGAAAAGCAAGATGGCGTCCCCGTTGACGAGCTTTCCTTGATCGCTTTTCCGACCCGTGAACTGTTCATGGAAAAGATCGATGATTTCGATCTTATCATCTTTGATCGGTACAAACGGCGCGGCATTTTGCCCAGTTTATACCTTGAAAACGTCGCGAATTATGTGCGTCAGGGCGGTGCCGTATTGGTGGCTGCTGGCCGAGATTTTGCCAGCGCAGACAGCCTCTTTCGCTCGCCCCTTGGCGCGGTTCTGCCGGCAACTCCATCTGCGCGCGTAATCGAAGAACCTTACCTGCCGGTTGTGTCCGATCTGGGCGAGCGCCATCCCGTGACGACAAACCTTCCCGGTCGTGGTGATTGGGGCCGGTGGTTGCGCCAAATTGACGTGACAGACCCCCAAGGCGATGTGGTGATGACGGGAAAAGACGACCGACCCTTGTTGGTCCTGAACCGTGTCGACGAAGGTCGCGTGGCACTGCTTGCCTCTGATCATGCATGGCTGTGGAACCGTGGCTATGAGGGCGGCGGACCACAGCTGGAACTGCTGCGCCGCCTTGCCCACTGGATGATGAAAGAACCCGAACTTGAGGAAGAAGCCCTGACTGCAACGGCAGATGGACAAACCATGCGCATCATTCGACGTACATTGGGTGACAGCGTCCCCCCCGTCACCATCACCGCCCCCGATGGCAGTACAGTCGAAATTCTGTTGACGGAAACCGCCCCCGGCTTGTTCGAAGGCGTATTCGAAGGACCGGAGATCGGCCTTTATCGTCTTGAGAACGGCGATCAGGTCAGTGTGATCGGGCTGGGCCCTGCCGCACCGCGTGAATTCATTGAGACGATTGCAAGCCGCGATGCAATGGCACCGATCGTGGCCGCGATGCGCGGTGGTGCGGCCCGTATCGAAGACGGTCTGCCCCGTATTCGCGAGGTCAGAGCGGGGCGCCCTGCTGCAGGGCGCGGCTGGATTGGGCTGACCCCCCGCAATGCCTATGAGACACGCGATGTCAGGCAAACGCCGATCCTGCCCGGCTGGCTGGTTTTGCTGCTAAGTGCGGCTTTGATCATCGCAGCATGGTTGCGCGAAGGGCGGCGAAGCTGAGACAGCGCCAACTATTGCAATCGGATCTCGACCTCGGCACTGCGGCCTTTGGCATCGATCACGGAAATTTTCGAAAATCCGACCTCGTCCAAGGGCAGCACAGTCGTGCGCTGTCGAAGGCCGGTAAGGAAGGCTGCGCCATTCACCAGAACAGTAAACGGCAAAACCCCCGCATCAAGCTTTAAGGGGACGCCATAGCCGGACCGGTGCAAGATGGCACCCTGTGGAGGAAACTGGACAACGGGCCTGTTCGCGGCGGGCGCAAACACCGCTGATCGGCTGCGAAAACGCTGCAGGGGCAAAGGTAGTTCCGCGGTGCTTACCATCAGCGTTTGCGGCGGCGGCAATGGCCCCGGACTTCGGGTGGTAGAAACACGGCCAAATGCCTCGAACAAGATCGGTGCCGCTAAATCTCCACCAAAGGCTCCCGGTACCGGCGTGCCATCGGGACGCCCCAACCAAACCCCAATGACATGTTGGCCGTCGAACCCGATGCTCCATGCGTCGCGATGACCATAGGAAGTTCCGGTTTTATAAGCGATCTGCCGTCGATGAGCCGACACACCCGGCGGCGGTGCAATATCCGCTAGAATGTCCCATAGATGCCATGCCGCAGACCCCGACAGGATCTGTCTGGGGACTTGTCGTAGCGGCGATTGTTGCCAAACTAAGGGCAGCACCTTGCCGCCATTCGCGACCCCGCCATAAAGCTGCACAAGATCGTTGAGCGTCAATCCGATACCGCCCAAGGCCACGGCCAGCCCCGGTTTGCCACCCGGCACGACAGCCTGTGCGCCGCCTTGTTTCAACAACGCCATCAGGCGGGCGGGCCCTACCTCTTGGGTTAGCATCACCGGCGGGATGTTGAGTGAGAGCTGTAATGCCTCGCGCACAGTCAGTTCGCCGCGATACATGCCGTCAAAATTCTGCGGCGCGTATCGGCCAAAAGACGTGGGCGCATCGTTAATCAGGCTTGCAGGGTGCACCAGCCCAAGATCAAACGCCAAGCCATAGATGAATGGTTTCAACGTCGACCCCGGCGATCGCAAGGCCCGAGTCATATCGACAAATCCCAACACACCCGCCGCATCAGAATAATCCGGCGACCCGACTGACGCGATAACCTGCCCTGTTTGATGATCTGCGACGACAATCGCTGCGGATAAATGCCCCGACCGGCCCTGCACCGCGCGGCGTGTAAGCTGTTCCATCTGCTGCTGAAGTGCTGCATCAATAGTTAGATCGATCCGATAGGCTGTTGATGCCCGTTGATGGGCAAAGTCCGTCAGGTGGGGGGCCAAACGCGGAAATGGCCGTAATTTTTGGGGAACTGGAGCAAGGCGTATCTGCGCGGGCGCTTTGACCCTATCAAGAACGCGGTCCCGCGCCTGCAATGCGGCCGTCGGGTGACGGTCGGGCCGTCTGCTTTCCGGTGATTGCGGCAAGGCGACAAGCAATGCAGCCTCCTCCAGATTCAGTCGAGCGGGTTCCTTTGCGAACCACGCTAGCGATCCCGCCCGAACCCCTTCCAGCGGGCCGCCATATGGCGCGTGTGTCAGGTACAAAGCCAAAATTTCATCTTTGGTTAGGGACTGTTCCAGCGCCAATGCCAGCCTGATCTGCCTGAGTTTTCCTGACCAGCGTCCTGTGCCAGAATTCTCGAGCAGCCGCGCGACCTGCATTGTGATCGTTGATCCGCCGGACACGACCTTTCCCCGCCAAGCCGCCTGCAACGCAGATCGAGCCGCCGCGCGGAGATCAACGCCAGCATGGGAATAGAAGCGTTTGTCCTCATAGGTGATCAACATATCAAGGAATTCCGCATCGACCTCGTCCAGCGAAATTTTCATTCGCGTACGCCCGTTCTCGACCGGATAGACACGCAGCAGAACGCCGTTGCGGTCATGCACCTCGACAGAGGTATCCGCCAATAGCACCGGCAATTCGGTTGTCGTGATCCAAGTATCGACCCAGTCACGCGCCCCAGCCCCAAGCCCGAGGGCAAGCACCACACAGAAAAGGCCGTAGCGCAGGATCATTGGCTGATTGTCACTTTGCCGGATTGCGTATTCGCACGGTATTCGGGGCGGTACATATCCGAAACTGTCGCTGCGGGATGATGATACTCCCCCGGTGTGACTGCGCGCACGACATAGGCCAGGCGGAACGGATCGGACCCGCGATGGTTTACCGCCGCCAAAAAGCGGTCTGACCGGAACTCAGCATGCACTGCCTCGGCCGTGGCAAGCCAATCAAGTGCTGCAATATCACCGCCACGGATAAGGTTCGGGTTATCAATTTCAAATCCTGCTGGCAGCGGATCATCGACCATAAGCCGCGCACCCACCTCTTCGAACGGCGTCACCCTAAGGACAACAACCATGCGATCCCCAGATGCGATGCCTGCAGTCACTGGGTCGCCCTCCATCGTGAAATAGCTGCGGTCAATTGCATAGCCATAGCCCCCTTCGGTCGGGGCGATTTCTGGCACACCGTAGGTCGTCATTTTGACGTCGATTGGTGCATTGCCGGTGTTTTCGATAACGGACACCACGAGGTTGGCATCGTTCAACGTGGTGATCACGGCACCCTCGCTATGCTTGCCATCCACCAGAATGCCGGTATTCGCGTTGGGTCCCATAATTGCACGGGCGGCCAGCACAACTTGGGCTGCCTCTTGGGTGGACAACGGCCGAGTGTTAGAGCCTAATTCAGAAACTAGGGCAGATCGATTGATTGCAGTACTTCCCGCTTCGACCGCGAGGGTCAGCAGACCCGCAGCATCGCGCAGGTCGCTGCCGTAATCATCACGCCATGCAAGCGGATCGGCAGGTTTGCCCAGGCGCGATGCCGCTTTGGAAAGCATCATATCTGCACGCTTTGTGTCGCCATAAGATGCGAGTGCCGCGCCCAATTGTGCAAGTGCGAGCGGCGTGGCAAAGCTGTCTGCCTTTGTATCTGCAAAGTACCGCAGATCACCCATATTCGCGGCCCCCTCGCGGGCGAGAACTAGCAAGGCATAGGCAACGTCTTCGCCACCTTGATCAAAGTCGGGGGCATAGCTGATCCGGTTGCGCAAATTGTCCATTGCCGACGCGAACGCCAGATCAGGCACATCCACCCCTTCGCTGCGCGCCCGTGACAAAAAGTCGGTTACATAGGCATCTAGCCAAAAGTTTCCATCCTGCGGCCCCCACATCCCGAACCCGCCATTGCGCGCCTGTCGGGTAAGGATTTGGGTTAAGGCCTTGTTGATTTTTTCCTGCAGGTGTTTTGGCGCGCCTATGCCCGCTTGGCTGGCGATACCACTAAGATATAGCAGCGGCATCGCGCCCGAGGTTAGCTGTTCAGTGCAGCCGTAAGGATAGCGATCCAGTTGCTGCAAAAGTCCGGGCACATCGAAACGCGCAAGCGGGCCAGCTGTCAAAGTCGCACTGGCGCTTCCGGCAAGGAATCCGGCAAATACGTTGCCATCAAATGTAAACCTTTCCCCTGCACCAAGGCTGAATTGACGGGTCACCGCCACCTTGGGGTCATTGTTCCGCACAGGCAGCGTCAAAACCTTGCGCAACGTTTTTCCGTCAGGCGTGGTTAGTTCGACCGTTATCTGCGGATCACCCGTTTCAAGTGCTGTCACGGGGATCGACAGGGCTTGTGCGCCGCCTTGCGATAATGTCACTTCAGCCGGCGCAGCGCCTAAACCAACTGCTGCGTCTGATAGGACGCTCAACTTCATGTCTCCCGCGGGGCCATCGGCATGAACCAGTTCTAGCAGCAGACGACTGTTATCGCCCGGTGCCAAAAAGCGTGGCAATGATGCGGTCACGACGACCGGGTCGCGCGCCAATACTTCGGTGCTGCCATCACCAACGGCAGTTTCCGACCACGCGATAGCCATCAGCTTGATTGATCCGTTGAATGCTGGGCGGGAGATGTCCACCTCGGCGCGGCCATTGGCGTCAACCGTTATTGGACCGGAAAAGAACGCCATCAACTCCTCGGTCGGAGGGGGCGACTGTAGCTGGGCGTTCGCCGCTGCATCCCCACCGGATCGAACGGCCCCCATTGCACCGTTCATCCCGTCAATCAGGTGCCCATATATGTCGCGCAATTCTACGCCCATCCGGCGCTGCCCGAAATAATGCCCCGTGACATCGGGTACTTCAAACCGCGTCAAATTCAGTACGCCCACATCGATGGCGGCAAGTGTGACATAAGCGGTCTCGCCCGCAGCGATTCCGTCGACCAACACGGATGCCCGCAAGGTACCGGGCTGGCCATCGACAGCTTTCGGCACATCAAAACTGACGTTCAGCTGCTTGGCCTCGGGTCGCACTGCGGCATGAACCAGCCCCATTGCGCGGGCGGGGTTTAGGTTTTGCGCCACATCCATCGGTCGCAGAACCGAGGCAGTGACATAAGCCCCCGTCCCCCAATCATCGGTCACAAGCAGCGGAATGACATTTTCACCCGCCTTTACCGATACGGTTTGCCGCGAAATCACCTTGTTCGACAGAACTGCGACCATCGCCGTGCCATTTGTCTTTGGGGTCAACCGCAATTGCGCCGTATCGCCAACCGAATACTCGGCGGCATCCAAGGACACCGTCAGTCGGTCCGGCGTATCCGTGCTACCGTCACCGCCGTACCAGCCAGAGGAAAAATCGACCGACGTGATTGCATTGCTGCCATCCAAGGCTTCGACAACCAGCTCGTACTGCCCCCATTGCGTAGGCACATTCAGGGGCGTCCCCCGACCGTCAGTAGTCAACTCGCCTGTGTCCACGCGAATCCGCCGGGTGATCGGCTCCCACTCCCAGTTTCCAAAAAGTTGGTACCACTGGTACTGCGTCTCTACCTTGTTGACGGTCCAGCGCACCGGCATCTGGCCGGCGCTGCCGTCAGGTTTCACCGCTGCAATGGAAAACGCCGCCTCGCTACCTTCGGCAAGCACATCATCGAAACCAGGTTTCACGCCGATTAGGGATGTATCAGGCCACAACGCTTTGCTCAGGTGACGCTCTACGGGGCGGCCTGATCCTTCGGCCACCCGAACAATGGTTTCCGCAAGCAACGGTTGGTCTGGACGCTCTTCTATCACGGGCAGTTTCAGCGGGATCGTGACAGTGCCATCGGTGCCCGTGACAGCATCGCCCAGATAGGACGATCTTGCCGTGAACTGGGTATCGTAGCGGCCGAAAAGGTAGCCGTCCCAACCCTTAAGGCTGCGGGTCGCGCGCAACCGCACTTCGCCTTCGACAGCCAGATTAGCCCCCGCGCCGCCAAACAGATATTGCACATCTACGCGTAAGGGTGGTGTGTCCCCCAACCGCATCGGCGCGTCTGGAAGAGTTAGGTCAAAGTCGATCCGTTCCGGCACGAAATCTTCGACCAACACAGTCTGGCTGGCCAATGCCGGTGCATCCAGATCTGACAGGACATCTACCCGCCAGACACCGCGCGGCACGTTGCCATCCAACGGCAGCGCAAAGACATGGCCGCCTGCAACCGAATTCTGGCTGCCAGTGCGGGTGTATTCAACACCATCCGGCCGCTTCAAGATCGCGGCGATGGGCAATTCGCGCAACGCGGCGGCATTGTCATCGCGGTTCAAGGCTGTAACATAGATGGTATCGCCCGCACGATACGCGCCGCGATCCGTGGTCATGAAAGTATCAATTGGCGGACTGGGGGCACGCCCTTCGACGCCGCGATCCGACAGATCAAAAGCCGGATCACTTAATGAAAGGAATGCCACGTCCTGCGTCCCATTTTCCGCCATTAATAAGGCCGGTGCTGCGGCACCTGAACCGCGTGTCAATCCAGCTGGAAAAGTCGCAAACCCGTCTTCACCAACTGTCGCGGTTCCCAAAACGGCATTCCCCTTTGAAATCAACGACAGCGTCACACCCGGTACCGGGGTCGTGTCGGTCAGACTGCGCACCGCAACCTCAAGGCCTTCAGAGCCGCTCCACGTTGAGATGCCTAGATCGGACAGCACAAACCATTGAGTGGCTGCGGGAAAATCATAGGGATCTTGGCCAGCAATTGACGCACTTAAAGTATAGATTCCGGCCGGCTGCGCCCTCAAGACATCGCCTAACGGCAGGCGCGTTGTCATGTCGGCATTTAAAGTATTCCTAACTTCCCCGATGCCGGTCCAAATCTCTTGTGCCAGATTTTCGGAAAATTGGTCGCCCTCGTATTTGTTCAGCGGCCTGCCAAAGTAGTTCTCTTTTATCGCCGCTACCAAATTACGATCGCTAACCTTGCGCAGCACCAGATTTACGCGATCCGCATTCACGCTTTCAATCGGCAGGGCGGCATCCGCACTGCGTGGCAAAACATATGCACGCCCGGGAAACCGAACCAGCGGGGTGCGATCACGAACATACAGCGTAAGCGGAACATCCTTGTTCAGCACCTCGCCACTGGCTGCGGGCAACCCAGTGCGAAATGTCACCTGATACCGCGTGCCATGATCCACGCCGTCGATGCAAATCTGTTGATCCTTGGCTTCGACCGCAAAACCGGCGCCTTCGATCCGCACAAAAGGCGTGTAGTCCAAGCCAGCCTGCACCAACGGCTCGGAAAACTCTGCGCAGATACGCGGGGCGGCGGCATCACTATCGACGCGATGATCGGTGATCCGAAAGCCGTATTCCCCAATCGCGTCATCCAGCGCGGCCAGCAGATCGGGCCGTTGGGAAATCGAGTACGCGAGACGCAAGGCAGGGATCATATCGCGCCCACGGTTATTTGCCTCGAGGGATTGGGCAAGCAAGCCAAGTGCCATGGTCTGCCCCGATTGATCGGGTGCCCGAAGATATCCGTTAATGGCCGCCCCAACCCCGTCGCCGCGCAAACCCATTCGCTGTTGATAGTTAAGTTCCGAATTCTCGCGCAGACTGATGCGCGCCAGTTGCAGCCAGAACGTGGCGTCATCCGTGGCGGCGATAGCCTGCCCCGTCGATCGCAATGTCTGCATCGAAGATGGCTGATCCGGTGCATCCAACGGATAGGTTCGGGCAATATCGGCGACCAAATTGAACGCTGCGGCCAAATCCTCTTGAGGCAAAAACATCAAGTCGTTTGCCCGCGTCTGAGCTTTTGCGAGGGTCGCCGGATCAACGGCTATGCGCCTCGCTGACACAGCGCCGTCATAGAATTGCTGATCTGAAATTGCCGCCTTGGGGAAACATGAATTTGAACGGGTGTTATAGGTAAACGCCTGACACTTGTCCTGTGCAGCACAGGCCCGTTCGCACGCAGCAAGCGTGGTGTCGAAAAGGTTGGTAAGGTCAGCCCCATAATAGTCGATATTGCGGACAAAAACAAAACGATCTGTGGGCATTGCCTGCTGTGCGAACGCAAGAGGCAATAGCCCGACCCAGCCAACAACCAAACCTGCACAAAGCAATAGGTGGCGGATCAGTGTCATGGGACATCTCCTGTTTATGAAACTTGATCGTGACACGCTCCCGCCTTGTCTGGCAAGCATGCTTGCGCGTCTTAAACAGTTGTTCACCTCGTTCGTGGAAAGTCTGTGACTAGATCAGTCATCACGGATTCGGAGCGGGGCATGAACCTGGCAGACAAGCTGACGCAGGAACGGCGCGGTCGTCTTGCGGCAGAGCGGATGCTTGAACTGAAGCAGGCAGAATTATTCGCCGCAAACCGCAAGCTTGGTCAACATGCGCAAAAGCTGACGGATGAAATCGTCGAAACCCGCGCCGAGGTTGAAAATATTCGCGGTGAAAACCAACGTGTCAAATCCGACCTCAACGCTGCACGTCAAAAGATCGAACTGACGGAACGCAGATTGTGGCAATCGATCGAAACAATCAAAGACGGCTTTGCCTTGTTCAACGTCAATAACGAAATGATCATGGCCAACCACGCGTATCTTGCGATCTTTGATGGTCTTGAGACTATTGGTCCGGGGGTGAATTACGTAACGATCCTTCAACTCCTTACCGAGGAAGGGATCGTGAATACTGGAAACCTCACAGCAAAAAGCTGGCGGCGCTTGATGACAGAACGATTGCAGGAAAGTGACCCGGAGCCGACGGTAATGCAATTGTGGAATGGGCATCACATCAAGCTGATTGACCAACGCGGGCCAAGTGGCGACATGGTTTCACTGGGGCTGGATATTACGGCGACCGTAGAATACGAGCGCCAATTGAAAGAGGCGCATGCCATCGCCGAAAGCGCCAATCGCGCAAAATCAGCATTCCTAGCGAATATGAGCCACGAGATCAGAACACCCATGAATGGTGTTGTTGGCATGGCTGACGTGCTGCGCGACACCAGCCTGACCGAAGATCAGCAACTATACGTCGATACCATCAAAAACTCGGGCGAAGCGCTTTTGGTGATAATCAACGATGTTCTCGATTACTCTAAAATCGAAGCGAAAAAGCTGGATCTTCACCGTGAGCCTTTTGATCTGGAGCGCGCAATCCAAGAGGTCATCATGCTGCTGCAACCGCTTGCCCGTGAAAAGGGCCTAAGCCTTGCTTTGGACTATGATCTGTTCATGCCCACCCATCTTATTGGGGATCCCGGGCGTATCCGGCAGGTTTTGACCAACTTGATGGGGAATGCCGTGAAGTTCACCAGCGAAGGCCACGTTCTGGTTCGAGTTACAGGTGTGCCGGACGCAGATACCGGAGATGTGTTGGTTAAGATTGCAATAGAAGACACCGGTATCGGCATCGCCCCTTCAATGATCGATCATATATTTGGCGAATTCAATCAGGTCGAAAATGAACGGAATCGCAAATTTGACGGGACGGGCCTAGGCCTTGCGATCTGCCAGCGGCTGATCCTGCTAATGGAAGGCGACATTTGGGTAACCTCCCAAGAGCAGGTTGGATCCTGCTTTGGCTTTGAAATGCCGCTAAAGGCAGACGGCAAAATAAACGTGTCGCACCCGCCGCTTCCCAAAATGCTTCGGCACGTCATGGTGATCGAAGCGGAAACGATAAACCGGTCGATCTTGATAAAGCAACTCGAACAGCTTGGCCTCAAGGTCACCTACTGTGATACAGCCGAAACGGCGCTGGAGCAGATGACTTCCGATGTGGACCTTATTATTTCCGATCACATCATGGCAAAAATAGATGGTTTCGACCTAGCTGTCGAAATCTCCGCCCGAAACTACCAATGCGATATCATCATTGTCAGCTCGAATCCGGCGCTTGCCGAAAATGACCCTGCGCGCAAACTGGTCAAGGCAATCTTGAAAAAACCAATCCCGCGCAACGATCTGCTTGCACAGCTGACGACGGTCAAACCGCCTGCTCTTTCAAGACACCAAGGCGTACCGCGCAAAATGCGCATCTTGGCGGCTGAAGATAACAAGACCAATCAGCTTGTCTTTTCTAAAATGATTCAAAGTCTTGATATCGATCTAAAGCTTGCCAACAACGGCGAAGAAGCTGTCGCCCTGTTCGAAACCTTTGAGCCGGATATGATTTTTATGGATATCTCGATGCCCAAGATGGATGGCAAGGAAGCAACGGCGGCCATTCGAAGGATTGAAAGGGACACTCAATCCCACTGTCCCATCGTTGCCTTGACGGCGCACGCGCTTGATGGCGACGATGCAGGCATCCTTGCTGCCGGGCTAGATCACTACCTTACCAAACCGCTTCGAAAACCAGATATCATCGCACAAGTCCTAAAGCATCAGCCGGTAGATACGTTGCCACTCACCCCCGAACGCGATCATCAAGCAGCGGGATAAGGCTGGAAAGGCACACCCGTTTACGAGTCGAAGGGTCGTTTTGGCATGCCTATCCACTGGCATCAAAATCATGGATCATTATGGTTTCTGTCAACTGGTTCTGAATAACAAAAAGCACCATCGCCCCATGTTCTTTGTTGGCGTCAATGGGAGCAACAATCAGGGGGCGTATGGAGAACAGTTTTGCACCCGTTTCGCCGAGACACCTAGCAATCAAAATTTTGGCCCTTCACTGCCGACGCAGCCTTTCGGGGCCGCAAAGCAGTACCCGCGAAAGCAGACGTAGCTTGTTGCCAATACGATCGTCAGGAGATCGATTGCTGTGATCGGAAGCAGTGTGGTGACGGCGCGCGTTTCAATGACTAAGCTGTGACTTAGACTGTGGATGCAATCTGGAGGACCAAATCATGAAAAATCTCGCGTGGACGATCGCCCTGTCACTCATCGCAGGGACTGCGATGGCGAAAAATGAGGTGAGCATTACCAAAGACGTGCCATCGGTCACCGTACCAACAGAGAACGGTTCGGTTGAGATCGAAAGGATTCAGGACACCGAAAATCAGATAAGCGGTGAATGGGCGCGGACATCCCGCCCCTGTCCCGAGTTCTGCATTCAACCGCACAGCCCTGCTGAAGGGGTCACCACAATCGGCGAACTAGAGCTGATCGAGATGCTGCAGGACCCCGAGGCCGTAGTCTTGGATAGCCGCACCCGTGACTGGTTCGTCGGCGGAACAATACCCGGCGCGATAAACATTCCCTACCTCTATGTCGTGGACGAGCTTGCACAACTGGGCTGCGAGCCGGATTTCGACGGCTGGGACTGTGCGGCAGCAAAGCCCGTAGCGCTCTTTTGCAACGGGGTCTGGTGCGGCCAATCGCCCACCGCGATCCGCAACATGGTCAAGGCGGGCTACCCCGCAAACCGCATTTTCTATTACCGGGGCGGTATGCAGATTTGGCGTTTGCTTGGCCTAACCGTGATTGGCGGCGACTAACAGCCAGCGGGCAGAATTGATTCTGAGGGTCAGTCCCATGTTGCAAAAGCACTGTCAGCATTTATTCGGTGCCTAGTTTTGAAACGACCGCCGATTGGTCGGTTGAAGCGTCGCCGTGCGTTTGAACCGCAATGGACACAGAGTGGCGTAGACGTGGAATTCTAATCCGATAGCGAATTGACGGTGCAGGATTTAGAAGACTTCGGGCTCGCACATGTGATCCTTGCAAACGGTTTCAAGGGGCGATGAGATGGTAGTGGGCGCAGCTACAGCAAAAACATCGCGGAGCTGGACGCTCAGCGTGTCCTCACCCCTAATGATATAATGGATGCCATGTCTGTCACTGGCCGTGTCGTACGTGATCTAAGATGTGGATTAATACAATCATGCCGCGACCATTACGAAAAAGCCGCGCGACGATGGTGATAAGGATGCCTATGCCACCGCTGCGCCGCTGGAATAGTCCAAGGCTCAAACCAGCCTTTATAAGGACGGAATAGATGTGCACCTGAATCGTGAAATTATCGCGGCTGACGATGACACCGTCCGGATCCGCTGCCCCTTTTTCATTGCGTGAAGAAGGTATCCCAGCCAATACACTCGTTCTCGCGACCGAGCGGCAACCCAGTGATCAGCTCAATCTCCTGCTGAAAGATGACAGGAAAGCGGCCTGGATCGAAACTCTTTTTTGAATTGGTAATGCTTATGCAGCAGCAGCCCTTGCGACTGCAATTTGCAGCAAAGGACAGTTTCAACTCGTTGAATAATGCCCCAAAGGTCCCTCAAAGCGGATGATGAAATCAGCAGCGCCGTGGACGTTCCGTTGCGGCTACACATGGTTAGCAAATGATGCATTCTAAACGCGCAGCTTGTTTGTGCACCCAAGTTTGAACTGCGCACCAACAGACGTCTTTGCTGACCAAATGGCGCAAAATGCGTTAACGGCAGATGAGCCACGCACCGAGACGAACGTCTTTCTTCTCAGTGCGTTACTATTTTGAGCGCAATAGTTTGATTGCCTGCCTTAGGGTTTGATGTACGTGTAGCCCTGCTGCTGTAGATGCGATAACTCTGCAACGCCACTCGGCACGATATCTTCCTCGAAGACGTCGAACAGATCATTCTCATACGATATCTTGCGCCCTTTGAGAGTGTTATTACAAACATGTACCGCTACATTCTGGCCTTTCAGCTCCAAAATTTGGCCTCGCAGTGCTTCGCTTTTCTTTGCTTGTGACAGAAGACCCAAGCCGTTGCCGTGGAGCACTACTTTGACGTCTATGTTTTCAGCACCGACGGCGTTGATATGGTTTTGAACATTGCGCATCGCACCGCGGTATTTTTTATCATCCTGACCGCCATCATAGTTAATGTGATAGACGACCTTTTGCTTACCATATCGCTCATTTGCTTGTGCGTCGTTGGCCTGTGTAACAAGAGCGGTCGCAAGCACCGCCAGAGACAGGCAAATTGAATAGATAAATTTCATTAGTTCCTCCCTTGATTTCACCCTGATCGAATAGGTGTGAAAATCATTGCATGTGGTGAAGGATCCGGCACCTCTGCACTTCCCCCGTTTTATGCGGAAAACGGCCTAGGGGAATCCCTAGGTTGCTAGGGCGACCAGCTGACTGGAGGTTCTGGCGTCGAATTTCCGCAAGAGGTTTGACCGGTGAAACTCGACGGTCTTAGGGCTGATCCCAAGCTCAATTGCGATTTCTTTTGTGGAGTTTCCCTCCGCAACCAGTGCAAGCACCTGTCGCTCGCGGGGGGTCAACCCAGCGGCTTCAGTTTTTTCAAGTGGCGTTTCACCTGCTTGCTTGGGAAGGACCTTCGCGCGGGCATTTCGCCAGAACGCACCAGCAATCAAAAGCGTTGCAGCGAAGAATGCCCAGAACGTAAATCGCGTCTGGCGTCCTTCCGCGGTGCCCATCAGCCCTATCTTCTTTTGAAAAGCGTCCTTCAGTTCGAACGCGCTGTGATAGGCGGCGGGCGCAGACCAGCCATCTAATATGTTGCGCAACTCCGCATCGGGAACTTCATTCGTTCTCAAGAGGGCAAGTGCCACGCGATTTCTCAATGTTGAATCAGTCGTAGACAAGACAGCAAAGGGCCATTCCGGATAGAGCCCTGTACTTACCCTATCGGAATGGCTGTATGTCACGTTAGCGTTAAGATGGATGAACGCGCTTGGGTCAATCTTGCCTTCGCGCGCCAAGTCTTCCAAAAGGCCGCTGCGCACAATTCCTACGTCGGCCGTACCATCCAGAACCTGCATGACGACCTGATCCATCGGAAACCCAACAAAGCGAAGTTCTTTAAGGTCCTCAAAGAGATCCAACCCTACGCGGTCAAATTCCTGCCACGCAATTTGGAAGCCGCCGAAGGCATTAATGTCAATCGCCGCAACAGACTTGCCTGCCACATCGCGCAACCCTTTGATCCCACTATCGTTTAACGCAATGATGGCGCTGCCGAACTCACCCGAAAATGTACCGTCCGACTTCTGTTGTGATCTTGTTGCGATAACACTCAGCCGATAATTTCGGTTGAGATCAACGAAATGCCCGGGGTTTGTAACGATAAAATCCAGCTGCCCGGCTTCAATTTGCCCCGCAGCAGAGGACAGCGTTATTGGGACTATCTCGAACGACCATTCAGGGATTTCACTTCCCAGATAGTCGCGCAAGGTCAACCATTTACGTTGAAGTTGATCAGAGCCGCGATACGCTAAAACACCAATTCTGGCTTCGCTCCGGCTTTCTTCCGCTAAAGCAGTGTTCTGAAAACACAGTCCTAGAACGAACCCGAATGTAGTGAACTTGAGCATTTTATCACCCCTAGTTCACACTACTTCGCGTTAAGGGAATCGTGCAAGAAGCAACGCTGATAGAAATAATAGAGGTATATTGTCATTTAAGGCGATTAGAATGGATTGGTATCTTGAGGAAATAGCAGAATGCATGATCCAGTTTGAAGGAAGATCTACGCATTTCGCCGCAACAATCATGGTGCATGCCGGTCTAAACGGGCCGACGCAACGCTTGCTTCGAAATGTTCGCGGGTACCGCGTACTGCAGCATCCCACTCTTGTTGGCCTTGATTGCCCTCCTGTCTAGGGCTTCAACTCGATCCTATGCAATCCAGATTACTTCGACAGGTTGTGCGGTCCAGACCCCCTAATTTTCTAAAAATTCATGAGCCTATCTATGCATGCTTTAAGCTGATCACTGAATGGCACGAACAAAGACGGGTTGCGTCAAAGTCGAAGCTTCAGCATCGAAAACATAATCCCCAATATCAAATGCCTCGAGCTCTTTGCGCTCAAGCGCACCAGTTTCCAGAACCCATCGAGCCATTGCTCCTCGCGCACGCTTTGCCGAGATCCCGATCACTCGGCGTGTTCCGCCTTTTTCTTCCTCAAAGCGCGGGCTGACAACGTTCAAATCGCCAAGCGCATTTCCATCTACGCCCTTACTGTATTCGATCGAGGCTAGGTTCAAAATTGTGTTCGTTCCAAATTCTGCCGCATCTTGCGCTATGGCTTTAGCGATCTTGGTTCCCCAAAATTTGTAAAGCGTACCAGCAGGGTGTCCTGGACATTTTCTGCCCATTTCCATTCGATAGGCGCGCACCGCGTCAGAGGGTCGCAAAAGGCCGTAAAGCCCAGACAAAATACGCAAACGATGTGAAGAAGCTGACATTGCAAGTTCATCAAGAGTGATGAAGTCGAGTTCTTTGTACACGTCACCGTCGAACATCAGACCTGCTGCACAGTCCCCTTCACGTGACCAATCGGCGAACCGATCTACGTTAAGCTTAGAGATCGCTGCAGATACTTTCATTATCTGGCTGATGTCAGTTTCCGACCACTCACGCGCAACAGACACAATTTCTTCCGCTTCATCCAAAAATCGTGGGGACGAAACGGCGTGACCCGATGCTCTTGCTTCATTTACGTTTTTTGCAGGCGATAACAAAATTAGCATTATTTGCGTCCGTCGTTACTGAGTTACAGACAAGATTGATCGCATAGTTTTGTCGAACAATCAGGTTTGCAACTTCTGTCATGGCGCTGCGGGAAGGACAACCAATTGCCAGTCCCGCTGCCTCCGTAGACTGCCGAGGCCGATTAACCAAAGTTCGGGCTGCATACAGCACACGGATCGCCCAACATACCGGTCGCGCTCATGTTCACATCACGTGGATCCAGGTTCATCTATTTGGCATGTGAGATAACAGCGAGCAGTGGCATCCTCGTTTGGCGTGACCTGTGACTTAGCCAGCTTCCCTCAGAACGTCCAGAAATGCAGGGCCAAACCTTTCTGCACGCTTGTCCCCCAGTAGACGTTCAAGTGCTGTGTCATCGGCATTCCTAAGCTGCGCAACTTTGGCCAACAACGATGCTGAGCAGCTGAGCGGTTTGTCAGTTCCTGCGGTACCGCGCGCCAGTTCAGCCTGTACCTCAAGCAGCCGATCGTACACGTTGCCAGCCTCGCGACCGGCAAGCTTTCTGCGCGTCGGATGCATCCCTTCAGAGGCACCATTGATAACATCAAGAAACGCACGCCCATAGCTTTCTAGCTTCTTCGCGCCAACACCGCCAACGCGGGCCATTGCGTCCAAGCTATAAGGCCGCTTTTCTGCCATTTCGATCAAGGTGCGGTCGTTAAAGATGATGTATGCTGGAACTTTGGCAGCTTCGGCCAAACCTCGCCTTTTGGCTTTTAGCGCAGACAACAGCGGCGCATCTTCTTCGCTGACCAGCATCTTGACCGCCGGACGGCGCGTCACACCCGCAGCGCGTATGCTGTCACGACGCAAGGAAATCTGCGCTTCGCCCCGCAGGATTGGTAATGCCGCATCCGTCATACGCAGCGCGCCATGGCGTTCTGCGTCAGGGCGCACCAGATCATGCCCCATCATCTGACGGAAAACCGCCTGCCATTGCCGTTTGTCATATTCGGTCCCCACCCCGTACGTTGGCAGGCTGGTGTGGCCCCGTTCCCGAATTTTATCAGTCTCGTTGCCAAGCAGGATGTCGATCAGATGGCCGGATCCAAACCATTCATCTGTACGCAACATGGCGGACAGGGCCTTGCGTACAGCAGTTGTACCATCAAAAACGTCTGCAGGGGCATCACACAGATCACATCGCCCGCAGCTTATTTCGGTTTCGTCAAAATAACCTAGTAAGGTTTTGCGCCGACATTCCAGCGCCTCGGCCAAGCCCAATAGCGCATTTAAACGCCCATGATCTGCGGTCCGCCGCTCTGGTGGGGCGATCCCTTCGTCGATTTGGCTCCGTCGCAGGCGGATGTCATCAGATCCGAAAAGAGTGAGAGTTTCAGCCGGGGATCCGTCCCGACCGGCGCGACCAATTTCCTGGTAATACGCCTCGATTGATTTTGGCAGGTCGGCGTGTGCTACCCACCTGATGTCCGGCTTGTCGATACCCATGCCAAAGGCGACAGTCGCCACAACAATTAAGCCATCCTCTTGCTGGAAGCGCCGCTCGGCAATGCGACGGTCTTCGGCTTCCATGCCACCATGGTAATGCAAGGCAACATGACCCTCGTCGCGCAAGGCTTTGGCGAGCCCCTCGGTTTTGGCACGTGTCCCGCAATAAACGATGCCGGACTGGCCTTTGCGTCCGGCCGCGAAATTCAGTATCTGCGTACGTGGGGAATTCTTGGCTGAAAATGCAAGATGGATGTTCGGGCGGTCGAAACCACGCAAGAATGCACGCGGGGCCGCTCCGTCAAAAAGCTTTTGAACGATTTCGATCTGGGTCTCGGCATCTGCGGTTGCCGTAAATGCCGCCAAAGGAACGTTCAGCGCCCTGCGCAATTCCCCAATGCGTAAATAGTCAGGGCGGAAATCATGACCCCATTGGCTGACGCAATGCGCCTCATCTACTGCAATCATAGACACACCAACACGCTTTAGCATGCCGATCACAGATCCTGCCGCCAACCGTTCCGGGGCCATGTACAACAGCTTCAGCGTGCCGGCCTCAAGCCCCTCCCACACCGCATCTGTTTCTTCAGGCGTGTTCCCCGAGGTAAGCGCCCCGGCCCCAACGCCAAGTTCCTGAAGCGCCCTAACCTGGTCCCGCATCAATGCAATCAACGGTGAAATGACAACCGTCACCCCCTCGCGCAGCAACGCAGGCATTTGGAAACAAAGGGATTTACCACCGCCCGTCGGCATGATGGCCAAAACATTCTCGCCAGCCGTCACTGCCTCGACGATCTCTTGCTGACCGGGGCGGAAACCGTCGAAACCAAATATATCACGTAAAAGCGTGGCAGCGCCTGACATGGAAAACCTAACTATGATCTGCTCTTTGCGGGCAGACTCCCACACTCAGAAACGAGGGACAATACCCATGTTTCTCAGGCTTTCCGAATATCATCCCCGAAGGGTCGGTTAATAGAATAATGCTGCGTTGTTAATCAAAAGGATACGCAAAACCGCAACTGATATCAGGACAACAAGCGGAGCAAGATCAAGCCCCCCCATCTGAGGCAGAAAGCTGCGAACGCGGCTATAGACCGGTTCAAGCAAGCGGTTTAATCCATCCCAGATTTGCGCAACCAAAGGTTGTCGCAAGTTCAAGACCTGAAAATTTATGAGCCAACTCATGATCACATGGGCGATAATGACGAACCACACGATATTCAAAAGCAGCATCAAGATCTGGAATAACGATGTCATAGTGTGGCCTCTCAAATGATTTAGACGCAGTTAAGCAACGCCCCATGAAAGAGCAAGGGCAACGCACCTTCTTTACGTGCATGGAATTAATCGCGACTGAATAATCGGAGCCGATCACCAGTTACATCCACCATTCTGGAAAGTGGCGTGGTGTGCTTTTTTCGTCCAGTACTTTGACGCAAAGGCGACGGTCGTAGGTGCGGATTGTCTATATTCGCCCGCGAACCGCAGTTACCTCTTGCTTTAAAACTTTGCAGAAATTGCGACCGTCCAATGTAAGTGCGCCTGAGATACCAAGCTCATGATTTTTCGCGTTGGGCGTGGTTCAGATCTGCTCGATAACCGCCTTTTGAAACGGTTAGGCGGGCGGTGCTTAAATAATTACTACGGATTTTTGAGTGTTCGCGTTTTGGGGTATTGCCCGATTGAAGTATCTAAGGTTTCTAAATTTTCCGATAGCTTTCTAGTCGACCCGACCCGAAACGTTTGTCGACCACTTAGAACTCTGCGGCTTTGGCAAAACGTTCCTTGCGCGGGGCCACCTCGCTGCACTACCGTTCACTCAAAACCGGAGAATACATATGCCTACGATTTCATCGCGCAAAAAAATCTGGGGCTGGTATTTCTTTGATTGGGCTAGCCAACCTTTCAACACATTACTTTTGACTTTTATTTTCGGTCCGTACTTCGCTCAGACGGCCACAGCGGCTTTGGTCGACGGCGGGATGGATATTGACGCTGCTAAAGCTCAGGCGCAGGCCTATTGGGGTTATGGTTTAACCGTTGCTGGCATTTCAATCGCAATCCTTGCCCCCTTGCTGGGTGCGGTCGCGGATTCGTCGGGCAAGCGCATGCCGTGGATATGGCTGTTTTCAGCCCTCTATTTCATAGGGTCTGCGTCGCTATGGTGGACAGCTCCACAAGACTTTTCAATTATCTGGGCGCTCTTTTTCTTTGGTATCGGTCTGATCGGGATGGAGTTTGCGACAATTTTCACCAACTCCTATCTCCCGGAATTGGCACCTGACCCCGCAGAAAGAGGGCGCATTTCAGGCTCCGGATGGGGGTTTGGGTATGTCGGCGGCGTTGTAGCGCTGGTCATCATGGTTTTCCTGTTTCAAGCCGGCGACAAGGGGCTGACCATGTTAGGTTTCGAACCCGCGTTTGGCCTTGATCCATCCACCAAAGCCGACACAAGGATTGTCGGGCCCTTGACCGCGATCTGGTACGCCGTTTTTATGGTCCCGTTTTTCTTGTATATTCGCGACACGCCTAACCCGAATGCCCCCAAATATAAGGTTGGCAAGGCCCTGTCCGATCTTCGTCGCACCCTTAAGAAGCTTCCGCAGCACCCGTCACTTCTTGCTTATCTTGGATCGTCCATGTTTTACCGCGATGCATTGAACGGCATGTACACGTTTGGCGGCATCTACGCACTTGGTGTTTTGAACTGGTCGATTATCGACATCGGCATTTTTGGTATCCTCGCGGCAATTTCAGGCGCTGTGTTTTCTTGGGTCGGTGGTCGGGTGGACCGTGCAATCGGGCCGATGCCAGTGATCGTTGCATGTTGTATTATCTTGATCGCGACCGCTTGTTTGATCATTTCTCTTACCCCGACTTCGGCGGTGGGAATGACTATCAGCGAAGGATCTGCGCTGCCTGATATCTTATTCTACGTTGCGGGCGCGTTGATTGGTGCCGCGGGTGGTGCATTGCAGGCGTCATCGCGCAACATGCTGACACGGCAAGGAAACCCCGACCGCATGACCGAAGCTTTTGGGCTCTATGCACTTTCTGGCAAGGCGACGTCATTTCTGGCCCCCGCATTGATTGCCATCGCGAGTGATTTAACCGGAAGTCAACGACTGGGCATTACCCCCGTTGTGGGGCTGTTCATTATCGGACTCGTTCTGTTAGCATGGGTCAAACCGAATGGAGACTTCGCGAAATGATCTTTTCCCGTATTCTAGCTGGTGTGACACTTTCCTTGGTTTTGGCCGCATGTGGCGGGTCACCCACCACGCCGAACCTGCAAGCATCAATGGTACTGCCGACCATCGGATCGTCTGGTGGTGCCCTTAGTAATGTGCATGCAAAGAAACTGTTTGGTGCAAAAAGCATTGGGTCACCCCAGACACCGGCGGCCTTTGGCAGCTATGCAAAGGGCTGTGTTGCTGGCGCACAGCAGCTGACCGAAACCGGTCCTACGTGGCAGGCAATGCGCCTGTCCCGCAACAGGAACTGGGCGCATCCCGAGATGATTGATTTCGTCAAAAAACTAAGTGCAAAGGCCGCGCAGCAGCCCGGATGGCAAGGTATCTATGTTGGCGATATGAGCCAGCCACGCGGCGGCCCGATGCTGACGGGACATGCAAGCCACCAGATGGGACTTGACGCAGACATATGGATGCTACCCCCCAACTCGCTGAACCTAAGCCGCGCAGAACGCGAGAAAGTCTCTTCGATTTCGATGAGACGGGCGAAGGGCGCGTATGTGAACAGCAGTTGGACACGTCAGCATCATGAGGTCCTGAAAGCTGCAGCATCTGACCCCCGTGTTGCCCGTATATTCGTCTTTCCAGGCGCAAAAGTGCAAATGTGTGCCGATGAAAAAGGCGATCGTAGCTGGTTGCGTAAAGTTCGCCCTTGGTATGGCCACCACTACCATTTCCATGTCCGTCTTAGCTGTCCGAAAGGTGCGCGCGGATGTGTAGATCAAGCGCCACCACCAGCTGGTGATGGTTGTGCTGATGCGCGGCAGTGGCAGGCAAATATCTTGAATCCGCCCCCGCCAAATCCAGATCCGCCGAAACGCAAAGCGAAACGCGAGCTGGTCTTGGCAGACCTGCCGGCTCAATGCCAATCGGTACTGGAAGCGAACTGAATCTTTTCAGCTATATTTTGACCTTCTTTTTGACCTCGGCCGTTTTCGCGGCCGGGGATGAACCTCTTTTGCGGCTTGATTCAGAATTCATCTGGCAAGATAGCGCGAGCTGGTTCGGCGGCTTTTCAGGTGCCGAAGTTTCGTCTGATGGCAAACTTATGACCATCGTCTCAGATCGAGGCCGCATAGTTCAAGCCGCCTTGCACCGAGTTGAAGGTTCAATCACGTCAGCAGAGATCATTCATTCGATCGCCATCCGCAATGAAAAGGGCGCGGTCTTAGGCAAACCTTTCACTGATGCGGAAGGCTTGGCGATCGCAGATGACGGTCAAAATTATATCAGCTTTGAAGGCCAACACAGGATTGCAAAGCTGGACCCGACCAATGGTGTAACAACGCCTTTCGTGACTTTAAAAGCGTCACAATTTCGAGCAGAAAACAGCGGTCTTGAAGCACTCGCCGTCAGCTCTGATGGAACAGTTTACGCAATTCCGGAAGATACGAAGGATGACTATTTCCCACTTTTTGCCTTCAAAGATGGTCAACAGAGTGTAGCTGCACGGATTTCCAAAAAGGGGCCGTTTTTGCCTGTGGGCGCAGACATTGATGCAAAAGGTCGACTGTACCTATTGGAACGCACGGTGACTCCACTGGGCTTTCGAACGCGGATCAGACGGCTAGATTTAAGCGGGCCTGTACCGCAAGAAGTGACATTGCTGCAAACCTTGCCGTCGCGGTTTGACAATCTCGAGGGGATTTCTGTTTGGCAGGATGTGTCAGGCCAAACACATCTTACCCTCGTATCCGACGACAACTTCCTGCCGTTTCAAAACACACAAATTATCGAGTATTCGGTCGTCGAGTAGCTTGCAAGACTGGGTTCGACGCCTTAAGGCGGCAATATCTGCGATTCCCGCAGGTCAAGTCGCCGCACCCTTGCAAAAAACGGTTAACACATGACACGCACATATCTTCCCGGCATCATTGCCATGGCCGCCATTGTTGTGGCTTCCAATATTCTTGTTCAGTTCCTCTTCGGTCAATGGCTCACCTGGGGCGCATTCACCTATCCTTTGGCATTCCTTGTTACCGATGTCATGAACCGCGTTTACGGCCAAGCCGCTGCCCGGCGGGTGGTTCTAGTGGGCTTCGTTGTTGGCTTGATCTGCTCGCTAATCGGCACTCAGATTATCGGCGAATTCGGTCCGCTTGTAACAATCCGCATCGCGATTGGGTCGGGCCTGGCGTTTTTGGTGGCGCAACTGCTTGATGTTGCAATATTTTCGGCTCTTCGCGATGGCAAATGGTGGCGCGCACCTCTTGCCAGCACTCTTATCAGCAGCACAGTCGACACGATCTTGTTCTTCTCGATCGCGTTTTCGGGTGCATTGTCGTTTATCAGTCCGTCCACAGACATATCGTGGGCGTCCGAGTCCCTGCCATTACTGGGCAGCGGTCCTGTGGCACCGCTTTGGGTATCGCTCGCCGTAGCTGACTGGACTGTAAAACTAGGCCTCGCGTTGATTGCGTTGGTTCCATTCCGATTGATCACTGCACGGCTACTGCCCGCCCGCTAACGGCCATCTTTCTTGACGAGTACCAAGGGCGCATAGTTCCTGTTGCATCGGCAATGCTTTGCGCCCTTAATCTTCCACGCCTCAAAAAAACATTTTGTCTTTTTTTAATCCTGTGCAAAGCTTGGGTGAGTTCAACAAATGTAAAGGAGGTGATCCAGTGTCAAGAACGGTATTGGAGAGAGGTGTCGGAACAGCTTGGGAGGATAACCGCTAGGGCAACCCTTGGCGGTCAGAAACTCAGGTGGATCGCTGATCTAACCGATCCCACCTCCGTAAGCCATTCGATTGGGCCGCTCTTTCTAGGGCGGCCCTTTTCGCATTTTCAGGGCCTCTTTCACTTGGCTACATGCGATGCGATACTGCGCCCAAGGAGACCGCTGTGCTGCACATCACCGATGATATCGCCATTCAAGACTGGGAACTTTCCGAAAGCTTTATGCGGGCATCAGGACCCGGCGGGCAGAATGTAAACAAAGTTTCCAGCGCAGTTGAATTGCGGTTCGAGGCAGCGACCTCCCCCTCTCTGACTAACCCGGTCAAAACACGTCTACGCCGGCTTGCAGGCCGCCGCTGGACCAACGAGGGTGCATTGGTCATTCAGTGCGACGAAACGCGGAGTCAGGCGCGCAACCGAGAGATCGCCCGTGACCGACTGAAAGAGCTGATCAAATCGGCGCTTACACCGCCCAAACGCCGCATTCCAACGCGACCCACGTTAGGGTCAAAAAAACGTCGACTGAAGGAAAAGAAAGTTCGAGGAGAGGTGAAATCCTTGCGTGGCAAGGTTGATCCGGCCAAGTGATCCACCGCCCAACACGGATTGTGATGGTTCTGCTGCATCTGTCTGCTAGCGTACACGCGCACCACCTTTGGGATCAATAACATGAAGATGAACCGCACCACCCTCGCGATCATCTTGTCGCTGATCGCTTTGGTTCTATTCGATCTGATGGGTCTAATCATCAAACACCTGTCCCCGCACTACGGTGCTGCAGAATTGTCCGCCTATCGAAATATTGTTGGCTTAATCCCGGCAGGCATTGCGCTTTGGATATCGCCAGATTGGCACCAGAAAGGCCGTATTCTAAGAATACGCCAGTGGCGGTTCGCACTTTTGCGCGGTTTTATCCTGACATTTGCGCAGTACTTCTTTTATCTTTCGCTTGGACTGCTCAGTTTTGCGACTGCGTCGACGATCACCTATGCTAATGCGCCAATCATGGTCGCGCTCGCCGTGATACTGCTTGGTGAAAAAGTTGGCGCACTTAGGTGGGGTGCTGTGCTTTTGGGTTTTGTCGGGGTGATTATGGTCGTTGGGCCGGGCCGCGATACCTTCCAACCCGCTGCGCTTTTCCCGCTCGCGGCGGCTGCTTGTTATGCTTTGGTGGCCGTTACGACCCGCATGATGGACGATGACGTCCCTAGCGCACTGATCAACCTTTATTCTTCTGGCATTGCCGCAGTCGGATCGTTGGCGCTTGCGTTTGTAACCGGCGGCTTTAACCCATTGGGGTCTGGCAGCGATCTGCTTTGGATTGTTTGGATGGGCGGGTTTGGCGGAACGGCCGTTCTGTTCCTGATCATGTCATACCGAATGACAGAACAAAGCAACTTGGCCCCGTTCAGCTATTTCGGCATTCCGCTGGCCTTTGTTCTTGGTTGGGTCTTTTATGGCGAAGCGCCGTGGTCCGATTTGCTTCCCGGTGCGCTATTCATCATTGTCGGCGGGCTGTTGATTGTGTGGCGTGAAGGTAAGAACCGCGCCGCACAAGCAAAGGTCATCGACTAGACGATAACCTTTTGTGCATTTTGCTCGCCTACATGGAAGACACGCTTATAGCGATCGATCTCGCTTTGGGGACCCATCGCTTTGTTCGGATTATCCGACAGCTTGACTGTTGGGCGTCCATTCGCCGATACGGCTTTGCACACCAAACTAAAGGGAGCGAGCGCGTCATCGGGTGTCAGCCCTCGAAAATCGTTGGTCAACAAGGTGCCCCAGCCGAATGAGATTTTCGCTTTGTCAGCAAACTCACGGTGTAGCTCTTTTATTTTCGCAACATCCAGACCATCACTAAAGATAATCCTTTTGCTGGTTGGGTCCTCGTCCCTTGATTTCCACCAATCAATTGCCGTTTGGGCGGCAGTTGCGGGATCGCCGCTGTCAACACGGATGCCCGTCCAACCGGCCAACCAATCAGGCGCATTGTCCAAGAAACCTTTGGTTCCATAGGTGTCTGGCAGAATGATGCGCAGATTGCCCTCGTGCTCTTCGTGCCAATCACGCAAAACATCATAGGGAGCCTGCGCGAGCGCGGCATCATCCTCGGCCAGAGCGGCGTAGACCATTGGTAGCTCATGGGCGTTGGTGCCGATCGCCTCAACCTCGCGATCCATGGCGATTTTGCAGTTCGATGTCCCGGTAAATGCGCTGCCCAACCCTTCTTGCATCGCCTGAACACACCAGTCTTGCCACAAGAAGGAATGGCGCCGCCGCGTGCCGAAATCGGCAATTGATAGGTCAGGTATTGTGCGCAGTTCTTCGATTTTCTCCCAAACGAGCGTCATGCCTCGGGCGTACAATATCTGAAGCTCGAACTTGCCCATCCGGTCCAGCACCGCGCGGCCGCGCAGCTCCATCAGAACTGCAAGGGCAGGAATTTCCCAAAGCATAACTTCAGGCCACGTACCCTCGAACGTCAATTCGTATTGATCGCCTTTCCGCTCAAGATGATAGGGCGGCAAGCGCAGCCCTTCAAACCACTCCATAAAGTCGGGGCGGAACATCTGGCGTTTGCCGTAGAATGTATTGCCGCGAAGCCAAGTACTTTCACCCCTGCTTAGGGAAAGCGAGCGGATGTGATCCAATTGCTCGCGCAGTTCGCCTTCGTCGATCAGATCAGCAAGGGGAATGTGCTTTGACCGGTTGATCAGGCTAAAGGTGACTTGGGTTTCAGGTTTATTGCGAAATACCGATTGGCACATCAGCAATTTATAGAAATCCGTATCAATCAGCGACCGAACGATCGGGTCGATCTTCCACTTGTGGTTCCAGACGCGGCTGGCGATATCGACCATGATCCTAGGCTCCGTTAGGCGGTGTGTTTGTGACGCATCCCGCTTGACGGGGCAAGGGAATTGCCGCTGCCTTAGGTATAAACCTATGTTATCGCAGGCAGCATACCCCTAAATAGGTCTACACCATATTGGAATGGCCCAATCTTCTA